>NZ_CP044532.1:2580616-3225770 GCF_026427775.1 Arthrobacter sp. CDRTa11 | reverse complement strand
CGTCGGGCAGTGACGTTCCCATCGACAGCCGGTAAGCGGGCACCCGGTCAGCAAAACGGATGGCTCCCCAGAGGGCGGAAACCACCAGGACCGATTCATCCGCCTTGCGGCGCTGCACCGGCGTCAGGCTCCGGTAACCCAGGGCGTCATAAAGGACCCCGGAATAGATCTGGTGCGCAGGAGCCGCCGGTTCGGCGTGCAGCCGGGTGTTACGGTCGACGTCGTCCCTCAGCGAAGCACCCACGCCCAGCAGCGTGAGCGCGTCCTCGTGCGCGCTGACCGTTCCCAGTGCTTCCAAGACTTTCGCCCGGTACGTGTTCAACACGGGAAAGCTCAGCGAAGGCCAGTCGACGGCGGATCCGGCTGCTGCAGGGGTCTTGCCTTCAGAGGGGGGAAGCAGAATCAGCACCGTTCGATCTTACCGGCGGCCCGGGGGAGGAACGGCACGGTCTCCGGCCCGGCCCTGCGTCCGGTGGGTTCGGTGTTGCAACGTAGAATGGATGTCGGATGGGTTGACCAGGCGGCCGCGCGTCACGCAAGTGGCTCGAGGAACGTCCGGGCTCCGCAGAGCAGGGTGGTGGGTAACGCCCACTCGGGGTAACCCGCAGGCCAGTGCCACAGAGAACAGACCGCCTGCCCTTCCCCGTCTTTGGGCGGGGAAGGGCAGGTAAGGGTGAAACGGTGGTGTAAGAGACCACCAGCTTCCCGGGTGACCGGGAAGGCTAGGTAAACCCCACCCGGAGCAAGGCCATACAGGGCACGTTCGAGGGCTGCTCGCCCGAGTGCCCGGGTAGGCCGCTGGAGGGCGCCGGCAACGGCGTTCGTAGATGGATGGCCGCTACTCCCGCGCTGGTAACGGCACGGGAGCACAGAACCCGGCGTATCGGTCAGCCCATCCACCCACCCACTTAGGGCTGCTTGTACGGCCCGCTTTTTACGGGCCGCTGGCCACCTCCGGCCATGCCTGGATGAGGCCCATGTGAGAGATTTCACGCGACACAAGCCCTTCAGAGCAGCCCGCGCCAATCTAGAATGGAACACGGACGTAGAAGTTCTCCGCCGGAGTTGCGTTCGCAGCCGGCGGTTTTTCTTTGCACACGACCCAGGCACCAGGGGTGGACCGAATCCCGCCGGTGCCGGTGCCCCTGGACATCATCAGGTGGCGACAACCGCCTACGAGGACGTATGCGGCTGAACCGAGGAAGGTAGTTCTGTGAGCCAGACGTCAGATTCTTGTCTTGATACATGGATGGGCCGGGAGGCCCTCGCTGAGGCCATGATTCCGGTGATCGGCCGGCTGTACCGAGAGAATAACGTGGTGACCAGCATCCACGGCCGCAGCCTGATCAACAAGTCCACCATGAACATCCTTAAGGCGCACCGCTTCGCCCGCCGCATGAGCAAGGATGAGCTGCTGCTGGAGGAAACCGCGCCGCTGCTCAACACCCTCGCCGGGCTTGAGCTCGGCGCTGCTGCCATTGACATCGCCCGCCTCAACCAGAAGTTCAAGGCAGAGGCCAATGGCGCCACCCTGGAGGAATTCCTCCGCGCCGAGCTGGCGGAGATTGTTGGCAAGCGCGGCGGCGACGACCGCACCAGCACCGACGTCGTCCTGTACGGTTTCGGCCGCATCGGCCGCCTGCTGGCACGCCTCCTGATCGAAAAGGCAGGCGGCGGGCACGGCCTGCGCCTGCGCGCCATCGTGGTCCGCCGCGGTTCAGACAAGGACCTGTCCAAGCGCGCCAGCCTGCTGCGCCGCGACTCTGTGCATGGTTCCTTTGAAGGAACCATCCGCGTGGATGAGGACGCCAACACCATTACCGCCAACGGTGTCCAGGTACAGGTCATTTACTCGGACAACCCTGCCACGATCGATTACACGGCCTACGGCATCAAGGACGCCCTGGTGGTGGACAACACGGGACGCTGGCGTGACGCCGAGGGCCTGTCCCAGCACCTGCAGAGCAAGGGAGTGGCCCGCGTCCTCCTCACGGCTCCGGGCAAGGGCGATCTGAAGAACATCGTTCACGGCATCAACCACGGCACCATCCAGGACTCGGACACGATCGTCTCCGCAGCCTCCTGCACCACCAACGCCATCACCCCGGTCCTGAAGGCCATCAACGACAAGTTCGGCGTCATCCACGGCCATGTGGAGACCGTCCACTCCTTCACAAATGACCAGAACCTGATCGATAACTTCCACAAGGGTGACCGCCGCGGCCGTTCCGCCGCCCTGAACATGGTCATCACGGAGACCGGTGCCGCCAAAGCAGTGGCCAAGGCCCTGCCCGAACTCCTGGGCAAGCTCACGGGCAGCTCCATCCGGGTTCCCACGCCGGACGTCTCCCTGGCGATCCTGAACCTCAGCCTGGAAAAGGGCACCACCAAGGACGAAATCAACGACTACCTTCGGGAGATGTCGCTGCACTCGGAGCTGCGCAAGCAGATCGACTACATCGATTCCCCCGAGGTGGTCTCCACCGACTTCGTTGGTTCCCGCCGCGCCGGCATCGTTGATGGCCTGGCCACGATCTCCAACGACAAAAACTTGGTCCTCTACGTCTGGTACGACAACGAGTTCGGCTACAGCTGCCAGGTAGTCCGCGTCATGGAAGAGATGGCAGGGGTCAACCCGCCCGCCTTCCCCGCCAAGGAAAGCGCAGCAGCCCTGGCCGCTATCGCCGTCTAGCCTGGCGAACGCCGGCAGTTCCCGACATTTTCCCGGCTGGTTCACTGGAATCAGCCGGGAAACGGGACCAGACTGGTGGCATGGACAACGACGCAACCCTTCAGCACGAGACCACGCTTGAGCATGCCCTGGACGTGGCAAAGGCAAACCACAAGGAAGCCGTCCGCCTCCTTGAACAGGCCCGCGCAGCCTACAGTTCGGGGGATATCGGTGAGGACCGGGTGCGCCAGCTGGAAAGTCTCCTGCAGCTGGCCGAGGAAGATCTCCGGCGGGTGATCCGGGAACAATAGCTCCGGGAACATTAACCTGGCTCCAGCACCGGGCACCTTCCCTCCACACTGTGCATAACACGCCCGGTGTCAGTGGGGTGCCCTAGGCTCTTCTGGTGCACTGCATCTCCGGAGGGGCGCCCCGCCCATGACAGTCAGCTGGTCTGCCTATCGCCGTGCCCGCCGCCGCTCCCGGCAGGCGTGGGCGCTGCTGTTGGTCCTGGCCGTTTCGGCAGTCGCTGCGGGCGTCTGGTTTTTCACCGCGGGGCAGTTCGCAGCCACCGAACCGGCCATTGGAGGTCCCAGCGAGGCCCCCGTTTTCGACCCAACATGGATGAAGCCCGTGGCTCCGGTCCACCCGGTACCGTCCGGCCCGGCGGTTGCCGCGTTGGAAGCGTTGCCCGTCAAAGGGCGGGCGGCGAAGAACAACTACGAACGGGAAGCGTTCGGGCAGGCCTGGCTGGATGTGGACCGGAACGGCTGTGATACCCGCAACGACATCCTGCGCCGGGACCTGGCGTCCGTGGACTTTACCGAAGAATCAGCCTGCAGGGTGGCCGCGGGCTCCTTCCATGAGCCCTACACGGGGGAAATGGCCCACTTCCGGCGAGGACCGGAGTCCAGCAAGGAAGTCCAGATCGACCATGTGGTTGCACTCGCCGACGCCTGGCAGAAGGGCGCGCAGCAACTGACAATGCAGCAGCGTCAGAGCCTCGCCAACGATCCCCTGAACCTCATCGCCGCAGACGGGCCCGCCAACCAGCAAAAAGGAGCGGGGGACGCGGCCACGTGGCTGCCGAAGAACAAGGCTTTCCGCTGCCACTATGTTGCCCGGCAGATTTCGGTTAAGGCCGCCTACGGTCTTTGGGTGACGCAGGCGGAGAAAGAGGCGATGAAACAGGTCCTGGGCTCTTGTCCCGGCCAGCCCACCATCCGCCCGTCACACTAGGCGAAGCAGTGCCTGCACAGTGCCAGGGCTCAGTGCTTATGGGACTGCTCAGTCCTAGTGGCCGAACGGGTCCGGATCCACGCCAGGCATCCAGGTGAGCCCCGGAACTCCCCAGCCGCTTTTCTTGGCCTGTTTGAGGGCCTTCCGCTGATACCTGGCCAGAAGCCGGTCGACGTAGAGCTTGCCGTCCAGATGGTCGTATTCGTGCTGGATCACGCGCGCGAACCAGCCCGTCGCTTCAAATTCGACAGGTTTCCCGTGTTCGTCAAAGCCCTGCACGCGGGCCCATTCTGCGCGCTTAAGGGGGTACTGGCCGCCCGGAAATGACAGGCAGCCCTCCTCCTCTTCGTCGGGATCGGGGAGGGCGCCCGAGATTTTTGACAGGGTGAGGACAGGGTTGACCAGGGCACCGGCGGGGGGAGCGCCGTCATCGTTCGCGAATTTGTACACGAAAATCCTCTTGCCCACTCCGACCTGCGGTGCTGCGAGGCCGACGCCGTTTGCGGCATCGTTGGTTTCAAACATGTCGGCAATCAGGGTCCGGAGATCGTCGTCGAACTCTTCCACTTCGGCGGCCCGGCGGTGCAGCACCGGTTCCCCCCAAATGGTGATTGGCAGAACTGTCATGTCAGGCGGTCCTCCAGGTTCGCGGCGTGACGCCGGCATTTGTGCAAAAAGAAGGCCGCACCGGATATCCGGTACGGCCTCCAAGCGAACGGCTACTGCTGCCGCTCCGTAAGGGTGAGCTACGGGGGTTGAACCCGCGACCTCCTGGACCACAACCAGGCGCTCTGCCAACTGAGCTAAGCCCACCATGTGCCGTTCAGATCTTCCGGCTAACCGGCTCTCTGGAAAGGCAACTCAAATAGCTTACCTGCTCGCCGGGGCAGGTTTTGCCACTTTTGTGGTTTTTGCCAAAAAATCCCGGAAACGTGCCGCAGATTACTTGTCGGAGAGTCCTGCAACGTTCCCGGAGGCGGCTTCAGACGCGGCTTCGCCGGCTGTACCAGCAGCAGCAGCCGCGGTTTGACCAGGAGCGGCCACCTCGCTGCCAGCGGCAATACGCTTGGAAATCTGCTGGGCGGTTACGCTGTCGGGACCCGGTGCAGGCACAAAAACCGCCTCCCGGTAATACCGCAGTTCGTCGATGGAATCCTTGATGTCCCCGAGGGCGCGGTGGCCACCCTTTTTGGCGGGCGACTGGAAATAGGCCCTGGCGAACCAGCGGCGCGAGAGTTCCTTGATGGTGCTCACATCGATCACGCGGTAGTGCAGGTGCTCCACCACCGCGGGCATGTCACGGGAGAGGAAGACCCGGTCCGTTCCCACCGAATTGCCGCCCAGGGGCGCCTTCCGGGGATCCGGTACCCACTTTTCGATGTACTCCAGCACGGCTGCCTCGGCCTCGGCCATGGTCTTTCCGTACGGCAGTTCCTTCAGGAGGCCCGAACGGGTGTGCATGTCCCGGACGAAGTCGTTCATCTGGGCCAGCGCGGCCTCGTCGGGCTTGATCACCACGTCCACTCCTTCACCCAGAACGTTGAGTTCGGAGTCAGTCACCAGGGCCGCCACCTCGATCAAGGCGTCGTTCTTGATGTCCAGGCCGGTCATTTCGCAGTCGATCCAGACGATGCGTTCGTTAGATATAGGCACCGGACCAGCCTACCGTTTCGCCCCGTGAGAGCCGTCCGATGCTAGGATTTCGGGTACACGGCGGTGGCCAGTCCACCGCTGAACTGAGCCTTGGCCGGTCTGCGTGGCCCGCCGGGCGGAAGCGAGCAACGCAAGAGATTGGACGATCCTGAGATGACGGCGCCCGTGCCTGCGACAGAGGAGATGGACGCCACCACGATCCCGGGGACCGCTGCGGACGAGGTGGACAACGCCCTGTCGCCACTCATTGCCGGTTTTATCGGTTCTGTCTTTATGATGATCGGCTCACTGGGGGTCGGGTGGCTCGCGCCGGTCTCAGAGCTGCGCCGGATGCCGCTGTTTATCTGGATGCGCACCGAGGCCGTTGGCGTTGCCCTCTCGATAGTGCTCCTGGCTATCGGCGGCATGCTTTTGGTCCGCGCCTGGCTCCGCTTAGGACAGCGCGTCAGGGTGTGGGGACTCCAGGCCCGCCGGGCAACACTGCAGGCCGTTGTGGCCTGGGGCCTGCCCATGATGTTCACCGTCCCGCTGTTCAGCCGGGACGTGTACGCGTACATCGGCCAGGGCCGGCTGATGGTGGAAGGCTTCAACCCGTACGAGAACGGCATCTCGGCCCTGTCCAACTATTTCCAGCTGGGTGCGGACAAGATGTGGACCGAAGCCCCCGTGCCGTATGGGCAGTTGTTCCTCTGGATCGAGCAGTTCGTTGTCTGGTCCACCAACGTGCACCCCGAAGCCAGCATCATGCTCTTCAGGCTGGCTGCGCTGATCGGCATAGTGCTGTGCATCATCTATGTCCCCAAGCTGGCCGACCTTCACGGCGTCAACCCGCACCGGGCCCTCTGGCTCACCGCTGCGAATCCGCTGTTCCTTACCAACTTCATCGCCAGCGTCCACAACGACGCACTGATGATTGGCCTGGCCCTCGCCGGCCTTTACTACTGCGCCACGCGAAGGGTGGTCTTTGGCATTGTCCTGGTCACCCTTTCCATCTCGGTCAAACCGATCACGATCGTTTTCCTGCCATTCATTGGCCTCCTCTGGGCAGGCAAGGGCGCCAGCTGGCCCCGGAAGTTCCTTTACTGGGGGCTTACCGCAGGATTGTCCCTGGCGCTCCTTTTCGCGATGAGCCGGGTGAACGGCTTTGGATTCGGCTGGATCAATGGGCTCTCGGCGCCGGGAAGCATCTGGATCTGGTACGCCCCCGTGGGCCTGATGGGCCTCGTGGTCGCGTCCATTGCCAATGCGTTCAGCCTGGACGGTTGGGGACTCGCCAAATGGGTGTACGACGCCGGCAAGGTGCTTGCCGTGGGCATCGTCGCCTGGCAGATTTTCAAGGGTGACCATGACCGCCTGATGCGGCGGCTGACCCTGGCCTTCGCGGCGATCGTTCTGCTGGCACCCATGATCCAGTCCTGGTACGTCGTGTGGCTCATTCCGCTGTTTGCGGTCACGGGCATCCGCGATGACTGGCAGGTCAAGGCCCTCTACTTCATCGTTTCCTTCTTTATGGTCTATGCCATCTCGGACCAGCTTGAAGTCTTCCCGTACCTGCAGACAGAGGACCTGGGGCTTGCCCTGACGCTGGCGCGGAACGCTGCAGCCATCATCGCGCTGATGTTCGCCCTGTACCTGATTTTCCTTGACCCGCGCACCAAGCACCTGTTCAGCAAGTCGGATCAGCCGGTAACCACGCGCCCCATCATCTGACGGCCCAACCGGGTAGCGCTAACTGTCGTATTGAGGCTCTAAAACGACAGTTAGCGCGACTTACTTGGGCTGGACAGCAGGCTCCAGGTTCCGCAACGCTTCCCGGCGGGACAACGGGCTCATCTCAGTGCTGTGTTCAGCCACAAAGGACCTGACCCACTCCGCGTCGGTCTTGGCGTACTCCCGCAGCGACCAGCCAATGGCCTTTCGGACGAAGAACTCCGGATCCGCCAGGTTCGCCTCGATCACGTCACGCAGCAGTTCGGTGTCGGTGGCGGCCTTGGCCTTGAGCTGCGCAGTGATGGAAGCCCGCCTGATCCAGAAATCCCCGTCCCTGCTCCAACTCCGCAGCACCTCGGTCATCGTTGGCCGGTGGGCCTGCAGCAGGTCACAGATCCGGTGGGCCACGCCGTCAGCAAAGTCCCACCAGGCGCCGGTGCGGATGAGTTCCTCATAGACAGGCAGCATCAGGGGATCTCCGGCTGCGATGCGGAGGCCCGTGAGGTCGATCGCCGCATAGCGCTCCTCCCGCCAGGCGGCATTGCGCCAAAGTTCCAGCACGGTGGAGCGCAGTTGCTCCACCGAGTCGAATGGGCACTCGGCAGCAGCAGCCGCCGTCAGCCGCCGGACATCGGGGACCCTGACGCCCAGGGACGGAACAGCGGACTTCATGTACGCCTGCACTCCAGCCGCGCGTACAGGATCAGCGTGTTCCACCAGTATTTTGCGGATCGCGGCCAGCAGCCTCCCATTAACCGCCGTGCTCATCATGCGGCAACTCTAGCCATGGTGCCGCCCAGGCCCAAGAGCTCCCGAAGGACCGGACGATGTCAGCAAGGACGATTACTACCACGACGACGACGAATGGACCCTGCGCTCCGCCAACGGCCGCCGGGCGGCACACAGCGAACACACCGTTGCCATTACGGCCGGGGGCCCGGTAGTCCTGACCCTTCCGTAGCTTCCGGTGCTGCCTCAAAAATATCCGCAGAAGGATCCGTTTGCGCTATTCTGGTTAGCGCTAACAACTCGCTGGAACGCAGAGGATCCACAACATGCAGGATACGGAACACAGCATTGCATCCGGGCCGTATTCGGCCATCATCACCACCCGCGGCGGGGCGCTCCGCGAGCTCAAGCATGAAGGCCGCCACCTTTTGGTCACCTTCGGGCCGGAAGGGGCAATCCCGGACTATCGCGGCGTCGTTTGCGCGCCCTGGCCCAACCGCCTCGCTGATGGCTCCTACAGCTACGCCGGGGAGCGCTTCCAGGCAGAACTCAATGAGCCGGAACGTGGATCGGCCCTCCACGGCCTGGTCCCCGGAGCGCTCTGGGAGCTCCGCCAGAAGGACGCCAGTTCGGTCGCCCTCGGCTGCACGGTGGACGCGAGTGAGGCCTACCCCACCGGCCTGGATGTCACCGTCACCTACCGGCTGTCCGACGACGGGCTTCGTTGCACCGTGCACACGCTGAACGCAGGCCTGGCTCCTGCGCCCTACGGTGTTTGCCCGCACCCCTACCTGCTGGCCGGGTCCTCTCCGCTGGATGAATGGACCCTGGAGCTGCCGGCGGATGAGTTTATGGAGGTAACGCCGGACAGGCTCCTGCCGGTAGGCATCCAGGCGGTGGAAGGACACGAGTTCGACTTCCGGGCTGCACGGCGCCTTGGCGCAATAAAGATCGATCATGCCTTCACCGGCATCAGTTGGGACAACCAGGAACACGCTGCCGTCCGCCTGCTTGATCCGGCGGGGACCGGAGTGGAGCTGGAATGGGACCGGAAGTGGCCGTGGGTGCAGGTGCACACGGCAGACAAGCCCTCCGGCAAGGACAGGCTGGGTCTCGCCGTCGAACCCATGACGTGCCCGCCAGACGCCTTCAACTCGGGCACCGACGTCATCCACCTTCAGCCCGGCGAATCCCACGAAGCCAGCTGGACCATCCGGACGCTCAGCTAACGCAGGGCCTGCGGGGGTCAACCCCGATGACCGACCGAAGCGCCGGCCGGAGAGCCAATCGCAGTCCTGCGGATGGTCAATGATCCAGCTGGAGGCGTACTACTGCCCGGCCGGGGACAGCCGTGCTGACAACCTTGAATCCGGCCTCCAGGAACAGGTTGAGGGTGCCGTGGTACAAATCCGCTGCTCCCGCCTTGGGCCTCAGCGAAGGATCCACGGGGTAGCCCTCCAGGATACGCGCACCGTTGGTCCCGGCATGCTCGACGGCGGCCTGCAGCAGGGCGGCAGCCACACCGCTGCGGCGGTGCCGGGGATCCACCACAAAGCAGGTGACGGCCCAAATAGATTCCGGGGCCCTGGCCGGGGCCCCGCCGGCTGCTCCTTCTCCGGGGGCCAGTTCGCCGGTGACAGTTTCGGGGGAGGCTTCGTCGTCCGTACCGGTGTCGCCTGCCGAAGCCTTGGCCCGGCGCAGCAACTGCGAGTTGAGGACCCGCGGGTAGCATTCACGGGGTTCCACCGCGCACCAGCCCACAGGTTCCCCGTCACGGTAGGCAAGGACGCCTGGTGCGGGCGTGCCGGCGTCGAACCTCTCCTTCAACAGTGCCTTGCGGGCGGCCGGATCAAGCGCCGAGTATTCCGGCCCGGTCAGCGCGAAGTACCGGCACCAGCAGCGGGAGGGCTCTCCCCGCGTTCCGAAAAGCCGCTCGACGCTTTCCCAGCCGGCTGCGGCGGTGGCCAGGTGTCCGGCTGGATGGTTTTTCATGCGTACAGGTTAGTCCCTGCAGTGCACTTAATCCCTCGAGTTCACAGTTTACTTGGCAAGCGCGTTCCCGATAATGTGGACTGCGATCCCTCCCCTCCCGCTTCCTCCGGCCGGGGGCTGCTGCAACGGAAAGAGCGTCAATGACTCCTGAAGAGCACACCGGACTGGCGGACTGGAACAGGTCCCGCCTCACCCCCGGGATCTGTTCGGTGACCCTGCGCCAGAGCAGTATCCGGGACGTGGTGGAGACTGCCGCGGAGGCCGGCCTGGCCGGCATCGAGTGGGGTACTGACGTACACATTCGTGATGAAGAATCCGCGGCCGAGGCGCGGGACGCAACGGCGGCGGCCGGGCTCGAAGTTTTGTCGCTGGGTTCGTACTACCGCGTGGGCAGCTTCGGCGACTTCTCCCTTCCCGCTGATCTTGCCGTTACCCTCGGCGCCCCCCGCATCCGGGTCTGGGCAGGTAGCCAGGATTCGGCCGACGCCGGTGCGGACGTCTGGGATCAGGTGGTCCAGGACGCCCGGCGGATAGCGGGACTCGCCAGTGAACGAGGCCTGGAGATTGCCTTCGAATATCATGGCGGAACCCTGACCGACACACCGGACACCGCAGTGCAGCTGGTGAAGCAGGTGGACCGGGACAACGTGCGGACCTATTGGCAGCCCGCCGTCGGGCTCTCGGACCAGGCGGCGCTGGCTGCCCTGCACACTGTTCTCCCGTACGTCTCGGGAGTGCACTGCTTCTCCTGGTGGCCCCAGCAGGAACGGCTGCCGCTCAGCGGCCGGAAACAGCTCTGGCAGTCAGTGGCCGACATCCTGCGCGAAGCCGGACGGCCTTTCGACATGATGCTCGAGTTCGTTGCGGCGGACCTTCCGGCGAACGTGGGCCGTGACGCCGATTTCCTGAATCACATCACGCTGGGCGAGGACTGAGCCCAGCCCCACCGCGTCAGCCAGCCGGCACAAAGGGAAGTCCACTGGTCCGGCCCTGGGTCGTCCGGGGAAAGCCCCAGCCCATGACGCCCGTGCGGAAAGACGTGGAGCTCCGCCGGAACACCGGCCCGGACCAGCGCGGCGGCGTAGGCCAGGCTGTGGTGGGCCGGCACGGCGGCGTCATCCGCCGTGTGCCACAAAAAGGCCGGGGGAGTGGAAGAGGTGACCTGGAGGTCTGCCGAGACAGCCTCCAGCAGTTCCGCCGACGGAGAGTCGCCGAGAAGGTTGTCCACCGACCCTTGATGGACAGCATCTGTGTATGAGATGACCGGGTAGCAAAGTACCGTCAGGTCGGGTATGGCTCCCGGAACATCCAGGGTGGAATCTCCTGTGGCCGTCGCCGTTGACAGCGTCGCGGCAAGGTGGCCGCCGGCGGAAAAGCCCAGCACGCCCACCCGGGCGGTGTCCACCGCAAGCCCGTGGCTGCCCTCGCGGATCTGGAGGAGTGCCTCCTTGGCATCCTCCAAGGGCGCCGGATGACGGTGCGGTGCCACCCGGTACCGCAGCACGTACGCGTGGATTCCCAGGGACGCCAGCCACTCCGCCACAGGCTCTGCCTCATGGCCGGCCTGGCGAGCGTAGCCTCCTCCCGGGAGGATGAGCATGGCGGGCCTGGCCTCATCACTGCCGGCACTGCCCGCTGCGGCCACTGCCGTCAGGGAACCTGGAAGCATCCTTAGGCGGCCGTCTCAGTACTGCGCCGAAGCGTGACATGGCCCGAAATGGACCATTCGTCGTCGTCGTCCTTGCCGGGGCCGGCGCCGGCGGGGGTGCCGCCAGCACTGCGGGCGGCGAGTCTTCCGATTTCCTCGAGGGGGAGATGCACGGTGGACAGGGCAGGACGGAAATCCCGCAGGGTTTCGATGTCGTCAAAGCCGGCAATGGTGGCATCGCGGGGAATGCGGAGTCCTTCAGAACGCAGCGCCGCGGCGGCCCCGATGGCCATGACATCGTTCACGGCAAAAATACAGAGCCGGCTGCTGCCGGCATTTGCGCCGCTGCCGTCCCGTCCAGCCTTGATGCGGGCGGCCAGGGCGAGCCCTGCTTCATAGCCCCCGGACCGGTTGAAGGCGGTCCGCAGGACTTCGGCGGCCGGCCTTCCTGCCTGTGCAAGCCCCCGCTGAAACCCGCGTACCCGGTCATCGGAGGTGAAAAGGCCTTCCGGCCCGCCGATGATGACAAAGTGGTCTTCATGTGAGGCGGCGAGCTCAACGGCGAGGTTGGCGGCCAGCTCCTCATTCGGAACCGGAATCACATGGTAGCCGTCCGTAGCTGTTGCGCCCACGACGGCGTGGCCTACCACGCCCACCCTGCCTCCGTTGCGGCAGTACCGGTCCAATTCCGCGGCCAGTTCGGCGTTGCCTTCGCTGTCCTCGGGCCGGGCCGAGCGCGAACCGGCGATCACGATGGAATCGGCCCGGCGGGCCGCGAAGGCCGCCACCGCCTCCTTCTCGCCTGCGGGAGCGCCTTCCGTGCTGGCCAGCAGCACCATCTTGCGCTGCTCGCGCGCCGCTTCCTGCACACCGCGGGCAATCGCCGCAAAATAGGGATCTGCGATGTCATGGACAATCAGCCCGATCAGGCCCGAGCTCGACTTTGCCAGGCCCTGCGCCTGGGCATTGGGAATGTAGCCAAGCGAATCCGCCGCCTGCCGGACCCGGTCCGCGATGTCCTTGCCCGGTTTCCGTGCAGAGCCGTTGAGGACACGGGATGCCGTGGCGGGGGATACACCCGCAAGCCGGGCCACCTCGGTGAGGGTACTTGCAGCCACGGCAACTCCTGTTCGTGCTTGTTATGGTCCTGTACACGCACCATATATGCGCGATTTACGCTGACCACATTATGGCAGTTTCAGGATCCTTTCGGAAAGCGCTTGCCAATTCCGCCCCGCCAGGTGCATCATAGAACCAGTGGGAATGCGCTTTCCCGAACCAGCTTGAGTAACTACTGCTCACTCACCGTGGAGGACACATGGGCTTCGAAACAAAGACGATCCGCATCGCCATGAACGGCATCACCGGGCGGATGGGTTACCGGCAGCACCTGCTGCGTTCCATCCTTCCCATCCGCGACGCCGGAGGCTTCACCCTGGAGGACGGCACCAGGGTTCAGGTCGAACCCATTCTGGTGGGCCGCAACGAAGCCAAGATCCGCGAACTTGCCGAAAAGCACAAGGTGTCCCAGTGGAGCACGGACCTTGATGCAGTCATCAGCGATCCCACCGTTGACATCGTCTTCGATGCCTCCATGACCAGCCTCCGGGCAGCCACCCTCAAGAAGGCCATGCTGGCCGGCAAGCACATCTTCACCGAGAAGCCCACGGCAGAAACCCTTGAGGAAGCCATCGAACTGGCCCGCATCGGCAAGGAAACCGGCGTCACCGCCGGCGTTGTGCACGACAAGCTGTACCTGCCGGGGCTGGTCAAGCTCCGCCGCCTGGTGGATGAAGGCTTCTTCGGCCGCATCCTCTCCATCCGCGGCGAATTCGGATACTGGGTCTTTGAAGGCGACATCCAGGCCGCCCAGCGCCCGTCCTGGAACTACCGCAAGGAAGACGGCGGCGGAATGACCACTGACATGTTCTGCCACTGGAACTACGTCCTCGAGGGCATCATCGGCAAGGTCAAGAGCGTCAACGCCAAGACCGCCACGCACATCCCGGCCCGCTGGGACGAAGTCGGCAAGGAATACAAGGCCACCGCCGACGACGCCTCCTATGGCATCTTCGAACTGGAAACCCCTGGCGGCGACGAAGTCATCGGCCAGATCAACTCCTCCTGGGCCGTTCGCGTCTACCGGGACGAACTGGTTGAATTCCAGATCGACGGCACCCATGGCTCCGCCGTTGCAGGCCTGAACAAGTGTGTGGCCCAGCAGCGTGCCCACACGCCCAAGCCGGTCTGGAACCCGGACCTGCCCGTCACGGAATCCTTCCGCGACCAGTGGCAGGAAGTCCCGGCCAATGCTGAGCTGGACAACGGTTTCAAGCTGCAGTGGGAAGAGTTCCTCCGCGATGTTGTGGCCGGCCGCGAACACCGCTTTGGCCTCCTCTCGGCTGCCCGCGGCGTTCAGCTCGCCGAGCTCGGCCTGCAGTCCAACGACGAACGCCGCACCATCGACATCCCGGAGATCACGCTCTGATGACCTCACTCATCCTTCCCTCGCACGACGGCGGAACCCGGGAGTACCGGCTTCAGGGCGGCACGTCCTGGGCACGGCCCGTGGCTCCGCTCACCTCGCGCCGTGCCTACGCCGCCGCGCATGTGATTCCCGAAGTCCTGGCGGACAACACCCCGGGCGCACCGGCACGCCTCGACTGGGATGCCACCATGGCATACCGGCACGAACTGTGGTCCTACGGCCTGGGCGTTGCCGATGCCATGGACACCGCCCAGCGCGGAATGGGCCTTGACTGGGCAGCCACCCAGCAACTCATCAAGCGCACCGGTGTGGAGGCCGCCTCCGTGGTCTCGGCCGGGAACGTCGCCACGGCCGGAAAGACCGTCCGGGACCTCGTCTCCTGCGGGGCGGGCACGGACCAGCTGGACATCGCATCGCTGCCTGCCGGTGAAGCCGGCCTGAAAGCAGTTCTGGACGCCTACCGCGAGCAGATCGAGGTTGTAACCGAAGCCGGGCCGAAGGTCATCCTGATGGCGTCGCGGGCTTTGGCCAAGGTCGCCACCGGCCCCGAGGACTACCTGAAGGTGTATTCGACGCTGCTCCAGGAAGTGGACCAGCCCGTTATCCTGCACTGGCTGGGCACCATGTTCGATCCCGCCCTGGCCGGCTACTGGGGGAACGACGACGTCGCTGCCGCCACCGAGACGTTCCTGGGCCTCATCCGTGATAATGCGGACAAGGTGGACGGCGTCAAGGTATCCCTTCTCGATGCCAGCCACGAAGTGGCGCTCCGCGCAGCCCTGCCCGAAGGGGTACGCCTCTACACCGGCGACGACTTCAACTACCCGGAACTGATCGACGGCGACGGCAGCCACCACTCGGACGCCCTGCTGGGCATCTTCGCGGCGATATATCCCGCCGCCTCGGTGGCCTTGCAGAACTACGACGCCGGCGACGCCGCCAAAGCCCGCGAGATCCTGGATTCCACCCGCGAACTTGGCAAGCACATCTTCAGCGCTCCCACTTTCTACTACAAAACAGGCATCGCTTTTATGTCGTGGCTCAACGGCAAGCAGCCGGGCTTCCAGATGGTGGGCGGCCTGCACTCGGGGCGTTCGGTATGCCACCTGGCCAAAACCTTCGAATTGGCCGATCAGGCCGGGCTGCTGAAGGATCCGGCACTGGCAGCCTTCAGGATGTCCGATTACCTGCGCATCAACGGAGTAGGCGTATGACAGCGAATTCAGAACGTTCCCCCTTTTCACGCCTCTCCCTCAATACCGCCACTACCAAGAAGTGGACGCTCGCCGAAGCGGTGGAGGGGTGTGTCCGCGCCGGACTGCCCGCCATCGGTCCGTGGCGGGACCGCGTCGAGGAGGCAGGCCTGGACAAGGCCGCCAAGCTCATCAAGGATGCCGGCCTGAGGGTTTCGTCCCTGTGCCGCGGCGGCTTCCTGACCGCTGCCGATGCTGAAGGCCAGGCCGCGGCGCTGGCTGACAACCGTGCCGCCGTCCTCGAGGCTGTTGCGCTGGACACGCAGGAACTGTTCTTGGTGGTCGGTGGGCTGGCCCCGGGGGAGAAGGATGTGGTCGCCGCCCGGCAGCGTGTGGCAGACCGCCTCGCCGACCTGGTTCCGTTCGCCTCGCAGAACGGAATCCGCCTGGTTCTGGAGCCGCTGCACCCGATGTATGCCGCGGACCGTGCGCTGATCTCCACCCTGGGGCAGGCCCTGGACCTCGCGGCCCCGTTCGACGCTAAGGACGTTGGCGTCGCCGTCGACACGTTCCACGTCTGGTGGGACCCGGAACTGAAGGCGCAGATAGAACGCGCCGGCAGGGAAAACCGGCTGGCCTCCTACCAGGTCTGCGACTTCAACATGCCCATCGCCGCGGACCCGCTGCTGTCCAGGGGATTTATGGGTGACGGCGTCATTGACTTCGCGACAATTGGCACCTGGGTGCGCGATGCCGGTTACACCGGCGACATCGAGGTTGAAATTTTTAATCAGGAGATCTGGGACACCGACGGCGACGCAGTCCTGGAGACCATCAAGGCACGCTACGCGGAACTCGTTTTGCCGTACGCCTGACCTGATCCAGACCGCGGGCCCCTGCTAACGTCACGGCCGGGGCCCGCGCCCCACCACCAGAAGGACCTGCACCGCATGGCGGTGCAGGTCCTTCTGTCTGCTGTGGCAACTAGGCCGCGTAAGCGCCGGCGTGCCTGCGGTAGCTCGCCAGGATGCCGACGTCGGAAGCCTCGGCGGTGAATTCCACCCCTTCCGTTCCCCAGCCAGGGAAAGCACCGGTGAGCACAGCGGCGGCCTGGCGGGCGGCGCCGTCGGCCACATATTCCCCGGGTGCCGGAACAATGCCGGGCAAGCCCAGCAGCTGGCTGGCAGCCTGCTGGACCGCCGGCGACTGTGCCCCGCCGCCAATCAGGATGATGCGCCGGGCCTGGACTCCCTGTGCCTGCAGCGCCGCAAGCCCGTCGGCGAGGGAACAGACCACACCCTCGACGGCGGCACGGGCCAAGTTCTCCGGCGTAAAGTTTTCACGCGTCAGGCCATGCAGCGATCCCGTGGCATTGGGCAGGTTCGGCGTGCGCTCGCCGTCGAAGTAGGGAACCAGGGTGAGCCCTCCCGCTCCCGGCGAAGCCGCCAGTGCCAGGGCATTGAACTCATCCAGGGTGACGTCCAGCAGGGCAGCGGTGGCATCGAAGATCCGGGTTGCGTTCAGGGTGCACGCCAGCGGCAGGTAATTGCCCGTGGCGTCGGCAAAACCGGCCACCAGCCCGGAGGCATCAGCCGACGGGGTTGAGGAGACGGCAAATACTGTCCCGGAAGTGCCTAGAGACAGCACCACGTCCCCCACTCCCGCCCCAACACCCAGGGCAGCGGCGGCGTTGTCCCCGGCGCCGGGACCGATGAGCGCGCCTGCCGGTGTCTTCCCGGCGATGTCCAGCGGGCCAACGACGGCGGGAAGCCGGGGAACGTGGCCCAGCGCCTTTTCGAGGGCATCTGGGAGGTACTCGCCGGCAGCCGCGGAGTAGTATCCGGTACCCGAAGCGTCGGAGCGGTCGGTGCGAAGAGCGGCCAGTCCTGCCTCACCGCTGCCAGGCCCGAACCCGGCCAGGCGCCAGGAGAGCCAATCGTGGGGGAGGCAGACGGCGGCCACCCGGGCGGCGTTTCCGGGCTCGTTCTCGGCAAGCCAGCGCAACTTGGTCAGCGTCAGCGAAGCCACGGGGACCGTGCCTGTGGCGTCAACCCAGTGCCTTGCCCCGGCAGCCGGGTCTCCGTTGCCCGCTTCGGCGATGATGTCCACTGCTGCCTGCGCAGAGCGGGTGTCATTCCACAGCAATGCGGGCCTGATGACGTTGCCGTCCCGGTCCAGGCACACCATGCCGTGCTGCTGGCCGCCCACGGACACGGCCGCGACGTCGGACAGCCCGCCGGCGTGGCCGATGGCCTGCTGCAGCGCGTCCCACCAGGCGTCCGGATGGATTTCGGTGCCATCAGGATGGGACGCCCTTCCCTGCCGGACCAGGAGGCCGGTGTCCGCATCCCGGATCACCACCTTGCAGGATTGGGTGGAGCTGTCGATGCCGGCTACGAGGGCCATGGGGAACCTTTTTCTGAAGGCCGCCGCCGGGCCCCGGGCCCGGCGGCGGAGAGTGGTGTCAGTCCGATTCTTTGGCTGGCTTAGCGGGCGTTGAGCAGGTGCTCGATGGCGAGCTGGTTAAGCCGTACAAAGGCAAAGGAGCGTTCGCCGGCCTTGTCGGCGTCGAAGTCCTCGAAAGCGCCGGCGTCGGCCAGGAGGTCCGCGGTGGTTTCGCCGGCGGCCAGGGTGGATTCGCCGAGTTCGAAGACGCCCGAGGCGGTCAGGGCCTCCTGCACTGCCGGGTCGGCGCGGAACGCGAGCGCCCTTTCCTTGAGGAGCAGGTACATGGACATGTTGGATCTGGCTGATTCCCAGACGCCGTCGTAGCCGTCGGTGCGTGAGGGCTTGTAGTCGAAATGGCGCGGGCCGTTGTACTTCGGTCCGCCGTTGGGGAAGCCGTTTTCGAGCAGGTCTACCGTGAAGAAGGCGCTCGTGAGATCGCCGTGGCCGAAGACGAGGTCCTGGTCGTACTTGATGCCGCGCTGGCCGTTGAGGTCGATGTGGAAGAGCTTGCCGGCCCACAGGGCCTGGGCGATGCCGTGGGTGAAGTTCAGCCCGGCCATCTGCTCATGCCCTGTTTCCGGGTTCAGGCCCACGATGTCGCCGTGTTCGAGCTGGGCGATGAAGGCCAGGCCGTGGCCGACGGTGGGGAGGAAGATGTCGCCGCGGGGTTCGTTCGGTTTGGGTTCCAGGGCGATGCGGAGGTTGTAGCCCTTTTCCTTGATGTACGCGGCGGCTGTGTCCACGCCCTCCTTCATCCGGTCCAGGGCTGCTGAGAGGTCCTTGGAACCGTCGTATTCGCTGCCTTCCCGGCCGCCCCACATGACAAATGTTTCGGCTCCGAATTCGGCGGCCGAGTCGATATTGCGCAGCACCTTGCTCAGGGCAAAGCGGCGGATGGATCGGTCATTGGAGGTGAATCCGCCGTCCTTGAAGACCGGGTGGCTGAACAGGTTGGTGGTGACCATCGGAACCTTGAGGCCGGTCTCCTGGAGCGCGCCCCGGAAGTTCTTCAGGATCAGTTCCCGCTCCGAGGCGGTGGCGTCGAAGGGGACCAGGTCGTTGTCGTGGAACGTGATTCCATAGGCGCCGAGCCCGCTCAGCTTGTGGACCGCCTCCACGGGATCCAGGGCCTGGCGGGTTGCCACGCCAAAGGGGTCAGCGCCGGTCCAACCAACAGTCCAGAGGCCGAAAGTGAACTTGTCTTCGGGAGTGGGCAAAGCTGTCATGATGCGTCCTTGCGTCGTGGGTGAGCGGGAGATACCGGACAGAACCGAAATCCGCGAGTTAGTTTATCGCTTGAACTATATAAGCGGGAATGAGCTAAGGTCAATAGGAACGGGCCTGCTGGAGAGCCCCACTTCACCCGAGGAGGCTGGCTTTGGCGGAATCAATGGCGACTTCAACGGCGCCTTCACTCGCGGCGCCCGTGGCGGCTCCCCGCGGGAAGGCTGGAGGTCCGGACAGCGGGGGTCCGGGGAGCATGAGTGACGTCCGCAGAAGCAACCTGGCCCTGGTCCTGGGCCGCATTTCCCAATCTGCCCCAGGAAGCCATCTCACTCGGGCGCAGATAGCCGCTGCCACCGGACTCACCAAGGCCTCAGTGTCCAGCCTGGTCCTGGATCTGCTGGATGCCGGGATTGTCCGGGAAATCGGACTGAACCCCCAGGGTGAGCGCGGGCGTCCCGGTGTGGGAGTGGAACTGAATCCGGCACGGGCTGTGATGGGCATGGAGATCAACGTTGACTACATTGCAGCAGGCCTGGTGGATCTTTCGGGCACCTTGCTGGCTCAGGAGACCCGTGAGCGTGACAACCGGAACATTCCCGCCGGCCCTGTAGTGGCAGCCCTGGCCGAGCTGGTCTCGGACCTTCGGGAAGTGGCACTGGCCCAAGGGATCACTGTCCTGGGCGGGGGACTGGCGGTTCCGGGCCTTGTTGACGACAGGACCGGGACCGTGATCATGGCCCCCAACCTCGGCTGGGACTCTGAGGTCCTGGACCTTGGGTCTGTCCTTCCCGGGGCGCCGCTGGGCACCCGGCTTTTTAACGAGGCCAATGCAGCGGCACTTGCCGAGCTCCGGTACCGGCCAGCCGCCGGCACCGACTTTGTTTTTGTCTCAGGCGAAGTGGGCGTCGGTGGAGGTTTGGTGATCGGTTCGGAGCTTTTCACTGGGCCGGACGGCCATGCAGGGGAACTCGGACACGTGGTGGTCCATCCGGAAGGTTCGGTATGCTCCTGCGGCGGAACGGGGTGCCTGGAAACCATTGCCGGCCAGGACGCGATTTTTGTGGCCGCCGGCATTGGCTCGGGCATAAAAGATGCCGGACAGGTCCAGCAGCCCGGTGGCTCATGGGGGCATGCCGCACTCTCAAGATCCGAAAGCATAGCTCGGCTGCTGGCCGCGCTCCGCAGGGATGACCCTGCGGCAGTCACGGCAGTATCCCGTGCCGGGCACTACCTTGGGGTGGCGATCGCCTCCACGGCAAGGCTGCTCAACATTTCCTCGGTGGTGCTTGGCGGCCACTTTGCGCTCCTGGCCGACTGGCTCCGGCCGGCGCTCGCGGAAAGCCTCACCACTTACGCCCCCGGAAAAGTCCCGCCTGGACAGATCAGCTTGTCCGCCGTGGGGGAGGCGGGCGCACTCCTCGGTGCCGCCGGCAGCGTGGTGCGGTCCCTCGTTGAGGCCCCGCACCGGCTGCAGGCATAGTCCGGCGGAGCTAAACCATAGAAGGCTGATCCACAGCGGAATACAGCACCTGCTATATATGGCTGGGGCGGGAGCTCAGCCCGGGAAATCAACGTGTCGTTCTAGACCCGTGGTCATGCCCGAAAAATCGAGTACTGGCTACTCGTGCATCCCGCTGCAAGAATCGATTAACTGGTGCTGCCGGCGGGATTCAGGGCCAGTGTCCCTCACTTCGGTCACCGCCGGCGCCATCATCGCGTTACCTGTCCACAAGGCTCCGCAATGCGGGGCCACTTCCAAAACGGGAGGGATGCCATGCATATCACTGTGCACACCGGCGATGAATCAGAACCCATGGATTGCCCTCATCAGTTCGTCGGGCGTTGTGACATATGCTCGGCGCCGGCGGGAGAGGTAAATTCCGAAATCAAAAGCGGCCCTGACACGTAATTCCCTATGCCAGAGCCGCTTTTCTGTGTGCCCCAGGAGGGAATCGAACCCCCGACCGGCGGATTAGAAGGCCGCTGCTCTATCCCCTGAGCTACTGGGGCACGTTGGCAACCGGGCCTGAAGTCCGGCGCAAAAGAAGTTTACATTGCCCGGCGGGCGGGCGGTGTCATCGTCCCTGCCCCGCCGCTCTTGTCCTCAACAGGGCCCTTTCCCGGTGCCTTATGCACATACGGCAGTCCGTCTCTGCCAGCCTCCCGCCGGCCGCGCAAAGCTGGTTGTGCCGCTAAGGCAAGACCATTCGAGACAGGACACGAAGATGAGTGACAACATTACGGTCCGTGGCTTCGTCGCCACGGAAATCAAAAGCTCCACCACCCCAGGCGGCGTCGGCACGGCTTCCTTCCGCCTTGGATCCACGGACCGGCACTACGACCGTGCTTTGGGCGCCTGGGTTGATGGCAACACCAACTGGTTTACGGTTCAGGGCTACCGCCAGCTCGCGGGAAACATGGGCTGCAGCATCAAGAAGGGCCAGCGCGTGATCGTTGTGGGGCGTCTGAAGCTCCGGAGCTGGGAGAAAGAAGGGCGGGTTTATTACGCAACCGAAATTGACGCAGAATCCGTAGGCCACGATCTGATGTGGGGTTCGGCAAACTACATCCGCACAGCGTCCAAAGGTCCCTACTTAGTGTCGGATCAGGGCGCGGAAGCACAGTCGGAGGGTTCCTTCCCGGCAGGTTCGGAGGACGCAGCCGGCGAATCCGGCAGCGGCGAGGCTGGGGATGACCCGGCCGGCGACGGATCCGCAGCGATCTACCTCGAGGACGCCAACGGCGAGCTCATCCCGGTCGATCCGGAAACGGGGGAACTAGCGGACGCAACTGCCTAGCCAGGGAGTTGCATGCTGTCTCCCGGACACGCGGGGTACACGCGCATTGGCGTGGGTCGTGACCGTCCGTATCCTCAACGCGTGGCAGAATGGCGGCATGAAGCGCGCCACGGAACACCGCAAAAAGAATCACGTCGGTGTCCTGTTGGCGGTTCGCCAAGAGCCCACGGCCTCCTTCGGCCGTGTGTGGGCCGGATGCGTCGTTGTTGCGGCGTCACTGTCGGTTGCGGTGTCGCTGTCGGCCTGTACAGGCGGTGCCCAGTCCAACGGGGACAAGCCGGGGGCCCCTGCCGCAACAACAACGCAGGCCCCGTCACCAGCAACTCCGTCATCATCCCCGCCTGAGGCTGCAAGCCCCGGTGGTGCCGCAGCGGGATCCTCCTCCGCAGCAGGGGGACGCGCTCCGGCGGAGGATCCTGCCACCGCCGTGCTCAGGCAGACCGTCACTGATGTGCTGAGCCGGCTCGCTGCCGGGACACCGAAGCCGGCTACTGCCCAGGTGACTGAGGCCCTGACCGGTGCCGGCATCGCGGCAGCTGCCTTGGAAGTGTCCCAAAGCAGCACGCCAACAGGGCTGGAAGCTGACGCTGTCGAAGCCGCTGTCCTGCAGGGGAGTGACTGTGTTGTGGGCCAGATTCGTGACGGCGGCGTAGCAGTGACTGTTCTTCCCGTCCTGGCCACCGGCAAGTGCTTTGTAGGCTCAGCCGCCTGAGGTCCCGAATGTGAGATATACCCGCCAACCCACTAGATTTGGAACTATGGCGGAATTTATCTACACAATGACCAAGGCCCGTAAGGCCGTTGGCGAAAAACTTATTCTTGACGACGTAAGCATGTCCTTCTTCCCTGGCGCCAAAATTGGTGTTGTTGGCCCGAATGGTGCCGGTAAGTCCACCATCCTCAAGATCATGGCCGGACTGGATACTCCCTCCAACGGCGAAGCCCGGCTCAGCCCCGGCTACTCGGTGGGGATCCTGCTCCAGGAGCCGCCGCTGAATGAGGAAAAGACGGTCCTGGGCAACGTCCAGGAGGGCGTTGGCGAGATCTACGGCAAGATCCAGCGGTTCAACGAGATCTCCGAGGAAATGGCCAGCCCGGACGCTGACTACGACACACTGCTTGAAGAAATGGGCCACCTGCAGGAGGCCATTGACGCCGCCGACGCCTGGGACCTGGACTCCCAGCTCGAGCAGGCCATGGACGCCCTTCGGTGCCCGCCGGCTGATGCCGATGTCACCATGCTTTCAGGCGGTGAACGCCGCCGGGTGGCGCTCTGCAAGCTTCTTTTGCAGAAGCCTGACCTGCTCCTGCTCGATGAGCCCACCAACCACCTTGACGCCGAAAGCGTGCTCTGGCTGGAGCAGCACCTTTCCAACTACGCCGGCGCAGTCCTGGCCGTTACCCACGACCGGTACTTCCTTGACCACGTGGCCGAATGGATCGCCGAGGTGGACCGCGGCCACCTCTACCCCTATGAGGGCAACTACTCCACTTACCTGGAGAAGAAGCGGGCGCGCCTGGAGATCCAGGGCAAAAAGGACGCCAAACAGGCCAAGCGCCTCACCGAGGAACTGGAATGGGTCCGCTCCAACGCCAAGGGCCGCCAGACCAAGTCCAAGGCCCGCCTGGCGCGCTACGAGGAAATGGCCGCCGAAGCGGACCGCACCCGGAAGCTCGATTTCGAAGAGATCCAGATTCCGCCGGGACCGCGCCTGGGCGGGCTCGTCCTGGAGGCGAAAAACCTCCAGAAGGGCTTCGACGACCGGATCCTGATCGACGGGCTGTCCTTCAGCCTTCCGCGGAACGGCATCGTGGGTGTCATCGGCCCCAACGGCGTGGGCAAATCCACGCTGTTCAAGACCATCGTGGGGCTGGAACCGCTCGACGGCGGAGAGCTGAAGATCGGCGACTCCGTCAAGATCTCCTACGCCGACCAGAACCGTGGCGGCATCGACCCCAACAAGTCGTTGTGGGAGGTCGTCTCAGACGGCCTGGACTACATCCAGGTGGGCCACGTCGAAATGCCGTCCCGCGCCTACGTGGCCGCTTTCGGCTTCAAGGGTCCGGACCAGCAGAAAAAGGCAGGCGTGCTTTCCGGTGGTGAGCGCAACAGGCTGAACCTGGCACTGACCCTTAAGCAGGGCGGTAACCTGCTGCTGCTTGACGAACCGACCAACGACCTCGACGTCGAGACCCTCAGCAGCTTGGAGAACGCGCTGCTTGAATTCCCCGGCTGCGCCGTGGTGGTCTCGCACGACCGGTGGTTCCTGGACCGGGTGGCAACCCACATCCTCGCCTACGAAGGCGACGACGAAAACCCGTCCAAGTGGTACTGGTTTGAGGGCAACTTCGAATCTTACGAAGAGAACAAGGTGGAGCGACTCGGACCCGATGCGGCCAAGCCTCACCGCGTCACGCACCGCCGCCTGACCCGCGACTAAATCAGCAGACAAGGAAGCCGGCACCCACCAAGGGTGCCGGCTTCCTGCCTGTCAGGATTCTCTCCGGTCGGAATCAGGCTTGCCAGGACGGGATGAGGGGACGCTCAGTCCCGCTCAGCTTTTCGGATCTGGTGTTCCAGCACTTTGGACTGGAAGGCGCCCACCACCTTGTTCTTCAGATCGGTGGGGACCCGGACCATTCCCTCCTGGGCCACCGACGCCACATGCAGCCCGTCCCGGTTGAAGATTTTGCCGGTCGCGAGGCCACGGGCACCCTGGGCACTGGGGGACTCCTGAACGTAGAGCAGCCACTCGTCCACCCGTGCCGGACGGTGCCACCACATGGCGTGATCCAGGCTTGCCACGTTCATGCCCGGCGTAATCCAGCTCAGTCCATGCCGGCGCAGGATTGATTCCAGGATGGTGTAGTCGCTCGCATACGCCAGGGCCGCCCGGTGCAGGTTGGGATTGTCGGGCATGGGGCCAAAGGTTTTCATCCAGACAGCGTTCCGTGCGTCCTTTTTGCCCTTCGCCGAGACGTAAAGGGGCGGGTCCACATGCCGGATATCAAACGGCCGCTCGTAGGACCAGTGGCGTGCCACCGGATGATCGAACTTGCCTAACAGGTCCGCGGTGCTGGGAAGCGACTCGGGGTCCGGGATGCCCTTGGGCATGGTGGATTCGTGCTCGATGCCTTCGTCCTCGCCCTGGAAGGAAGCAATCATGGAGAGGATGGGCACGCCGTCCTGGTAGGCGTGGACACGGCGGGCCGAGAAGGAACGGCCGTCGCGCAGCCGCTGGACGCCGAACGTGATGGGCTGATTGGCATCCCCGGGCCGCAGGAAATACCCGTGCATCGAATGCACAAAGCGGTCAGCATCCACCGTCCGCATGGAGGCGATGAGGGACTGCGCCAGCACCTGGCCGCCGAACACCCGCTGATGGGGCTGCTGCTGTGAGGGTCCCAGGAAAATGTCCTCGTCCGTCCGGGCGCCCTCAAGCTGGCCAAGATCCAGGAGTTTGATGAGCGATGAGGTGGGGTCGCCGCTGGGCGGCGCCAGCAATCCGGCTTCGGCTTCAGTCATGGTTCGACTCTAGACGCCACCCCGGACGCGCTCAACTGAGGTGCAGACGGTAGTGTTCTTAGTGTGTCTGATCTCCTCACCCAGTCCTTCCGGTTCTCAGATCCGCGCGATCTCGCGGACCTGCGCACCTTCGCCACGCGTGCCAAGGCAATCGACGACGGCGCCATCCGGCTTCAGGCGGCAGGCTCAGTACTCGCCGCCTACGTCTGTGTGCTGAGGCCCCGGTTGCTGGGTGAAGCCACCCCCACCATCCTGGGCCTTCGCACCATGGGCCTGGCGGAACGGTCCGCCGTGGATGTCACAGTTCCGCTTTCTGCGGTTCTGGACCGGCTGGCCCGGGCCGGGGAAGCCGACGTCGAACTTCCGGTTCCGCCGTCCACCGTCAGCGAATCCTGGACGGGAGTCAGCGCGCCCAGGACGGGCTGGGAACTGGTCACTTCCGTTCCCGACGCCGATCTGCGCCGGGCCGCCGAAGCAGGCATCACTGAAGTGGCGGGGATAGTGCCGGATAAACCCGGGGCCCTGATCGTCAATAACGCGCGGGCAGCAGTTTGGGGCAGGGCGCTCGATGAATCGGGAGTGCCGGCGGGAGCAGCCTTCGCCGCGCTGACCCTGGGGTTCCTCGCGGACGGGGACCAGAAGCTGTACCGCGCGGGCCGCTGGTACCGTCTGACGGGAACACGCGGCCATGTCCTGGTGCGGACCGGCAACGGCCTTGGCCTGACTTCCGGAGCCTGAGCCCCGGATCTTGAACCCCGGAGCCTGAATTCCAGAGCCTGAAGCCTCAGGCCCCGGATGCGCTGTTGACCATGGACAGCGCGGCGCGTTCCATGTAGTCCCAGAGTGTTGTTTCATACAGCGGGGGCAGCTCAAGTGCATCAACGGCAGCCCGCATATGGAACAGCCAGCGGTCCTTCGCTTCCGGCGTGACCTGGAACGGCATGTGGCGCATCCGCAGCCGGGGGTGGCCGCGTTCCTCGCCGTACGTTGTGGGGCCGCCCCAGTACTGCTCCAGGAACATAAGGAACCGCCGTTTTGCCGGGGCCAGATCCTCTTCCGGATACATGGGCCGCAGCAACGGATCCGTTGCCACGCCGTCGTAGAAAACGTCGATGAGCCGCACGAATGTCTCGTGGCCTCCCACGGCATTGTAGAAGTTGTCCGTGTACCCGGGCTGGCTGAACGGATCGTTCTGCATCAGCTGGCGCGGCTGCTGCGGTTCGGCAGGTGTGGTCATGTAGCTATTCTCCGGCCTTTTGCTCAGACTTTTTGTTGTCGGCGGTGTGCCCGGCCCCAGCCTCGTCAGTGCCGGCGTCGGGGGCGTCAGGCAGCGGGACATAATTGCCCTGCGAACGGTTTCCAACGCGAAGGATCTCGCCGTTGCGGAGGTACCAGATGGCACCGTCCTCGGAACGGACCCGGGTAATGCGCAGGCCCATGGACTCAACAACGCCCACCACCTCGCTGGTCTCGATGACATCACCGATCCCGTACTGGTCCTCAATGGTGATAAAAATGCCGGCCAGGAAATCGCGGATGAGCTGCTGGGCACCAAAACCGATGGCCACACCCAGGATTCCTACGCTGGTCAGCAGCGGTGCAATGTTGATGTCGAGGTTCTGCAGCACGTACATGATGGTGATCACGGCCACCAGGACCCCCACGATGCTGTTCAGCAGGGAGCCGATGGTTTCCGCTCGCTGTACACGGCGTTCGTGGTCCAGCGCCCGGAGTGCCGGTGCCACCCACTTGAAGTGCGGCTTCTTGAACAGGTTGCTGCCGGAGGCCACCCGCCTGCTGATCCGGGAGATGAGAAAGGTTGCCACCAGCCAGACGGCAACACCGATGCCAAGGCTGATGACGATGCCCGGAACGCTGATTCCATCGGATTGGGAGTTAAGGGGTGTGATCGACAACGTGCTGAACATACGTGGGGTTGCTCCTTGGGGATCACCGGCGGCGGCCGGGATAACGTTCGTCGGCTGCGCAGGTTCGCCCAGCG
This sequence comes from Arthrobacter sp. CDRTa11, assembly GCF_026427775.1. NCBI lineage: Bacteria > Bacillati > Actinomycetota > Actinomycetes > Micrococcales > Micrococcaceae > Arthrobacter > Arthrobacter sp. CDRTa11. The sequence goes on along the minus strand of NZ_CP044532.1, from coordinate 3,198,446 downwards.
CATAAGACTCTGTCCTCCCTTAACCCTAGCGCCGTAGCTTGTACTCATGCGCATCCTGATCCTGGGCGGAACCGCCTTCCTCTCCGCAGAAGTTGCCCGGCAGGCTGTCGCCGCCGGTCATCAAACAGCATGCTTGGCCCGTGGTTCAGCGGCGGAACCGCCGGAGGGTGTCCGGTGGCTGAAGGCAGACCGTTCACTGGGCGCGAACAGCTACACAGAGGCGGCAGGAGAGTGGGACGCCGTCATAGAAGTGGCACGGGATCCTGCCCTGGCCAGGGAGGCTTTGGCGGCGCTGGCCGGCCGTGCAGCCCACTGGACGTTCGTTTCCAGCTGTTCCGTCTACGCTGACCACTCTGTGCCCTCTGCGGACGAGGACGCGGACCTCCTGCCGCCCCTGCCGGTGGGGACGCCGTCGACGCCGGAGAACTACGGGGAATCGAAGTCGGCCATTGAGCAGGCCACCCTGGAGGCTGCCCCCGGCAAAGCCCACTTTTGCCGGGCCGGGCTGATCAGCGGTCCCGGCGACCCATCCGACAGGTACGGGTACTGGCCGGCCAGGTTCGCCCGGGACAGCCAGGCCGCACTTGTCCCCGACATTGCCGGCCACGCCACTCAAGTCATCGACGTCCGGGACGTTGCCGCGTGGATTCTTGACGCCGCGGGCCGCGGTATTACAGGGCCGCTCAACGCGCTGGGGGAGCAGGTTCCGTTCGGCGAGTATATTGCCGCGTCGCGGAGCCTTGCCGGCCACCAGGGGGAAGTTGTGCCCGCCGCTGAAGACTGGCTGGTGGAACAGGGCGTCGAATATTGGTCGGGACAGGACTCCCTGCCGCTCTGGCTGCCGCCGGGCCATGACGGCTTCTGCACCCGCAGCAATGCGGCCGCGAGAGCGGCCGGCCTCACCCTGCGCCCCTGGCAGGAAACGCTGGAGGACACGCTCGAGGACGAACGCCGTCGGGGGCTGTCCCGCGAACGGAAAGCGGGCCTCACGCCCGCCACGGAAGCACGGCTGGTCAAGGAGCTGCGCGGAGCCCTCTAAGCCCCACCCCAACTGACCCGCAGATAACGCACTCAAACGTCGTTTTGAGTGCGTTACCTGTTACCCAGTTGGGGGAGGGGAGGCAGGAGGTGTCAGGCCGTCAGCGTCACGGGTTCATGGTGCACGGGGAAGTTGACGCTGCGTGCGATGAAGCACACCTGGTTGGCCTCGCGGTGCAGCTCCTCCGCGAGTGCAACATGGGCCGGGTCCGCCAAAGTCACCTGCGGGTGCAAGGTCACCGACTCGAACTGCCCACTGCCGTCCCGGTTCAGCCGCATCATTCCCGTGGCATCGTCCTGGTAATCCGTGACCACCACGCCGTGCCGCACCGCCACATGAAGGAAGGACAGCATGTGGCACTGGGCCAGCGCGGCCAACAGCAGTTGCTCGGGGTTATACCGTGACCTGTCCCCATGGAAGGTGGGGTCGGCGGAGCCCTTCAGGACCGGCAACCCCGGGATCTGGACGTCGTGGTCGCGGGAGTACCCGCGGTAGGAGGACGTGCCGTCTCCCAGGTTGCCGGTCCACCGGACGGTCAGGGAATAGTGGTGTTCACCCAGGCTCATGTGGCCAGTCTAGACACCGGGTCTAGACATCGCCGGGCAGGACATCGGCAGCCCGTGCGCGCAGTGCCCGGGCAACGCCGTCGCGGTTTTCCAGCATCATCCGCCGCAGCGCGGCGCTTTCCGCGGGCAGGGCCGCCAGGAAGCCATCGGTGCGGTCGATGGTCGCCTGGGTGGTCAGCAGCGCCGGATACAGGCCGACGACGATCTGCTGGGCCAGCGCGTGGGTACGGGTAGCAACGATCCCGGGAACGGCCTCGAAGTACTTTTCCGAGTACGGCTCCAGCAGCGAGCGGTCCAAGACGCGGGAGAAGCCGGCAACTGCGGAGTTTTGGAGCGCGTTCGAGAGTTCGCCCTTGACCACGATCGACTCCCAGGCCTCGGCCTTCGCCTCGGGCGTTGGAATGGCTGCCTTGGCCTGGGCCGCGGCGTTCTGTCCGCTGGCGGTGTTGTCCCGTGCCATCTCAGCGTCGATCTGTTCCTGGCCGAAGCGCCCGCCAACCACCAGCGAGGTCAGCAGCTCCCAGCGAAGATCCTGGTCCACCGTCAGCCCGTCCAGGATGAGGGAACCGTCCAGGATGCCCGCCACCTTGTCCAGCTGCGAACTGCTGCGTGACAGCAGGGCAAAGGACTTGATGAACTGCAGCTGCGCGTCGGACCCGCCGGGAACGGAGGACGCCAATTCCCAGAGGCGATCCACGGCGGCCACAATGGTGGCCTCGCGGTGCTTTTCGGCAACATAGAAATTCAGTGTGGTGGCAAGCTGGCGCAGCTGCACCAGGATCACGGAGGAATCCGACTCGGCGGCCACGTTGGCCAGGATCAGCTCCACATAAAGCCGCGCCGGCGTCTCCCCGTCGCGGGCGGCGTCCCAGGCCGAGTTCCACACGAGCGTCCGGGGCAGGCTGGCGCTGAAATCCTTCAGGTGGGCTGTGGCGGTAGCCAGCGAGCGTTCATCCAGCCGGACCTTTGCATACGCGAGGTCGTCGTCATTGACCAGGATCAGGTCAGGCTGCGCCATGCCGGCCAGGGCGGGAACCTCCGTCCGCTCGCCGTCGACGTCAAGTTCCTCCCGGTGGACGCGTTCGAGCTTGCCGGCGCTGTTGAGGTTGTAGAAACCCACCGCCAGCCGGTGCGGACGGATGGTGGGCCAGTCCGTGACAGCGGACTGGAGGATGGCGAAGGAGGTGAGCTTTCCCTCTCCGTCCACGTCAAGTTCCGGTTTGAGGGTATTGACGCCGGCCGTCTCCAGCCACAGCCGTCCCCAGAGGTCCAGGTCGCGGCCGCTGGCCTTCTCCAGTTCCACCATCAGGTCGCTGAGTTCGGTGTTCCGCCAGGCGTGCTTGGCGAAGTACTCGCGGACACCGGCCATAAATTGCTCCGGCCCCACCCAGGCCACAAGTTGGCGGAGCACCGAAGCGCCCTTGGCATAGGTGATGCCGTCGAAATTGACTTCCACATCCTGCAGGTCGTTGATCTCGGCAAAGATGGGGTGCGTGGTCGGCAGCTGGTCCTGGCGGTAGGCCCAGCTCTTCTCCACGGAGGCAAACGTTGTCCAGGCGCTCGTGAAGGACGTGTTCTCCACTGCCGCGAGGTGGGACATGTATTCGGCAAAGGATTCGTTCAGCCACAGGTCGTTCCACCAACGCATGGTCACGAGGTCCCCGAACCACATGTGGGCGAGCTCGTGGAGCACGGTGATGGCGCGCCGTTCGATCTGCGCTCCGGTGACTTTGCTCCGGAACACATAGCCTTCCAGGATGGTCACGGCGCCTGCGTTTTCCATGGCGCCGGCATTAAACTCCGGCACAAACAGCTGGTCATACTTTTCGAACGGATAGGGGCAGCCGAACTGGGCTTCGAAGAATTCGAACCCCTGCCGGGTCAGTTCAAAGATGTTGTCCGCATCGAGGTACTGCATCAGGGACTTCCGGGCGAAGATGCCCAGCGGAATGACCCGCCCATCCGAACTGGCCACTTCACTGCGGACCGACTGGTACGGTCCCGCGATCAGGGCCGTCACGTATGAGGACAACCTCGGCGTGGCAGCGAACTTCCAGACCGAGCGGGCTCCGCCGTCGTCTCCGGGAGTGGTCACCTGGGCGGCCGGTGTGGGGGAGTTGGAGATGAGGTCCCAATGCGACGGCGCGGTGACCGTGAAGGCGAACGTGGCCTTGAGGTCCGGCTGCTCAAAAACTGCGAACATCCGCCGCGAATCCGGCACCTCAAACTGGGTGTACAGGTAGACCTCGTTGTCTACGGGATCCACAAAGCGGTGCAGGCCCTCACCGGTGTTCATGTACGGGGCGTCGGCCACCACCGTCAGCTCGTTCTCGGCGGCGAGGCCGGTCAGCTGGATGCGAATCCCGTCCGACACGGTCTCCGGGTCCAGGCTGCGGCCGTTGAGGGTCACGCTGTGCACGGCATGCGTGACGGCGTCGATAAATGTGGAGGATTCCGGCCGGGCCGTGAATCTTACTGTGGTGGTGCTCCCAAAGACCTTTTCGCCTTTGGTCAGGTCCAGGCTGACATCGTAGGACTCAACGGCGATCAGTTCGGCGCGCTCACGGGCTTCGGCGCGCGTCAGGTTCATACCTGGCAAGTGGTGCCTCCAGAAGGGGTTGCGGTTGCCGGCGTGCAAGGGCCTGCGCCGACACTGTGAAGTCATTCTTTCAGTTCTTGCCGTGTTGGCAAGTTGTCCGGATCACACCCGATGCGCCTGCCGGCGGTTTTCGGGACGATGCACAGGAGGCAGCAGGAGTAGCGTTAACGCATGGGAAAGTTCAGGGACGCGGTAGATGCAAAAGCGCTGCGGTTCGCCGTGGGTTTCCCCCTGGTACTGGCCGCCGCGTTCGTATTTTGCGCGTTCCTGCTGCGCCCCGACCTCCCGGACCCGCTGGCCATCAGCTGGAATGCCGACGGCGGCGCCTCCTTCGCGCCGTTCAGCGCCTATGCGGCTGGCAGCGCGGTGATCATTGTGGCCGTGGGCTGGCTGGTCCTTTTCCAGGCGGTGCCGGTCTCCCGGCCTGCCGTGCTGCGCAGGGTGATGATGGGCGGCGGGCTGTTCCTGAGCCTCTTTGCCGCAAGTATCCTGGCTGCCGGGCTGGTGGGGCAGACCGGCCTGGCCGACGCACGGGAGTCCCGCCTGGACCTCACGGTGCTCGCGCTCGGCAGCGGCGCCGCACTGTGGCTCGGCGTGATCATGGGCTTTGTGTTCAAGGTGGACAGGCAGTGGACGCCGGAGGACGACCAGGCCTTTGAACTTGCCGTCGCCCGCGAACTGGATCCGGATCTGACCCGGGATTCCATCCGTCTGTGGGTACACGCCCGCAGCTCAGTCTTCGTCATGATCGCCGTGGCAAGCGTCTTCCCGGCGGCGCTCATCGCGATCGTGCTGCCCTGGGTGGGGGTGCTGCTGGTGGCCCTGGCCCTTGTTGGCGCCGGTTTCCTGTTCGCCAGGGTCAAGGCGGACCGGAGCGGACTGCGGGTCCTCGTCGCAGGTGTTGTGCCCGTCATGGAAGTACCGGCCAAGGAAATTTCCCAGGCCAGCGCCTCGGAGGTGCGGGCAGCCGACTACGGCGGATGGGGCTACCGCCACCACAGCGGCACCGAGGCGATGCTGGTCAGCAGCGGTCCCGCCGTCGTCCTGCGCACCACAGACGGACACAATATGGCTGTCAGCGGCGGCAGTCCGGCGTCGGCGGCCAGGCTCGCCGAAGTCCTCACCCGCGTAGCAGCCAGGGCGCACGGCGGCGGTGCGCCGGGTGCAGCGGCCGGCGGCCCTGGTCCGGCTCCCGGTACTGGCTGACGCGGAGCCTCACAGGACGCCGGAGTCCTAGTATTCTTGTCCGTGTTGATCTGATCCCGGCCCGGTTCCAGCCCGGCTGACCCCAGTGCTTATAACGAACGGATACTGTCGTGACTTCTTCCCCTGCCTTCCCGCGGGTCCACATCGCCACCGACCACGCAGGAATGGAACTCAGCGCCCACCTGGTCAGGCACCTCACGTCCAAGGGGTATGACGTGGTGGACCACGGGCCCAAGGTCTATGACGCCCAGGATGACTACCCGTCCTTCTGCATCAACGCCGCGCTCGCGGTGGTGGCCGACCAGAAAGCAGGCGTCCATGCCCTGGGCATCGTCCTGGGCGGCTCGGGCAACGGGGAGCAGATCGCCGCCAACAAAGTCAAGGGAGTACGGGCTGCGCTGGCGTGGAACCACTCCACCGCCACCCTGGCCCGCGAGCACAATGACGCCAACGTGGTGGCAGTGGGCGGCCGCCAGCACACGGTGGAGGAAGCCACGGAACTGATCGAAGCCTTCCTGGCCGAGCCTTTCAGCAACGACGAACGCCACATCCGCAGGATCGGCAAGATCGCCGCGTACGAAGCCACCGGCGAGGTCATCGAGTAGTGCCCGAAGGCCATTCCGTCCGCCGGCTGGCCCGCCAGTTTGCCGACGTCTTCTGCGGTGAGCGCCTGGCCGTCAGCAGCCCGCAGGGACGCTTTGCCGCCGGCGCGGCGTTGCTGGACGGGCACACCTTGACGGATTCCCGGGCCCACGGCAAGCACCTTTTCCTGCATTTTGACCACGCAAGGGTGCTGCATGTGCATCTCGGACTGTACGGCGCCTGGGACTTCGGCGGCGACCCCAGCTTCCGGGGTGCCTCCAGCATCGGCGCCCCCCGGAAAGTGGGGGAGCGGGAGATATTCGACGACGGCGGCCCGGCCGAGTACACCGGCCCGCCGGATCCCCGTGGTGCTGTGCGCGTCCGCCTGGTCAGCGCCCACGGCTGGGCGGACCTGCGCGGCGCAACCACATGCGCCGCCATCACCGAGGGTGATGCGGCCACGGTTCTGGCCAGGCTGGGACCCGATCCGCTGCGGAACCTGCCGGCGGACCGAGGGCGCTTTGTAGCTGGTCTTCAGTCCCGCAAGGCGCCCATCGCAGGACTGCTGATGGATCAGAAGGTGATTGCCGGCGTCGGAAATGTCTACCGGGCAGAAGTGCTGTTCCGCCAGCGCCTTAATCCGTGGCGGGCGGGCAATGAGCTGTCCGTCCTGGCTGCGGGACAGCTATGGGATGACACTGCGGCGGTGATGTCCGACGGCGTACGTGACGGGCGGATCATCACCACGCCTGCGCTCTACTGGGGAGACGGTGACGGCCTGCCTGCAGGCGATGCAGCGCACTACGTTTACAAGCGCCAAGGGCGGCCGTGCAGGGTCTGCGGCGAGCCGATTGCGCTCGCTGAGCTGGCTGGCCGCAAGCTTTATTGGTGCCCCGGCTGCCAGCAGGCCTAGGCGGAGTTGCTCCGGAACGCCGGTTCAACGGAATCCACGGCGTAGGCTTTGGTGGCCGATCGGAGCAGCGGACGACGCAGCCGCAGGTGGTACGGTCCATCCCGGAACGTAGCCCGGGGGTCCAGTTGGACTGTCAGGCGTGGTTCGCCGTGAACGGCGTCCAGCCGCACCACCATGCCGTCCCGCCGCCCGTCCACGAACAGCATGGTGGCAGGCTCCACAGCTGTGTTCCGGAGGACTTCCTGATACTCCACACCGGCCGCCAGGAAGAGAATTCCATGGGCAACGCCGATAACCCTCAGCGGGATCGTGGCATCAGGCGGCAGGGCTTCCGCGAGGAGCGGGGGCGGCAGCCTGTCCGCCCGCGCAGACGGCACTCCGCGTGTCTTCCTGGGCCGATCGCAGTCCGTGCACGGAGTCCTCGCCCCGATGTCCGCCAACAGCGTCACCAGCAGCCCCCTGGGTGCGTGGTCCCATTTGTCGGCCACGGCCTGGCACCAGTCCGTATGGTAAGTGGTTCCTTGCTTCATCACAAAGGCCTGGTCAGGGCCGAGGACCGGCACCCCGTTGTGCCGTGAGGCCGGCTCCACAGGCTTGGGCTCGCCCAGGCCCCCCGCGCCTGAACCGGCGGGGTTGATCCTGAAGTACTTCTGGATCAAGGAATTGGGTTGCCTCTTTGGTTTTGGCACGGAATTGCCTGGCCTTTCTGTCCGGCGAAGTGCGTTACGTGCGTCCCCCTCCACAAGCCCCCTCATGAGCTTGCTGGCTTTTCCCTCCGGTTGCTAATCGTGACTTTCCGCGGTGCACTCCCTGCCATGCACGCCAAAACGACGAAGGGCCCCTCGGTGAGGGGCCCTTCGTTTTCGTCCTTGCGCTTTCGCCCTTGGACGAATATCTGCTGAACGAATATCTGCTGGAGGGGACGACGGGAATCGAACCCGCGTAATCAGTTTGGAAGACTGAGGCTTTACCATTAAGCTACGTCCCCGGGGGAACTGCAGTTCCAGTCTAGCTTTTTGCTGCTTTTCCTGGTGTCTGCGTTTCTTCCGGGCTGGCTGTTCAAGCCGGATACAACTAAACCTAATTCATACCCCAAGTGTCAAATGTGCAAACACGGCCGGTATGACCGTAGACTTGCCTGTGCACTTACGGGGTGTAGCTCAGCTTGGCTAGAGCGCCTGCTTTGGGAGCAGGAAGTCGCAGGTTCAAATCCTGTCACCCCGACTCTGCGGCCCGGACCACACGGCCTGGACAAAACATTGCGTTTGCAGAATCCATCCAACAAACCCAGGAGTACTTAGACCGTGAAGAGCGCTGTCGAGAACCTCACCCCCACGCGGGTCAAGCTCAATGTTGAGGTCCCCTTTGAGGAATTGAAGCCCAGCATCGACGAGGCATACAAGACTGTTGCTTCGCAGATCCAGGTCCCTGGCTTCCGTAAGGGCAAGGTCCCCTCCAAGCTGATCGATCAGCGCGTTGGCCGCGGCTACGTCCTGGAGACCGCCATCAATGAAGGCCTCAACGGCTGGTACCAGGCCGCGGTACAGGAATCAGGCATCCGCCCGCTGAGCCGTCCCGAGGTTGAGATCACCGAAGTACCGGACCCCACGTCCACCGACGGCGAGCTGAAGTTCCACGCCGAGGTTGACGTCCGCCCCGAGATCGAGCTGCCTGACTACGCCGGCATCAAGGTTGAGGTTGCGGCGGCAGAGTCTTCTGACGAAGACGTTGACAAGGCACTGGATGAACTGCGTGGCCGCTTTGGCACCCTCAAGTCCGTAGACCGCCCTGCGGCCGACGGCGACTTCCTCACCATCGACATCACTGCCACGGTTGACGGTGCAGAGGTTGACTCGGCTTCCGGCCTGTCCTACCAGGTAGGCGCCGGCACCATGCTCGAAGGCCTGGACGAAGCCGTCACCGGCCTCAGCGCCGACGAGGACGCCATCTTCGACACCACCCTGGTGGGCGGCGAGCACGCTGGTGAAGCCGCACAGGTCAAGGTTGTCCTGAAGGCCGTCAAGGAGCGCGAGCTTCCTGAGGCCGACGACGACTTCGCGCAGCTGGCATCGGAATTCGATACCCTCGCCGAACTCCGCGAGGACCTGGCCAAGCAGGCCGCTGACTCCAAGATTGTTGAGCAGGGCGTCGAGGCACGTGACAAGGTCCTGGACAAGCTCGTTGAGCTGGTTGAGGTTCCGGTTCCGGACTCCGTCGTCGAAGAGCAGCTCGAGGCCCACTTCAAGGAGGGCAACGACCACGGTGAAGGCGAGCACGACACAGAGGAGCACCGCGAAGAGGTCAAGGCCAACACGGCCCGCGCTTTCCAGAACGAAATCATCCTTGACGCCATTGCTGAGAAGGAAGAAGTCAACGTCAGCCAGAATGAGCTGATCGACTACATCGTCTCCACTGCCAGCCAGTACGGCATGGACCCGAACCAGTTCGCGCAGATCATCGACCAGAGCGGCCAGGTCCCCATGATGGTCTCTGAGGTCCGCCGCCGCAAGGCGCTGGCCGTGGTCCTGGGCCAGGCAACTGTCACCGACACCGACGGCAAGACCGTTGACCTCAGCGACTTCGTCCGCCCCGGCGGCGAAGAAGAGGCTCCCGTGGTGGAGGCTGAGGACGCCGGTGTCTCCGACGAAGAGGCAAAGACCGAAACTGTAGCCAACGACGATCCCGCTGCCGTGAAGTTCTAGCACGCACCGGCATTGCCATTGCACCAGCCCCTGGACCCTGCGGTCCGGGGGCTGCCTGCTTTAACCGCCCCGCTTCATCGGCTGCGCCGGGATCGTGCGCCGTCAGCGAACAGCGCGATTCCGGCGAACAAATCGACCCCCAAAACGGTTAGTGTCCAAGTAGTGAAGTTCAGTGATGTCACCGTCACCAGCGAGAGGTAAGTACACATGTCACAGCACCCCGAGGCCCCACGGATGGCCACTGTCGATCCGGCAACCCAGGATAACTACATCTACAACCGCCTCCTCAAGGAACGGATCATCTGGCTCGGCTCCGAGGTGCGCGATGACAACGCAAACGCCATCTGCTCCCAGCTGCTGCTCCTGTCCGCCGAGAATCCGGAAAAGGACATTTACCTCTACATCAACTCTCCCGGCGGTTCCGTCACGGCAGGCATGGCCATCTATGACACCATGCAGTTCATCCCCAACGACGTCGTGACAGTGGCCACCGGGCTTGCCGCATCCATGGGCCAGTTCCTGCTCTCCTCCGGTACCAAGGGAAAGCGCTATGCCACTCCCAACGCCCGCGTCCTGATGCACCAGCCCTCCGGCGGCATCGGCGGCACCGCGTCGGACATCAAGATCCAGGCTGAACTGATCCTCCACATGAAAAAGGTCATGGCGGACCTTACCGCCGAGCAGACCGGCCAGACCGTGGAGACCATCCTCAAGGACAACGACCGTGACAAGTGGTTCACGGCCACCGAGGCCCTCGAATACGGCTTCTTCGACAAGATTGCGGCCCACGCCGGATCCGTTTCCGGCGGCGGCGGAACCGCCAACGGATCATCAGGTGAATCGGCATCCGAGAAATAACCCGGCACTTTCGAAAACTCAGATCAGGAGCAACAAAATGACCTACAACTTCGGATCGACTGCCGGTAACCTTCCGACCAGCCGCTACGTACTTCCCCAGTTCGAGGAACGCACGCCCTACGGCTTCAAGCGCCAGGACCCCTACACCAAGCTCTTCGAGGACCGCATCATTTTCCTCGGTGTCCAGGTGGACGATGCCTCCGCTGACGACGTCATGGCCCAGTTGCTGGTCCTGGAATCCACGGACCCGGACCGAGACATCACCCTCTACATCAATTCGCCGGGCGGTTCCTTCACCGCAATGACGGCGATTTACGACACCATGCAGTACATCCGCCCCGAGATCCAGACGGTCTGCCTGGGCCAGGCTGCCAGTGCTGCGGCGGTCCTCCTCGCGGCGGGCACGCCGGGCAAGCGGCTGGCCCTTCCGAACGCACGGGTCCTCATCCACCAGCCTGCACTCTCCGGCGGCCAGGGCGGCCAGGCGTCAGACCTGGAGATCCAGGCTGCGGAAGTCATGCGGATGCGTTCCTGGCTTGAGGACACCCTGGCGCACCACTCGGGCCGGACCTCCGAGCAGGTCAACAACGACATCGAGCGCGACAAGATCCTGACGGCAGAGGAGGCCATGAACTACGGCCTGATTGACCAGGTGCTTGACTCACGCAAGATCAAGCCGCAGGCGATTACCAGGTAATCACCTCTTCGTGCCGGTGCGGCCCACTTCATTTAGGCCGCACCGGCCTTCGCTTTCCACCCTTGGTGCCCAAAGTGACTTAGAGTGGATGTTGTCATGGCGGTCCTCCCAGGCGGTCTTGATTCCAGCAACGGTGCAAAGCTGCCTGGCAGCAAGATACTAAGGGGTTCACATATGGCTCGGATTGGCGAGAGCACGGATCTGCTGAAGTGTTCTTTCTGCGGAAAGAGCCAGAAGCAGGTGCGGAAGCTCATTGCCGGGCCCGGTGTCTACATCTGCGATGAATGCATTGAACTCTGCAACGAGATCATTGAGGAAGAACTCGCGGAAGTCGCCGATCTGGGAAGTTTTGAACTGCCCAAGCCCCGCGAGATCTTCGACTTCCTGCAGGAATACGTCATTGGCCAGGAACCTGCCAAGCGCTCCCTCGCCGTCGCCGTTTACAACCATTACAAAAGGATCCAGGCAGGCCACGCCCCGAAGAGCGGCAGCCTCGCCGACGGCGGCCACCACGACGACGTCGAAATCGCCAAATCAAACATCCTCCTGATCGGCCCCACAGGCTGCGGCAAGACGTATCTGGCGCAGACGCTTGCCCGCCGGCTCAACGTGCCGTTCGCGGTGGCCGACGCCACAGCCCTGACCGAGGCCGGCTATGTGGGCGAGGATGTGGAGAACATCCTGCTCAAGCTCATCCAGGCCGCGGATTACGACGTCAAAAAAGCCGAACAAGGCATCATCTACATCGATGAGATCGACAAGATTTCCCGGAAGAGCGAAAACCCGTCCATCACCCGGGACGTTTCCGGGGAAGGCGTCCAGCAGGCGCTACTGAAGATCCTCGAAGGCACCGTCGCCTCGGTACCGCCGCAGGGCGGCCGGAAGCATCCGCACCAGGAATTCATCCAGATCGACACCACCAATGTCCTGTTCATCGTGGCGGGGGCCTTCGCAGGCCTGGAAGAGATCATCGGATCCCGCTCCGGGCGGAAGGGCATCGGTTTCGGAGCCCCGCTCAACGATGCCAGCAACAAGGTGGACTCCTACGGTGAAGTCATGCCGGAGGACCTGCTGAAATTCGGGCTCATTCCCGAGTTCATCGGCCGGCTGCCAGTGATCACCACGGTATCCAGCCTGGACCGCGAGGCCCTCATCCAGATCCTCTCCACACCCAAGAACGCCCTGGTCAAGCAATACCAGAAGATGTTTCAGATCGACGGCGTGGAACTGCTTTTCGACGACGACGCCCTGGACTCCATCGCCGATCAGGCCCTTGAGCGCGGTACCGGTGCCCGTGGCCTGCGTGCCATCATGGAGGAAGTCCTGCTGCCGGTCATGTTCGATCTCCCGAGCCGTGAGGACGTCGCCAGCGTCGTCATCACCGCTGACGTGGTGCTCAGCAAGGCTGAGCCCACCATGATTCCGCATGAAACGAAGCGCCGTAAATCAGCCTGACCTGGCCGCGGCGAGTTCCAGCGGTCGCCCTGACGTCCATCCCGCATCTCCACTGTGTCCCGTCCGCGTCCCCGGAGGAAATTACCCATGACTGAAACTGCCACCAACCAGGCTGACTTCTGGTTCGATCCAATCTGTCCCTTCGCCTGGATTACGTCCCGCTGGATCGGCGAAGTGGAAGAAGTGCGCGACATCAGGACCGTCTGGCATGTCATGAGCCTTGCTGTCCTTAACGAAGGCCGCGAGCTGGACCCCGGGTACCGTGAAGCCATGGACAAGGCCTGGGGACCGGTTCGGGTCATCATCGCGGCGAAGGAGCAGCACGGCGATCACGTCGTCAAAGCACTTTACGACGCCATGGGCACCCAGATCCATGAGGGCGGCGAGAAGGATTACGGCATCGTCATCAGCAAGGCGCTGGCTGAATGCGGCCTTCCTGCCGGGCTGGCCGAGGCTGCCACGACAGATGCCTTCGATGCCCAGCTCCGGGCCAGCCACGAAGAGGGCATCTCGCTGGTGGGCCAGGATGTTGGCACTCCGGTGGTGGCCTTCAACGGCACTGCCTTCTTCGGGCCGGTCCTGACCCGCATCCCGCGCGGGGAGCAAGCCGGCGGGCTATGGGACGCCACCGTTGCCCTGGCCTCCTACCCGCATTTCTTTGAGATCAAGCGCAGCCGCACCGAGCGCCCCCAGTTCGACTGAAGTCCCGCCTGGGAGCGGTTTAGCACTGGCAGGAGCCCCGGCAGAATTACTCTCATGTAGTTCTGCCGGGGCTCTTGCGCATGCACATGCACGGGACCAGAATGGGTCTTACCCACTTCGAAAGAAGAGGGACGCAAGAACCAAAGATTCAGTGATATGTATCCGACGCAGCCATCGGCAAAGCCGGATACAAGCTACCAGTGACGAGGTAGGAAGACCTGAAGATCTGAGGATCTTGCCAGACCATCAAAGACGTCACCGGATGGCCGAAAAGTCGAAGCCCCACCAACGGCAAAACGCTGATGGGGCTTCCCCTTTGCCCTCAAACAGGGCGGCCGGCCTGGATCAGGCAGTGCTCGATCAGGCAGTGCTGGATCCGGCGGGCGCGGTCCCCTCGGCAGGTGCAAGGACAACGTCGCTGACGGTCAGCTCCCCGTCGCCCGCAACCAGAGTCAGTTCCCGGGCATTGGAGGCTGCCTTCAGGTCGCCCAGCCCGGCCTTGAGCTGGGTGGTGAGGGATTCCGTGGCGGTGATGGTTGCCGACAGGACCTCCGTGCGCTGCTTGACCTTCGCCTCGGACTTGGCCTTGCGTACGCCGCTCAGCGCCGTGCCGACGGTGGCCAGCAGGGTGGTGTCGCCGTCGATCTCCACAGCAGCCGGCCACTGGGCCCGGTGGACGGAGCCGTTGCGCCACCAGCCCCACACCTCTTCTGTAGCGAAGGGCAGGAACGGGGCGAACAGCCTGAGCAGGGTGTCCAGGCTTGTGGCCAAGGCAGCCAGCACTGATGCCTGTTCCTGCTCGCCGGCCGCACCATAAGCGCGGTCCTTGATGAGCTCCACATAGTCATCGGTGAACTGCCAGAAGAAGCTCTCCGTGATCTGCAGGGCCCGGGCATAGTCGTAGTTCTCAAAGGCCTTGGTGGACTGGCGCACAACGTCTGCGAGCTGGGCCAGCACCGCACGGTCCAGGGGATTGGTCAGGACCGACAGGTCGCCGGACAGGACTGAGTCCTCCGTGGCCCCGAGGTTCAGGACGAACTTGGAGGCGTTCAGGAGTTTGATGGCCAGGCGCCGGCCGATCTTCATCTGGGCAATCTCATAGGCAGTGTCGGCGCCAAGCTTTGCGGAGGCGGCCCAGTAGCGCACAGCATCTGAGCCGTACTCCTCCAGGACGTCGGTGGGCACCACCACGTTGCCCTTGGATTTGGACATCTTCTTGCGGTCCGGGTCCAGGATCCAGCCGGAGATGGCCGCATGCTTCCAGGGCGCGGAGTTCTCGAGCGCATCAGCGCGCACCACCGAGGAGAACAGCCAGGTGCGGATAATGTCGTGGCCCTGCGGACGAAGGTCGAACGGGAACACCTTGGCGAAGAGTTCCGCATCCCGGCTCCAGCCGCCCACGATCTTCGGTGTCAGCGAGGACGTGGCCCAGGTATCCAGAATGTCGGCGTCGCCGGTAAAGCCGCCCGGCACATCACGCTGGGCCTCGTCGAAGCCAGGCGCTGCATCAGCGGCCGGGTCTACCGGAAGCTGTTCGTCAGCGGGCACGATCGGTGCGTCATAGTTAGGGTTGCCGTCGGCGTCCAGCGGATACCAGACGGGGATGGGCACGCCGAAGAACCGCTGGCGGGAAACCAGCCAGTCACCGTTCAGGCCCGCGATCCAGTTCTCGTAGCGCGAACGCATAAAGGCCGGATGGAAGTCGATTTCATGGCCCCGCGCGATCAGGCGTTCGCGCCGGTCTTCGTCCCGGCCGCCGTTGCGGATGTACCACTGCCGTGACGTGACCACCTCAAGGGGCTTGTCGCCCTTTTCGTAGAAGTTCACCGGGTGCATGATCTTTTTGGGTTCGCCGTCGAGGAGGTCCTCCGCCGCCAGGCGTTCCACCACTGCTTCCTTGGCGCTGAAGGCGGTCTTGCCCGCGATGGCGGCGAAGGCCTCGCGGCCGGCGTCGGTGGTGATCCAGTCAGGCGTCTCGCCCACGATCCTGCCGTCACGGCCCACGATGGCACGCGTTGGCAGTTGCAGTTCACGCCACCAGGTGACGTCGGTCAGGTCGCCGAAGGTACACACCATGGCGATGCCGGAGCCCTTGTCTGCCTTGGCCAGCGGGTGGGCCATGACCTCAACCTCAACACCGAAGACCGGGGAAGTGACCTTCTTGCCGAACAGCGGCTGGTACCGTTCGTCGTCGGGGTTGGCCACCAGCGCGGCGCAGGCGGCCAGCAGCTCGGGGCGGGTGGTCTCGATATAGATCTTTTCGCCGTCCTCGGTGAAGAACGGGTAGCGGTAATACGCGCCGGCCACTTCGCGGTCCTCAAGTTCGGCCTGGGCCACCGCGGTCCGGAACGTCACGTCCCACAGCGTGGGGGCTTCTGCCATGTAGGCATCACCGGCAGCCAGGTTGGCCAGGAAGGCGCGCTGGGAGACTGCCCGGGAGTTCTCGTCAATGGTCCGGTACGTGAGGGCCCAGTCGACGGACAGGCCAAGAGTCTGGAACAGGTTCTCGAAGACTTTCTCGTCCTCAACAGCAAGTTCTTCACACAGCTCGATGAAGTTCCGGCGCGAGACGACGTCGAAGTCGCGCTGGTTCTTGGCGGGCTGGGCCGGCGGACGATAGTTGGCGTCGTAAGCGATGGCTGGGTCGCACCGCACGCCGTAGTAG
The DNA here is from genome assembly GCF_026427775.1 of Arthrobacter sp. CDRTa11. Classification (NCBI taxonomy): domain Bacteria; kingdom Bacillati; phylum Actinomycetota; class Actinomycetes; order Micrococcales; family Micrococcaceae; genus Arthrobacter; species Arthrobacter sp. CDRTa11. The sequence continues at coordinate 3,182,462 of NZ_CP044532.1, read as the reverse complement.
TTCTGTACACGGCGTTCCGTGGGGAGGCCGTTGTCGTCCCAGCCCATCGGGTAGAAGACGTTCTTGCCGATCATCCGCTGGTATCGGGCCAGCACGTCTGTCTGGGTGTAGGAGAACATGTGACCTACATGCAACGATCCCGACGCCGTGGGCGGGGGAGTGTCGATGGAGTAGACCTGGTCACGGGTGGTGTCCGGGTCGAACTTGTAGGTCCCTTCGGCAAGCCAGCGCTGCGTGAGGGCAGCTTCGAGCCCTTCAAGGGCAGGCTTGTCCGGAACGTTGATAGGGGCGGTGGAGGGCGTGTCTGTACCCTGATGTGTTTCAGCCATTTGCCAATTGTTTCATGGTCTCTTCATCCCGGAGCACTGTGGTCCTGCCGCAGCCCGCTGATGCCGTTACTGTGGGTGCCATGACTGAGGAGTTCCAGGAGATGACAGCACAAGACAAGGCGGGCCAGAACAGGGCGGCACAGAACAAGACGGCGCAGAACAGGGCGGCGGTAGTCACGGGCGCCAGTACCGGCATCGGCGAGGCGACAGTGCAGGCGCTCAGGGCCGACGGTTGGACGGTCTTCGCCGTGGCACGCCGCGCCGAAAGGCTTGCCGCCCTGGAAACCGAAACCGGCGCCGTCGCGATTCCTGCTGACATCACCGAAGACGTTGACGTTGCGCAGCTGCTGGCCCGCGTGACGGAGGCAGGAGGGATCGGAACGCTGATCAACATTGCCGGCGGAGCAAGGGGTGCCGATCCTGTGGGTGCGGCCAGCAGTGAGGACTGGGAGTGGATGTACCGGGTCAACGTGCTCGGCACCATGAAGCTGACCCGGGCGTTCCTGCCGATGCTGCGCGCCAACGGGGAAGGAACTGTCCTGAACCTGACGTCCACGGCCGGCCTGGTGGCGTATGAGGGCGGCGCCGGCTACAACGCAGCGAAGTTTGCCCAGCACGCAATGACGGGGGCGCTGCGACTTGAGGAAGCAGAACACAACATCCGCGTCATCGAGGTGGCTCCCGGCCTTGTGCAGACTGAGGAATTCGCGTTGAACCGGCTCGGTGACCGGCAGGCCGCCGAAAAGGTCTACCAGGGCGTCGAGAAACCCCTGACCGCCGCGGATGTAGCGGATGTGGTGCGGTACGCCGTGAGCGCCCCGCATCACGTCAATCTCGATCAGATCGTAATCAGGCCTGTTGCCCAAGCCGCCAACCACAAAATTATCCGCAGGGGCTGAGTCGGGCTGACGTGGGCTAGGGCCGGTCGGGTGGCGGGGATGGCGAGGGTTGCCAGGACTGCCGCGTGATCCGTTCCCTCCACCGGGTGGATTTCATACCCGGAGCTGCCCACGCCCGGGCTGGTCACCAGGTGGTCGATGGCGATGCCGGGAAGCATGAGGCCTTCCATGGGCCAGGTGGGGACCAGCCTTGAGCCGGCCGCGACACCGACATCCACAAGCCCGGACTGGTTTCCACCGGGGCTGGCGTCTCCGGGATGCCCGGCAGCCAGCAGTTCCCGGAACTCAGGATGGTCAAAGGTCGCGTTGAAGTCGCCGATCAGGAGCCGGTTGCCGGGGCGTTCCGCTGACCTTCCCAGGGCTGCGAGGTCGCTGCGCCATTGCTCAACCCGGTGGTCAACCGGCGGCAGTGTATGGACATTTGTCACTTCGAGCACTGCTATGGACGATCCGTGGCGGGCTGTCAGGCGGACCGTTGGCATCTTGAAGGGTGTGTCCGGGATCAGGCCCACCTGCTCCAGGGGGAAGAGCGAGTACACCGCGCTGCCCGCCGCGTCGTCGGTGGGGTCGCTGATCCTGTGCGGCAGCAGCACGTCCAGGCCCTCGGCTGAAAGCCTGTCCTGCAGGTCCTGGGAGTGCTCCTGGACAGTCAGCAGGCCCACGCCCTTCTCCCGGACAAGGCGCACGATGCCGGCGGCATCTGCCTGGCCGTACTCAGAATTGATGGTCATGGCCTTCAGTTCAACGCTGGCCCCTGTCATGTCGGCTGCCGGGCGGCTTGCATCCAACGGGAAAAGCCAAAACGCCTGGCAGCCAAGGAGCAGCGCCGCCACAACCTGCTGCCACCGGCGCCTGCCCAGGAGAGCCAAGAGGAGCGATACCGCAGCGGGCAGCGCCAGCCATGGGGTGAAGGACAGGAGCTGGACCACCAGTACCGGCCATTCGGCAGGAACGGCCCGGAAGGCCGAGAGGACCGCCACCGGGACAGCGGCAATGAGCGACAACCAGCTGAAGAGCGCTGCAGGGCGCGTTTTTGCGCGGACCCGGGTGGAAACAGTCATGCACAGAGTCTAGGCAGCCGTTGCCATCACACCGCACCGGCTCTGTATGCGGCGCTCGCGCGCAGTCACCGGTGCATGCCGCCCTCAGTCACCGGGGCAGGCTCAAGGTGGCCACAACAGCGGAGTGATCGGTTCCTGCGATCTTGACGGTGTCGAACGTCAGTACCGTGATACCTGGGCTGACCAGCACATGGTCCAGTGCCACAAACGGCGGAATCCGGCTGTTCTGCGGCCAGGTGGGGGCCAGCCCTTTGCCCACTGACGCAGCGGCGTCTGTCAGCCCCGTATCCAGCAGGGCGCGGAACTCGCGGTGATCATGCCCCGCATTGAAGTCACCCAACAGGATGACCGGGGGAGACCCTTGCATATCCCGCCTGAGTTCGCCGAGCTGCCGCAGCTCGGCGCGCCAGTAGGGCGTGTGGCCTGGGCGCGGAGAGTCGACATGCACGGCAGTGAGATACAGGCCTTGCCCGCCACCTGGAATAGTTGCCACCGCCCGGCTTTGGTAGAAAACGCTGCCCGGTACCCGCTCCACGGTCTGCAATGGGAAGCGGGAGAAGATGCCGCTGCCCGTGCCCGCCCAGTCAACGTCCAGTGCCCGGTGGGAGAATTCGGCTGCCACTCCTGCCTGGTCCAGCGACTCCAGGCTGGCATGGGCCAGCTCGGGCAGGGCCAGCACGTCAACCTTCCGGGCCCGTGCCTCGGCCAGGATGGCACCCGCGTCAACCCCGGGGGGCCCCACATTGAGGGCCATCACCGTCAGTTCACGGCCTGCGTCCGCGCTGGCAGCCTGCGCCGCCGCTTCCGGGTCCATTCCGCCCTCCGGAAGGACCCGGGGCAGGACCATGCCAAGCTGCACCACCAGCACGCCAGCCACCACCGCAGCCAGAAGGGTCCTGCTGCGTCGGAAGTCCAGCCAAACGGCCAGCAGCGCGACCATGGCGGACACCAGTGTCACCATCACGGTTGCCGGGAACACGGACAAGAGCTGGATCCAGGGCGTGCCGAGGTCCCACGGCACCAGCCGCACTGCGGTCAGGCCGGCGCCTGGAAGACACAGGAGGAAAGCTATGACCCAGCAGAAGGCACTGCTGCGGCGGAACTGTCGCCGCCCGTTGGTGCCGCCGCTCTCCATCCCCCCATTATTGGTGGCCTGGCCCGCACTTCCAACGATTCCGCGGTTCCAGTTGGGCCCTGCCCAGGAATGGCGGTGAACGCCCTGGCGATAGTAGACTCGAACTTGGCTATGACCCGGCTATCACCGGTGAGCTTCCGGAAGAACGCGTTTTGGGCCGGTTGGCCCGCATCGTCAGTAGAACCGGACGGGTAAGCCCGTCACAGCAGTAATGAGCGGCCGGTAGGCAGTCCCCTTTCGTGGGGGCGTTACCGGTAAGTGAGGTGGTACCGCGGTCAGCGTGCAGTCCCAGGACAGCACCGAGGCCGTCCTCGCATCCTGAACGGAACATGTGTTCATCAGCTCAACCCAGGATGTCGAGAATGACGTATTACCCCAAAGCCTCAGCCTCAGCTTCCGGCAGCGCGGCGGCCACCGTGCCCGCCTCCGTGAAGTTCCCGGAGATCGAAGAGCGCATCCTGAAGTACTGGGACCAGGATGGCACCTTCCAGGCAAGCATCGACCAGCGAAGTGCCGATGCGCCCGGCGGCGAGCCCGGCAGCAACGAATTCGTCTTCTACGACGGCCCTCCTTTCGCCAACGGCCTGCCACACTACGGCCATCTGCTCACCGGCTATGCCAAGGACCTGGTGGGGCGCTACCAGACCCAGCGCGGCAAGCGGGTCGAGCGCCGGTTCGGCTGGGACACCCATGGGCTGCCCGCCGAGCTGGAGGCAATGAAACAGCTGGGCATGACCGACAAGACCCAGATCGAGGCCATGGGCATCGACAAGTTCAACGACGCCTGCCGCGCTTCGGTGATGAAGTACGCGGATGAATGGAAGAGCTATGTCACCCGCCAGGCTCGCTGGGTTGACTTCGAGAACGACTACAAGACCCTCAACGTCGAGTACATGGAATCCGTCCTCTGGGCTTTCAAGCAGCTGCACGAAAAAGGCCTGACGTACAACGGGTACCGCGTGCTGCCGTACTGCTGGAAAGACGAGACGCCGCTGTCCAACCATGAGCTGCGCATGGATGACGACGTCTACAAGAACCGCCAGGACCAGACAGTCACCGTCACCTTCCCCATCACAGCCGGAACGTCCGCGCTCTCGCAGGAGTTGGCAGGAGTCCAGGCGCTCGCCTGGACCACCACACCCTGGACCCTGCCCACCAACCTCGCGCTCGCCGTCGGGCCTGAAATCACCTATGCGGTGCTTCCAGCCGGCCCGCACGGGATCAAGGCCGCGTCGCCGGAGGCTCCCGTCACCGGAAGCTTCCTGCTGGCCGCTGACCTGCTGGGCACGTACGCCAAGGATCTCGGCTACGACGATTTCGACGCCGCCGCAGCCGCCGTTACGTCCACGCACACGGGCGCGGAGCTTGAGGGCCTGCAGTACGAGCCGCTTTGGCAAGATTTCAGCGACACCGAGAAGTTCGGCACCCAGAACGCCTGGCGCATCCTGCCGGCAGACTACGTAACCACCACCGACGGCACCGGCATCGTGCACCAGGCGCCGGCCTACGGCGAAGATGACCAAAAGATCTGTGAAGAGGCCGGTATCCCCGTGGTGCTGTCGGTGGATGAAGGAGCAAAGTTCCTGCCGCTGTTCAAGCACGGCGACCTGCATGACATCGCGGGCCTGCAGGTCTTTGAGGCGAACAAGCCCATCACCCAGGTACTTCGTGCGCAGGGCAGGCTGGTCCGGCAGGCAAGCTACGAGCACAGCTACCCGCACTGCTGGCGCTGCCGCAATCCGCTGATCTACCGTGCGGTGTCGTCCTGGTACGTGGAGGTCACCAAGTTCAAGGACCGGATGTCCGAACTGAACCAGGAGATCAACTGGATCCCCGGCAACGTCAAGGAAGGCCAGTTCGGCAAGTGGCTGGCCAACGCCCGCGACTGGTCCATCAGCCGCAACCGCTACTGGGGCAGTCCCATCCCGGTATGGCAGTCATCCGACCCTGAGTTCCCGCGGACCGACGTCTACGGTTCACTGGCAGAGATCGAGGCCGATTTCGGCCGCCTGCCGCTGAACAAGGACGGCCAGGTTGACCTGCACCGCCCCTTCATCGACGAGCTGACCCGGCCCAACCCGGACGATCCGCGCACCCCCGAAGAGGGGCAATCCGTGATGCGCCGGGTGGAGGACGTGCTGGATGTCTGGTTCGACTCCGGATCGATGCCCTACGGCCAGGTTCACTACCCCTTCGAGAACGAAGCCTGGTTCGATACCCACAACCCCGCCGACTTCATCGTGGAGTACATCGGCCAGACCCGCGGCTGGTTCTACATGCTGCATATCCTCTCCACCGCGCTGTTCGACAGGCCGGCCTTCCGCAACGTCATCAGCCACGGCATCGTGCTGGGCTCTGACGGGCAGAAGATGTCCAAGAGCCTGCGCAACTACCCGGACGTCTCAGAGGTCCTGGACCGTGACGGCTCGGACGCCATGCGCTGGTTCCTGATGGCCAGCCCCATCCTGCGCGGCGGCAACCTCGTGGTCACCGAGCAGGGAATCCGCGACGGCGTCCGTCAGGTCATCCTGCCGCTCTGGAACGTTTACAGCTTCTTCACGCTGTACACGAATGCTTCCAACGGCGGTAAAGGGTACGACGCCACCCTGCGCTACGACGGTTACCAGGACACCCTTGACCAGTACCTGCTGGCCAACACCGGCGACCTGGTCCGCAACGTCACTGGGCATTTGGACGGCTACGACATTTCAGGGGCCTGCGATGAACTCCGCAGCTACCTGGACATGCTCACCAACTGGTATGTCCGCCGCAGCCGCCAGCGCTTCTTCGACGAGAATGCTGACGCTTTCGACGCCCTCTACACGGCGCTGGAAACCGTCTCACGCGTGGCTGCCTCGCTGCTGCCGCTGGTGTCCGAGGAAATCTGGCGGGGCCTGACCGGCGGGCGCTCCGTGCACCTCGCCGACTGGCCCGATGCGGACCTGTTCCCGGCCAACCCGGCCCTGGTCGAAGCGATGGACCGGGTGCAGCAGATCTGCTCCACCGGATCTTCACTCCGCAAGGCTGCCAACCTCCGCGTCCGTCTCCCGCTGCAGGAGCTGACCGTTGTGGCACCGGGCGCGGATGCGCTGGGAGGCTTCGCCGCCGTCGTCGCCGAAGAACTGAACATCCGTTCCGTCAGGCTGCTCGACGCCGAGAGCGCCTCGCCCGAGGAGTTCGGCATTGAGCAGAAGCTCGTGGTGAACGCCCGGGCAGCGGGTCCGCGCCTCGGGAAAAACGTCCAGCAGGCCATCAAGGGATCCAAGTCCGGCGACTGGTCAGTCTCCGAGGCAGGCGTTGTCACGGCCGGCGGCCTGGAACTGGAACCGCAGGAATACACGCTGGAGACCGTAGTGGCGGAAGCCGCGGCCGGCGCCGGTACTGGTCCAGCCACCAGGGCGGCCGCCGTGCTTCCCGGCGGAGGTTTTGTGGTCCTCAACACTGAGGTCACCCCGGAGCTTGAGGCTGAGGGCATTGCCCGCGACATGGTCCGCGCCATCCAGCAGGCACGCAAGGATGCCGGGCTGAACGTCAGCGACCGTATCCGGACGGGTATCCAGGCACCCAGAAGCATGGTGGAAGCCATCAAGGCCAACGAAAACCTGGTCGTCGCCGAAACGCTCACAGTAGAACTTCACATGTCCTCCAGCGGAGATGACACTGAACTGCAGATCACCGTCGAAAAAGTAGAGGCCTAGGACATGAGCGACGAATTCTCCGTTGAGAGCGTCTACGCCGAGTTGCTCGGCCGGGCTCCGGAAAACAAGATGGAACCCCGGTTGGCGCCGCTGTTCCGCGCCATGGACGTGCTGGGGGAGCCAAACAAGGCCTTCCCGATCATTCATGTGACCGGGACCAACGGCAAAACCTCCACGGCCCGGATGATTGAAGCCGGCCTCCGCGCCCACGGACTGAGTACGGGCCGCTACACCAGCCCGCACCTGTCCAAGGTCACCGAGCGGATCAGCATTGACGGCCACCCGGTATCTGATGCCACGTTTGTCCGGATCTGGGATGAAATCCGCCCGTACCTGCAGATCGTGGACGACGAACTGACGGCGGCCGGTGAACCCCGGCTGACCTACTTCGAATGCCTCACCATCCTTGGCTTTGCCATCTTTGCCGATCAGCCTGTCAACGTCGCGGTGATTGAAGTGGGCCTGGGCGGCATCACCGACGCCACCAACGTAGGGGACGGCCAGGTGTCCGTCATCACGCCCATTTCCCTGGACCACACAGACCTGCTGGGTGATACCACCGAGGACATCGCGTATGAAAAGGCCGGCATCATCAAGCCCGGCGGGTACCTGATCAGCGCAGCCCAGCCGGTGGATGCTGCCCAGGTGCTGCTCGAAAAGGCCAAGGACGTGGGTGTCCCGTTCCGGTTCGAAGGCGTGGAGTTCGGCGTCGAATCCCGGACGGTTGCCGTGGGCGGCCAGGTGGTCAGCATCCAGGGCATCGCAGGCCGGTATCCGGAAGTCCTCGTACCGCTGCACGGCGCGCACCAGGCCCAGAACGCGGCTGTGGCCGTGGCCGCACTGGAAGCGTTCTTCGGCGGCGAAAAGGAACTCGACGCCGAGCTGCTCCAGGAAGCATTCGCCAGCGTCACCTCGCCCGGCCGCCTTGAGGTTGTCCGGACAGCGCCCACCATCATCGTGGACGCAGCGCACAACCCCGACGGCATCCGTGTTTCCGCCGAAGCGATCCAGGAGGCCTTCAGCTTCAGCAAGCTGGTGCCGGTGGTGGGCGTGCTAAAGGAAAAGGACGCCGAGGAAATCCTTCGCCAGCTCAAGGAATCCTTGGGCGAGGTGGCCGATGAGTACTGCTTCACCCAGTCCAACTCCCCGCGGGCGGTGCCCGCCGCCGAGCTCGCGGAGCTTGCCGTGGAAATGGGCTTCGGCGAGGACAACGTCCACATAGCCGAGAAGCTCGACGACGCCCTGGAATGGGCCGTTGAACGTGCAGAGGCGAACGACGACCTCTCCGGCGGAGTGCTGGTGACAGGCTCCATCACTCTCGTCGCCGAAGCGCGGATCCTGCTGGGAAAGACGGAGGCTTAGCCGATGGCCAGGCTGACGAAAGCCCAGCGGGAGTGGCGTCCGGGAATGCCGAAAAAGCGCCGCTCAACCAAGGTGATGTTCGCCTCCACTGTCCTGCTGCTCGAGGCCTTTGTGGCATTCTTCGCCACGCTGGCCGTCTTTGGGCTCAAGCTGGGAGAGTTTCCGCCGGCGCTGATCCTGGGTGTTGGCATCGCCCTCAGCGTGGTGATGATCCTCGCCTGTGCGGTGCTGGCAAAGCCCTGGGGAATCGCCCTGGGGTGGATCCTGCAGATCGTGCTGATTCTTATCGGCATCGTGGAACCCATGATGTTCCTGGTGGGTGCGCTCTTTGGCTTGGCCTGGTGGTACGGCATCCGTACGGGCATCAGGATCGATTCCGAGGCGGCCCAGCGGGAACTCGAGCAGGCACAGTGGAACGCCGCGCATCCCGAAGCCTCGTAGAATTGTCCCGAAACCCCACCAACGCATTGGAGCAACCGTGAGCATTGAGCGCACCCTGGTTTTGATTAAGCCCGACGGCGTGGCCCGTAACCTGAGCGGCGCCATCCTGAGCCGCATCGAGGCCAAGGGTTACACCCTTGCCGAGCTGAAGAAGGTGGACGCAAGCCGTGAGCTGCTGGAGCAGCATTATGAGGAACACGTGGGCAAGCCGTTCTACGAGCCGCTCGTGGAGTTCATGCTCAGCGGCCCGGTAGTGGCGGCGATCTTCGAAGGCCACCGCGTCATCGAAGGCTTCCGCTCCCTCGCCGGCACCACGGACCCCACGACGGCAGCACCCGGCACCATTCGCGGCGACTTTGGCCGCGACTGGGGCCTGAAGGTGCAGCAGAACCTTGTCCACGGATCAGATTCGGTGGACTCCGCGGAGCGCGAAATCAAGATCTGGTTCCAGGACTAGGTTCTTTTCGGATCGAATCCTTCGCCCACTATGGCGCGAACGAACACTTGAGGCCCCTGTTTTGAAAGGAACAGGGGCCTCAAGTGTTCGTTCGCGCTGTCTGTGGGGGCTGTGTGGTGGGGGTGCGGCTGGAACTAGAAGCCTGAGGTTCCCACGAACACCTGGATAAAGGCGAAGAAGATGGTGGCGATGACAGCCACGTACAGCAGCGCGGTCACGATCCAACCCGACTCGCCCACGATACGGGCGGCACCGGCAGGCACCGGGATGGCGCCCTGCGTGATGTTCCGGACTGTCACCCAGACGAACAGGGGGATCATGGCAGCCCAGACCACCATGCAGAACGGGCACAGGATGTGGATTTCATACAAGGCCTGGAACCACAGCCACACCACAAACGCAAAGCCCAGCGTCACGCCCGCCTGGAGTCCCAGCCAGTACCAGCGGGCAAAATTGGCGCCGGCCAGCAGGGCCATGCCCGTGGTGATGATGACCGCGAAAGCGACGATGCCAATGAACATGTTGGGGAACCCGAACACGGAGCTTTGCGGCGTCTGCATTACCTGACCGCACGAGATCCACGGGTTAACGTCGCAGACAGTGGTGTGGTTCGGATCCTTGAGTACCTCGAGCTTTTCCAGCACGAGGATTCCGGAAGCCAGCCAGCCGATGGCCCCGGTGATGACCAAAAGCCAGCCAAACGGCCGGTTTCGGGCCATGGGTGGCACGCCAGCGTCCGTGATGGGTTCCGGCGCTGCCACGGCGGCTGAGGCCGGGCTTCCGGCGCCCCTGGCAGGGGAGATACTGGGCATGGTTCGTTGCGTCCTTTGCATCGGGTGCTCCTTGCCCTGATTGTAACGCCGGCGGCTGGGGACGGGACTCAGCCTGCAGAACCAGCCACTGACCGGATGCGGTTGCCTCCGCCGTCTTCGAGCCGGTGTGTGAGAGAATGAACGTGGCTGGAGACCGACCCACATTCGGACTCCGGTCCGGTGGCTTGTTCCCAAGACCGCCAATGATGAGCAGGGCAGGCATCGGATTCTCTGATCCGGCTTCCCGCAATTCCATTGGTCGGCACCTGGTTGTGGCGTGTAGAACAACGGGTTTTCAGAACACAGCCGACGGCTCCCACGGGCTGCCGCACCCCACTGCCGGTGCGAACCTGGGAGTATCCACTTGACTTCTGTCAATGCCTGCGGGTTTTGACAATATGTGCCCCAATGGGTGCCGGATGTGGCGGTACGTCAGGGGCAGGAGTGTTGCCACATATGGAAAATGAACAAGTCCTAGCCGTTAACGACAATGCAGCAGTTAGCGATGACGCGGGAGCCCCGGAAGCTCCGAAGAAAGCCACCAGGACCCGGCGGAAGGCTGCCCCGGCAGCAAGTGAGGCCATGGAGACAGCCGTGGCGGACGCATCCGCAACGGGCGCCCCGTCGGCGGACGCACCTGTCGCAGAGGCCCCGGAAGCCAAGGCGCCTGTCCGCCGCACACGCGCCCGCAAGAAGGCTGACACAGCAGAGCCCCTTCCTGCCTTCGCTGTAGAGGAGGCCGGCACCGTCGTGAATGATCAGCCTGCCGCCGCCCAGCCTGACCCGGAAGCTGCCGCTGCTGGTCCCGACGCCGAAGCCGAGGCGAAGCCTGTGCGCCGTCGCCGTGTTGCCACCCGCAAGATGTCCGCCGCCGAGCCAAGGTCCGCAGCCGAGCCACTGTCCGCCCCGGCGGCCGAACCCGTGGCCGCCGAAGAAGAAACGTCCGCAGGTCAGGAAGTCGCTGCTGAAGACGCCGCTGCCCCCACGGACAGGGAGCTTGAAACCGCACCAGAGCCTGAAGCCGCACCGGCACCCGAGCCGGCAGTGGAAGCCAAGGCCGAGGAAGCAGCACCGGCCGCCAGCCCCTTTGGATCGCTTTTCCTGGAGCCGTCGCCCACGTCTGTGCTGTTCCAGGCCCCGGACCTGAGCACCGTGGTCCGCCAGGCTCCTCCTGCTCCGGCTGCAGCTGTGGAAGAAGCAGAGGACGACGACGCCGAGGACGGCTCCGGCGATGACGCCGGCATCCGCGGCCGGCGCCGCAGCCGTGGCCGCCGCGGACGGAGCCGCACCGGCGGCCGTGACCTTGAGGGTGATAGCGCCGAAGGCGCCCAGGACAGCACCGCGGACGACGCCGATGAAGAGTCTGCCGGTCAGGCTGAAGAGGGCGTGACCTCCCGCCGCCGTCGCCGTCGCCGCCGCGGTGAGCAGGACCTCGAACTTACCGGTGGCGGGGACGATGACCCGCCCAACACAGTGACCCGTGTCCGTGCTCCCCGCGCCGTTACCGAGCCGGTAGTCAACAACCGGGTGACCAGTGTCAAGGGCTCCACCAGGCTCGAAGCCAAGAAGCAGCGTCGCCGGGAGTCCCGCGACACTGGCCGCCGCCGCACCGTCATCACCGAGGCCGAGTTCCTTGCCCGCCGGGAGTCGGTGGACCGGCAGATGATCGTCCGCCAGCGCGACGACAGAATACAGATCGCAGTGCTGGAGGACGGCGTCCTGGCTGAGCACTTCGTCTCCAAGACGCAGCAGGATTCGCTGATCGGCAACGTCTACCTGGGCAAGGTCCAGAATGTGCTGCCGTCCATGGAAGCAGCCTTCGTTGACATCGGACGCGGCCGCAACGCCGTGCTCTATGCCGGCGAAGTGAACTGGGAGGCCGTCAACCTCGAAGGCAAGCAGCGCCGCATCGAGAACGCGCTGAAATCCGGAGATACCGTCCTGGTCCAGGTCACCAAGGACCCCGTGGGCCATAAGGGCGCACGCCTGACCAGCCAAATCTCCCTTCCAGGCCGCTACCTTGTGTACGTGCCCGGCGGATCCATGACCGGAATCTCACGCAAGCTGCCCGACGTCGAACGTAACCGCCTCAAGCGCATCCTGAAGGACCGGCTCCCGGAGCACGCAGGCGTTATTGTCCGCACCGCCGCCGAGGGCGCGTCCGAGGAGGAGCTCACCCACGACATCAACCGGCTGCGGGCGCAGTGGGAGGGCATCGAAGGCCAATCCACGTCCACCAAGATCCTCGCCCCGGAACTGCTGTACGGCGAACCGGACCTCACCATCAAGGTGGTCCGCGACGTCTTCAATGAGGACTTCTCCAAGCTGATCGTCTCCGGCGAGGAGGCCTGGGACACCATCGAGGCCTACGTCACCTATGTTGCGCCTGACCTGGTGGGCCGGCTGGAAAAGTGGACCAAGGATCAGGACATCTTCGCGGCCTGGCGGATCGATGAGCAGATTCACAAGGCACTGGACCGCAAGGTGTTCCTGCCGTCGGGCGGTTCCCTGGTGATCGACCGCACTGAAGCCATGACAGTGGTGGACGTCAACACCGGCAAGTTCACCGGCAGCGGCGGAAACCTTGAGGAAACCGTCACCAAGAACAACCTGGAAGCGGCCGAGGAAGTTGTCCGCCAGCTCAGGCTCCGCGACATCGGTGGCATCATCGTCATCGACTTCATCGACATGGTGCTGGAGTCCAACAGGGACCTGGTGCTGCGCCGGATGGTGGAGTGCCTGGGCCGCGACCGTACCAAGCACCAGGTGGCCGAGGTCACCTCGCTGGGCCTTGTCCAGATGACCCGCAAGCGGATGGGTACAGGGCTTCTCGAAGTCTTCGGAGAGCAGTGCGAGGTCTGTGCCGGCCGCGGCATCGTCACCCACGATGATCCCGTGGAGCACCGCCGGGCCAACATTGTTGCCGCCGAGCACCACGTACAGCGCTCTGACAGCCGCCCGGACGCCCAGCGCCCGGAACGGACGGACGCCCAGCGGACCGAAAACCAGCCGGGCGCACGTCCGGACCGCAAACGGCGCCGCGGACGGGGAGGCCAGCCGCTGGACGTGGCTCCGGCTGCACCCATCCAGATCCACACGGTCCACCCCGATCCCAGCGACGCCGAGCGCCATGCCAAGGCTGAGGCCACCAGGGCGGCTCTTGCCAACATTGCGGCCGCAGCACACGCGGCGCACCTGCACGACGACGAGGCGGCCCAGGCTGCCGCCCGCGGAGTTCAGGCACAGGCCTCCCCGGAAGCAGAGCAGGCCACGCCTGCTGCAGTGCCCGAGCGGCACCAGCCTGACACGTCAGGCCGACCTGCGGCCGTGCTGACATTCGGCGGTGAGCAGGTGGTGCTGCCGTTCGTGGAGCACGCCGAGGACCAGGCACAGAAGCCGGCGCTGACACTGGACCGCCTGGCTGAGGCATTCGCCCACCTGGGCGAGCCCGCTCCGGCAGAGGAACGCCTGCAGGCTGCCCTTCCGCAGGCGGAGCCCGAACGTGTCCAGGCGGAGCAGGCCGGGCGTGAGCAGGCCGGGCGTGAGCAGGCCGGACGTGAGCAGATCCAGGCGGGACGTCCTGCCCGCCAGCCGGAGCCCGCGGTGGAGGAGAAGGACTACTCCGACCACACGGCTGAGCAGTCACGCTCCCGCCGCCCGCGCCGTAACAGGAGCGCCAGCCGTGCCCAGGGTGCTGCCAACGCCACCTCGGTGGAACACCACGAAGGTACGCACACAGCGCCGGAAGGACACTCGCATTCGGCCAAGGCCCCGGAGCCGGCGAAGGTTGCCACGGGGGACCGGACGGCCGGAGCCGAGGCTCCGATCATTTTGGGCGTAGGAGTGCCGGCGTCGGAACTCTAACAGCAGGGTTCTAAGAGCAGGAGCTGCTGGCAGCAGGAGCTTTGCTCGGCGGAGCCGCGCTGTCGGGATGCCCGGCTGGGCCGTGATTTCTCACGGCCCAGCCGGGCATTCGCCTTTAAGGCACTCGCCTTTTATGGCACTAGCCTTTATCTGGCATGCGTTCTTAACAGGGGGCTGCAGTCGGGGGTATCCACGGAGGGAACAGCACTGGACGCAGCCCCGGCGTCACCTTTAACAGGGATTCCACCCAAAAACGCTACGCTGGGTGACTGACACGGGGTGCCGCGCAGAAGGCCGGCTGAGATCCACACCCGTTGAACCTGTCCGGCTAGCACCGGCGAAGGGATGTCTTCTTTGTCGTCAACATCAGTCCTGCCTCCAGCAGCGCCCGCATCAGCAACAGCAACATCAACGCAATCCACCCTGACGCAGCCCCAAGCGGCCGGCGTCCTGCGGGACATCCCACGCGTCCTGTCCATCGCCGGTTCCGATCCCTCCGGCGGCGCCGGCATCCAGGCCGACCTGAAAAGCATTGCGGCCCACGGCGGCTACGGCATGGCTGCCATCACCGCCCTCACCGTCCAAAACACCCAGGGTGTCCGTGCCGTGCACGTTCCCCCGGCCTCGTTCCTGGCCCGGCAGCTGGATGCCATCAGCGACGACATCACCGTTGATGCGGTCAAGATCGGCATGCTCGGTGATGCCGACGTGATGACTGCTGTGCGCAGCTGGCTGGTGAAGGTGCGCCCCGCCGTCGTCGTCCTGGATCCTGTGATGGTGGCCACCAGCGGGGACCGGCTGCTCGCCGAATCGGCTGAGGCTGCGCTTCAGGGGCTTTTACCGCTGGCGGACCTGATCACCCCGAACCTGGCGGAACTGGCGATACTTCTTGGCGAGCCGCAGGCGGGAAGCTGGCCCGAGGCGCTGGAGCAGGGCCGGCGGCTGGCCGCCGCCACGGGTGCCACGGTCCTGGTCAAGGGCGGCCATCTCGACGGCGGCGATTGTCCGGATGCCCTGGTCAACACCGGGGGAGTGCTCTCTGAGGAAGTGGTCGTAGTGCCAGGGGCAAGGATCCGCACCCGCAACAGCCACGGCACCGGCTGTTCGCTGTCCTCGGCAATGGCTACCACGCAGGCACGGCTGGGCGATTGGGAAGCCTCCCTGCGCCAGGTGAAGCCTTGGCTTGCCGCCGCGCTGGAGGCTTCCGCCGAGCTCGAGGTTGGATCGGGCAACGGGCCCATCCATCATTTCCATCACGTTCAGCAACCACAGCCGGGGCCGGCAGATGCCGGACGGACACCTCCGGCGCCGGGGGACTTCGCCGACGTCCTGTGGGCAGCAGCGGCGCCGGACCTTGAGGCCATCTACGGACTCGAGTTCATCCAGGACCTTGCAGACGGCAGCCTGGCCGAAAAGCACTTCGCCTACTATCTCGCCCAGGACGCCACGTACCTGAACGGCTATTCCCGGGTGCTCGCCCGTGCCAGCGCCCTGGCCCCCACCGAGGCGGAGCAGCTGTTCTGGGCCAGGTCTGCCCAGCAGTGCCTGGAGGTTGAGTCCGAGTTGCACCGCAGCTGGCTCAGCACCAGGACCACGGAGACGGTCCTGGGTCCTGTCACCAAGTCTTATGTCGATCATCTGCTCGCTGCCTCGGCTTCAGGCAGTTATGCGGTGCTGGTGGCCGCAGTGCTTCCGTGCTTCTGGCTGTATGCGGAGGTGGGCAAAACGCTTCACGCAGAATTCCTGGCAGCGGGCGAACCGGCTGCCCACCCGTACGCCGCCTGGCTGCGGACCTACGCCGACGAAGACTTTGCCGCCGCCACCCGGCAGGCAATAGCCATGGCGGACGACGCCGGGCGGCGGGGATCGGAGGATGAGCGCGCAGCGATGATCCTGGCATTCCGGCAATCCTGCCGTTTCGAGGTCGAATTCTTCGACGCGCCGCGGCTGCACGCCTGATCGCCTGCGGGCGCCGGAGCCGGTATGATAGTCGGGCACGGTTCCGGATGTCAGTGTGCCGCCCACCTTGTGGTGCCTATCACAGACAACCCGCCGGAACCAGCCTCATTTGCGGCCGAAGGCAAAATTAGCGTATTCTAGATCTTCGGTGCTTACGCCAACACTTGGGTTATGACCCTGGAAGCAGCCCGCTTGGACAACGAGCGGATATTGCAACCGGGATAGCTCACGGGTTCCTTTGCGAATCCACGGCGTTGAGGCACAGCGGGAGCCAGCCAAACATGGACCCAGGTTCCGCACGCAAATTTAGTAATAAACGTCGAGAGAAGTGAGTTCCCAAGTGGTGTACGCGATTGTCCGCGCAGGCGGCCGCCAAGAGAAGGTTTCCGTTGGAGACTTCGTTACCCTGAACCGCGTCACCGGTGGAGCCGGCAGCACCATTCAGCTGCCCGCACTGCTCCTGGTAGACGGTGACAAGATCACGTCCGCCGCTGCGGACCTGGCCAAGGTAACTGTTACGGCTGAGATCCTCCAGGACCTTCGTGGTCCCAAGATCGTCATCCAGAAGTTCAAGAACAAGACCGGTTACAAGAAGCGCCAGGGTCACCGTCAGGAACTGACCAAGGTCAAGATCACTGGTATCAAGTAACTAGCGTTACTGTTCAGGTTTTCAGCAGATTCCCCAGAATTTAGAGGCAGGCATTTCAAATGGCACATAAAAAAGGCGCGAGCTCCACTCGCAACGGTCGTGACTCCAACGCCCAGTACCTTGGCGTCAAGCGCTTCGGTGGCCAGGTAGTTTCCGCAGGCGAAATCATTGTTCGCCAGCGCGGCACCCACTTCCACCCGGGTGCAGGCGTAGGCCGTGGCGGCGACGACACACTGTTCGCACTGACCCCGGGCGCTGTCGAATTCGGCACCCGCCGCGGTCGCCGCGTAGTCAACATCGTTGCTGCTGCAGCTGCAGAGTAACATCCAGTTCTGAAGCGGTGGAGCGGGCCATTTTTGGTCCGCTCCACTGTTCTTTTAACCGCATTACAATCATCTTGTCGCCTCCGGGCGTCCAGGAAACAGCACTGAGGAGATCCACGTGGCGAGCTTTGTAGACCGGGTAGTACTGCATGTATCCGGCGGTACCGGCGGTCACGGCTGTGTCTCCGTCCACCGTGAAAAGTTCAAGCCCCTGGGCGGACCCGACGGCGGCAACGGCGGCGACGGCGGCGACGTCATCCTGCGCGTTGACCACCAGACCACCACGCTGCTGGACTACCACCACGCCCCGCACCGCCACGCCACCAATGGCGGCCCCGGCATGGGGGACTGGCGCGGCGGAAAGAAGGGCGAGACCCTCATCCTCCCGGTCCCCGACGGCACCGTGGTCAAGTCCAAGGACGGCACTGTCCTTGCTGACCTCGTCGGCGAAGGGACCGAGTACGTCGCGGCCGCGGGCGGACAGGGCGGGCTGGGAAACGCCTCGCTGTCATCCCAGAAGCGCCGTGCGCCGGGCTTTGCACTCCTCGGTATCGAAGGCGAATCAAGCGACGTTGTCCTGGAGCTCAAGTCCATCGCGGACATCGCCCTTGTTGGCTTCCCCTCTGCCGGGAAGTCCAGCCTCATCGCTGCTATGTCGGCCGCACGTCCCAAGATTGCCGACTACCCCTTCACCACGCTGATCCCCAACCTCGGCGTGGTCCAGGCTGGAGATGTCCGGTTCACCATTGCCGACGTCCCGGGCCTGATCGAAGGCGCCAGCGAGGGCAAGGGCCTGGGCCATAACTTCCTGCGCCATGTGGAGCGCTGCGCCGCGCTGGTGCACGTGTTGGACTGCGGCACCCTGGAGTCGGACCGTGATCCTCTCTCGGACCTGGCGATCATCGAGGCGGAACTAGAGAAGTACGCCGTTGATATGAGCTACGCGGGTACCGACGGTGAGGTTGTCCCGCTGAACCACCGGCCGCGGCTGATTGCGCTGAACAAGGTGGACCTGCCGGACGGCAAGGACATGGCTGAGTTCGTCCGCCCCGAACTGGAGTCACGCGGCTACCGCGTCTTCGAGATCTCGGCCACCAGCCATGCGGGCCTGCGCCAGCTCGGCTTTGCCATGGCGGAAATCGTCCAGTCGGCCCGTGACACCCTGGCCGCCGCACCGCCCAAGGTGCAGCCTCCGGTCCTCCGGCCCCGCGCCGTCAATGAGTCCGGGTTCAAGATCCGGCGCGAGGAAAAGAACCTCGAACCGCTGTTCCGCGTCCTGGGCGAAAAGCCGGTGCGCTGGGTCAAGCAGACAGACTTCACCAATGAGGAAGCTATCGGCTACCTGGCGGACCGCCTGGCCAAGCTGGGCGTGGAGAACGAACTGTTCAAGCAGGGCGCCAAACCCGGTGACACCGTGGTAATCGGCGAAGACGACGGTGTGGTCTTCGACTGGGAGCCCACCATGATGGCCGGAGCGGAGCTGCTTGCTGCCCCCCGCGGCACCGACGTCCGCTTCGCCGACATCGGCGACCGTCCCACCCGTGGCCAGAAGCGTGACGAGCAGCAGGAACGCAAGGATGCAAAGGCAGCCGCCCGGGCAGAGCTGGAAGCCGAGCGCAAGGCCGGCATCTGGACCGAATCCGTCAGCAGCCGCCGGATCGCAAAGCCTCTCAAGGAGAGTGGACTGGGCGCAGAAGATGACCAGTAGCACCATGGCCGCGGTACCGGCAGACCGGTCCGCGGACAGAAGTGTGCTCTCGGCGGCACGCAGGATCGTTGTCAAGGTGGGCTCGTCGTCGCTGACCAGCATCAAAGGCGGCATCTCGGAAGAGGCCCTGACCGCCCTTGCAGACGCCCTGGCGGCCAAGCGGAACGCCGGCACCGAGATTATCCTGGTGTCCTCCGGCGCCATTGCGGCCGGCCTCGCGCCCCTCGGACTGGCCAAGCGTCCCCGCGACCTGGCCACCCAGCAGGCCGCGGCCAGCGTGGGGCAGGGCCTGCTGATGGCACGGTACACGCAGGCGTTTGGTGCCCACGGTGTAACCGTCAGCCAGGTCCTGCTCACCGCCGATGACCTGATGCGCCGAAGCCAGCACACCAACGCGTTCCGCGCCCTGGACCGCCTCCTCAACCTCGGTGTGGTGCCGGTGGTCAATGAGAACGACACCGTGGCCACCCACGAGATCCGGTTCGGCGACAACGACCGGCTGGCCGCCCTCGTCGCGCACCTCGTCAGGGCTGACGCGCTGGTACTGCTGTCCGACGTCGACTCCCTGTATGACGGCCCGCCGTCCCACGGTGCCAAGCGCATCCCCCTGGTGGAAGGCCCGCACGATCTGGACGGTGTTTCCATCGGCAAAGCCGGCAAAGCCGGGGTTGGTACCGGCGGGATGATGACCAAGGTGGAAGCCGCCACCATTGCGGCCGGCTCCGGAATCCACGCCCTGGTCACCTCTACGGCCAACGCCGCCGCCGCCCTGGCCGGCGAGGACGTGGGCACCTGGTTTACCGTCAACGGGGCCCGCAAGCCCGTCCGACTGCTCTGGCTGGCGCATCTTGCCTCCGTGCACGGCCGGCTGATCCTGGACGACGGGGCGGTCAAAGCCGTGCGCCACCGCCGCACCTCACTGCTCCCGGCCGGCATTTCCGCTGTGGACGGGGACTTTGAAGCGGGCGACGCCGTCGAGATGGTGAGCTCCGACGGGACCGTCATTGCGCGCGGCCTGGTTAACTACTCTGCGGCCGAGCTGCCGCAGATGCTGGGCCGATCCACCAAGGAACTGGGCAAGGCCTTGGGACGCGGGTATGACCGTGAAGTTGTTCACGTTGATGACCTGGTGCTGGTCTAAGTCTCCGGCTCGCCTAAACTTGGATCATGACTGAGGCACTGATCCATAATTCTGCTGCGATTTCCGGGGACAACACTGCGGTTTCCGCTGCTCCGCAGACACCGGATTCTTCTGCCGTCCCGCTGTCAGTTGAAGACGTCGAAGCGGCGGTACACGCCGTGGCTGACCGTTCACGCCATGCGGCACGCCGGATGGCGAGGGCCAACCGCGCCTGGAAGGACCGAGGGCTCCAGGCGATCGGTGCGGCGCTGCTGGAGCGGAAGAACCTCATCCTTTCTGCGAATGCCAAGGATGTCGCCGCCGGCAAGGCCAACGGCACCTCTGCAGCCCTGCTGGACAGGCTCACGCTGACGGAAGCCCGGATCGACGGACTCGTGTCCGCCCTGGAGAACCTGGCCACCCTGCCGGACCCGGTGGGCAACGTGGTCCGCGGCCAGACCCTTCCCAACGGGCTGCGCCTGCGCCAGGTCAACGTACCCATGGGCGTTGTGGCGGCGATTTACGAAGCCCGGCCCAACGTCACCGTAGACATCGCGGGACTTGCGCTGAAGAGCGGCAACGCCGTTATCCTCCGGGGCGGCACTGCCGCCGCAGCCACCAACGAGGCGTTGGTCCACGTGATCCGGGAGGCGCTGGACTCGGTGGGGCTGCCGTCCGATGCCGTGCAGACTGTAGACCAGTACGGACGCGAGGGCGCCAACGCCCTGATGGGTGCCCGCGGCCGTGTGGATGTCCTGATTCCCCGGGGCGGACGCGAACTCATCCAGACTGTCGTTAAGAACTCCGCTGTGCCCGTCATCGAAACCGGTGAGGGCAACGTGCATATCTTCATCGACGAGTCGGCCACGGAGGAGATGGCGGTAGAGATCCTCCTGAACGCCAAGACACAGAGGCCCAGCGTCTGTAACACGGTGGAGACCCTGCTGGTCCATTCGCGGTCCACCGTGCTGCCCGCAGTCGCTGCTGCCTTGCGTGGCGCCAACGTCACCCTGCATGCCGACGATCGCGTCCGCGCGGCCCTGCCTGCTTCCATCGAGTCGGAGCCGGCAACCGACGAGGACTGGTCCACGGAGTATATGGACCTCGATCTCGCAGTGGCCATGGTGGACAGCCTGGATGAGGCAGTCCAGCACATCCGCACCTGGTCCACCGGTCATACCGAGGCCATCCTGACCAACGACCTCTCGAATGCCGAGCGGTTTATCGCCGAGGTGGATTCCGCGGCCGTCATTGTCAATGCCTCCACCCGCTTTACCGACGGCGGCGAGCTTGGCCTGGGTGCAGAGGTGGGTATCTCCACCCAGAAGCTGCACGCCAGGGGTCCGATGGGGCTGACTGAACTGACCACCACCAAGTGGATCGTGCAGGGCGAGGGCCAAGTCCGCGGGTAGCAACGCGGTAACATAGTACAGAAGTCCTGAACGGCGGGAAGATCCGCCGCCACATCCTTGAGCCTTAGGGGAGAAAATGCTGCTCCAGCAGATAGCCACGTCCACTGCAGAACATGAGGAACTCGCCCCGCTGTGGGCCGAGCCGTGGGTGTTTGGCGCTGTGATTTTCGCCATCCTGCTGGTCATGATGTTCATCACCCTCTCTTACTCGAACCTCGGCAACCGCCACGCAGCCACGGAAGAGCACGCCGATCCGCACCGCCAGCACCCCAACAAGCACGACCACGGCCAGGGCCACTAACATTTCACGCGTCCTGCACCATAACGGTGCCAAGGGCCGGCTGCGGCTGGGCGTGATGGGCGGGACGTTTGATCCCATCCATCACGGCCACTTGGTCGCGGCCAGTGAAGTGGCTGCCAAGTTCGGCCTGGACGAAGTCGTTTTTGTTCCCACCGGGCAGCCTTGGCAAAAAACGCACAAGCACGTCAGCGAGCCCGAGCACCGCTACCTGATGACGGTGATCGCCACCGCATCGAACCCCCGCTTTACAGTCAGCCGGGTGGACGTTGACCGTCCGGGCCCCACGTATACGATTGATACCTTGCGTGACCTGCGGACCCAGCGTCCGGACGCTGATCTGTTCTTCATCACCGGCGCTGATGCGCTTGCCCAGATCCTGTCATGGAAAGACATCGACGAACTCTGGTCCCTGGCGCATTTCGTCGGGGTGACCAGGCCAGGTCACATACTCGACGGCATGGGCCGCAAGGACGTCAGCCTGCTCGAGGTGCCAGCCATGGCGATTTCGTCGACAGACTGCCGCGCCAGGGTGGCCGAGCATAACCCCGTCTGGTATCTCGTGCCGGACGGCGTTGTGCAATACATCGCAAAATATGGACTGTACTCCAAGGGGACAACGCCCACGGACGTACCTGCTTCCGAAACAGCCGAACCAGCCAGCACTGAATGAGTTTTTAAATGAGTCAGGAACAGCCCCCCGTCCGCAGCCGCCGCGAATTGCGGCAGGCCAGAGATGAGCAAAAGGCTACCGGGTCAACAGGCCCGGGCCAGGTTTCGCCTGCCTCAAAACAACCGCCTTCAAGGCCGGCAGAATCACCCAACGAGCTTCAGGCCCAGCGTTCGTCGCAAATCCGGGCGCGTGACCGTGCAACGCTCCGCACGCTGAAGGAACTCGAGGAAAAAGAGGAACAGCTGGCGGCCGGCGGCCCTCCCACCCGCAGGCAGCGGCGGCTTCAGCAGCTCAAGGAGCAGGCCGTCACGTCGGCCAACCCGATTGTTCCGCCCGCCCCGGACAAGGCGCCTGACTCCCCGCGGGATGCCGCTGCTCAAGCCGTGCCGGTGCAGCCTGCCCCATCGCAGCCTGCTCCGTCCCAGCCTCTTGCTTCTCAGCCTGCTCCCTCTTCGTCTGCTTCCTCTTCGAGGGGGGCCGGCATTCCGGATGGCATCAGCGTTGAGCAGGCACTGGCCGCGCGGTCCCTGATTGCCGAACAGGCCAAGAACCAGCTCGCCAAAATGGAGCACATCGCTTCATTGGACCCCGAGGCCGTTGATCCCGATATTCTCGCTGAGCAGATTGCGCTGGCGGAACGCGCCGCCGTGCTTAACCGCCGGGCCATGGCGAAACAGAAGCTCGCCGAGCAGGCGGCCCCGCAAACATCGGCCTCTCAAACACCGGCACCGCAAACATCGTCGATGCAGGCATCAACGCCGGCCGCACAGCCCGCCGTTTCCCGGCCGGCCCCCTCGGCAACGAGCAATCTCGCGATGGTCACGCCCCTGGAGTTTGTCCAGGTCCCGGGCGTGGACCGTCCTGTCATGAAGCCGCCCGCGACTTCCTACGTGCCGGTGGTCACCAACCCCGGTCCGCGGTTGCAGCCTTCCAACGGCAAGGGGCGGAAACCCTCCACCAGTGCTAGTCCGGCAGGCACCGGTCCTTCGGCAGCCGCCAGCGGCCGCTCAGGGGTTATTGCCCGTGCTGAAGCAGCTGCCCGGGCCGCACGGTCCAGGCCCGCTGTGTCCGTTCCGGCCTCCCGGCCGGCAAGCACACCGGCAGGAAACCTGGATGACCTTTTTGATGACCATCCCCGCATCCCCGCCCGTTCCGCCCACGGGCTTGAACCTTTGGATGCGGCCACAGCAGGGCTGGCCCGCGCCAAGCGGATGCGCCTCGTGCAGTTCGCGGTCCTGGCCTTCGGGATCGTCGCCCTCATATCCGGCATCATCCTGATCATCAGCGGCATCACGCGCTGATCAGGCTGAGCCACACAACAAAGCTTAGAAAAACAACAAGGAGTCACGTGTCTGCATCAGATTCATCCATATCCATAGCCCGCCAAGCCGCCAAGGCCGCCGCGGACAAGATTGCCCAGGACATCGTTGCCCTGGATGTCAGCGAACGCCTGGCGCTTGCTGACGTCTTCCTGATTGCCTCAGCACCCAGCGAACGCCAGGTCAACGCCATCGTTGACGGCATTGAAGAGGAACTTTCGAAGCAGGATCTCCGCCCTGTGCGGCGCGAAGGACGCTCCGGCGGACGCTGGGTGCTGCTGGACTACTCTGACATCGTCATCCACGTCCAGCACGAAGAGGACCGCGTTTTCTACGCACTGGAGCGCCTGTGGAAGGACTGCCCGGTGGTGGATTTGCAGCTGGGAGACGACACTTCTGCGAAGGCCACAGCCTCCACTGAAGCGGAATAACCGGCGTCGGCAGGTTCGAATATGCCCG
Source organism: Arthrobacter sp. CDRTa11 (assembly GCF_026427775.1). NCBI lineage: Bacteria > Bacillati > Actinomycetota > Actinomycetes > Micrococcales > Micrococcaceae > Arthrobacter > Arthrobacter sp. CDRTa11. The sequence goes on along the minus strand of NZ_CP044532.1, from coordinate 3,158,484 downwards.
ATTTGGAATTTTCGGAAATGCTGTTCTAAGATATTTGAGTTGCTCCGGGGAAACCGCGGAGCAATGAAGATTCGGGGCTGTGGCGCAGCTGGTAGCGCACCTGCATGGCATGCAGGGGGTCAGGGGTTCGAGTCCCCTCAGCTCCACCGGATGATCCGCCGGAATCGAAAGATTCCGGCGGATTTTTTGTTGTCCCAAAGGAGTGCAGCCAGGATTTCCGCCGCCTCCATTCTCATCCTGACTGGGCTGGTGACGATGTTCCCCGATTGGCATCTGGGCCCAATCTCCACTAAGCTAATCAGGTTGCTTCGCGGACCCAGGTCAGCAGAGTAAACAAAGTTTTGGGGCTGTGGCGCAGCTGGTAGCGCACCTGCATGGCATGCAGGGGGTCAGGGGTTCGAGTCCCCTCAGCTCCACCATATTGACGGTGTTTGAATCATCAACGGAGTCAATGGACTAAGCGAGTGCGGCATACGGAAAGGGAACCACCAGTTTGGTGGTTCCCTTTCCGTTTCGCTAAGGATAGTAGCTGCAGAGTGCCCCGTTCCGTTTGTTTCCTGGGTGAGGTGGCCTTCAGATCATACAAACGCGGTTCTAGATCGGTGGCCGGTAGCAACTCCCCCCAGAATGTGCAGATGATCCAACCGTGCGGACTGGGAATGGCTGCTGGCAGACCTTGAGCCGAGTCGGTATGAGAGGATCGGTGCTACGTCGGACGCCATCTTTTGGACGCTGACACCGCCCTGCAGAACCAACGAGGAGACCAACGTGGTTGATCCCCGCTCTGAAGCGGTGATGTTCTGGTCGGTTGAGCAAGCCCGCTGGAAGGACAAGACTGCAGAAGTCGAATTTCACGCGGTGGACGGCGACGCCACGCTGGTGCGGTTCACCCGCGGTCGCAAAACGTATCGCTACGGGGCTGGGAAGGTACTTTCACTGTCCGACCCGGTCGAGATTCCGTTCGCGGATGACGACTGGATCGAAGTTTGCGGTAACCGATTGCGTGATGCCACCAGTATTTACAGGTTTGAGGGACCTGCCGGGGCTTGGCTACGGATCTTTTCAGGCGGTGAGTCGTCGGTACGGCATGAGCTGTTTGCGGAGCAGGACGTGCGCATCCTTGGAAGTGTTATGCGGGACCCGGGAGCTGGGCGCGTACTGGCATATTGGCGCCGCATCGTTTCATCGATGCCTCATATAGACAACGAAGCCAATCCGCTGCAGTTCGCGTACAACCGATTTAGAGATGTACATCCAGAGAGCGTCCTGGCGCGGTATCTGACTGGGCAACCTATAGGCGACGGCGAGGATCCCGCTGTTGGCCCGATCTTTCCATTTGATTCCAATCTGAGCCAGCGCACGGCAGTACAAAACGCGTTGCGGTTCCCTATATCCGTTATCGAAGGCCCACCAGGTACGGGGAAGACTCAGACAATTCTGAACGTGATCAGCACGCTTATCGCTACACCAGGCATGAGCGTCGGCGTGGTCTCGTTTAACAATGCCGCAGTGGAGAACGTCCGAGCCAAACTAGAGCGGGAAGGCTATGGTTACGTCGTCGCCAACCTTGGGCGTCGCGAGAAGCGAGACCTGTTCTTCAACAGTCAAGTAGCCCGAAATTCCACCGTTGATGAGATGTTGAAGGTGGCCAAGGTGGCTAGCCCGGAAGCCTCTGAAGTCGCGGTCCTCGCAGCCCGCCTGAACGTTCTTCAAAATGTGCAGTGGAGCCTAGCGGCACTGAAACAGGAGGCGGAAGCGCACAGACTGGAGCGCGAACACTTCCTACGATTCCTCCATGGCCAGGACATCCGCGATCTCGACGGGCTGCCACTGTTGCGCCGCTCATCGGAGCACCTTCTCAGCTATCTTGTGGACACCCAACTCGAGGAACACCGATCCCGACCTCTGAGATGGCTGCGCAGACTACGGCTGCTAATCAAGTATGGTCCTCTACGCGGCACCGACCAGAGCGACACGGACCTGCTGTTACGTGTCCAACACGCTTACTACGATCGCCGTATTGCGGAGCTGGACCAAGAAATCACAATATTTGAACGACGCCTCGAACACGAGGACCTTCCCGGTCAATTAGAAGAATATCGGGTTTTGTCGGAGCGGACGCTTCGCACCGCTCTCCGGGACCGTTACGCGAGTCAGGAGCGCGTCGAGTATGACTCGCGTTCCTATCGGCGTAAATTCGGTGCCTTCAACCGTGACTATCCAGTCATTCTCAGCACATGCCATTCACTTCGCGGGAGTATCGGTGAGGATCAGTTGCTTGATTACTTGATCATCGATGAGGCATCCCAAGTCGACCTCCTCACCGTTGCGTTGGCCCTATCATCCTGCCGACGTGTCGTCGTGGTTGGTGATCAACGACAACTTGCGCACATCGTCGACGAGAAAGCATGCAAGGACACAGTTCCCCCTGCGCCTGAGTACGACTACCGGGCCCACAGCATCCTCTCTTCGCTGCAGTGCCTCTATGGGGCGAGTTTGCCAACGACGATGCTGCGGGAACACTACCGCTGCGATCCAGCCATCATTGGGTTCTGCAACGAGAAGTTTTATGGTGGCCAGTTGATCCCGCTCACCACCAGCACGCCCGATTCTCGCCCGATGATGTTGGTCCGAACCGTTGAAGGCAACCACATGCGCGAGCACCGGGGCGGTGGGCGGACAAACCGACGTGAGGTGGACGTCATCCTGAATGAGGTGATCCCGCACTACTGTGCTGACATCTTCCTGGAGGACATCGGCATCGCTACCCCATATCGGCGTCAGGTCACCGCTGTCACCGATGCGCTCAGCTCTGCCTTTGGGCCACAGGGCGGCGTCGAGGCGGACACCGTGCATCGGTATCAAGGGCGTGAGAAAAGAGCGGTTATCATGAGCGCAGTCCTGGATGACAGTGCCAACGGCCGCGGGGGCGTACGGTTCGTTGATGACCCACGGCTTGTGAATGTCGCTGTCTCCCGAGCCGCAGAACGCTTCATCCTCGTCACCGATCACCGGATGCTGCCCACCAGTCGTAACCTTCGGGACCTCATGGGCTACATTCGCTACCGAGACCCAGAAAATGAGATCGTCGACAGCACCATCGTGTCGGTCTTCGACTTGCTGTATCGCAGCTACTCGGCGCGGCTGCGGCCCCTTGCCGCCCGACTGCGCGGGCAGCTGCCGCAGCGATCGGAGGACATCGTGTGGACGATCCTTGGCGACATCCTTAGCCAGGAACAGTACGCAGGACTTGAGGCGGTACCCCAAGTCCTGGTACGGAACCTAGTACCGAGGCTGGCCGATCTGACAGGCGGACAGGCTGCGTTTGTCCGCCGTCGCTCGTCGGTCGATATCGTCGTTTACAACCGCGTCACCCGTTCACCGCTCCTCGCCATCGAGATCGACGGATTCGCGTATCACGAGAACAACCCCGTTCAGTTGGCCCGCGACATGCTTAAGAACGAAGTCCTCGCTGCCGTCGGCCTACCACTGTTGCGGTTAAGGACCACTGGCAGTGAAGAGCACAAACTCATTACCCAGGCGCTGGACCATAGTCTGGGAAGAGCCTCTTAGGCGTGGGTACGGGTGTAATGACGACCCGCCTGCGCGTGGGTACGGCGGTCTCGCCGCGATCAAAGAGGCTCGATGAGGATGCTCGCGATGGCGTGCCGTTCCAGCTCCACCAACAGGATTCACTATCCACAAAAAAGAGCCACCCGTCAGGGTGGCTCTTTTTTCTGTTAGGCAACCACTTTTCTCTCAAGCAACCAATGCTGAGTCAGAGCCATTCCGTCCGGCGCAGCGGGGGCTGGGCTCCGCCGCGCCGTTGCACCAGAACCTGGTTCACTCCTGTGAGGCCGGCCTCAAATCCCAGGGCGCTCGATGCCATGTACAGCCTCCAGACCCGGGCCCGGCCCAGACTGGTGAGCCCGACGGCCTCGTTCCAATGATCCTCGAGCCGCCGGACCCAGGCCCGCAGGGTCAGCGCGTAATGCGGCCGCAATGCCTCGACATCCAGGATCTCCAGCCCGCCGGACTCCAACGCCGTCACCATCTCGCCAAGGCTCAGCATTTCGCCGTCCGGGAAGACGTAGCGCGGGATAAACGAGTCCGGATCAGGACTGGTGGGACCGGCATTCCAGGAAATGGCGTGGTTGAGCAGCCGGCCGCCTGGGCGGAGCAAATCATGCAGCCGGGCGACGTAGTGCGGCGTCTGTTCCCGGCCTACATGCTCGGACATGCCAATCGAACTGATGGCGTCGAACGGCCCATCGTCAACATCGCGGTAGTCCTGGACCCGGATGTCGATGTGCTCTGTCAGCCCGGCGTCGGCTGCGCGCTTACGGGCCAGCAGCGCCTGCTCGTTGGAGAGCGTGACGCCAACCACCGTGACGCCGTAATGCTGGGCGGCATGCAGGGCGAAACTTCCCCAGCCACAGCCCACGTCCAGTACCCGCATCCCGGGCTTCAGGCCCAGCTTGCGGCACACCAGATCCAGCTTGGCCTGCTGGGCGGCGTCCAGCCCTGCCGGCAGGTCATCCTCGTGGCCCGCCGGGTTTTCCCACACCGCGCAGGAGTAGACCATCGACGGCCCCAGGACCAGGGCGTAAAAGTCGTTGCCGACGTCGTAGTGGTGTGAGATCGCGGCCGCGTCCCGGCGCTTGGAATGCCGCTGGCCCTGACGGTAGATGCGTGCTTCCTCCGGCGGGGGAGACGGGTTGGGGCCCAGGGCACCGAGCCGTACGGCGGTCCTGAAAAGCGTCCAGAGTTCTGCCGGCGTAAGGGGCCGGAATGGCCCCGGTTCGGCGAATTTGCCTGCCGAGCTCAGTGCCTTGAAAGCGGCGAAAATGTCGCCCGGCGCATCCACTTCCCCCGCGACATACGCCCGGCTCAGCCCCAGCTGTCCGGGTGACCAGAGAATCCGGCGCAACGCACGCCGGGAGCGGAATTCAATCACCGGGGCATCCGGAGGGCCTGCCTCCGACCCGTCCCACGCCCGCAGCCGGAGCGGGATCTCCTCGGTGCCCAGTACGATGGCAAGCGCCTTGGCCAGCCGTGATGCAGCGCCCGTTGTTTTCGTCATGATCGTTTTCCCCTCTCCCCGGGTCCGGCATTCAGGTCACCAGCGGGGGATCCATCCCGTCGCCAACACTCCTGAACGCGTTCCATGGGCCAACCCTAAGGCCGCTCCCTTCTTCTGTCAGTGATTTGGGCAGAAGTGATTTGGGCTGAAGTGGCAGGTCAGGCGGGCGGCTGCCGCCTTGGTCCGCGCGCATATCATGGGGATGTGAACCCCACCCTTCCTCCATGCCCTGAATGCTCCAGCGAATACACGTATGAAATGGGCGCCCTCCTTGTCTGCCCGGAATGCGGCCACGAATGGCCTGCCCTTGCCGCCGGGCCCACAGGTGACGGGGAGGATACTGACGGCGGCGGAGCCCGCGTGATCAAGGATGCGGTGGGCAACGTCCTGGCAGAAGGAGACACCGTCACCGTCATCAAGGACCTGAAGATCAAAGGCAGTTCCAGCGTCATCAAGGTGGGTACCAAAGTGCGGGGCATCAGGCTTATTGACGGAGTGGGGGATCACGACATCGACTGCAAGGTGGACGGCTTTGGTCCTCTGCAGCTGAAATCATCAGTGGTGAAGAAGGTCTAGGCAGAGCCGGCATCCGATGGAAACCTCCTTTACCGACGTTGTGGTTATTGGCGCGGGCCAGGCCGGGCTTTCTGCCGCCTATCACCTCCAGCGCCGGGGGCTGGAGTACACAGTGCTCGACGCCGAAGCGGGCCCGGGGGGTGCCTGGCGGCACCGCTGGAAGAGCCTGCGGATGGCCACCGTCAACGGCATCAGCGACCTCCCCGGCATCGGCAAACCCGCCGTGGATCCGGCGGAACCCAGCTCGGAATTCCTGACCCGCTACTTTGACGCCTACGAACAGGAACTCGGGCTGGCCGTCCGGCGGCCCGTCAAAGTGGCCGCCGTCGCCAGGGAGGATGCGGATCCGGCCGGCAGGCTCCGAATCAGCACCAATGCCGGTGACTGGTCGGCCAAGGCAATCATCAACGCCACAGGAACTTGGACCAGGCCCTTCTGGCCCATCTATCCCGGCCAGTTCACGTTCCGCGGCAGGCAGCTCCATGTGGCTGACTATGTCTCGGCCAACGAGTTCCGGGGGCAGCACGTGATTGTGGTGGGCGGCGGGATTTCCGCCGTCGGCCTGCTGGACGAGATCTCCCAGGTCACCAGCACCAGCTGGTTTACCCGGCGCGAGCCGGAATGGCGGGATGCAGAATTCGATGCCCAGGCCGGGCACAACGCCGTCGCGCTGGTGGAGGAACGTGTTCGCCAGGGGCTGCCGCCGCAAAGCGTCGTGGCCGTCACCGGGCTGATCTGGACGCCCGCCCTGCGGGCGGCAGCACAACGGGGGGCACTGGACCGACGTCCCATGTTCACGGCCATTGAGCCCGACGGCGTCCGGCTTGCGGACGGAGGCCTGGTCAAAGCGGACGTGATCCTGTGGGCGACGGGCTTCCGCGCCGAGCTTGAACACCTGGCCCCTCTCCACCTTCGCGGACCGGGAGGCGGCATTGCCATGGACGGAACCCAGGTGGCCGCCGAGCCGCGGGTTCACCTTGTGGGCTATGGGCCGTCGTCGTCCACCATCGGTGCAAACAGGGCCGGCAGGGCAGCAGTGGCGGCCCTCCTGAAGCTTCCCGGCCTGCGGCCGCAGGCGGAGGCGGTAGATTTGCCTGACCCCAAGATTTTGGCTTGACCGCATGAGCCAGGAACTTCCCACCGATAGAACAGGCGGCACCCAGCACGTGGCACGGAACAGTCTCGAGGATGTCTTCGGAGCACTTCGGCGGCACCCGGACGTGGAAGCGCCCAACCTCCAGGCATGGGACGCCACAGACAGGCTCCTCCTGGAAGCCGCTGCAGAGCTGGCCGACGCCGACAGTAAAGTCGCCGTCATCGGTGACCGCTACGGCGCACTCGCCCTCGGCTGCCTGTCGGTCCTGGGCATCCGAACTGTCAGGGTGCACCAGGACCTCATCACGGGGGAGCGTGCGCTGCGAAACAATGCCCTGGCACTGGGCCTGGGCTCCGACGCCGGGGGAGCCGGAGCCGGGTTTGTCCAGTTGCCGCTTGGCGAGGAGCTGCTGTCCGGCGCCGGCATTGTCCTCCTGCAGCTGCCCAGAAGCCTTGCGGAGCTTGAAGAGATTGCCGATGCCGTGGCGCGTTACGCAGCACCGGACACCGTGCTGCTGGCCGGCGGCCGCGTCAAGCACATGTCGCTGGGCATGAACGCGGTTCTGGAACGGCATTTTGGCACGGTCCAGCCGCAGCTTGCCCGGCAGAAGTCCCGTGTCATCCTGGCCCGTGGCCCACAGCCGCCCTCGGGGCCGGTTCCTCTTCCCCCGGTGGAACACCTGCCGGAGCTGGGACTGGACGTTGCCGCGCACGGAGCCGTGTTCGCCGGACCGCGGCTGGACATCGGCACGAGGTTCCTCCTCACATTCCTGCCGAAGATGCCTGCCGCCCGGAACGCCGTCGACCTGGGCTGCGGCACCGGCATCCTGGCTGCCATGTATGCCCGGGAATACCCTGATTCGACGGTGACGGCAACTGACCAGTCGGCGGCGGCCGTCGCCTCCGCCCGGGCCACTGCCCGGGCCAACGGACTCGGCCAGAGGATCAGTGTCCTGCAGGATGATGCCATGAGCACCATGCCGGACGGAAGTGCTGACCTGATCCTGCTGAACCCGCCGTTCCACCTGGGGTCAAGCGTCCATGCCGGCGCCGGAATCAAGCTGTTCGAGGCGGCCGGACGGGTTCTGGCCCCCGGCGGTGAGCTCTGGACGGTGTTCAACCGTCACCTGCACTACCTGCCGGCGCTGGACCGCCTGGTTGGCCCTACCACCGTCAAGGGTCAGAACCCCAAGTTCACGGTGGCGGCCAGCCGGAAGCTGCCGTTGGGATAGGCACGGTGACGGCCTGCGGCCCAGCCTGCCCTTTCGGCTGCGCGCCGTACCCCAATTCCGCATCTGGGCGCCCGTCAAGGGGTAACGTACGATTCAGACATCATTCATTTTTGGCCGAAGACGTTTAGGGGACACCGTGTCCGAGATCCGCCAGCCCTCGCCAAGGCGCGGAACCAACCTGCCCAGGATGGGGGACTTCAACCTCACCGTCATCCTGGACGCCATCCGCCGGTCTTCCGGCGGGCTCAGCCGGGTGGAGCTCGCCCAGATCGTGGGCCTTTCACCCCAGACGATTTCCAACATCTCCCGACGCCTGCTGGACCAGCACCTGATCATTGAAGCAGGCAAGGAAGGCAGCGGTCCGGGAAAGCCGCGCACCATCCTCCGCCTCAACCCGTCCGGCATGTACGCCATCGGCGTCCACCTGGACCCCGCCGTGACAACCTTTGTGGTGCTGGACCTGGTAGGCGCGGTGGTTCAGCACTCCAGGATCAAGACTCCCGGGGGCAACGATCCGGCCGCCGTGATCTCCACCATTGCCGCGGAAATCGTGCAGCTCGTGGCAGACTCCGGAGTGGACACCGCCAAGATCGCCGGCCTGGGGCTGGCGGCTCCCGGCCCCATAGACCTGGATAACGGAACAGTGGTGGAGCCGCCGCTCCTGCCCGGCTGGGACCGGGTGGAACTGCGCAACGCCCTGGCTGAGGCCACCGGTTACTCCGTGCTGGTGGACAAGGACGTCACCAGCGCCGCCGTCGCCGAAACGTGGGCGGGCGGCCCCAGCGGCGCCGGCAGTTTCATTTTTATGTACATGGGGACCGGCATCGGCTGCGGCATCGTGCTTAACGACGAAGTGGTCCGCGGAACGTCAGGTAACGCCGGCGAGATCGGGCACATCATCGTGGACCCGGACGGTCCCTCATGCGACTGCGGTCTGCGCGGCTGCGTGAAATCATCATGCATCCCGCAGGTGCTGGTGGCCCAGGCAGAAGCAGCCGGAATCCTCGAGGGTACCCGGCCGGCCACCACGGGTGCCGAGGTGCAGGAGAGTTTTTCCCGGCTGTGCGACCTCGCCGATGCCGGCGACACCCGGGCCCTGGGCATCATCGACAAATCCGCCACCCTGGTGGCCCGCGCCGTAGCGGTGGTCACCAACACCCTGGACGTGGAACGGGTGGTGTTCGGCGGACCTTTCTGGACCAGGATGTCCCAGCGCTACCTGGAGAAGGTGCCCGGCCTGCTGGACGCAAACAGTGCAGCGCGCAAGATCCACACCATCGAAGTGGTTGGTACCGGGGTAGGTGAGGATGTGGGCGCCATCGGTGCGGCGTGCCTGGTCCTGGAACATATGCTGGCTCCCCGGGCCCAGCGCCTCCTTCTCGAAAGCTGAACCGACTTCACAAACCGTGGCGTCTTGCCTGTTGCGGGGGGCCACTCTAGCATGTGGATATCGCCGCGGCTGGGGGCCCGCAGACAACGGGGACTGCCGCCATTGACTGAATGGAGCACCATGCGTCGCCGGGCACTGAAAATTACCTCCCTCATCGCGTCCGCAGCCTTTGCCTTGGCTGCCTGTTCCCCTGCTTCTCCCGAAGCCGAGACGAAGACCCTGAAGGTGGTCTACCAAAAAACCAATTCCTTCACCGCCCTGGACGATATGTTCAAAGCGGCCAAGGCAGAGTTTGAGGCCGCCCACCAGGGCGTCACGGTTGAGCTGGAGCCCATCCAGGCCGATGACGCTGACTATGGCACCAAACTTGCCCTTGCCCTGCGTTCCCCTTCCACGGCCCCTGACGTGTTCTACGAAGACACGTTCAAGGTCCGCTCCGACGTCGACGCCGGTTACTTGCTGAAGCTGGACAGCCACCTGCAGGAATGGAAGGACTGGGACAGTTTCGACGACGGCGCGAAGGCCGCCGGACTGGGCGACGACGGCGGCACGTACGCAGTCCCGGTCGGCACCGATACCCGTGCCATCTGGTACAACAAGAAGGTTCTTTCAGCCGCCGGCGTCAGCGTCCCGTGGGAGCCGCGGACCTGGCAGGACATCCTGGACACGGCCAGGAAGATCAAGGCCAACGACCCTTCCGTGGTGCCGTTCAACATGTATGCGGGCAAAGGCACCGGTGAGGGAACCGTGATGCAAAGCTTCTATGAGCTCCTCTATGGAACGGGGTCGGAGCTGTACGACGCCGACGCCAAAAAGTGGGTAGTTGGCTCGACGGGCTTTACCGACTCGCTCGCCTTCCTCAAAACCCTGTACGACGAGAAACTGGCCGTCTCCCCGGCCGAGGCCCTTGATGCGAACGTCTGGAAAAAGGTGTTCGGCGAATGGCTCCCGCAGGGAAAGATGGGCGCCACGGTGGAAGGATCCTACTCGCCGTCGTTCTGGCAGAAGGGTGGAAGCTACGAATGGCCCGGATATGAGCAGGACATGGGGGTGGCCGCCTTCCCCACCCAGAAAGGCCAGGCACCCGGGGGAGTCAGCATGTCCGGCGGCTGGACACTGGCCATCGGTGCGGGCACCAAGGATCCGGATCTGGCTTTTGATTTCCTGAGCACTGCCCTGAACCAGAAGAATTCCCTGGCCTTCAATATCGCCAGCTCACAGATCGCCGTCCGGAAGGATGTTGCAGCAGATTCCGGCTACCAGGCCGCCAACCCGTTCGTGAAGGACGTGTCCGAGCTGGTGTCCGTCACCCGCTACCGGCCGGCAACTGCGGATTACCCCAGGATTTCCGCTGCCGTCCAGGAGGCCACGGAAGCCGTCATCACCGGCGCGAGGTCCCCGGAACAGGCAGCCGCGGACTACGACACCGCCGTCAAAGGCATCGTGGGCGAAGACAAAACCGTCCGGAAGTAGCCGGTGCAGGTTCTCCGCAGCAGGGGGTGGGTCCGTCTCCTGCCGGTGGTTCCAGCGGTCATGCTGCTGCTGGTTTTCCTGGCCGGCCCCATCCTGTGGGCGTTCCATGCGTCCTTTACCAACGCCGCCCTGACAGGACGGAACGCCCGCAGCCCGGCCTGGGTGGGACTCGAAAACTATGCGCGGCTGTTCGCGGATCCGGTCCTGCCACTGTCCCTTGGCCTGACTGTCCTGTTCGTGGGCGGCTCTGCCATCCTCGGCCAGAACATCCTGGGCCTGTCCATCGCCGTGCTGATGCGGCGGGCCAGCCGGTCCGTGTCCGCCGTCGTGGGTACCGCCGTTGTGGCCGCCTGGGTGCTTCCGGAGATTGTGGCCGCCTTCGCGGCGTATGCGTATTTCAGCCGTGACGGCACCCTGAACCAGCTGCTGGCCGGGCTTGGAGTGGGGCAGCCGGACTGGCTCTATTCGTTTCCGATGGTGGCGATTATTCTCGCGAACGTCTGGCGCGGCACCGCGTTCTCCATGCTGGTGTACCGGGCCGCCCTTGACGACGTACCAGGCGAGGTCACGGAAGCGGCCGTGATGGACGGCGCAGGCGGCTGGCAGCGGCTGGCCTATGTCACCCTTCCCATGATCCGCGGCAGCATAGCCACCAACCTGATGCTCGTCACGCTACAGACCCTGGCAGTTTTCACCCTGATCTGGGTGATGACAGCCGGCGGGCCATCGAACGCCAGCACCACCCTCCCCGTCCTGGCGTACCAGGAGGCCTTCAAGTTCGGTGACATAGGCTACGGAACTGCTGTTGCCTCGGTGCTGATCCTCATAGGCGTGGTGTTCGGTGCGGCGTATATCCGGCTTCTCCGGGATCCCAAACCATGACGACGGCGGCACGCGCGAGGCGTACCCGGCGCCCGGCTGCCCACGGCTACCGTTCCGTGGCGCAGCAGCGTGCCCGGATTCCGGCGGATGCCGCCCTGCTGCTGATCGGCGTGAGTTTTGTCCTGCCCTTGCTGTGGCTGCTGCTGGCGTCCCTGGACTCCGGGGCCGGGCACCAGACCCGCCTGCCCGAAGAACTGTCGCTGGCGAACTTTTCCGCGATCATGACAACAGGGCTGCTGTTCCAGCCTTTGTGGAACAGCCTCGTGCTCTCTGCCGGGACCGCCGCCGTAACCCTCGTGGCAGCCGTCCTGGCCGCCTATCCGCTGTCCCGCTACCAGTCCAGGTTCAACAGGCCCTTTATGTACACCATCCTGTTCGGGACCTGCCTGCCGATTACGGCCATCATGGTGCCGGTGTACGGGCTGTTCGTCCAGCTGCGGCTGCTGGACTCGATGCCGGCCACCATCTTCTTTCTGGCCACCACCGCGCTGCCCATGGCCATCTGGATGACTAAGAACTTCATGGACGCGGTGCCCGTGTCCCTGGAGGAGGCAGCCTGGGTTGACGGCGCCTCAGGGCTGACAGCACTGCGCACCATCGTCCTGCCCCTGATGCGCCAGGGGCTGGGCGTCGTCTTCATCTTTGTGTTCATCCAGGCCTGGGGGAACTTCTTTGTTCCATTCGTGCTGCTCCTGTCCGAGGCGCGGCAGCCCGCGGCTGTATCCATCTTTAGCTTCTTCGGACAGCACGGAGCGGTTGCCTACGGCCAGCTGGCCGCGTTCTCCATCCTGTATTCACTCCCGGTGCTGGCCCTCTATGTCATCGTGGCAAAGGGAGCAGGCAGTTCGTTTGCGATGTCCGGCGCTGTTAAGGGCTGAGCCATCGCTGGCCGGGGCCTGAAAAACAGGGCGTCAGTCGATATCCTCAATGACCACTCCAAAGGGAATGCTCTCATCGATGTGGGCCTGGTGCCCCGTGGAGCCCGGATTGTAGGTAACCCGGACACCATGGAGCTGGTCGGCAGCCGACTGCTGCAGAACAGGCTTGACCGTGAGGACAAACATCTCGTCCTTGTCGTTGAGAAAGTTCTTGTAACTGGCTGGAAGCTCGCTCATTTCAACAGGATAGACCTGACCTGCGGCAATGGGGAGGGCTGCCCATTGCCGCTTTCCCGGCAGCTGGCTTGGATAGGATGGCGGACAGAGTGATGCGGACCGGCCAAGCCTGCCGCCACATTGGTCCAGGGCCATTTATCAGGGGGAAATCCAGTGCTTCAAACCAGCTTGTCCGCGAGAATAGAACCGGCGGCCCTGGCACGCGCACTGCAGGTCGTGGCGAACATATCCCGCAGCTTTGACGCCAAGATGGTGGGCCAGACGCGGCTCCGCGAATCGCTGCTGGTGGGCCTGCTGACCGGCGGGCACATCCTGCTGGAAAGTGTCCCGGGACTCGCCAAGACCACCGCCGCGCAGACAGTGGCCGAAGCCGTCAGCGCAGAATTCCGCCGGATCCAGTGCACCCCTGACCTGCTGCCCAGCGACATCGTTGGGACGCAGATTTACGACGCCGCCAAAGGCACCTTCGTCACGCAGCTGGGGCCTGTGCACGCCAACATCGTCCTGCTCGATGAGATCAACCGGTCCAGCGCGAAAACCCAGAGCGCCATGCTGGAGGCCATGCAGGAGCGGCAGACCTCGATCGGAGGCGAGGAATACCGGCTGCCGTCCCCGTTCCTGGTGCTGGCCACGCAGAACCCGATCGAGCAGGAGGGAACCTACCAGCTGCCGGAGGCCCAGATGGACCGGTTTATGCTCAAGGACGTGCTGGACTACCCGTCCCCGGCGGAGGAAGCAGAGATCATCCGGCGTATTGACGCCGGCATCTTCACCCCCGAGCAGAAGCCGGCGGCCGCTGCCTCCTTGGAGGCGGTGATCGGGGTCCAGGACCTGGTCAAGCGGATATACATCGATCCGGCCATCATCAACTACATCGTGGGCCTGGTGTACGTCACCCGGAACGCGGAGCAGTACATCGACCGCCGGCTGGCCGGCTTCATCGAATTTGGCGCAAGCCCGCGGGCAAGCATTGCCTTCAGCCAGGCAGCGCGGGCAGTGGCGCTGCTCAACGGGCGGGACCACGTGGTGCCGGAGGACGTGAAATCCCTGGCCCACCGGGTGCTCCGGCACCGCCTCATCCTGGGCTTCGAAGCCGTGGCGGAGCAGGTGCCGGTGGAGAACATCATCGACGCCGTCGTCGCCTCTGTCCAGACACCCTGAGCCGGCGTGACAAGCCTCCTTCAGCGCGTGAAGGCGAAGATGGCCATCTTCGCCCACCGGAAAGCCCGCGGCATGCTCGACGGCGAGTACGGCTCGGTTTTCCGTGGACGCAGCCTCGACTTCGACGACCTCCGTGCCTACATCCCCGGGGACGAGGTACGGGACATCGACTGGAAGGCCTCCGCCCGCTACGGGTCCCCGCTGATCAAGCGGTATGTGGCCGTCCGGCGGCAGACCGTGCTGCTGATCACCGATACCGGGCGGAACATGGCCGCGGAGTCCTATGACGGTGAGCCGAAGAAGGACATTGCCGTGATGGCCCTGGGAGTCATTGGCTACCTGGCGCACCGGCACGGTGACGTGGTGGGTCTGGTGTGCGGCGACGCCAAAAGCACACGCTCCATCCCGGGCAAGGCAGGGGAGGCCCATCTGGAACGACTCCTGGGCATCGTCCATTCCGGCCCCGGCCTGGACTCCGGTGCCAGCCGGATCGAGGCGCAGCTGGAGTATGTTGCCCGGAGCGTCAAGGGCCGGTTCCTGCTGTTTGTGGTGGCCGATGAGATCGCCGCAGACCCTGCCACCGAGCAGCTGCTGCGCCGGCTCAGGGCACAACACGAAATCCTCTGGCTCACCATCCGCGACGCAGAACTCGCCGGGACGGACCAGGCACTGCTGGACTCCCTCAACGTGGCCGATTCATCGATGCTGGCAGGGCACCTGGCGGACTCTCCGTCGGTGGCTACGGCCTACGCCCGGGCCGCCGCGGAGCGGGACGCCGGCCGGCACGCCATGTTCCGCCGGACCGGGATTACCGAGGGCCATGTGGCCAGCAGCCACGGCGTTATGACGGAACTCTTCGCCCTCCTGGAGAGGCACCGGCGTGCAGGATGATTCCGGCTTCTATCCGCCCCTCCAGTACAGCCCGGTGTGGATGTGGCTTGGCGTCGCGCTGCTGGCACTCGTCTTGGGCTGGTACGCCTGGGTTTTCCTCAGCACCCGGCAACCCCGCCGGCAGCCCGAAGCGCCGCGGTTCACGCCGCCGTCGGATGTTGCCGTACTCAAGGAGGCATACCTGCAGCGGATCGACGCCGTGGCAGCCGACGCTGAGGCCGGCCTGCTGACCGCCAGGGAATCGCACCAGGAGCTCAGCCTCCTCGTACGGAAATTCGTGCGGGACGTCACGGGCGTGGACGCCCCCAGGATGACCCTTGCAGAGCTGCAGCGGCACCCGCTGCCCGTGGCCGCCCACGCCGTCAGCCGGATCTATCCGGGGGAGTTCGGGCCCGGGCCGCTGCCGCCCGTTGCCCGCTCTGCTGAGTCTGCCCGCGAGGCGGTGCGGTTGTGGAACTGATGTTCTGGTGGATGGTCCCCGCAGCGGTGGCCGCTGCCGCCGTCGGAGGCTGGCTGGCTTTCCGGGCCGGTTCAGGGGACAACGCACGACGGCGGCCGGTCGCCAACGCTGACCGCCTCACGGCGCTGCCCGAGTACCAGGCAGCCCTCCGACGGCACCGACGCTGGCTAATTGTCGCCGCCGCCGCCGGCATCACCTTGCTGGTGTCGGCCGTAACCGCAGCGGCCAGGCCTGTTGAACTGACCACCATCCGCCCGGAGCAGCGCAACCGCGACATCATGCTGTGCCTGGACGCCTCTGGCTCCATGAGCAGCGCCGACGCGGCCGTGGTGGACGTCTTCGGGGAACTGGCGCGGGAATTCGACGGCGAACGGATCGGGCTCACCATCTTTGACAGCAGCGCCATACAGGTGTTTCCACTGACGGACGACTACACATACGTCCAGGAACAGCTGAAACTGGCCCGCGACGCCTTTGACGGGACAGCCGGCAGCTCAACCTTCCTGGAGGGCACCTGGAACGGACGCGGCTCGTCGCTGATCGGCGATGGGCTGGCCTCCTGCGTCGAAGGCTTTCCCGGCGCGGGCAAAGCCCAGAATGCCACCGCTGCCCAGGACCCGGACCAGAGGGCCTCACAGCGCTCGCGGTCGGTGGTGCTGGCCACGGACAACTTCCTGTCCGGCGAGCCCATCTTCACCCTGGAGCAGGCCGGTGCGCTGGCGCGGGAGAAGGGCGTCCGCGTCTATGCACTGAACCCCGGTGACTTCGATTACGGCACCGACCCCGAACAGCCCGGTGCCCAACTCAGGGTTGCCGCGGAGGCCACCGGGGGCTCCTATCACGCGCTGGACAGCCCCGAGGCCGTGGCGGACATCGTCCGGACAGTCCAGCAAACGGAAGCCGCAGCGATGCAGGGTGCGCCCCGTGCTGTGGTGACGGACCTTCCGGACGTTCCCCTGGCGCTGGCCCTGCTGTCCGGCCTGGTGCTGGCCGGGGCATCCTGGAGGCTGAGGCCATGACCCTGCAACCGATTTTGCCATGGTGGATCCTGGGGCCAGTTATCGCCGTGGCGTTGCTCTTCCTGGGCTGGAGGCTGGTCCGTGCCGGCAGGCAGCAGCCCCGTGCTGTCCGGGAGAAACTGGCGGGCGTCCAGCTGCGGGACTGGCTGTTCAGGAGCGCATTGGTGCTGTTGCTGCTGGCAGCTGCCCTGCGTCCCGGTGTCCCCGGCGGATCGGCAGGGGCGGCAACAACGGACGTTAACGTCTTCTTTGTTGTGGACACCACCAGCAGCATCGTGGCAGAGGACTACGGGGATTCAGCCCCGCGGCTGGACGGGGTGCGCCGGGACATCCTGGCCATCGCGGAGGAACTGGCCGGAGCGCGTTTCGCCCTGATCACCTTTGACAACAACGCCACAGTCCGGATGCCGCTGACTACCGACACCACCGCCCTGGACACCCTGGTGACTGTCCTGGAGCCGCAAGTGACTGACTATGCCAAGGGCAGCAGCGTCACGGTGGCCGGTACCCTGCTCACCGAACGGCTCCAGGCCGCCCGCGACAGCCATCCGCACCGACCACGGATCGTCTTCTACCTGGGAGACGGTGAGCAGACAAGCGCCAAGGCCCCCGCGCCCATCAGGGTGGAAGACGGGCTGATAGACGGGGGAGCGGTGCTGGGTTACGGCACACGGGAAGGAGGCCGGATGAAGGAGAACACCGGACGCGGCATGGGGCAGGACTCCGACGGCGGATCAGCCTACATCCAGGACCGCAGCGGGGACACCAGGAAGGATGCGGTCTCCGTCATCGATGAGGACCGGCTGCGGGACATTGCGGGCCAGCTGGGTGTGCCGTACGTCCACCGTTCGGCAGGCGATCCTTCCGGTCCCATGATGACGGGGGCCGAACCCGGAACGCTGCAGCGGGCGCCGGAGGACGGCAGCCTGGAGGGGCGGACCGAACTCTATTGGGGCCTTGCCGCGCTCGCTGCGCTGCTGGCGATCAGGGAGTCGGCGCTGGTGCTGCGGCAGTGGAGGCAGCTGCGGCCGGCACAGGGGGGCCTGAAATGATCCATCGAACTGGCGGCCCCGTCGGCGGCCCCGTCGGCGGGCTGCGGCGGCGCAGGCGGCGGCTCCTGGTCTGGTCCGGGTTGCCCGTTCTGTTGGGGCTGTGCCTCGCGGCCAAGCTCATCACTGCCGGGTACCTGGCCGGTGCTGCTGCCCATGCTTTTGACGCCCGTGACAGTGAGGCAGTGGCGGCAGCGGCGGCGGGACTGCGGACCGCCAACTTTTTTGAAACCCACAAGGCGCCCTTCGCCGAGGGTGACGCGCTTGTCCTGGCAGGGGATTTCACCGGTGCACGCCAACGCTTCGAAGAGGCCCTCGCCCAGGCCGCACCCGACGACGAATGCGTGATCCGGGTCAACCTGGTGCTGAGCATTGAACGGCTGGGTGATGCCCGGCTCGCGGCAGAGGACACCGGCGCGGCCGGAAAGCTGTTCGACGATGGACTCGCCGTGGTGGATGGCGCTCCCGAGGGCTGCTTCCCGCCCGCAGCAGGGGCCGGAGAAGCCGGGGGAGAAGCCGGTGGGGACGCCGCTGGAGACGCCGCCGCCGACGCCGGGCAGAAGCTGGAACAGGCAGAACAGCGGCTCAAGCAGAAATCAGAGGAGGCAAAAGACGGGAACAGCCAGCCGCAACAGCCCGGGACTGACGCCGGCCAGCCGCCGTCGGAGCCTGATGCGGGAAGCGAAACCCAACTCGAACAGCTCAAGGACAGCACCCGGGAATCCCAGCGCCAGCGCAGTGACGGCAAGGAACGGGACGAATATCTCCGCGACGATGACTACGGACCGGGACCGGACCGGCCATGGTAGCTGGACCTCCCGCCGTCGTCGGCGAACAATATTCTGTCCTTCTCCGAAATAGAGCGTAAAACTGCGTCTTAATTCGGTGGCCAACTTGAACGCTCTTCCCGCGGCTCATAGAGTTCTAAGCAAGTTACCGAGGTAACGTGTCAGCGATCCTCCGCTCTGGAGGGTGTGGGTGCCCCCATGTGGGCCTGACATTTGCTCACGGAAACACTTCATGACAGGCGTAACAGTCGCGGCTGCGTCCCTGTGGAGTTTTTCCGTGTTCCCCAAACTCAATTCATTGCCGGCCTACCGTCACATCTGCTGACCGGTGGCTAACAACGATCCAAAGCCAAGGACGCAAATGTCACCCCCAAGCCTTATTGAAGCGCACCCAAATCTATCGGACACCGCCACTCCTGTGGCGCTCTCCTACGAACTCTTTCCGCCACGCTCTCCGGCCTCGGCAGAGTCCCTCTGGAACACCATTCGGGAACTGGAGACTACGGACCCGGACTACGTCTCCGTTACATATGGTGCCGGTGGCTCAAACCGGGACACCGCCGTCCAGCTCATTCACCGGCTCCTGCTGGAAACCACGCTCCGGCCGGTGGCCCACCTGACCTGTGTGGGCAACACGCCCGAGGAACTGGCGGAGATCATCGGTGACCTGCTGGACACCGGTGTGCGCGGCATCCTGGCGCTGCGCGGTGACCGTCCGCAGGATGGCTCACCGCCGGTTGTCGGCTCACTTCGCTACGCCCAGGACCTGATCGAGCTCATCCGCCGCGTGGAGCAGCGCCGTTCAGCATTGCTGTGCGCCGGCAAAATCGCCGTTGGCGTGGCTGCCTACCCCACCCGTCACCCGGAATCGCCCACCGAGGACCACGACGTGGAGGTGTTGCTTGCCAAGCAGCGCTCCGGCGCCGACTTCGCCATCACCCAGGTCTTCTTCCGCGCTGAGCAGTACGCGGACCTCCTTCGCCGGGCCCGCCGTGCCGGGGTCACCATCCCGATTATCCCGGGCGTGATGCCATTCACCAGCCTGCGCAGGGTCAACCGGCTGGGTGAACTCAGCGGCGTAGAGCCGGCACCGGAACTCCTTGCCCGCCTCGCTTCTGCGGACACCGACGCCGAGAGGCTCAAAGTGGGCGTCCGGGCCACGGTGGATCTGGCCAAAGCCGCCCTCGACGCCGGTGCGCAGGGAATCCACCTCTACACGTTCAACGAACACCAAAGCGCGTTGGAGGTGCTGGACAAGCTGGATCTTCCACGCCATTCCCGCTCAGCCAGCCGCCGAAGCGCCATCGCCCGGCGCCAGCTCGCCAGCTAGCCCCCGAGTCGCCAGCTGGCCAGCGCACCAGCTTGCCAACGCGCCTGCTGATCAGCGCGCCTGCTGATCAGCTGCAGCTGACATTCGATCATTCGCCAGAACATTCAAGCTTCCACAAACACTTGAAGGAATCACCCATGCCTGAAAAGACCATTTCCGCCACCGCATTTCCCGCCGCATCGATCCTCGGCTACCCGCGCATCGGACGCCGCCGTGAACTGAAGAAGGCCATCGAAGCCTACTGGGCGGGCAAGATCGACGCCGCATCACTGGACGCGGCTGCCAAGGAAATCCAGCTGGGCACGGCCAAGCGCCTGCAGAGCCTGGGCCTGACTGAGGCTGCCGCCGTTCCGGGCACCTTCTCCTACTACGACCAGGTGCTCGACGCAGTTGCCCACCTGGGAGCGGTGCCGGCGCGCTTCGGTAACCTGCTCAACGCAGAGGGCCAGCTGGACATTGACGGGTACTTCACCCTGGCCCGCGGCACCAAGGACGAGCAGCCGCTGGAAATGACCAAGTGGTTCGACACCAACTACCACTACCTGGTACCGGAGATCGGCCCGGAAACCAACTTCGCGCTGACCTCCAACCGGATCGTTGAAGAGTTCGAGTTCGCGCTGGCCAATGGCGTAGAGACCCGCCCATACATCGTGGGCCCGGTCACCTTCCTGCTGCTGAGCAAGGCTTCCGACGACGCCCCGGCCGGCTTCAGCCCGCTGTCCCGCCTTGAGGATGTCCTGCCGGTCTACACCGCGCTGCTGGAGAAGCTGGCTGCCGCCGGTGCAAGCTGGCTCCAGCTGGACGAGCCCGCCCTGGTTGTCGACCAGGACACCTCCGCCGGGGAGATCCAGGCCGCTGTTGCCCGCTCATACGAGGTCCTTTCAGCTGTGGCCAGCCGCCCGCAGCTGTTCGTTTCCACCCCGTACGGTGCGCTGAACGAGCAGTTCGGCACCCTGGCCGCTACCGGCATTGACGCCCTCCACATCGACGTCTTCAAGGGCGCCGTTCCCGCTGCCGCCGAGCTGTCGGCCTTGGGCAGCAAGACCCTGGTGGCGGGTGTGGTGGATGGCCACAACATCTGGCGCAACGACCTGCAGGCCTCGGCGGACAAGGTCGCCGAGCTGCAGAAGTCGGTGGCTACCCTGGCCATCAGCACCTCCACCTCCACCCAGCATGTCCCGCACGACGTCGACGAAGAGGTCCAGCTGTCCGAGCAGCTCCGCAGCTGGCTGGCGTTCGCTGACCAGAAGGCTGTGGAAGTTGCCACCCTGGCAGGACTGCTGACCGACGCGGCTGCTGTCCAGCCGGCCATCGACGAGGCCACCCGCATCATTGCCTCCCGCGCCACCGCCGAAGGCGTCCAGCGCGCCGACGTTCGGGCCCGCACCGCGGCCCTGACCCCGGCCGACTTCAGCCGCTCCGAGTACTCGGTCCGCGAAGCTGCGCAGGAAGAAGCGCTGCACCTGCCGCCGCTGCCCACCACCACCATCGGCTCGTTCCCGCAGACGTCCGAAATCCGTTCCGCCCGTGCCCGCAACAACAAGGGCGATCTCACCAACGAGCAGTACGAGCAGCTCATGAAGGACGAGATCAAGCGCGTTGTGGAGCTGCAGGAAGAACTGGGTTACGACGTCCTGGTGCACGGCGAGCCCGAGCGCAACGACATGGTCCAGTACTTCGCCGAGAACCTCGAAGGCTTCGACGTCACGGTGCATGGCTGGGTCCAGTCCTACGGCTCACGCTGCACCCGCCCGTCCATCCTCTGGGGCGACGTCACCCGCAGTGCCCCCATCACGGTGGAGTGGGCCAAGTACGCTCAGTCCCTGACAAGCAAGCCCATGAAGGGCATGCTCACCGGTCCGGTCACCATCCTGGCCTGGTCCTTCGTCCGCGATGACCAGCCGCTGGGCGAGACCGCAAACCAGGTTGGCCTGGCCCTGCGCGACGAGATCTCAGACCTCGAAGCTGCCGGCATCAAGGTCATCCAGGTGGACGAGCCCGCCCTGCGCGAGCTGCTGCCGCTGCGCAAGGCCGATCAGGCCGCCTACCTGGACTGGTCCGTGAACTCGTTCCGCCTGTCCACCGCAGGTGCCGCAGATGCCACCCAGATCCACACCCACCTTTGCTACTCCGAATTCGGCGCCATCATCGACGCCATCGATGGGCTGGACGCTGACGTGACCTCCATCGAGGCCGCACGCTCACGCATGGAGGTTGTCCACGACCTTGAGTCCCACGGCTTCGGCCGCGGCGTTGGTCCGGGCGTCTACGACATCCACTCGCCCCGCGTTCCGGGCGAGCAGGAAGTCACGGAGCTGCTCAGCACCGCAGTCAAGCACGTCCCGTCCCGCCAGCTCTGGGTCAACCCGGACTGCGGCCTGAAGACCCGCGGCTACGCCGAGACCGAAGAGTCCCTGCGCAACCTCGTTGAGGCCACCAAGGCGGTCCGCGCCGGCCTGCTGCAGGCAGCGAAGCAGTAGCAGCCAAGTAGTGCAATAACTGAACAAAGCAATAACTGAACAAAGTACGACGCCGGCTGTTCACCTGAAGTGACCAGCCGGCGTCGTGCTTTTTAAGCTGTTGTTTCTAGGACTCCCAGAGAATTTCGTCGTCCACCACACCGTCTTCATCCGCGGACGCCACCAAGACTTCGTCGGTGAAATGCGCGCCAAGGGTGAAGTCCAGGACGAAATACCGTTCGGGCTGGCCGGGGAAGATGCCCACGTGCCCAAGCTTGAGCGCTTTGAGGAACACGGCATTGGTGAGCTGGCTGCGGTCCTCAACGCCGAAGACTTTCTTCAGGTGTTCATCCTTGAGGGCGTTGCAGTGGAAACGAAGGTACTCCTGCGGGCTGGTGCCTTCCTGCTCCAGCTCCTCCGCGATCATTTCCCGGACCTCGTCCACGAGCTCGGGAAGATAGCGGAGACGGTAGTCCACCTTGTGCATGGCCGCTTCGTCGAAGTGGTCGTGCGCGTTGATGTTCAGGTCGAGCTCCAGCTCATGGCCGCGCAGTTCATGTTTGGCGGCGATGTTGTGATCCCGGCCGTGATTGAGCTCGATTTCGCCGAAGTGCTGGCTCGCTACCCTGTTCATACCTTCAACATAGACCCCAACAGCAGCGCATTTCCAGCATTCGGGATTATTTCCCTGCAGTTCCCAAACCAGCCAGAGTTTCAGCCAACAGGTCAACAAAAAGCTGGACCCGGGCCGTTTTCGTTTCGTTGATGAGGAGCGCGAAAACGTTGCGGGCGAGGCGGATTTCGGGGACGTCCAGCACCACCACGCCGGCCGGGCGGTGAAGCAGGGCGAGTTCCGGGACCAGCGCGGCGCCGAGTCCGGCGGCTGCCATTTCCAGGCTGGCGTGGAAGTCGTCACTGTAGGCCACCACACGGGGATGCAGGTTGCAGCTGGCGAACAGCCGCTCGATGACAACGGCATCGCTGGTCCCGGGATGATGCATGATCCAGGGCATCTCGGACAGATGGTCTGCCGCGACCTTGGCGTCCGTGCGGAAGCCCCAGCCCTTGGGAAGAACCACCCGGAAATTGTCGTCGCCGATCCACTGCCGGTTGATGGTGTGCGGCCAGGCCAGGCCGGACTGGCCCACCTGGAAGACCAGCGCCACGTCCAGCTCTCCGCCGGTCCGGAGGCCCTGGATGGTCTGGGCGGGTTCCGCCACGGAGACCCTGAGATCGATGCCGAGTTCCTTCCAGGCGGGGTTCTTCAGGATCCGGGGGAGTACGTATGTGGCCAGGCTGGGAAAGATGCCCAGCCTGAGTTCCTGGCGGCTGGCGTCCTGGGCTTTGGACGCCGCAGCCATCAGGGCCTCGATGTCTGTCAGTACCTTGGCTGCATGCCGGCTCATCACCACGGCCGCCTCCGTGGGCACCACGCTGCGGGCGGAGCGCTGGAAGAGGACCACCCCCGTATCCCTTTCCAGGGCGGTCATCTGCTGGGAAACGGCGGACGCGGTGTAGCCCAGCCTGGCAGCGGCGGCCGCGAAGGAGCCCAGCCGGGTGACCTCGAGGAGGGTCTTCAGATGTACGGGATTGACCACTGCAGTCTTTCTGATCAGGCCGGAAGAGAGCCGGAAGTATGACGGGCCTGAAGGGCCGCTTCATTCTGGCACAGGAACGGGTGCTCTTGGTCACTCCCGCCAGTCCGGCGCGGGGGGTTTCGGCCCCATATGTAGTGTCCGGCACCGGGTGCGACACGCCGTCTGCGAGGCGACACGCTGGGCGTTAATTGTGGCTAAGTACTCCACAGGGTGTGGATTTCGTCCTCGGAATCCGCTGAATCCCGGACATTTTGAAGGACCTTGCCTGTGGATTAACGGTGCATTAAATGACATACTTGTAATACATCATCTTGGGGTTCCAAAGAGGCGCCTGCACTACATGTAGTATCTAGATACAGGTTGAGCGGAACATTAGCGCAGACATCAAACTGAAGACCGGCCGCGCAGGCGGCATGCAGGCAAGGGCAGTATCGGACACGGAAATCGTTCGGAACGGCCCGCCTACGAAGAGCGAAGATTCGACAAAGGGGACAGGGACCATGACCGTAACGGTTTACACAAAGCCGGCTTGTGTTCAGTGCAACGCAACCTACCGTGCGCTGGATAAAAAGGGCATCACCTACCAGAGCGTAGACATCTCACAGGACGCCGATGCCTTGGAGCGCCTGAAGGCTTTGGGCTACATGCAGGCCCCTGTTGTCGTCACCGACCAGGACCACTGGTCAGGCTTCCGCCCGGACAAGATCGAGGAACTGGCACTGTCTGCTGTTCCCTCCGTAGCCTAGGACGCATTCTATTTCCTGCCGTCCGGCAACTTTCCTGCAGCTGAGGTGACTCCCATGGCAGCATTGGCAACGGCCGGAGCCTCCGTCAAGGAGAGGCGCGCCGGCCAGGCCAACCGTTCAGGCTCTGCACAGCACATTGACCCGGCGCAGCGCGAGGGTCACGTACAGGGCGGTTCACACCAGCCCGTCACTACGCAGAGCCAGCTCATCTATTTTTCCTCTACTTCCGAGAACACCAGCCGTTTTGTCGCAAAGCTTGGCCGCGACTCGGCCCGGATCCCGCTCCACGCCAAGGACGCGCCCCTCCTCGCCACCAGGCCATTTGTACTGGTGGTGCCCACCTACGGCGGTACAGGGGGAGAAGGGTCGGTGCCCAAACAGGTCATCCGCTTCCTGAACAACCCGCAGAACAGGGAACTGATCCGCGGCGTCATCGGTGCCGGCAATACAAATTTCGGGGACAACTACTGCATGGCTGCGGACATCATTTCCGCCAAATGCCAGGTCCCGCCCCTCTATCGATTTGAACTTATGGGAACGCCGGAAGACGTTACCCGGGTCAACCAAGGATTGGATAAGTTTTGGACACGACTGTCTCAGACACAGAAGTAACCAGGGCCGAAGGCCAGGGCACCCGCGCCGGGGCCGAAAAGCTGGGCGCCGCCGTCGAGAAGCCCGAGATGCCTGCCGCCTACAAGGGCCTGGGTTATCACGAGCTGAACGCGATGCTCAACCTGTATGGCCCCAACGGTGAGATCCAGTTTGAGGCTGACCGCGAAGCCGCGCACCAGTACTTCCTGCAGCACGTGAACAACAACACCGTGTTCTTCCATGACCTGGAGGAGAAGCTCGACTACCTGGTGAAGAACCAGTACTACGAGCGCGAGACCCTCGACCAGTACACGATGAACTTCATCCGTGAGCTCTACAACCGTGCCTACAAGAAGAAGTTCCGTTTCGAGACCTTCCTGGGCGCGTTCAAGTTCTACACGTCCTACACCCTCAAGACTTTCGACGGCAAGCGTTTCCTGGAGCGCTACGAGGACCGCGTCTGCATGGTGGCCCTGCACCTGGCCCGTGGTGACGAGCAGCTTGCCCTGCAGATGGTGGACGAGATCATCGAAGGCCGCTTCCAGCCGGCCACCCCCACCTTCCTGAACGCCGGAAAGAAGCAGCGCGGCGAGCTGGTCTCCTGCTTCCTGCTCCGCATCGAAGACAACATGGAGTCGATCGGCCGCTCCATCAACTCCGCCCTGCAGCTGTCCAAGCGCGGCGGCGGTGTGGCGTTCGCCTTGACCAACATCCGTGAAGTGGGCGCTCCGATCAAGCAGATCGAGAACCAGTCCTCCGGCGTTATCCCCGTGATGAAGCTCCTCGAGGACAGCTTCTCCTACGCCAACCAGCTCGGTGCCCGCCAGGGTGCCGGTGCCGTGTACCTGCACGCGCACCACCCGGACATCTACCGCTTCCTGGACACCAAGCGGGAGAACGCCGACGAGAAGATCCGCATCAAGACCCTCTCACTGGGCGTCGTGATCCCGGACATCACCTTTGAGCTGGCCAAGAAGGACGAGGACATGTACCTGTTCTCGCCGTACGACGTCGAGCGCGTCTACGGGATGCCGTTCTCCGACGTTTCGGTCACCGAGAAGTACTACGAGATGGTGGACGATTCCCGGATCAAGAAGACCAAGATCAAGGCGCGTGAGTTCTTCCAGACCCTCGCCGAGATCCAGTTCGAATCCGGCTACCCGTACATCATGTTCGAGGACACCGTAAACCGGGCCAACCCGATCGACGGCAAGATCATCATGTCCAACCTGTGCTCGGAGATCCTCCAGGTTTCCCAGCCCACCACGTACAACGATGACCTGTCCTACGCGGACACCGGCAAGGACATCTCCTGCAACCTGGGCTCGCTGAACATCGCCAAGACGATGGACTCGCCGGACTTTGGCCTGACCATCGAGACGGCCATCCGGTCCCTCTCTGCGGTCTCGGACATGTCCAACATCACCTCGGTGCCGTCCATCGCCAAGGGCAACGACCAGAGCCGCGCCATCGGCCTGGGCCAGATGAACCTGCACGGCTACCTGGCCCGCGAGCGGGTCCACTATGGCTCCGAAGAGGGCCTGGACTTCACCAACATCTACTTCTACTCGGTGGTGTTCCACGCCATCCGCGCCTCCAACAAGCTGGCCATCCAGACCGGCCAGACCTTCGGCGGCTTTGAGAAGTCCAATTACGCGTCGGGCGAGTTCTTCGACAAGTACACGGAGCAGGAGTGGGTGCCGCAGACCGAGAAGGTCGCGGAACTGTTCAAGAACATCCACATCCCCACCCAGGATGACTGGCGCGAGCTGAAGGCTTCCGTCATGGAGCACGGCATCTACAACCAGAACCTGCAGGCAGTCCCGCCGACGGGCTCGATCTCCTACATCAACAACTCCACCTCCTCGATCCACCCGGTGGCGTCCAAGATTGAGATCCGCAAGGAAGGCAAGCTGGGCCGCGTGTACTACCCGGCGCCGTACCTCACCAACGACAACCTGGAGTACTACCAGGACGCGTACGAGATCGGCTACGAGAAGGTCATCGACACCTACGCCGCTGCCACGCAGCACGTGGACCAGGGCCTGTCCCTGACGCTGTTCTTCAAGGACACCGCCACCACGCGCGACATCAACCGGGCCCAGATTTACGCCTGGAAGAAGGGCATCAAGACCATTTACTACATCCGTCTCCGCCAGCTCGCGCTGGAGGGAACTGAGGTTGAGGGCTGCGTTTCCTGCATGCTTTAATCTTCAACTAAATCGTGCCAGTACGACGGCGGGTGCCCGCCCGCCGTCGTACGCTTAACTTCAAAGAACAACCCAACATTTAGGGGATGACATGACCGAGAAGGTCAAGCTGCTGACGCATGTCGAAGCAATCAACTGGAACCGCATCCAGGACGACAAAGACGTGGATGTCTGGAACCGCCTGGTCAACAACTTCTGGCTGCCGGAGAAGGTGCCGCTGTCCAACGACGTCCAGTCGTGGAACACGCTGACGCCCGCTGAGCAGCAGCTCACCATGCGCGTGTTCACTGGCCTGACGCTGCTGGACACCATCCAGGGCACCGTCGGCGCTGTCTCTTTGATCCCGGATGCGCTCACCCCGCACGAGGAAGCCGTCTACACGAACATCGCTTTCATGGAGTCCGTGCACGCCAAGAGCTACTCCTCCATCTTCTCCACGCTGGCTTCCACCAAGGAGATCGACGAGGCGTTCCGCTGGTCCACCGAGAACGAGAACCTTCAGAAGAAGGCCCAGATCGTCATGGACTACTACCAGGGCGATGACCCCCTGAAGCGCAAGGTGGCCTCCACCCTGCTGGAGTCCTTCCTGTTCTACTCGGGCTTCTACCTGCCCATGTACTGGTCCTCACGGGCCAAGCTGACGAACACGGCCGACCTGATCCGCCTGATCATTCGCGACGAGGCCGTGCACGGCTACTACATTGGCTACAAGTTCCAGAAGGGCCTGGAAGGCCTGTCCGAGGAGCGCAAGCAGGAGATCAAGGACTACACGTTCGAGCTGCTCTTCGAGCTGTACGAGAACGAAGTCCAGTACACGCACGATCTCTACGACTCCGTTGGCCTGGCCGAGGACGTCAAGAAGTTCCTGCATTACAACGCCAACAAGGCGCTGATGAACCTGGGCTATGAGGCCATGTTCCCGGCGTCAGTCACCGACGTGAACCCGGCCATCCTTTCCGCCCTGTCGCCTAACGCTGACGAGAACCATGACTTCTTCTCCGGGTCCGGTTCTTCGTACGTGATCGGCAAGGCCGTCAACACTGAAGACGAGGACTGGGACTTCTAGCCTTTTTCCTCCTGCTTTTGGCTCAGCCCTTCCGCGCATGAACGTGGAGGGGCTGAGCTGTTAAAGTCCTCGTTCCGCGGTCCGTTTTACTCACGAGGACTGGCTGCAGTACAGCGACCACATGCCCCTGATTTTGGACATCGAACAGCCCCCGCGAGTCATACAGACTAAAACGTTTGCCTTCAACGTAAGTCGGCTGGCAAAGCCTTGCCGTAACTCCTCCAGAAAAGCGGCCAGGGCACCGCAGCCATCTCACCGCTCGGGGCCGGGAACCGACCCGCCAAACGCAACCGGGCGCAGCGTGTGGCGACCGACGCAATTTCTTCGGCGGTGAGCAGGTCCGCCAGGTTTCGGCCCAGCTCACCCTCCAGTCCTTCGCTCACACGGTCGATGCCCTCAAGTTCCTCGACGGTCAGAGCGTCTCCCAGCCACCCCCACAGCACCGTGCGCAGCTTGTGGTCGCGGTGAAAGGTAAGCCCGTGGTCCACGCCGTGCCGGTGTCCATCCGTCATGGCAAGGATGTGGTCGCCTTTGCGGTCGGCGTTGTTCACGACGACGTCGAACACCGCCATGCGTCTGAGCGCCGGAGAGTCCTCGTGTATGAGGGCGATCATACGTCCGTTCTCATCCTGACCTTCGAGGACGTGTTTCCAACCGATCTCCGGTACGTCGTCCGACGCAATGAGGTCCACCGCGTTCTGGTCGGGGTCTGACTCCTGCCACAGCTGCACCATCCCTTCGCCCAAAGGACCATCGCGCAGCCAGGTGCGTGGCACTACATTCCAGCCGAGGACCTCCGAGACCAGGTAGGCGGCAACCTCTCGGTGGGCAAGGAAGCCGTCGGGAAAATCCCACAGCGGTTTTTCCCCGGCTATGGGCTTATAGACGACCGTCGTATCGCCGATGCTGCCCAGGAAGGTGGCGTTCGACGCCGTCGTGATGCGTCCGGTGAGCGTCAGCTCGGCAGTCAGCAGGTCGGGCGCGGGCATCAGACCTCGGGAAGAGTGCAGACGTGTCCGTCTGGGTCCACCGGGTAACCGCACAGTGGGCATGCGGGACGCCCAGCGCCCACAACCTCACGGGTGCGCTTGGCGAAAGCACGGGCGGCACCAACCGGCATCCGCACCAGCAGCATTTCGGGCACTTCAGCGTCATCCTCTTCAGGCGATTCGTCGTCGTTATCAATGTCGACATCGGTGATCGGGTAGGCCTCTATGACGACCTGCGCCGTCGTCGGGTCCCAACCTAAACTCATGGCGCCGGTCCGAAACTGCTCCTGAACGGCCTCGAGCTGGTCATTGTCAACCAATTCAACGGGAGTACTCGTGGGAACGCTGTGAGGGTTTCCCTCTACGCTGAGAAGCTGGTCGAGAATTTCGTCGATTTTATCTGCGAGCAGAGCCGACTGCTGCTTCTCCATGCCGATACTTACGATCTGAGTCCCTGCCCGCACCTGCAGGTAGAACGTCCGTGCCCCCGGAAGGCCAATGGTGCCAACGACGACCCGATCAGGCCAGTCAAACTCATGAATACGTGTAGGCATAAGAGCATTTTAGGCACAGGCGCTTCATGACGCCTGTTGCCCTGCACCGCCGCCCACCGGCGCATCGCCGGCGTGGATGCCGTTCGACAGCCAGGACAGATCCCCGGCGTCGGTGTTGGTCGCGTGGACGCTTGGCCGACGGGCGCTGTAGCGCACGATCGATACGGAGGCAGGGCTTACATTAATGCGCTGGAACAGGTCGAGGTGCATACCCAGCGCGTCGGCGAGGATCGATTTGATGACGTCACCGTGACTCACCGCCACCCATACGGCTCCTGGCCCGTACTCGGCTTCGAAGGCTGCATCGTGGCGTCGGATTGCTGCTACCGCCCGGGCCTGCATCGCGGCCATGGATTCACCGCCGGGAAAGACGACGGCGGACGGCTGCGATTGCACAGCCGACCACAGATCTTCGGTTGCGAGATCAATGAGCGTGCGGCCCTGCCACTGGCCGTAATCGCACTCGGTAAGATCGGGTTCCAACGGCGCATACGGAGTGCCAGCCTGGCGATCGAGGATGAGCTGGGCGGTCTGCTGACAACGCTCGAGAGGGCTCGATACCACCCCAACTAAGGGCACTGCCTCGAGCCGCTCTCCGGTCAAAACCGCCTGCTGGCGCCCGACCTCGTCCAGGCTGACGCCGGCGGCCCGGCCGGCCAGCAGTCCAGTGGCATTGGCTGTGGTGCGTCCGTGCCGCACGAGAAGAACTGTCGCCATCCACCTAGCCTAACCATCCACTCGGACGGCAGTGTTTACCCACCCTTTGGGAACTTGCCGCTGGCCCCAACCAAGCAATTCTGAAAGACCTTGGAACCTCAGAAGGTCAGGTGAGGGCGAAAGCGGCTCAGGGCTTTTTGTAGCCCGGGTTGTGGACATGGTCAGCGGCCGGTTCGAGTTCCTGGAAAAGCGTCACCTGAAGGCCGGCCGGCGCCGAAAGCCGGGAGTTCAAGGACCGCCACGGGGTTTCCCGCGGCGTGGCGATCAATTCAGCTCCCGCTTCCACAAGCTCAGTGGTTACAGCTGCTGTGTCGTCCACTTCGAAGGCCACCCGGAGCCTGGCACTGGGCTGGCCATCCGCTTCCACCCGGTCGATGAGCTTTACCTGGGCCGGGTTGGACAGCTCAAGGGTGGCACGCCCGGCATCCAGTATCGTGACGCGAGCGTCGCCCTCTCCCTCGTAGGCTTCCTGCTCGGGGAGGCCCAGTACATCGCGATAGAAGATCAGGGCCGCTTCGTAGTCCTGAGCCTCCACGACGAGGCGGAGCTGGCGGACGGTGGGCTTAGGGGCGTCAGTAGTCATGCTGTAGCGTACGCCGCTGGCATTAATCTGTGGAGCCGCCGTCGCCTAACAGCGGTTGCGAAAGTTCCGCCTCAAGTTCGCTGATGCTGGGCAGGGTTGCAGTGAATTCCTCAGGCAGAGCCCGCACGATCTCGGACTCCCACTCGGCAATACCAATCGGCTTGGAGAAGCCACGCAGCGAATACTCTGCCACCACATTGTTCTTGGTCTTGCACAGTAAGAGCCCGATGGTCGGCTGGTCCTGGGCGTGTGCAAGCAGATCATCAACGGCCGACATATACATGTTGACCTGACCCAGATACTCGGGCTTGAACGCGGTGGCCTTGAGTTCGATCACCACGAAGCAACGCAGCTTGAAGTTGTAGAACAGCAGGTCAGCGAAGAATTCGTCGGCGCCGATGGTCAGCCGCACTTGCCGGCCCACGAACGCGAAGCCTTGGCCCAGTTCCAGCAGGAATTTCTCCACATGCAGAATGAGTTGGCCCTCGAATTCGCGTTCGTTTCGCTTGCCCGTCATGGAGACGAAGTCAAAGACGTATGGGTCCTTGAAGGACTGCTGGGCGAGATGAGAGTCCGACGGCGGCAACGTTGACTTAAAGTTGGTGATGGCCTTGCCGGAACGTTCATACAGCCGCGTTTCGATTTGCTGACCGAGAAAGCTATGGGACCACCCTTCCTCTATGGCGCAGGCCATGTACCAGAGCCTTTCCTCAGGCACTGCCAGCTTCTCCAGCAGCAGCACGTGGTGGCTCCAGGGCAATGTTGCAGACGCCATCTGCAACATTGTGATGTCCGGCCATGCGCTGGCAAAGGCCTTCATATAGCGCAGATTCCGGGGCGAGAAGCCCCGGGCGTCAGGAAACCTGGCCCGAAGGTCGGCCGACAGCCGGGTGACAACCTTCGAACCCCAGCCTTCTTTCGATTCACGTTCCAGCAGCTCGCGTCCAATAGACCAGTACGAGTGCACGAGCTCCTGGTTGGCCGCCGAAACTGCCCGGTACCGGCCCGAGCTGATCTCCTGGGCAACGGATTGCAATAACTCGGGGTACCAGTCCGGCATTCCGGAAGCCGCTGGCGTTGATTCGAAAGACGCAGGAGAAGACATCGGCGGGTGGGTTCCTTTCGGCGTGGATATTCCACGAGCCAAGGTATCGGCGGGCACAGACATTCCTGACGTGCACAGTTGAACGCCACGGGGCCCTAGCCTGCGAGTTGGTTTCCTCGCGTCGATTTGGGCCATGGATTCCATGCACCGGCTCCGGGCAGGGGCGGAGCCGTTGAAAAGTAGCTGTGCCCCGTAGGCGTGGTGAGTTGCAGGGTATGGCGCGGCCCTGGCCGAGGCCTGGCCTTCCAGCCCGAAACTTCCTTTGTGTGGTTGCAGGCTTCGCAGAGTCCTGCCCCATTTGAGCCGCTGGTTGGGCCGTCAGTGTGCCACGGAATAATGTGGTCGAAATGGCGGATGGGCGCGTCACAGTAGGGCGTGCGGCAGGCATCATCACGGGCAGTCAGGAAGCGCCGCAGACCTGCCGGGAAGAGCCGGGCCTTGGAGTCCATGGCCAACAGCTCGCCCGAGGCCGGAGCGGTATAGAGCCTGCGAAGCCAGACCTTGAAGGAGTCAGGCGAAGAGTCAGCGGAGCCAGCGGTGACAGCAGGGTCAGCGCCACCAGTCCCGTCGGTTCCGGTTTTCCCAGCGGACCCACGTCCTCCGAGCTTGATGGTTTGCCGGGCCCAACCCGCCGGGACCACGCCATAGCCCGCCAGGCGGGCTGGCTCGCTGTCCCCCTGGAAAAGAGTGCGGTCCGTCATAACGAGCTGGATCTCCACGCCGGAGACGCCCCCAGGAGTACCGGTGACGCGTTCCACGAGGGCATCGGCCATCAGCTGCCCGCGGGAACGAGTCTCACCGGCAGAACGGGCGGTGTCGGCATGCCGGCTGAGTGCTGCGTGCACCGCTACGCCTTCGGCGACAGGCAGCAGCGCGGTCAGGTAAGTCATGGTGTCCGGCGCCGGGCGCAGACTGACGCACCGCTCCGAGGCAGCATGGCTGGCCCGTTCGGTCATGGAGCGGGGATCCCTGCGGTAAGCAGCTGCACGTGCCGCTGCGATGATGGCACGGTCTCCGGCGCCAGTGAAGGTTCCCTGATCTGCGCTGAGTTCCTCATCCACTGCGCAGCGGTCTTCAGCGCTCAGGCATGCCGTCTCCTTCACCAGCAACGTGGCACGCCATTCGTTCAGCTGGCCACTGTCCAGCGCGGCCAGGGTGTGCGGCATCTCAGTGACAAGGGCTTTGGCAAGGCCCAGCAGGCGGCCTCCGCGCGCAGGGGACTCGCGCCTGGCAAGGGCAATCTGGGCGCCGACGCCCTGCCCTTGTTCCTGAGCCGGGATTCCCTGTTCGGCCTGCTTTTGGCGTTCGAGGCCATCAAAGGTAACCGCAAGCCGGGCTTGCTCACCGCTGATGGCCGCTTTTAAGTCCTCAAGCCCGCGGATCCTGTGGATCAGCCCGGCGCTGTCAGAAGAGCGCCGGTTGCTTTTCGCGGCAGAAATCAGGACACGCACGGCCTCATGCCAAGGGTCCACGTCACGTTGCGTAGCCGCCTCATGCGGTTCGGTTTGCCGAGCACCTTCCATAGCCAAAGTCTTCCATCGACCACTGACATTAATGGGTGCCGCCGGCGCTCATGCCCTAAGCCACCAGCCGTAGCGGCCTTTCGCCTAAGCGGACTGTGATTTCCTGCCCCCACGAAGCGCTGAGGCGGTCATCCTCCATGCCGTCGCCAACACCACAAGCTGATCGGACGCCACGGTAATCCGGAGTGCTTCGCCGGCCTGCAGCACACCCTCGGTCAGCGACGTGCCGCTGATGGGGGAGGGCCAGGCCTCGCGGACGAACCAAGCGAGCCGGGGGTCCGTGGGAGCCGGCAGAGCGCGTCCTCCACGCTCGACGGCGATGGATGCACACCATCCGGTGGCGCCTGTGCCGGTGGAGACAATCAGCCCGGACGAGGACTGCCGTTCCGTCTGGCCGTGATGGGTGGTGAGTTGGTACCGGGCTGACTGGTGGGAGGCGTGCCCGATGAAGACCTCGTTTAGGGCGGAGAGTTCCTGCCCGTCGTCGAGGATTGCTGTCACGGTGGCGAGTTCGGCACAGTTCCATTGCGCGGGCCCCGCTGTGGCAGCTTTGTTAAGAAGCTTTGCCGCTGCGGCCAGCGTGTGCCGGACCAGGACGCCGGGATTTGCTCCTGGCTCGGGATCAATGCCGATGACTGGCTGGCCGTTGAGGTACTTCGCCGCGTTTGCCACCAGTCCGTCCTGACCCACCACCGCGATGATGTCCTCCGGTGTCAGCAGGAAACGGCTCAGATCCGTGCGCTCCACCTCGGCTTGGCGCCACTCCGACGGAATCGCGGCCCTTACCGTAACCAGGGCTGCGGTGATCCGATCGTGGCGCTCCTGGACATCCTGCAGGTTGCGGCCCCGGGTGCGGAGGAAGAATTCGGCCTGGCCCCGGGTGGCGTGCCGGTCCAGAAGTTCCTGGAGCTCGGTCCGCCGGTGGACGATGACTAAACGCGGTTTTGCCATGACGGGATCCTACTTGCCGGATGTGCCAGTGTTGCCAGCGAGGCCGGCGCTGCCTGCGGCCAGAGGGCCTGCAGCAACCGGGGCGGGGCCGCCGGCTGGTTCCCGGAAAAGCCCGGCCAGCGCACCGCTCAGCAAATCCGGAGTGATGGTGAGGTTGCCGATGTTGGGCAGCGATCCTGCGGCCTCCCGCAGCGCCAAAGCCAGCAGCGTAGCCTGCTCCATACCCCGGTAAACCTCCATGGTGGCGGCCTCTCGGGCCGCGGCTGCATCGCCCACCAGCCGGATCTGGTTTGCTTCCGCATCTGCGCTGATGCCTTGGCGCTCGGCCAAGGCGTGCGCGTCGATCAGTCCGGCCGCGGCCTTTTCCTCTGCCGCACGCCGGGCATTGGCGCCTTCCTGGGCCACCAGGTGCTCGCGGCGGGTGGCCAGTTCGATCTGGCTGGCCATCTCGTTCTCGGAAATGGTTCGCTCACGTTCGACGGCGACGGCGCGGCGTTCGTAGACGGCGCGGTCTGCTTCCGCCTGGAGCTGTTCGCGGACCGGCGTCTGAAGGGCCCTTTCGACGTCTGACTCGGGCCTGACGGCCAGAACCTGGACTCCAAGGATCTCAATACCAGTCGACAGGAGTCGGGTGTCCGCCCGCAGGGCCTCGGACAGCACGGTGCGCAGTTGGCTCACCCCACGTGCCAGGGCCTCAGCGAGGGTTGTGGTTGCAATCTGGTCGATGGCGTGGCTTTGACACAGCTGGCCGATGATGGTGGCCACCTGTTCCCTCCCGGTAGCCGGGCCCGCGCCGGCCGGCTGCAGGCCGAAGTCGAGCCGGCTGGACACGGCCACCGGGTCGATGAAGCGGTAGGTCACGTTCGCTTGGATACTGACGTCCTGGTGGTCACGGGTAATGGCGTGGAAGAGGGTGGGCAGTTCCTGATCATCAACGGGAATCTCGCTCAGCACGGAGTTCGCGGGCCGGTACCAGAAAGCCTGCCCAACTCCCTGGTGGCGGACAGCGCCCTTCTGAAGGTGTACAACGTAGCCGGTGGGGCTGCCCAGGAAATGGTTGATCCAGGGGTAGCGCTTGATGTGGGCCATGACTTCTCCTGAGGTGTTTTCTCGTCACTTTGACGATAATGAAAGAATAGCCATGACCGCGATTTATTGTCAAGGTGACGATAACTTCCTAAGATGAGCTCATGCCTGAACACCGCCCTTCTGACCCCGCACTCTTCCCGGTCACTGTCGACGTCGTCGCGCTCACCGTGGCCGATGGCACCCTCAAGGTCCTGCTTATTACCCGGCTCATCGAGCCCTTCCGCGGCCGGCTCGCCCTCCCCGGCGGCTTTGTGCTTGCCGGTGAGGATCTGCCAACCGCAGCCGCCCGCGAACTGGCGGAGGAAACCGGCGTTGAACAGGTCCCCGGGCATTTGGAGCAGCTGGGGAGCTATGGGCCCAAAGGGCGTGACCCTAGGGGGGATGTTCTCACAGTGGCTCACTTACTGCTTGCTCCGAACTTCCCGGTGCTGTCTGCCGGAAGCGACGCCGAGCATGCCGCTTGGTATCCTGTCAGCCGCGTCCTTGACGGCGACCTGAAGCTGGCCTTCGACCATGAACGCATCCTCGCTGACGCCGTGGAGCGGGCCAAGTCCAAGCTCGAATACTCACCGTTGGCGGCTGTCTTTTGCGGCGAAGAATTTACCGTCGCCCAGCTGAGGGCCGTTTATGAGGCGGTGTGGGGCAGTCGGCTCGATCCCAGGAACTTCCACCGTAAAGCGACGGGGACGCCCGGTTTTCTGGAGGAAACCGGGCGCATGACGACGGGCGACGCCGGCCGCCCAGCTGCGCTTTTCCGCCTGGCCGGGCCGTCCCGGCCAGCGGCAGGGCAGCCAACGCGCGCCGTCCTCAACCCGCCCCTCATGCGGCCGCGTGACTGACGCCCGGCAGGTCAGCTGGCGCTGCCGCGACCACCGGCGGCTGGCGACCGCTGGCTCTGCCACCCGACGGATGGCGCGGAGACTGCTCTAAGGAGCCGTGAATTAACGAGAACAGCCCCCGCTCGCGAATGATGCGCGCGGGGGCTGTTTCTGATTGAGAGGTTGTTGAGAGTTAGGTGTGCGCCATTCCTGGTGGATTGGGACAGTCTGTTGGTTTGGAGGCCTGCCCGGGTGCCCCTGTTGCTCAGTACCAGTTGTTGGCGGCGCGGAACTCCAGGGCTTTGGCCGGGGAACCATGGCGCTGCTTGATGTAGCTCAAGCCTCGCTCCACCTGGCTGGGCCGCCACTTGGTTGACGTGTCCCAGAGGGCGTTGAGGGCATTCATCTGTTCCGGACCCCATCCATACGACGCAAGGCGGCCGCTGGCATATGAACGCGTGTCCACTGCTTCTTCTGCCGTGCCGCCATCGGCTGCGGACGGCACAGCTGTTGCCGTCGGCGAGGGAGCCACTGATGCGGTCATTGGCGCGGGTGCAGCGGTGGTGGCCGGAACTGGTGTGGTGGTGGGTGCCGGCACAGCGGGGGCTGGTGCCGGTGACGCAGGTGGTGCGGTCGTCGGGGCAGGTGTGCCCGCCGGGGCCTGCGCTGCCGGCGGCGCGGCAGGCGATGCCGGTGCCATGGCAGGAGGCTGAAGGTTTACGGACGGGCCTGTCGACGGCGGAACTGCGGCGGGGGAAGCAGCTACGATTCCGGCCAGGGTGGGCGCGTCAACCGGCATGGGAAGGTCGGCGACGGTTGGCAGCGAGGAGGCAAGTGAACCGCCGGCCGCGGGTACGTCAGTGGTGCCGGGAACGGCCTCTGCCGGCCCGCTGCCCGCTGTGCCCGGGGGAGTGGAGGTGCCTGGCGTGGGGGCGGTGCGGCCGTTCACATATGTGGGCCGGGATCCCATCGTGGCCCGTGTTGCGTCCTTTCCAGCCGGGGCGTCCTGGGCGGACGCCTCCTTACCGAAAAAGGGCAGTTCGGTGGCTTGGCTGGCGGTACCGACGGCAAGCACCACGGCCAGGGCGCCGGTAACGACTGCCATCCGGTGACCCATGACCCGAACCGAAGCTGCTTTCCTCAGGATGGCCTGGGGATCGGAGCTGAAGGCGGCGGCTCTCTGCGGGGTTAGTGTCGGGGCAGGAACGTCGTTGGCGGCCGCACCACGTGCAGCCTCCTCGGGCTTCCCGGCCTCGCGTCGCGCCCTCCCGCGCCGGAGCGCTGTGGGAGCAGCACTGGGCGCCGGCGTAGCCAGGACTGCGGGTGCGGCTGTGAGTCCGTTTTCCGGAGCGGGACTCGAGGACGCTACGACGGGAAGTGCTTCGGTTGCGGGAGATGCTGCCTCCGCCCTGGGCGCTGATTGCGGTGCAGGCGGCACCTCGAAGGCCGGGCGCCTGTCCCTGCTTCGTCGCAGTGCCGCGGAGGCCTGTCCCGCGGGGGAAGACCCGGCGTCTGGCTTTTCCGCTTCGGAACTCGTTGGGGTGAGTGGAGTGGTGATGGCGTGCGCAGTGTCTGCGCGGTGTCGCCCGGCCCGAAAAGGGCGCGACTGATCCAGCGAACGGGACATGATGGTTGCCTCTCAACGCCTGCGGAGTTAGCTGTCGGGTTCGGAAGAGGTCAACCGGCCGGCACGTTAAACGTGACGGCTTCACCCCAAGGGCCGCTGGGCAGCGGCCCGAAGACTGTGGGTCCCCCGTCTCTGCCTTAATGTGTCGGGAGTCCGGGATGTGGCAGAGCTCGGCGTCAGCCCGGACGCGGCCCGATCTAGATGGGCCACCCCAAAACCGTACAGGAACAGCCCCCTAAAGTCACGTTTAGGTAACAAGGAAATCCGGGTCGGTGCGTCACCTTGCTCATCCCCGCATTTCAGCGGCCTGCCAAGTGTTCCATCGCTCCTCGTAGTACCTGTCAAAGCGGGCACGAGCCATCCGTCCCAGCCTCTCCACGGTGTGCCAGCTGATAAACGCCACCAGGAGGGTCAGCAGGATCGCCGCCACAGCCACGAGTGGCGGCAGATCCGCCGTCGAGCCTCCGTTGAGCCAGAGAATGACGATGTAGTTCCAGAGGTACGCCGAGTACGAAATTGTGCCCAGGGCCTGCAAGGCGCGGGTCCACGCCGGCATCATCTTAGTTCGCGACGCGGCCAGCACCACCAGGACGGCGGCGGCGGCCATGGCCAGCGGCCCGCCAAGGAAGAAGAAGGCCGGCGACTCGTTGGCCTTGGGGACGAAAACCAGGGTGGCCAGGACAAATACGGAGGTCAGCAGCGCTGCCTGCCGGAGACGGTGGCCTTTGAACCAGCCGAAAATATGGACACGGTACATCCGCACGCCGGACCCCACGATCAGCCCGAGGCCCCACGTCGTGGGCAGGGCATAAACCAAGGAGTGAAGCTGCGGGGCGAGGATGAGCATCGCCAGCACGCTCGCCGTCATCAGCGAAAGGACGACGGCGGCAGACCAGCCCAGCAATCTTCCCTGGCGGTGCCGCCGCATCGCGAAGAGCAGCAGCGCCGGCCAAATCAAGTAGAACTGTTCTTCCACCGCCAGGGTCCAGAGCGGTCCGATGGCCATGCTGACATCGAAGGGCAACGGCAGGTCCTTCAGGTAACCGAAACCTGCCAGCAGGGTGTAGCCGATGATTCCCTTTGACCTGTCCCCGAGCACGTCTGCAGTCAACTCAACGACGGCGTACACACCAAGGAAGGCCACCAGCGCAGGGAGCAGCCGGAAGGCACGGTGGGCGTAAAAGCGTCCGTACCGGATCCTGCGATGCCTTTCCACGTCCTTAAGCAGCACGCCGGTGATCAGGTAACCGCTCAAGACGAAGAAGACAATGACGCCGACGATGCCGGCACCCTGGAATATTCCGGGCCAGGAATGCCCCAAAAGTACGGCACCAACCGCGGCACCGCGAAGAACGTCCAGGCCATCGAGCCGGGGCAGCACCGTGGTTCGCGGAGCAGCCACTGCCGCGGGTCTATCGATAAGTAAGGTCACATATCCTCCGGGAGCCTCTGCACGGGCGGTTCCAGGTTCAGCTCAATCAAGGCAAAACCAACCCTTGTCTGACGTGAATGTGATTGTGGCGAGCGTGCGCCGTCTTCCAGTCTCTCGGACTTTTCTGGACGAAACCTGACGGTCAGGGCATCGCCGCTATCCTTAAGAGATGACTGCCGCAGCTGAATCCACCGTTGTCCTTGACGGTCGCTTCGCCCGAGAGTTCGCTGAAATGGCCATTCCCTGGCGGGCCGAGGAGGCTCCTGAC
This sequence comes from Arthrobacter sp. CDRTa11, assembly GCF_026427775.1. Lineage (NCBI taxonomy): Bacteria > Bacillati > Actinomycetota > Actinomycetes > Micrococcales > Micrococcaceae > Arthrobacter > Arthrobacter sp. CDRTa11. Next base: position 3,118,614 of record NZ_CP044532.1, on the reverse strand, counting down.
CCGCGCCTTCTTGTCCTAAACGGGCAGCTCGCAACAGAGTTGGGCCTCGATCCGGCCTTCCTGGAAACCCCGGAAGGGCTTCTGCTGCTGATCGGAAACCGTGTCCCTGCGGGTGCCACACCGGTGGCGCAGGCCTATGCAGGCCATCAGTTCGGCTGGTACGCCCCGCGTCTGGGTGACGGGCGGGCCCTTCTGCTCGGTGAAGTGGCGCACGCGGACGGCCGGCTCCGCGACCTCCACCTCAAAGGCTCCGGGCGCACACCGTTCGCACGCGGCGGTGACGGCCTCGCCGTCGTCGGGCCCATGCTGCGTGAGTACATCGTGAGTGAAGCGATGCACGCACTGGGCATCCCCACCACCAGATCCCTCGCCGTGGTGGCAACGGGCCGGCCGGTCCAGCGCGAAACCGTGCTGCCGGGAGCCGTGCTGACGCGGGTGGCCAGCAGCCATCTGCGCGTCGGCAGCTTCCAGTACGCCCGGGCCGCGGATGACATCGGCCTCCTGCGCCGCCTCGCCGATTATGCAATCAGCCGCCATCACCCAGCTGCCGCCGGGGCTGAGAATCCCTACCTTGCCCTGCTTCAGGCTGTCGTCGCAGCCCAGGCCTCGCTGATGGCGCAGTGGATGCTGGTGGGGTTCGTCCACGGTGTGATGAATACGGACAACATGACCATTTCCGGCGAGACCATCGACTACGGTCCGTGCGCCTTCCTGGATGCGTTCAATCCGGCCGCCGTCTACAGCTCCATCGACGAGGGTGGCCGGTACGCCTACCGCAACCAGCCGCTGGTTGCTGAGTGGAACCTGTCCCGGCTCGCCGAAACGCTCCTTCCGCTCATCCACGAGGACCAGGACGAAGCGGTGGCGCTGGCGGTGGAATCACTGGAAGCGTTCCGCGGGCAGTACAGCACCGCCTGGTCCGCAGGCATGAGGGAGAAGCTGGGACTGCACCGCAACGCCGACGACGACGCCACCTCGCCTCTGGTCGATGAGCTGCTGGCTCTCCTCCAGGAAAGTCCGGTTGACTACACCTTGTTCTTCCGTAACCTTGGGATGGCCGCGCGCGGCCAGGCAGAGCCCGCGCGGCGAATGGTTCTGGCCCTGGCGGCGTTCGATGCGTGGACGGAGCGCTGGCGCGCCTTGAACCCCGACGCCGGCCTGATGGACCGGGTCAACCCCGCCTACATCCCCCGGAACCACCTCGTGGAGGAGGCCCTGGCTGCCGCTACAGAGGGGGATCTGGATCCGTTCAGACGGCTTCTTGACGCGGTGACCTCACCCTACGAAGAGCGCCCCGGCCTGGAGCGCTATGCTGCCGGCGCGCCGGAAGACTTCGGCCCGTACCGGACTTTCTGCGGCACCTGACCCCCTGCGGCACCTCACCCTGCGGAATCTGAACTCCGTGGAATCTGAACAGGGCAGCTATCCGGCAGTGTCCGGCGTCGTGTCTGCACCCTTGAGGCGGCCCAGTTGGGTGCGCGTGAGTTCAACATCGCCTTCCGGCAACGCATCCCCGTGGCGAAGCACGATCTTCCACTTGCCGTCCTCGCGCCGGAAGATTGTTGTTACCCGCAGGGTGTAGGGAAGTGGATTCGCCCCTGCCACCGATGCTGTGGTGTGCTCGATGCCCACGACATACGCCAGGTCCCCGCTGACCTCGGCGGCAGTAACTTCGTAGTCGAATGCGGTGCAGTTTGAAAAGCGGCCCGCCAGGACCTCGAAGAAGGGGATCACCTCGTCCGCACCGGTAACCGTCCTGGCAGCACCGAAAAGAGTCACGGGATCGGTGCGGGACCAAAGGGCCGTGCGGGGTCCGGCATCGCCGTTGTGCAGGGCTGTGTCGGCCGCCGTCAGAGCGGGCATAACCTCCGCCAGGAATGCATCTGCATCGTCCATGGCAATCCCTTCGTTGTGGCTTACGCCTTCATTTTGGAGAGGCGCCGGCCTGGCCGCAAGGGTCTGGGGAAACTTGGTACCCTTGCCCCGCGGCTGAGTTCGGAGGAGGATATTCGGCACGATCGAGGAAGGCCCGTCATGATTGAACTTGGCAAGTTTGAGAAGTATCTGATCGAGGAATTCTTCGACGATTACCGCGCCGGGGCCATGACGCAACGCACGTTCACGCGGCGGGTGGCGTTTATTACTGGAAGCATGGCAACGGCGTCCGCGGCGATGCTGCTGGTCGGCTGCACACCGGACGAGGTGCCGGGCAGCAACGACCCCATGCCGAGTCCCGAGGGGACCAGCGCAGCAACCGGTACCGGGTCAGCTGCTGCCGCGGACGGTGCAGTACCCGGGGCGAAGAGCCCGCTGTCCGTGCCGGAGGGAGTGCCAGGATTAACGACGGCGACTGTCCGGTTCTCCTCCGGCGGTACCGAAATCAGTGCTTATCTTGCCCGGCCGGAGTCGGGTGCAGCCGGACCGGCAGTGCTCATCTGCCATGAAAACCGCGGGCTCGTGCCGCATATCCAGGACGTGGCACGCCGTTTTGCGCTGGAGGGCTATGCGGCCTTGGCGCCTGATCTGCTGAGCCGCGAGGGAGGGACCGCCAGCCTGAACGCGGATGCCGTTCCCGGTGCGCTGACGCGGGCCGGGGCGCAACGGCACCTCGCAGACTTCGCTTCGGCTTTTAGCTACCTGCAGTCCCAGGACTTCGTGGATCCTGGGCGGATCGCCATGAACGGTTACTGCTTTGGCGGCGGGATCACCTGGCAGGCGGCAACGGAATTCCCCGGGCTAAAGGCCACCGCAGCCTTTTATGGACCTGCTCCCGATCTGGACAAGGTGTCCGCGATCAGGGCCGCGGTCTTTGGTGTGTACGCCGAACGTGATCAACGGATCACCGGTGCCATGCCGGCTCTTAGGGACGCGCTGGAATCCCATAACATCCGCCACCAGCTGACCGTCTATCCCGGCGTCGACCATGCGTTCCACAACGATACGGGGAACCGCTACGAGCAGGCCCAGGCTTCGGCTGCCTGGGGCGACACACTGGCTTGGTTCCGCCAGCACGTCTGACGCGTGCCGAGCCCAATGTGGCCGGGACAGACGTTGCAGGGCGGGCTACGGTTCGTGCCCGCACACCCGCCCCGGACAGTGGCCCATCAGCCGACAGGGTGTCCGTGGTCGCAGGTTGATTCCCCTTCCCGGACCTCATGCCCCTGGATGCACGTCACTGCCGGCGGCAAGGGAGAGTCGTGGGATATGAAAAACAGGCTGCTCGGCCCGTGGCTCACACCCGCGTCCTCCCGCTGAAGCCAGGAGCGGTGCCCGTGCTTCTGCTTCCCGGGGTTTTCCTCGCTCTTTTGGTGATGCCCAAACGGATTCCTGATCACGATAACCGCTTGCCTTCCACTGTGCCTCCGCTGCGACGATGCAGCGATGAACCGGTGCATCTATTTTAGGCTTCGCCGCCAGTACGTGCTCAGACAAAAACGGCGGGCGGGAAGATATCCCGCCCGCCGCCTTGCCTTGCAGGATTACGCGACTCGGACGAACGAAGCGCCGGAGAGCCAGCTGAGGGAGTGAACCTCGGTCTTGTAACCGTCCACGCCGCCGCTGACGACCTGGCCGTTGCCGGCGAAGACGCCTACGTGGCCGGCAGTGATGACCAGGTCACCGGGTGCGGGGGTGCCCACAACGCTGCCGTACTGGAAGAACTGACCCGGGGCCAGGTCGCCCACACTCTTACCAACGGAGCGCAGTGCCTTCTCCACCATGGCGGTGCAGTCCTGGGTCACGCCCAGCTGGGAGTAGGCGGAAGCCAGGATGGCCGCGCCCTTGGAGCCGGAAACAGCCAGGGGAGCGGGTGCCGGTGCCGAAGCTGCCGCAACGCGGACGGCGGGGGCGGGTGCCGGGGCAGGTGCCGGTGCGGGCGCAGCCGTTCCGGCGCCGGGGATCTTGATCTGGTTGCCCGGGTAGATGATGGTTGCCATGGACATGCCGTTAGCCGAGAAGACCGAGTTAAGGCTTACTCCGTAACGGGCGGAAATTGCACCAAGGGTGTTGCCGGAAACGACTGTGTGGACCGTGGCTGCAGCTGCTGCCGGGGCTGCAGCTGCAGGGGCCGGTGCTGCGGCCTGTGCTTGGACCTGAACATTGGCAGTGCCGTTATCTGGCGCGTGGGTTCCGGCCTGGGCAGGTGCCCCGATACCGAACAGGAGGCCCGATGCGGCAGCAACAACCATGCCGGACCTTCCAATGTTCATGGCATTTGACTTGGCAGTGGCTGACAAGCCTTCGAGGGCAATTGATCGGCTGGGGGTCGCGCGATGACGGGCGGTGGTGGAGTTTTTTGACACGGTGATTCGCCTCTCCCATGCCTGCGAGGTGAGCTGTCGGGTTCGGGTCGGAGACACCCGGCCGGAAACGCGCCCGTGCGGGACGGAGCGTTACCGACTTAACCCCAAGGCCTCTTCTGAGAAGGCCGTGGAAGCGTGGTTCCCCCGTCCCTGCCAGTTGGAAAGCGACTGGATCCCGGTCAGCGGCAGGGTTCGGCATACTGATGGGAATGTCCCGGCTGAAACCGGGGCACCGAAAGAGGTTACCTTCTGCTCCGGGGTATTGTCACGTTACGGTAACAAGTAGTAACTCTTCGGCGCGTTGGCTTGGCTTTACCGTTACGAACTGCTTGTCGCAACGGTGACCATGGAGAAGCACGGAATGCTGGATGGCAGCTCAACAAAGCCAGGGCCACGTCACGCCTTCGTAAAGATGTTGAAAGCTATGACGTTCCGCACACTCGATTGCCCGGTAGGCTGACAAACTATGTCCCGGTTTGGTGTGAAGGTGAAGCGTCGCGCTGTTGCCGGCGTGCTGGCATTTGCCCTGGTGAGCTCACTTTCACTGCTGCCTGCCCATGCCGACGACCACCTTCCGCCGGACGGATATCCCTCTTGGCAGGACGTGCAGAATGCCAAGCAGAGCGAAGCCGGCAAGGCTGCCGAGATAGCTAGGATCGATGACCTGCTGGGCGGTTTGCAAAGCCAGGCAGAAGCCCTGGGTGCTGCAGCCGTCACCTCAGCCGCCGATTACGCTGTAGCCGAGGCTGCGCTTTCGGCAGCCACGTCACGGATGGATGTCCTGACGACACAAACTGATCAGGCAAACGCCCAACTCGGCCAGTACAAGAAGGAAATCGGAGCCCTGGCCGTACAGTCCTACAAGACCGGCGGAACCAACATGGGCTTCTTCGTGGCCCTGGACGCGCTGCAGACCAACAGCATCCACGGCCTCAACATCGTTCAGATCGTGGGCGATAAGACGGCCGCCCTCGTGAACAAAACAGCAGCGGCAGAGAAGGCATCGCGCGCCCTGTCCGAGCAGCAGCAGGCAGCCAAAGCCGAGCGTGAACGGTTGGCGGACGAGGCCAAGGCCAAGCTGGCAGCGGCGCAGGCAGCCCAGCAGGCGATGACCGCGCAAATTGCTGAACACCAACAGCACAGCCAGGAACTGACGGCGCAGTTGGCCTCCCTCAAAGGAACAACAGCGGCGGTGGAAGGCGAATACCGGCAGGGCCAGGCAGCGCTTGCCGCCTATGAGGCAGCCCAGGCGGCAAAACGTGCCGCGGCGGAGGAGCAGGCGCGCCGCCAGGCCGAGGACGCGGCAAAAGCCGCAGCCCGCGCTGCCGCCCAGCGTCCTGCTAATCCGGGACTCCCTCCTGCCGGTCCAGCGGCCCCCGCGCCCGCCGCGCCGGCCCCGGCCCCGGCGCCGCCGCCAAGCCAGACGCCGGCCCCGCCGCCCGTCGTCGTGCCTTCCGTTCCGGGCGGCGCCGTCAACGATCCGGCCGGGGCCAAAAGCTATGCCTCCTCCAGGCTGCCGGCCTATGGCTGGGGCCAGGACCAGTTCCAGTGCCTCGAGCGGTTGTGGACGAAGGAATCCAACTGGCTGACCACGGCCACCAACCCGTATTCGGGTGCCTACGGCATTGCCCAGGCGTTGCCGCCCGGAAAGTATGCCACTGCCGGGAGCGACTGGCTCACGAACTACAGGACCCAGGTGGAGTGGGGGCTGAACTATATTGCAGACCGGTATGGTTCACCGTGCGGCGCCTGGAACCATTCGGTGGCTTACAACTGGTACTGAGCCGCTGGCTGGAGTTGCCCGTTGGCTGGATTGTCCCGTTGGTTAAAGCGGCCGCTAGGCGGAGTCCACGGGCGCCTTGGCAAATTCGGCGGCGCTCATAAATTCAACTGCAACAAAGTCCTGGTTGCCTTCAACCCAGGAATCGTGGCCGGGTGGAATGGTGTACGAGTCACCGGCACTGATGTTGATGCGGTTGCCGTCTGTTGTTTCGACCACAAGGTCCCCGGAAACGCAAAAACCCACATGGCTGTTCTGGCAGGATTCCGTGTGAACAACGGGCTTGATGCACTCAGACCAACGCCACCCCGGCTGGAACGTGAAACGTCCCAGCGTATAGTCTCCGACCGTTACAACGTCCACTTCTGTCTTGTCCGGACGCCTTTTTTCATCGGGTGAATTGTGGGATTTAACTTCCAGTTGCGTGACCACATTGGCAGGCATTGCATTCCCTCTTTCAACTGTTTTTCGGCGCTTACGCTGCTAGCTTGCTCCGCCTTTTATCCGGTTGTCGATAGCTAATTAATGTGCCACTTTCTGGCCCGGGAAACTAGAAGCCCGGGGCGCGAAAAACGCATCCGAAACAACCGCGCTAGGCTTTTTCCCATGGCTGATTTTGAACGGTTTCGGATCCTGCTGGAGGAAGAGCGGCAGCGCAAACTGGCGCTGCTTCCGGCCCTCCGGGCGGACATCAGTTCAGCCAACGCAGCCCGGCAGGACTCCAATGTGGATGACGAACATGACCCGGAAGGCGCCACTATCGCCTTTGAACTTTCCCAGGCTTCGGCCCTGCTGAAACAGAGCAGCGCCGGGCTCGCCGAGATCGAAGCGGCCCTGGAAAGGATTGCCCACGGCAGTTACGGAACTTGTGCCGTATGCGGAAAACCGATTGCAGAGGGCCGGCTCGAGGCACGTCCCTGGACTGCTGTGTGTATCGCCCACGCGAGCGGCAAGCGGACGGCGGAATGAGCGATCCAGCCGACTTCATCGACGCGGCCCTGCAGCGTGAGGGTTCCTGGCGGCGGGCGGAGGAGGCCAAGGCGCGATGGGGCAGCGCTGTGCAGTTCTACGGCTCATCCGTCGGCGCTGTCCGGGGGACTGTGCGCGACGCCCTTAGGCGCTATCCGGATCTTCAGCACGATGACGTCACTGCCCTGAGCTCGGAACTTTGGGCGGTCCCGGTGTTCGAACGCCGTCTGGCGGCCGTGGTCCTGCTGCAAACCAAGGTCCGGCTGTTGAGGAATTCCGACCTGACCAGGATCGAAGGCTTCATCCGGTCCGCTCGGCTGGAGGCTTTGGTGGACCCACTGGCCGTGGACGTTGTGGGGCCGCTGCTTGCCAACCTGGCGCCGGGTGAACCGGTCCGCGGCCAGGCTGTCGTGGACCGCTGGGTCCATGACCCGGACGCCTGGCTCCGCCGCGCCGCCCTTCTTGTGCCGCTGCAGGCGCTCAGGTCCGGAAGTGGTGACTGGGATGCCTTCGTCCGCCTTGCTGGGCGGATGCTGGAGCAGGGCGCCGGGCGGGCGGACGGTGAAGTGATCCAGGACGCTATATCCTTCGTAGTGTCCGAGATGGCAAAAAGGAGGCCCGACCTCCGGCTCAACTCACCCCCGGGAGGGCACCATGGCTGACGCGTTCAATCTGGAACGGTTCGTCGCCGCGCAGGACAGCGGCGGAACCTACGAGCAGGCCCTGTCCGAGCTGCAACTCGGCAAGAAGACCGGGCACTGGATGTGGTTCATCTTTCCGCAGCTCGCAGGCCTTGGCAATAGCGAGATGTCGCAGCGGTACGCCATCGGCTCGCTGGAAGAAGCCCGGGCCTATCTTGAGCACAGCGTGCTGGGCCCACGGCTGCTGGAGTGCGCCCAGGCCCTCACAGACTTTGCAGACAGGACGGCCGAGGAAATCCTCGGCGCCATCGACGCGCGGAAACTCCATTCCTCCATGACGCTGTTCCTGCGCGCAGCCCCGGGGGAGACGGTGTTCAAGGCGGTGCTGGCGCAATTCTTCGACGGCCTGCCTGACGAAGCCACCGATTCGCTGCTCCGCTCGGACGAAGAGTAAACGTGTGCCTTACGGCGTCGGATTGCCGCCGTTGACGTTCAACGTTTCTCCGATCACAAAGCTGGATTCGGGAGATGCCAAGAATACATATGCCGGCGCCAGCTCGGCCGGTTGACCGGCGCGGCCCAGGGGAGTGGACTGCCCGAACTCCGGCAGGGCTTCCTTCGGCTGGCCGCTGCTGACCTGCAGCGGCGTCCAGATAGGCCCCGGGGCCACGGCATTCACGCGGATGCCCTTGGGAGCCAGTTGCTGGGCAAGGCCCTTGGTGAAGTTGTTGATGCTGGCCTTGGTGGTGGCGTAGTCCACCAGTGTGGGCGACGGGTTGTACGCCTGGATTGACGTGGTGTTGATGATGGTTGAACCGGCCGGCATGTGCGGGATGGCTGCCTTGCTGAGCCAGAACATGGCATAAACGTTGGTCTTCAGCGTGTGGTCAAACTGCTCGTCGGTGATCTGGGTGAGGTCCTCCTGGGCCACCTGCTTTCCCGCATTGTTGACCAGGATGTCTATGCTGCCCAGGACGGCGACGGCGGTGTCCACCAAATCACGGCAAGCGGCGGGATCCTTGAGGTCACCCGGGACTTTAATCGCTTTGCGGCCTGCCGCTTCAACCAGGGCGGCGATGCGTGATGCGTCAGTCTCCTCCTGGGGCAAATAGGACAGAACGACGTCGGCCCCTTCCCGGGCGAACGCGATGGCCGCCGCAGCCCCGATCCCCGAGTCAGCGCCCGTGACGATCGCCTTGCGGCCATCGAGGCGTCCGGTACCGCGGTAGGTTTCCTCGCCCAGATCCGCCTTTGGCTGCAGTTCGGCGTCCAGGCCGGGCTCTGGCTGGTGCTGTTCCGGCGGGGAGATCTTTTCATACGCCGTTACTGGATTTCGGAAGGTGTACTGGTCCGTCATGGTGGTCCTCCTGAGGGGTATGTATGGAACACGACAGGTGGTTCGTCTGGCATGCATCATCAAGCAGTACGAAAGCTAAGCATGCTTAGGATTCCAGCCTAGGCAATCAGGAGGGTGCCTGCCAAGCCGCTTCAGTCCCTGCTAACCTCCATCAGGCGGACGTCCCGCAGATTGCCGGCGTCGGCCACTGCGGTCATGTAGGTGCACACGGGCTGCCGGCGGCGGTCGGTGGGCGAACCCGGATTCAGCAGCCGCAGCCCGCCCGGCGAGGTGGTGTCCCAGGGGATGTGCGAGTGTCCGAAGACCAGGACGTCTGCCGTGGGGAACTGCTCATCGCAGCGTCCTTCCCGGCCTTTCGCCGGGCCCGTTTCATGGATGACCGCGAACTTAACCCCCTCAAGGGCCACGGCTGTGCTTTCGGGAAGCCTGCTGCGCAGTTCAGGTCCGTCGTTGTTGCCATAGACGCCCACCAGCCGGCGGCTTCGCTGCTCGAATTCGTCCAGGAGCGCAGCTGTGACCCAGTCACCGGCATGGAACACCACATCGGCATTTTCGACGGCGGCCCACACCTGCCGGGGGAGTGCCCGGGCGCGGTTCGGGACGTGCGTATCGGAGACCAGCAGAAGGTTCAGTGGCATAGCTGAATCTTCGCACGGGGACCTGTTCGCGGGTCCGCCTGAGTCGTAACCTAGGGCTGGGAGGTGATTGCCATGGAGGCAATGCAGGGCGACCGCATCATCGTTCGGGGGAGGACTGTTGGAGCATCTGACCGGCACGGGGTGATCGTTGAGGTCCGCGGGGAGGAAGGCCATCCGCCGTATCTCATCCGTTTTGATGACGGACACGAAACCGTGATGTATCCCGGCGGTGATTTCGCCGTCGAACGCGTTCACGAAGACGGCCACACGGGGTAGTCCCGGACACGGGCCGGGCAGGTGATGCTGCAGGTGTCAGGGCGGACCTGACAGACTGGAACGATGGATCACTCATTGGCTGGCACGTCGCCAGGTGCGACCCCACCGAACACCGCGCTCCAGGGCCCGGACTTACAGGAGGCAGCGCTGGAGCGGCCGCCCGTGCGGACAGGCCCCCGGGACCCTGGTGACGCCTGGGTTGAGGGGGAGCACGGACGTTTTTGGGGCAGGTTCGGCGCAGCCGGAGTCCTGGCCTATGATCCCGGCAAGGGGGTGCTTCTCCAGCACCGGGCGGCCTGGAGCCACAACGGTGGAACGTGGGGGCTGCCGGGCGGAGCCCTGCACGAGGGCGAAGACGCCGTGGCAGGTGCCCTGCGGGAAGCGTACGAGGAAGCCGCGGTGCCTTCAGCGAGCGTCAGTGTCCTCTTTACGTCGGTCCTTGACCTCGGCTACTGGTCCTACACGACGGTGGTTCTGCTCGTGACGGACGCTTTTGATCCCGTGATCAGCGATCCGGAGAGCATCGAGCTGCAGTGGGTTCCGCTGGCTGAGGTGGCCACAAAGGAACTGCACCCCGGATTCGCAGCGTCCTGGCCCGCCCTGCGCCCCAAAATGCTGGACCTCACGGCGGGCCGGCCGTAACGGAGTGAAAACTGGGTGGCGCCGGATCCAGTTCCGGACTAATGACGCCGCGTGGCTTCGAACACCATCAGGGGGCTCTTTTCCTCCACCGGTTCCCGGGTCCAGTTCCTCCAGACGCCGGTCACGTCAAAGCCGGCAGCATCCAAATCGCTGACTACCTGGGCCTGGCTCAGGAATGACAATGACAGCGTCTCCACGATATCCTCCCCGGTGTCCATCAGGACGTTGTGGCAGGTCAGAGTCACGATGCCTGCCCCATCCATTGAAGAAACCTCCTTCCATTCCATCAGTTGGCCGATGATGGAATCGCGGGTAGTAAGGGTCTTCTCCTTGGTCCAGTTCTCCCAGGAACGGGCCAGAACGTTTCGCCGCTCGAAAGCCAGTACGCCGCCGGGCCGAAGTCCCCGATGGATGTCGCGCAAGGCACGCCGCCAAGCCGCGCCCGTGATGTGTTGGGCAACATTGCCGCTCATGACCACCACGTCTGCCGCTGAATCCCCAATCGCTGAGGAATCGCCCAAGATCCAGGCAACCTGGCCGGCTCCCGGCCGCCTGCGTGCGTAGCCGAGCATTGCCGGAGACGGATCGATCCCGATGACCTTACGGTCCTCTCGGCAGAAGGTCACGGTCAGAATTCCGGTGCCACAGCCAAGATCGACGACGGTCTCTGCGCCGGCCTCATTTGTCACAGCCCGAAAGAAATCGTGATCGGGGCCGTCAGGGTTATCCGTGTCGTACAGCTCCACGAGGAGAGGGTGGTAGTCAGGCAAAAGCCCGGGCCATCAGTAGTCCTTGCCGTACTCGGCCGTTACCAGAATCGGCAGGTGATCGGACTTGCCCCGCGGCAGGGTTTCCACGTTTCCGATGTCCAGTCCCAGGGATGTGGCGAAGTCGAAGTGGCCCCGGAACACCTTGTAGCGCGTGTACGTCCGGCGGTCACTGAGGGACAGCGCGTATCCGGAGTCCTTCATGTGGGCATGGAGGTTCTTGGTAAAGAACGGATAGTTGAAGTCGCCAACCATCAGTGTCATCAGGCCGCTGCCCATGGTCAGGAGTTCCGCATGGGCGGCGTGGATCTGCTTCCGCCGCAGCGAATTGGAGGCGGTCAGCGGTGCGGCATGGAAGGAACCGATCACCAGTTCGTGCTCCGTCTCGTTGTCCACCACCCTGGTGCCGATGAGGCGCTCGTGCGCCGGCGCAAGCACCCTGTCATGCATGGACTTCTTCAGCGCAAAGGACTGGGTATCCAAGGCCGTGAAGCGGCTGGTGCGGTAGTAGATGGCGAGACCAAGGCGGTTTCCCTTGGTGGTATCAGCCAGGTGCAGCGGCCCGAGGGTTTCCGGCAGGTCGCTGGAATCCACCTCTTGCAGGCACAAGGCATCGATCTCGAAATTTCGGGCGAGCGCGAGAAGCTCGCCGCTCGCTTTGTGCTTGCGAAGGTTGTAGCTGATGACGCGCATCGGTGGAACACCTCTTTTTCGAGGGCTGCTGACAGGACCAGTTCCTGAGTCTACCCAGACGACGGTCCGGGAACGGCAACATTTCGCCGCGTCCGCTGCCATCCCCGGCTAGAGTTATTCACGATTCACTCAACTCCGGAGGGCCAACCTTGACCAAAGAACTGCCCGAACTTGCCGAAGGCAACTTCTACTACCAGGCGCTTGGCGGCGGCCGTTTCCGCTCCACCATCCATGCCCAGGGGGCGTGGAACGAGCACGAACAGCACATGGCGCCCGCCTCCGGACTGATGGCGGACGTCCTGGAACGACACCACCCCCGCGGGGACATGCGGCTGGCCCGGCTGAGCTACGAGATCCTGGGACTCATTCCCGGCGGAGAATTCCAGATCGAAACCACCACCCTCCGCCCCGGACGCACCATCGAGCTCCTCCAGGCCGAGCTCGTCGCCAACGGCCGTGTTGCCATCCGCGCCACCGGCTGGCGGATGATTACCAGTGACACGAGCGCCGTTGCCGCCGTCGAGGATTCTGCCATTCAGGGACCGGACGAATGCAAGCCGTACGACGGCGCGAGCGTCTGGCCCGGCGGCTACATCCGCTCACTGGAGATGCGTGTGGCGGAAGGCCACCGGCCAGGAGCCGGCAAGGTCTGGCTGCGCACCGAACACCCGCTCACAGATCAGGACGACAGCGGCGACCTCGCCCGGCTGATGGGCATGGTGGACACCGCCAACGGCATTGCCGCCCGGGTCCCGCCCGGCAAGGACAGCTACGCCTTCCCCAATCTGGACCTGCAGATTCACATGTATCGCAGGCCCGACGGCGAGTGGCTGGGACTGGACAACGCGGTCACCTTCGGCGCGGACGGGATCGGCCTCACGTCCACGGTCCTGCACGATCTTCAGGGACCCTTTGGGCGTGCGGAACAGATTCTGACGCTGCGCAGATCGTGACGCTGCCCGCAGCAACCATCCATTGACAAGGAACACTATGACCATCAGGGAGTTCAGCCCCATGCAGGACGCCGAGCGCGGACCCCTTGCCCTCACGGTGGTGCGGCAGGAGCACTCGCTCGGGGCGGCACAGGACCTTGAGTTCGGGCTTGACGTGCTTGGCATGGCAAAGACCGGCCGCATCGGTCCGACCCTGAGGCTGTACCGTCCCAAACCAACCGTGGCATTCGGTCAACGGGACACCCGTCTGCCCGGCTTCGAAGCCGCCGCCCGGGCGTGCCGGGATCATGGGTTTGAACCGTTGGTCCGCAAAGCCGGCGGTCGTGCCGCGGCGTACCACCAGGGGACCCTGGTGGTAGATCACGTGGAGCCCCACACCGACGCGATTGCCGGTTCCAAGGGCAGGTTCAGTTTCTTTGGCGAACTGCTGGCGCAGGCCCTGCGGGACGCAGGAGTCCAGGCCGCCGTCGGCGAAATCCCGGGGGAGTACTGCCCCGGGGAGTTCAGCGTCCACGGCACTGATCCGGACGACGGCGCCCATCAGGTGAAGCTCATAGGCACGGCACAGCGGGTGGTGGCCGGCGGGTGGCTGTTCAGTTCGGTGATCGTGGTGGAGGATTCTGCCCCCATCCGCGCAGTGCTGACTGACAGTTACGCCGCCCTTGGCCTTGACTGGGATCCCGCAACGGCCGGGGCGGTCAACGACCTTGTTCCGGGCCTGGACGTCCCCGCCATTGAGGACGCCGTCCTTGCCACCTATGCCAGGCACGCCTCGCTCCGGTATGCCGAGTTCGGCAATTATTTTCAGGACGCTTGAACCGGGGGCCCGACAGTCCCGGTTCTGCGCCCTGCCAGCCAGATAGCCACGGCGTTCGCGGCAACGATCATCCCTATGCCCACCCATTGGTGGAGTACGAGGACCTGTCCCAGTATTACCGTTCCTGAGAGTGCGGCGAGGATGGGGTTGATGCTCATGAAGACGCCGAAGAATCCGGCAGGCACGTGGCGGAGTGCGACGAGATCGGCGGCATAGGGAATTACCGAGCAAAGGACTCCGGCCGCGACGGCGTACAGAAGCGCGGGACCGGTAAACACTCCTTGCATTAGGAGATAGCCAGCCACGGGAAGGTAGAAAACCAGGGATACCAGTGTCCCCGCGGCAGGAGCCTGCAGACCTGGCAGCCGCTGCCCGGCGACTCTGTTCAAGAGGATGTACGCTGCCCAGCAAACGGCGGCGGCCAGGCCGATGCCAACACCGACGAAGTCACTGCTGGGACCGGGCATGACGAGAACATACACACCCATGCCGGCACTGAGCCCACAGACCAGATCCCAACGGCTCCTTGAGGCCAGTAGCGCAACGGCCAATGGTCCAAGGAACTCCAGGGTGACGGCAAGCCCCAGCCCGATTCGGTCGATGGCAACATAAAGGCAAATGTTCATCAGTGCGGTGGCCACTCCCAGCAGGAGTATGGGCCACCATTGCTGCCAGGTGAACCGATGGAAGGCCGGGCGGGCAACGGGGAGGAGTATCGCGGCAGCCACAAACTGCCGAACGGCCACAACGCCCGCCGGTCCGATGACGGGAAAGGCATGTGCACCGATCCCGGCGCCAATCTGATTGCTGAGCCCGCTTCCTGTCATGCCGAGGACACCACGGGTAATCGACGAGCTGGACCGGTGAATCGCCTGGCCTTGGTGTTCCTGGGCCGTACCGTGTAGTGGCTGAGCTTCCATAACCGAAGTTTCCCGGCCCGGACCGCGGATAAGAAATGCATTTGATGGGCTTTTTATACGATGAGCGTATGGATGTAGAACTGCGGTACCTTCGTGCTCTGGTGGCGGTAGTGGAAGCCCAAACGTTCACCGACGCCGCCATCGACCTCGGAACGTCACAGGCCGCGGTGTCCCGGTCCGTTGCGGCGCTGGAACGGGCGCTGGGTGTGCGCATTCTGCAAAGGACAACGCGCAGCATCACACCCACTCCTGCCGGGGAACGGATCATTGAACACGCCCGGCGCGTCCTGTCCGAGATCGCGCTCCTTGAACGTGCAGCCAGGGATCAAAACAGTGAACTGAAAATAGGGTATGCATGGTCGGCGCTGGGTGCCCGGACCGCAGCCCTGCAACGGGAATGGGCACTGACCCACCCGGATGTGAGCCTGGTGTGGGTCCAGACATATGCCGCATCGGGAGGGTTGGAGGACGGCTCCTCTGACGTTGCTATCGTTCGGCGTCCGATCAGTGATAACCGCTTTGCTGCCACATTCATCGGCGAGGAAGGCCGCTATGCGGCCGTGGCCGCAGAGGATCCACTGGCGCGGAGGCGTTTCCTCCGGATGGCAGACTTCGCCGGGCGTACGCTGGCCGTCGACCTGCGCACCGGAACTACCACGGAAGACCTCTGGACAGGATCGGCGCGGCCGGCATCGCTGCGCCAGGTGCAAGGCGTCGATGAATGGCTGATGCTTATCTCCACCGGGCAAGCCATCGGGATGTCCTCAGAGGCCACCGCAGCGCAGAATCCGCGGCCGGGCGTCGTGTACCGGCTCGTCCGTGATGCCCCGTCAATCTCGGTGTTCCTTGTCTCTCGGCGTGGCGATCCTTCAGCCCTTGCCGCAGATTTCACCAGGCTTGCCCGGAAAACGTTCGGCCCTGACGGCACGGCTGAGACGATGTGAATGCAGGAGGCCCTAGCCCCCTGCCTCGCGTGCTGCCGTCTCGATCTGAGTTCGAAAGGCAGCCCATTCTTCTGAGGTGCGGCCCGGCAGATTGGGATCTTGGGGACCGTTGCCCACTGTGCCGTCGATCAACTCTCGCAGGATGTCGGCATGCCCGGCGTGCCGCGCTGCCTCAACGCACATGTGGACCAGGATCTGATGCAGGGTTACGCTGCGGCGTTCGGGCGTCCACCAACTTACTTCACCCAAAGAATCCAAAGTGAGTTGCTCTATCGTCGCGTCGCTATGCCGGCAAGAGAAGCCGTAGAAGTCGAGGATATCTGCCCGACTCTCATCTGCCGTGGCCCACATATCGGCATCAACATCCGAGTCTCCAGTTAGCCAGGGAAGGTCCCGGTTATGCGGCCTCCCGAATACTCCACTGAAGTATTCCAATTGCACACCGCCGACGTGCTTCACCAAGCCAAGGAGATTGGTGCCCGTGGGCGTCATAGGCCGGCGAATATCGTACTCCCCAAGGCCATCAAGTTTCGCGAGAAGGTCCGCCCTTCGAAGGCGAAGGTATCCAAGCAGGTCAGCTTTTTGATCCATAAGGACCACTCTGCCCCAAAGCGCCACAGGCAATGGAGCCAGACGCGCAGATGGTCAAGGTCGGATGGGGCTGCTGAGCGAACGCAGGAACGTCCTCACCTCGGAATTGAAGGCGTCGGCGGCCTCTATGTTGCTCAGGTGTCCGACGCCGGGGAGTACGACGAGCTTCGATGCAGGTATTTTCGTGTGTAGTTCTTTCCCGACCGCCAGCGGAGATCGAGCGTCGCGTTCGCCATGCAGCACCAGCGTCGGGACGTCGATATCAGGGAGGATGCCGCGCAGATCGGCATTCGCCATTGCTCGGAGCATGGTCAAACTGGCACGGGGGTGGATACCGGACATAAGTGCGAGTGTCCGTTCGGCCATTTCTCGCGGTGCAGACTCGGTGAGCATGCCCGGCAGGTACTTAGGCAGCCAGTCGTCGGGAGGCTGCGTGACGTCCTCACTGATCAACTTGACGCGCCGCTGCACCTCGTCGGCTGGCAGGGAGCCGGCCCAGCCTGCGTACGCTCCGGCCAGGATCAGGCTTCTGGGCAGGGTCCGGCGTCGTGCATAGAGCGCCAGGGCAAGCGCGCCGCCGAACGACAGCCCAAGGATGTGCGGGCGAGTCAGGTTGAGAGCCTTTGTAAACTCGGCCAGGCTGTCGGCGTACTGTTCCATGGAAAAAGACTCGGGCGGATCGTCGGATCCCCCGCAGCCTGGAGCATCCCAGGCGACGACATCGAACTCGTCATCGAGGGCGTCGAGCTGCGGGCCCCAGGATCGGCTGTCGAATCCAAAGCCGCCATGGAGAAGGACGAGGGGATCGCCCGATCCCGCACGCCGGTAGGTGACTTTGAGGCCGGACACCGTAACTGCGCCCACCTACGTATATTGGCATCCGTAACCAAGCCTGACAACACTACGCGGACGGTAAAGGGTGCCTCGACTCCACAAGGCGTGCGTCCAACTCCAGTCATCAATCCACAACTATGGACATCGGCAACCCGAACCCAGGCTTGGAGGGGGCGATGCGGTCCAACTGCCAGCCATCCTTGGATGTCCGGAACCTCGCGGTCTGCGGTAACGAGTAGCTGGACGGGACGTTGCTCGGGCCATTCGCAGTCGACGCGAGGTATTCCTCCGTCAATTCCGTGAATTGGATGATCGCCTCCGACCCGCTCACATTGACGGATTCAACGGTTACCTTCGTAGAAAAGGACGTGTACCAGAAACCAGATGACTTGAATCCGGCCTTCGACCGCGTCACCGCAGGCAGATCCCGTGCGCGCTTGGTCAGGTAGGCTTCCGTTGCCTGCTCATCTGCCAGGCGCGGAGCTGGAGGTGTGTCGAGTACGGTGCCGTTGCGGTCCTCGACAGCTGCCTGGATGATCACGGTGAACTCGGACGGTGACCCGCTGGGCACAGCAGCGGGAGATCCCGCCGTGTGTGACCCTCCTGTGGTCTGACACCCGGACATAGCAAACCCGAGCAACATTGCCACTGCGGCTAAGGTGCGTGCGTACTTCATCATGATCCCCCGTCATTGATGTCATCCAGACTCGTTGCCGCCCGCCTGGTCAACATTCAGTATGTCCCCCTAGCTTGGATAAGGGAGCACGGCCTGCCCGCCAAGCCAGGAAAAGTCCCGCTGTGGCGGCTCCACCGGCGTAGTTATACGGAGAGGACCAAGAGCCCTCCGGAGCAGGTTGAATACCTGCGATAACAAAAACAGCCAAGGACAGGAGAATTTCTACGGTCGCCTGCAGGCGGCGTGACCGGTAGTCAGGGTAGGCAAGCCGCATCAGCGGGACCAGCGGCAACAGGAAGGCTGTGGGGTTGAAGTAAAAGCTGCTGAAAACAAAGATCGCGGACGCCCCAGCCAGGAGCGGAAAGAACAACAGCGGATTCGGATCTGGCCGTCGTGGGGGCCAGATCCCGGTCTCGCTCAAGCCTAGGCATGCGCTGAGTATGCCATCCTCCATGCTGCCGCGTGCTCGCTGAAGCCCAATTGCGTGTCTTGGGATTCAGGGCACCGACGGGCACATAGGGTCGGATACATGGAAAGAGACGCATCCGGTGAACTGGAGGGGCAGAGCTCGATCAACGAACTGCTCAGTGAACCGGTTGGCGTGACTCATTTCCAGATGGTCCTGCCGCTGCATGTCCAGCTGCCGTCGGGGGAGTTCCGGCGCTTGTCGTGACGTGCAGGACGGCTCAGATAGAAGGCGCTTCTCTCTCCCGACGCGAAATATTGTGGCTTGTTGATAGGCCCCGGGCTGCTGGCTGTAAACTTCGCTGATTGCTGCGATGGTCGCGCGCTGGATTTTTGGGGGTTGAGCCTTTGGCTCGTCAGGGTTTTTCCACGTCGTCTTCCCGTAGTTTTGGCTACCGAATCTCTGCCGTTCTGGCTGCTGCGGCCATAGCCGCGACGGTTCTGGTCGGCATCGCTCCCGTACGCGCACATGCGGACATGATTGCAGACCGCATTGACAGCCAGACGCCATACGCGCTGGCAGTGAACGAAACGACGAACACGCTCTATGTCACCAGCGAACGGTTCAACATGTTGACCGCAGTAGACATGGCCACAAAGTCAGTAAAGACCATTCCAGTCGGAACAAGGCCACGCCAACTGGCCGTGAACGAGATCACGAATAAGATCTACGTTGCGAATTCCGGTGCTTCCTCAGTGAGCGTCATCGACGCCGCCGCCGGTACTACCAAGACGGTGCCCCTGCTCGGCAATCCCTCTGCGATAGTTGTCAACGAGGTAACCAACAAGGTGTACGTCAAAAATGGCGGCCCTAACGGTCTTACTGTCATTGAGGGCGCCACCGATGTAGCGACGTCCTTCCCAGCGGTGGGTTCCTCTCAACCCTTCAGCGACAAGTCTGTCGCTGTCAATGAGAAGACCAACAAAATCTACAGTGTTCCCCCTCTCGGCAATCATGTGACGGTCCTGGACGGGGCTACAAACGCCATTACTACCGTCCCCGTTTGCTCGGGCACTCATGGTTTGGCAACCAACGACACCACAAACACGGTGTATGTGACCTGCCCTAAAGCGCAGACGATAGTAGCCATTGATGGCGCTACCCACTCGGTCCAAAGCATCCCAACAGGCAATGACACCAACCCTCAGGAAGTGGTTGTAAACCGCACGAACAACAAGGTCTATGCTCTGAACTATTTCAGCATGACGATTCTGGACGCCGGCTCCAACACTTTGGTAACCGTTCCAACTGGAGACTTCCCAGCCACCCTTGCCGTGAATGAGGCAACCAGCAAGGTCTACGTAGCTGAATACTACGGAAGGAACCTTAGGGTCTTCGACGGTGCAACCAACGCCTCGGGCCTCCTCCAGGTGTCTGGCTATCCCGGCCCAATGGCCGTGGATTCGAAAAGGAACAGGATCTACGTTCGCTCCTTGTCCGGGTCTGAAGATCGGATCAGCGGGATCGTCGTTGTCGACGGCAAGAGCATGGCCCCGACACTCTCGGCCGCTGTGCCACCGCCACCTGGCAAGGTGGGTGTCCGTTATGAACACCTGTTCAAGGCGACAGGATCCCTTACTCCGAGTTTCATAGTGACCAATGGTTCGCTGCCGCCCGGCTTATCACTTGGAGCGAATGGTTTACTGGCAGGAGTCCCCACAACCGCCGGGACCTTTTCATTCCGCGTCTCGGTCAGCAACGGTTACAGTCCTGACGCCATCAGCCCGACTCAAACGATCACCATCGCCCCCGGCCCATTGACTCACGACTTTAACAGTGATGGGAACCCCGACGTCCTTTCCCGAGATGGTGATGGCACCTTGTGGCTGTACCCCGGAAATGGCGTCGGTGGTTGGCAAGCGCGGGTGCAAGTGGGGCAGGGCTGGAACGTTATGACCTCGGTCATAGCTCCCGGCGATTTCAATGGTGACGGCAATTCCGATCTGTTGGCCCGCGACTCGAGCGGAATTCTGTGGTTGTATGCCGGAAACGGTAACGGTGGCTGGATTGCCAGGGTCCAAGCTGGTTCGGGATGGAACGTCATGAAGGAAATCACAGCCATTGGCGATCTGGACCGTGATGGAAGAGCCGACGTCGTGGCCCGGGACTCGGACGGTCAGCTGTTGCACTACCGGGGCGATGGGCGAGGCGGGTGGTTTAGCCAGAGCATCATTGGTTCCGGCTGGAACATCATGACTGCGATGGTAGGCCCGGGCGACTTCAGCGGTGACGGCTTGGAGGATCTCCTTGCCCGCGACACTGGGGGCACCCTATACCTCTATACGGGCAATGGAGTCTCCGTGGCCGGCGCGGGTTATGCAGTGGGCTCCGGCTGGAACGTCATGACGGCGATCGTGGGACCGGCCGACTTCAACGGGGACGGCAACGTGGATATTCTGGCCCGCGACGCCGGCGGAGCCCTGTGGCTTTACCCGGGCAACGGCTCCGGCGGGTGGCTACCACGCACGTTGGTCGGCTCCGGCTGGAACGTCATGACCATGATCATTTAGCAGCATGACCATGGTCATCGAGCAGTTTCATAAGCCGTCTATGCGGCGAGACGGCTTTTGACTTCGGCAGCTGACGGGTTGGTGGCTGCTGTGCCGTCCGGGAAAAGCACGGTGGGCACGGTGCGGTTGCCGCCGTTAATCTGCTCCACGAGTTCGGCTGTCCCATCGACTTCCTCGATGTTGATTTCCGTGTAGCCGATGCCCTGCGCGTCCAGCTGCTTCTTGAGCCGGTTGCAGTAGCCGCACCAGGTGGTGGAAAACATGGTGATGGTGCCGGATTCGGGGGTGAAGTCCACAGAGTTCTCCTATGCGTTGAAGGGGTTCATTCCCATCAACGGTATCCTGCCCGCCGCTATTCCCCGCGCCCGCGCCGGCGTATGACAGTGCCGGGGGCCATGGCATGCTGGAGCCATGTGTGGACGCTATGTAATGGCACGTGCCGTGGGGGACCTGCTGGCGGAGTTTGATGCCGGGCTGGAGGAAGAGGTGCACCTCCCTCCCTCCTGGAACGTGGCGCCAACCGATGATGTGCCCATCGTCCTGGAGCGGCTCATCGACGGCGGGCCGGTTCGGCAGCTGCACGTGGCACGCTGGGGGCTGGTTCCGTCGTGGGCGAAGGATCCCGGCATCGGAGCCAGGATGATCAACGCCCGGAGCGAGACAGTGCTGGAAAAGCCGGCATTCCGTAAAGCGATGAAATCCAGACGCTGCGCCGTTCCTGCTGACGGCTATTACGAATGGAAGCAGGGCGCAGGCAAGGCGAAGCAACCGTATTACGTGCACCCCGGAAACAGTGCGGGGCTGGTGTTTGCCGGGTTGTACGAATGGTGGAAGGATCCGTCCAAGGCGGAAGGGGAGCCAGGCCGGTGGATGCTCTCCACCTCCATCCTGACCGCGGATACCCCGCCGCCCGGGGCCGAGTCAACAGTATTCGGCAAGCTCACCGCCCTGCATGACCGGGTGCCGATCCCGATGGACGCGGCCACCATGGAATCCTGGCTCGACCCGCACGCCCAGGACCCCGCTGCCCTGGTGGACCTGGTCCGCGCCGGGGTGAAGGGCGTCGCTGCCGACTGGCACGTGGAGTCTGTAGGCCGGGACGTGGGAAACGTGCGCCACAACTCGCCGGAGCTCATCCGGCCCGTGGAGGCACTGTTCTAGTACCACCCATGAACGGTGACTTGCCCTAGATGGTGACGCTGCCGGCGTCGTCCACTGACCAGGTGGGGTTGTAGGCAACCTCCCAGCGGAACCCATCCGGATCGGCGAAATAGCCGCTGTACCCGCCCCATGGCTGTGTAACTGGCTCCGCAACGATGACGGCACCGGCAGCAGCTGCCTCGGCCATGACGCGGTCCACGTCCTCAGGGCTGGCCAGGTTGTGGCTGAGGGTGATGTGGGGGACCGGCCCCGGAGGACTCACCCCCGCCTCCGCCTGCATTTGCCCGGCATCCCAAAGGGACAGCGTCAGCCCGTGGTTAACCTGGATAAACAGCACATCACCCGGAATTTCCTTACGGACCGGCCAGCCGAGTCCTTCCACATAAAAGCGGCGGGACTCCGCGACGCTGCGGACACCCAGTGAGATGAAGTCGACTCTTGGCTGCATGCTTCGATACTGTCATGTGATGGAGATAACTCAAGGAAGCGACAAAGATGCTTTGGCGGACAAGGAACAGCTTGCCGCAGTCCGCATAGCAGTCGATGAAGTGGACGAGCAGATCGTGGGCCTGATTGCCCGTCGGGAACGCCTGATACGGATCGCAGGGACCCTGAAGGGGGACGACGCAGAAGTGCGCGCTCCCGGCCGGGTCGAGAGGATCATCGAACACGTCCGTTTAGCCGCGGAAAAGAAGGACATTGATCCTGACATTGTGGAATCGACGTACCGTGCCATGATCACGGGCTTCATCGAACTCGAAATGAAGGTCCACAAAGGAAACAGCTGAAGCTGACCCTGGGGGCGTCTCTGCGCTCCCGGGAGGCTTCAGTCGCTTTAGAGTGCTTCCCTAGATCGCTTCCTCAACGGGGACTCCGGACTGGAACTCCCGCCCGTCGGCCTCGCTGAAGGCTGACATAACGTGGCCCTTGCCCAGCCCATGGATAACGGCCAGGGGAAAGCTGCCGGTGATGGTGTTGCCGGAGTGGGTGACACCACTGAGATCATAGTTCTCTTCGATGCCCTGGTCATGGCTGAACGAGTAGCAGGCTATAGCCTCCCCGTTCATGAACTCTATGCCGAGCCGTCTTTGTGATGAATAGTCGGGATCGGCCGCCATGAGCCCCACCACATAAGCACCCGATCCCGGGATATTGCCGTCTATATCAAAAGTGGCCACAAGCGTGGAGTCTTGGGCCTTGATGCTTACGTGCTTGAGGAGTGCGTCATTGGTGGTCATGGCACCATCCTGCTCCCCTGCTGCCCCGTCCGTCCACCCCTGTCTAGGTTTTGTCTGGGCACCGGCGTAGACTTGAATTGTTCGAATATGTATTCGAACAGCTGTCATTGGCTGAGTAATTTACAGTCAGGTGACAGCTCCGTTTCCAGGGAGGCGCAATGGGCATGTTCAGCGAATCCGTTGACGTTGTCTGCACCCCTTCAGGCCAGCCGCTGCAGCTTCAATGGGCCGGGCGGCAATACACGGTGTGCGCGGAACCTGTGCGGTGGTACGAACGCAGGCAGTGGTGGGCGGAGGAAAAGCGTGCGCCGCTGGGAAGCGGGCCAGGCCTGGTGGACCATGAAATTTGGCGGGTCCAGGTCCTGGCTGCAGACACCCCCAATGGTTCGGGCGGCAGCACTCCCGCTGAGCCCCTCACCCTTGATCTGACCAGGCATGTCGGCAGCGGCCGCTGGAGGCTGCTGCGGATCCATCACGGAATCCAGCCCAGAACAGCATGACTTTTACGCACCTCCACGTTTCCACCGCCTTCAGCGCCCACTACGGCGTTTCCTGGCCTGATGAGCTTGCCCAGGTTGCCGCCGCAGATGGTGCCACTGCGCTCGCCTGCACGGACAGGGACGGCCTGTACGGCACCATCAAACACCTCAAAGCCTGCATGGCTGCCGGGATAGACCCCATTGTGGGTGTTGACCTTGCGGTCCTTGATGACGACGGGGACCACCGCACCCAGGTTGCTGGCCGGGTAGTGGTGCTCGCCCGCGGAAACAACCGGGGAGCGGGCTACCGGGCATTGTGCCGGCTGGTCTCGGATGCCCATGCCCGCACTTCCGGAAAAGCCGGGGGAGTGGTGCCGGTGGCAGTCACCCGGGCAGAGCTCGCATCCCGGACCTTGGACCCACTGACCCTCAAGCCAGTACTCACGGTCCTGATCGGACCCGATTCCGACGTCGGACTGGCCATCGGCGGACGGCGTTACCTGCGTCCTCGCACACTTTTTAAACGCTGGCTGGACGCCATGCCGGCAGGAACAATAGTGGCCGAGGTTGTCTCCCAGCTCAGCGCCCCCGGCTCACCGTTGAGTACCGCCCATGCAGTACGAATGCTCAAACTCGCAGAGGAGCACCACGTTCCGGCCGTTATCACTAATGCTGTACGGTACTGCGCCGAGGATGGCGCCGCCACGGCTGACGTGCTGGATTCTGCTCGGACCCTCAAGTCCCTTCCTGAGCTGGCCGCCGAACCCCTGCTCCAGCCCAACGGCCAGGGCTGGCTGAAAACATCAGGGCAGATGCTCCTGCTGGCCAGGGAGATCATCCACGCCGCAGGGTACGGCGCTGCTGACCTCAAACAGCTGATGACACAGACCGAGGCGCTCGCCGACCTGTGCCGGATTGACCCGGTGACGGATATGGGCTGGAAGCAGCCGGTGGTGCCCGAAACATCAATCATCGGCATAGACCAGGACCCCCAGGTTGAACTTGTCCAGCGGTGTGAGGCCGGGATCGGACAGCGGTTCCCGGGAATTTCCGGTACTGCCGAACATGAGATGCGCCATCGCCTCGATCATGAACTGGGGATCATCCAGAACCTTGGTTTCTCCTCCTACTTCCTCACAGTGGCTGAGGTGTCCAGGATGATCCTGGATATGGGGGTCAGGGCGGCGGCCCGCGGGTCGGGCGCTTCAAGCCTGGTCAATTACCTGATTGATATCAGCCAGGTGAACCCCCTCCAGCACGACCTCGTCTTCGAACGGTTCCTGTCCCGTGACAGGGGCACCCTTCCAGACATTGATATCGACGTCGAAAGCGCTGAGCGGCACAACGTCTACCGGAAGATCTTTGACCGCTTTGGCGCCGAGCGCGTCACGCTCATGAGCATGCAGAACGGATACCGTGCCCGCGGTGCGGTCCGTGATGCGGGGATGGCGCTGGGCATGGATGACGGCGATGTGGGGGAGATCGCCAAACAGCTGTGGCGCTTTTCTGCCCGGAAGTTCCGCGAGGCGCTCGCCGAGAAGCCAGAACTTCGGGAGTTCGCCGGGCGGGTGGAACAACGGGGATTTGCCGAAAACCAGCAACTGGACCTGCTCGTGGACCTCACTGAGCGGCTGGACCGGCTGCCCCGCCATATTTCCATGCACCCCTGCGGAGTGATCCTGGGCGACGCCACCCTGCTTGACCGGACCCCTGTCCAGCCCAGCGGGCTGGGGCTGCCCATGAGCCAGTTCGACAAACACGACATGGATCCCATGGGCATGCTCAAGCTCGATGTCCTGGGGGTCAGGATGCAGAGTGCCATGGCCTTTGCAGTCAGGGAAGTCATCCGGATCCACCCTTCCAAGGCTGAGGTGGTCGCCGCCGGTGCCCACCCCTCCGGCCCTGATGGTTCCGGGCCTGACTACATTGCCGAGAATGGCCACATTAACCTCAACGCCGTGCCCCTTGATGATGAGCCCACGTATGAGCTGATCCGCAGCACACATACGCTGGGCTGTTTCCAGATCGAATCCCCTGGCCAGCGTGAGCTGGTGGGCAAGATGGCGCCGCGCGACTTCAACGACCTCATCATCGATATTTCACTTTTCCGGCCAGGACCCATGAAGTCGGACATGGTGCGGCCGTTCCTGGAGCACCGGCACGGGTTCGCGCCGGAGGTCTATCCGCATCCTGACCTGAAACCCGTGCTTCAGGAAACGCACGGGGTCACCGTTTTCCACGAACAGATCCTGAAGACCTTTGATGTCATGACACGCTGCGGCCTGGCCCGGGCCGACGAATTCCGCCGCGCACTGGGCAACGAGGCCCTTGAACCTCAAGTGGAGGAATTCTTCCGCCGGGAAGCCCGCGCCAACGGGTATACCCCGGAGGTCGTGGATAAAGTCTGGGGAACCCTGAAATCCTTTGGAAGTTTCGGTTTCTGCAAGGCGCACGGAGCGGCGTTCGCCGTGCCCACCTACCAGTCTGCCTGGCTAAAGGCCCACCACCCCGAGGCTTTCCTGGCCGGGTTGTGGGAGCACGATCCGGGCATGTACCCCAAACGCCTCCTGGTGGCAGAGGCACGCAGGCTGGGCATCCCCATACTGCCGTTGGACATCAACCGCAGCCAGGCGGAATACAGGGTAGAACGGGTCATCGAAGGGCCGGACCGGGGCAAGCTGGGGATCAGGCTGAGCCTCAAAGGGATCTACGGCGTATCCGGGGCTGAACTCAAACGGATCGTTGCCGGCCAGCCCTATGATTCCCTGGCGGACCTCAGGGCACGGTCCCGGCTGAGCAAACCAAGCATCAGGAGGCTGGCCCAGCTTGGCGCCTTTGATTCCCTGCACCTGGAGTCCGGCGGGAGCGCCAACCGCGCAGACCTTGTCCACCACCTCCAAAAGCTTCAATCCACGGGTGCTTCCCGCAAGGGTATCGAGGTCATCGAGGGCCAGCTGGCCCTGCCCCTGGGGGACGTGGAACTGCGGAACGTCAAACCGGGCCTGCCCGCACCCACGCTGGTGGACAACGTGCGCGCGGAGCTTGATCTGATGGCCATTGATGTCAGCGGGCACTTGATGGACAGCCACCGGCCCATGCTGGACAGGCTCGGCGTCACCACGGCGGATAAACTGCTGGGCCTGCGCAACGGAACTGAAGTGCTGGTGGCCGGAGTGCGAATCGCCACCCAGACACCGCCCATGCGCGGTGGCCGGCGGGTTGTTTTTATCAGCATCGACGACGGCACGGGCTGCGTCGACTCCGTCTTCTTCCATGAGGCGCAGGAACAGGCCGGACTGCTGCTGTTCGGGACCAGGCTGCTCCTGATCCGGGGAACCACCCGGCGGACCGGTCCGCGGGGAATCAGCCTGAGTGCCAGCATGGCCTGGGACCTGAGCCGGGTTGAAACCCTGCCTTTCCCGCAGTCCAGTCCGGAGACCACCGACATTCCGCATCCATTGGACGGAATCAGCCGCAGCCTTGCCATTACCGGGATGGGCGGCTGAGCGGGCCGCGCGTCCCGTTGGTCGGCCTCTCTGGAAACCGATAGCATTGACGGTGGCTGGCTGTGGTCCCCGTATGCCACAAGCTATGAAGCCTTAACTTTGAATAGGAGACACCCGTGTCAGATGCCCAGCAGATCACCCTCATCGTCGATGGCGAAGAGACCAAGGTGACTACCGGGACAACCGGGGCGGAACTCTTCTTTGAGCGTCGCGACGTCGTTGTTGCCCGTGTCAACGGCGAGTTGAAGGACCTGGACCAGGAACTGCCCGAAGGTGCAGAGATCCAGGCCGTCACCATTGGTTCCCCCGACGGACTGAACGTGCTCCGCCACTCCACGGCCCACGTCATGGCCCAGGCTGTCCAGCAGCTGCGCCCGGATGCCAAGCTGGGCATCGGACCATACATCACTGACGGTTTCTACTTCGACTTCGATGTCGCTGAGCCGTTCACCCCCGAGGACCTCAAGACCCTCGAAAAGATGATGCTCAAGATCGTCAACCAGAACCAGAAGTTCGTCCGCCGCGTGGTAAGCGAGGACGAGGCCCGTGAGGCCATGAAGAACGAGCCCTACAAGCTGGAACTGCTGGGCAAAAAGAACGACGCCGCCGAAGCCGGCGAAGGGGTCAACGTCGAGGTCGGTGCCGGGGACATCACCATCTACGACAACGTGGACCGGAAAAGCGGTGACAGCGTCTGGTGCGATCTCTGCCGCGGCCCACACCTGCCCAACACCAAACTCATTTCCAATGCGTTCGCACTGACCCGTTCCTCCTCCGCTTACTGGCTGGGCAACCAGAAAAACCAGCAGCTGCAGCGCATCTACGGCACCGCCTGGCCCACGAAGGACGAGCTGAAGGCCTATCAGGAACGCATTGCGGAAGCGGAACGGCGCGATCACCGCAAGCTCGGCGTGGAGCTGGACCTGTTCTCCTTCCCGGACGAACTGGGCTCCGGCCTGCCCGTCTTCCACCCCAAGGGCGGCATCATCCGCAAGGAGATGGAGGACTACTCGCGGCAGCGCCACGTCGACGCCGGGTACGAGTTCGTCTACACACCGCACATCACCAAGGGCCACCTGTATGAGGTTTCTGGCCACCTTGACTGGTACAAGGACGGCATGTTCCCGCCCATGCGGGTTGATGAGGAACTCAACGCTGACGGAACCGTTCGCAAGCCGGCACAGGACTACTACCTGAAGCCGATGAACTGCCCCATGCACAACCTGATCTTCCGCTCCCGCGGCCGTTCCTACCGTGAGCTGCCCCTGCGGCTCTTCGAATTTGGTTCCGTCTACCGGTACGAAAAGTCCGGTGTGGTCCACGGACTCACGCGTGTCCGGGGTATGACCCAGGACGACGCCCACATCTACTGCACCCGCGAGCAGATGAAGGACGAGCTCACCAAGACCCTGAACTTCGTGCTGGGCCTGCTCCAGGACTACGGCCTGAACGACTTCTACCTCGAGCTGTCCACCAAGGACCCCGAAAAGTACGTGGGTGACGACGCCGCCTGGGAAGAAGCCACCAATACTCTCGCCGAAGTCGCGCAGGAATCGGGCCTTGAACTGGTGCCGGATCCGGGCGGAGCTGCGTTCTACGGCCCGAAGATCTCCGTGCAGGCCAAGGACGCCCTGGGCCGCACCTGGCAGATGTCCACCATCCAGCTGGACTTCAACCTCCCGGAACGGTTCGAGCTGGAGTTCCAGGCGGCTGACGGCACACGTCAGCGTCCCGTGATGATCCACCGCGCTCTTTTCGGCTCGATCGAGCGCTTTATGGGTGTCCTCACCGAACACTATGCCGGAGCGTTCCCCGCCTGGCTTGCCCCGGTGCAGGTAGTGGGCATTCCGGTGGCCGAGACCTTCAATGACTACATGTTCGACGTCGTCGGTCAGCTTAAGGCGGCGGGCATCCGCGCCGAGGTGGACATCTCCTCGGACAGGTTCCCCAAGAAGATCCGCACGGCAAGCAAGGACAAAATCCCGTTTGTCCTGATCGCCGGCGGTGACGACGCCGACGCCGGAGCAGTGTCCTTCCGTTTCCGCGACGGCAGCCAGGACAACGGCGTGCCGGTGGCCGAAGCGGTCAAGCGGATCACAGAAGCCGTCCGTAACCGGACCAGCTAGCGGAAACGGACACAGAGACGGTGCAGGAGAACACAGCGGCGGGGTATCCAGGGGATGCCGGCGTCACCGACGATTTTGATCTCGCCGGCGTTCCGGATGCTTTCCAGCGCCTGTGGACTCCGCACCGGATGGCCTACATCAAGGGCGGCCAGCACCAGTTCAAGGACCAGAACGACTGCCCGTTCTGCGTAGGGCCCAGCCGGTCCGACGAGGAAGCCCTCATCGTTTACCGCGGGAAAACCTGCTATGTCGTGCTAAACCTGTTCCCCTACAATCCCGGCCACCTGCTGGTCTGCCCCTACCGCCACGTTCCCGACTACACGGACCTTACGCTCGAGGAGACCGGGGAATTCGCCGAGCTGACCCAGACGGCCATGAAGGTCCTGCGCAAAGTGGCTAACCCCGGCGGCTTCAATATCGGCATGAACCAGGGTGTCGTGGGCGGCGCAGGAATCGCCGCCCACCTGCACCAGCACATCGTTCCGCGGTGGGGCGGGGACGGCAACTTCTTCCCCATCATCGCCCAGACCAAGGCAATCACCCAGACGCTGGATGAGGTCCGCCAGCAGGTTGCCCAGGCCTGGCCCGGGGAGACGGATGCTGAATAGGCACGCACGCGGCTTTTTTACCGCTCTGTTCACTCCGCTTGCCCGCTGGCTGCTGAAAATCGGCGTCTCTGCTGATGCGGTCACGGTGGTTGGAACAGCCGGAGTGGTGGTTGGGGCCCTGGTCTTTTACCCACTGGGCCAGCTGTGGTGGGGGACCCTGTTCATCACCGCCTTCGTCTTTTCCGATGTGCTGGACGGCATCATGGCAAGGATGCGCGACTCCGGGGGCCGATGGGGCAACTTCCTGGACTCCACGTTGGACAGGATCGCAGACGGTGCCCTGTTTGCCGGCCTGTCCATCTGGTTCTTTACGGGTGGCGCCGATTTCGCCATTGGCGCCGCGGCCGTGATCTGCCTGGTCCTTGGCATGGTGGTTTCCTACGCCAGGGCCAAGGCAGAATCGCTGGGGTTCACGGCCAACGTTGGTATTGCCGAACGGGCTGAAAGGCTCGTCTCGGTCCTGGTTGTTACAGGATTTACGGGCCTCGGCCTGCCAAGTGTCGTGCTGTTGGTGACGTTGGGCCTGCTGGCCGTGGCCAGCCTGGTCACGGTGGTGCAGCGGATAGTGGGAGTCCACCGCCAGGCCCTGGCCGAGAGTGCCCCCTCGGATTAGGCGTGATTAAGCCCTCTGGCCGCCGTGGGACTAGTATTGGAACTGCCCGGTCAATGGATCCGGCAACCCGGAGCGTGTTCATTTCGGCAGCTTGATGCCGCTTTCACGCCCGGCGAAGGTCATCTATCTACCCATAGGGGTTTTTGTGTCTACACCTGATGTAAGCAGCGAAGCCGGTTCGTCCGCGAACAGCGTCACGGGCAGCAAGCGCGTCAAGCGCGGCATGGCCGAGATGCTCAAGGGCGGCGTCATCATGGACGTCGTCAACGTCGAGCAGGCCCGCATCGCCGAAGACGCCGGTGCCGTTGCAGTGATGGCGCTGGAACGCGTGCCGGCTGATATCCGCGCCCAGGGCGGCGTGTCCCGGATGTCGGATCCGGACATGATCGACAAGATCATCGAGGCCGTGTCCGTGCCGGTCATGGCCAAGGCCAGGATCGGCCACTTTGTTGAGGCGCAGATCCTGCAGTCCCTGGGCGTTGACTACATTGACGAGTCCGAGGTCCTGACCCCGGCCGACTACGCCAACCACATCGACAAGTGGGAATTCACCGTTCCCTTCGTCTGTGGTGCCACCAACCTTGGTGAGGCGCTGCGCCGGATCAACGAGGGCGCGGCGATGATCCGGTCCAAGGGCGAGGCCGGCACCGGTGACGTTTCCAACGCCACCACGCACATGCGCCAGATCCGTGCCGAGCTGCGCAGGCTTTCCTCGCTGCCCGAGGATGAGCTGTACGTTGCCGCGAAGGAACTGCAGGCCCCGTATGAACTGGTCAAGGAAGTAGCGCTCACGGGCAAGCTTCCGGTGGTGCTGTTCACCGCCGGCGGCATCGCCACCCCTGCGGACGCGGCGATGATGATGCAGCTCGGCGCCGACGGCGTGTTCGTCGGCTCCGGCATCTTCAAGTCCGGCAACCCGGCCCAGCGCGCCGCCGCCGTCGTGAAGGCCACCACCTTCTTCGATGACCCGGACGTTATCGCCAAGGCCTCCCGTGGCCTGGGCGAAGCCATGGTGGGCATCAACGTCGACGAGATCCCGCAGCCGCACCGCCTCGCCGAGCGCGGCTGGTAACTTCCGCCCTCTTTAGTCGCCTTGGGGGCGCCGGACGGCGTCATCCTCGGCGCGCTATTCCCCGCGCGTTGTCGGCAGCTAAGTAGCTGCTTGCGGCGCGGGGCCCCTTTTACGCGCGCTGCCGGATAACACCGCCCCTCGCCAAAGGGCGTTTGCTTCTGAAGTACGACGCCGGTTCCTCACCCTTGTTGGTGGGGGACCGGCGTCGTACTTCTTTAAGTGGGGCGGGGCTGGGCTACTCCAGGCCGCGGCGCTTTAGCAGGGGTTCCAGGTTGGCTTCGCGGCCTCGAAGGCTGCGGAACGACTCCAGTGGGTCCCGGCTGTTGCCGCGGGACAGCAGCTCCTGGCGGAAGCGCTCTCCGTTGGCACGGGTCAGGCCGCCGTTCTCCGTGAACCAATCGACCGTTTCCGCGTCCAGGACTTCGCTCCAGATATAGGAGTAGTAGCCTGCCGCGTAGCCGGCCCCGGCGAAGATGTGCTGGAAGTACCCCGACCGGTACCGTGGCGGGATCAGGGCATGGGCCACTCCGGCTGCGGCCAGCGATTTGGCTTCGAACGCCAGGACGTCCTCAGGGATCCCGTTACTGTCCAGCACGTGCCATGCAAGATCCAACAGCGCTGCACCCAGATATTCGGTAGTGGCGAACCCTTCGCCCCAGAGCCGGGACTCGTTGAGCCTGTCCACGACGTCCTGCGGCAGCGGTTCGCCCGTGGCATGGTGCCGGGCATAATTCCCCAGCACTTCAGGCCAGAGGATCCACATCTCGTTGACCTGGGAAGGGTACTCCACGAAGTCCCGGGGGACTGAAGTCCCGGAGAAGCGCGGATACCCTACGTTGGAGAACAGGCCGTGGAGCGCATGGCCGAACTCGTGGAAAGTGGTGCGCAGCTCGTCCAGCGTCAGCAGCGTGGGTTCTCCGGAAGGCGGCTTGGAAATGTTCAGGTTGTTGATGACCACAGCCTGGGTACCCAGCAGGCCGGACTGTTCAACCAGCGAATTCATCCAGGCCCCGCCCCGCTTGGACTCCCGGGTGTAATAGTCACCCAGGAACAGCCCCAGACCGCTGCCGTCCTCGTTCCGGACCTCCCAGACGCGGACGTCCGGGTGGTAGCCCGCAAGGTCATTCCGTTCGTGGAAGGTAATCCCATATAGCGATGTAGCCGCATGGAACACGCCGTCCTGGAGCACGCGGTCCAGCTCAAAATACGGCCGGAGGCCCTGCTCATCGACGGCGTATTGCTCCCGGCGGACCTTGGCAGAGTAGAAGGCCCAATCCCAGGGCTCCAACGCATGGCCGGCGATCTCCGCAAGGGCCGCCGCTTCGGCGTCAGCATTCCGAACTGCTGCCGGTGCCAGCCTGTTCAGCATGGCCTGGACCGCTTCAAAGTCGGGAGCGGTCTGCCGGTCCACTTCCAGTTCCGCGTAGTTGGCAAACCCGAGCAGGGCGGCCTTTTCGGCACGGAGTTCCGCCAGCGACCGGACCAGTTCCAGGACATCAAAGCTCCCGCCGTCGCTTCCCCTGCTGACGGAGGCTTCAAACAGCCGACGGCGGATGTCCCGGTTCTCAAGCGAGGCAATGGCCGGCTGGTTGGTGGGCTGGATCAGTGTGAGCAGGAACTTTCCTGGATGGCCGGCGGCGCGGGCAGCTTCCGCCGCAGTGGCGATATCATCAGCCGGCAGGCCGGCCAGCTCGGCTTCGCTGTCCAGCAGCAGCGCCGCGGATTTCATCCCCTCCTTCACGCGCTGGCCGAATTCGGTGCCCAGGCGTGACAGCTCTGCGTTCACCGCTTTCAGCCGCTCCTGGGCAGGGCCGTCCAGTTGGATGCCGGACTGCCGGAATTCCTTCAGGTAATCCTCCACCAGCCGGGCGGACTCGGGATCGCAGTCCGCTGTGTCAATCGCGGCGAACCGGTCAAAGAGCCGGCGGTTGAGGAACACTTCGTCCTGGTGCGCAGAGAAGCGCGGGGACAGCCCTGTTTCAAGATCGCGGATTTCGTCGGACGCATCTGCCGACACCAGCGTGAAAAAGGAGGCAGAGGCCCGGTTGAGGAGCTGTCCCGCGCGCTCCATGGCCTCGGCGGTGTTCCGGAAGGTCGCCGGCTCCGGGTTGTCCACGATGGCCCGGATCTCTTCGAGATGTTCCGCCAGGCCGGCGTCGACGGCTTCGGCATAATGCCCGGAGTGGATGTCGGCGAACGGCGGCAGCCCGTAGGGAAGCGTGCTGGAGGTCAGGAGGGTATTTGTCATGAAGTAAACCTTTCACAGCACGGCACGCTTCTCAATGCTCCAAATGCGCGTCATTCTGGAGGGTCGGAATCTAGAATGTGGCCTATGGGGAACTTGCTTGCCACTGGTGCTGTCCGCGTTCGCGCCGCGGTTTTTGCTGCTGTGTTCACGGCGGTGCTGGCGGGCTGCGGCCTGGTGGCGGAGCAAAACACTCCCTCAACGTCAGCCGGCCCGGCTCCGGTCCAGGCAAGCCCCACACCGTCACCCACGCCAACTCCTACCCCCACCC
Source organism: Arthrobacter sp. CDRTa11 (assembly GCF_026427775.1). Taxonomy (NCBI): domain Bacteria; kingdom Bacillati; phylum Actinomycetota; class Actinomycetes; order Micrococcales; family Micrococcaceae; genus Arthrobacter; species Arthrobacter sp. CDRTa11. The sequence goes on along the minus strand of NZ_CP044532.1, from coordinate 3,084,520 downwards.
CGGGTGAAGGGCCGCCCTGCCCCACGATCCGGTGCACATCGGTACTGATGACAGGCGACATGCTGGTGCACACCCAGCTCTGGCAGCAGGCCACGGCGGATGCCGCGGCGGCAGGGAAGCCCGGCCTGGACTTCGTTCCGTTGCTGGAGGGTCAGCGCAGGTACATCCAGGCCAGCGACCTCGCCATCTGCCACCAGGAGACACCCGTGGCCGGTCCGGAGGGGCCATTTTCCGCCTACCCGTCCTTCAACGTTCCACCCCAAATCATCACCGCCGCCAAAGCCGTCGGATACCAGGCCTGCACCACGGCCAGCAACCACACGATCGACCGGGGCACGGACGGCCTGCTCCGCACGCTTGACGCCCTGGACGCCGCGGGCTTGAAGCACACTGGTTCCTACCGCACGGAAGCTGAGTCCCAGGGAATCCTGATCATGCAGACCAAGGCCGCGAAGATCGCCATCGTCGAGGCGACGTACGGGCTCAACGGCCAGTACCCGGACTACGCCTGGCAGGTGGACATGCTTGATGCGCCAACCATGATCGCCAAAGCCCAAAAGGCGAGGGCAATGGGCGCGGACATCGTGCTTGGAGCCATGCACGCCGGTGATGAGTACGCCAGTGAAGCGAACGCCCAGCAGCAGGAAGTTGCCCATGCGTTGGTGGACAGCGGACAGTTCACCATGATCTACGGGCACCACACACATTCCGTGCTGCCCATCGAAAACTACAAAGGCACCTGGATTGTGTATGGCCTGGGGAACGGCGTGACAGAACTCTCGCCCTGGTACGTGGTCAACAACGAAGGGCTCCTTGTGCGGGCACAATTCAGCCAGGACGCGTCGGGTAAATGGTCGGCCGCAGACCTGGCCTGGGTGCCGTCAGTGATTGTCCGGGACCCCTACCGCTGGTGCCCGGTAGCCTCCGACGCGCCGCAGGGCACGTGCGCGTCACCGGAAGCAGATGCAGCCACCAGGCAGCGGACCGCCACCGTAGTGAACTCCATGGGCGCTGCCGCTGCCGGCGCGCACGAACTCCTCATCACGCAGGAGCGCTAAAGGAAACAGTTGCCTCAGCGGGGCCGGCGGGCGGCGTGCTCGCGGGCCAGCACCGAGTAGCGGTCATCCGGGCTGCCAGGGATGAAAGTGCCGTACTTGCGTTCCGCGGCCGTCCTGATCAGGAAATCGGCGATCGCAGGGTTCTTGGGCAGGAGGGAGCCGTGCAGGTAGCTTGCCACAATGTTGCGGTAGCGGGCGCCTTCGTGGCCGTCGCTGCTGTTGTTTCCCATTCCCTTGGGCACGGTTCCCAGCGGCCGAACGCCAGGGCCCAAGGTGGTCTGGCCGCTGTGGTTCTCGTACCCGAGCACTTCGCCAAACTCGCTGGTGGAGACTTTGACGTTGCCGATAAGACGTTCATCGGTGCCATGCGTTTCCACGTCCAGAACCCCGATCCCCGGAATCACTGCCCCCGTGCGTGTCTTGAAGAAGCGTCCGAAGAGCTGGTATAGGCCGCAGATGACCAGCATGGGTGCACCGTCCTCGGCCAGTTCCGTCAGGACACCGGCCCGGGACTGGAGGTCGTCCTGGATGACCAGCTGGCCGCTGTCCTGGCCGCCGCCGCCCACGATGATGTCCACGTCATCCGGGAATTGGTCCCCGACGTTGTATTCCACCAACTCGGGGGTGTACCCGTGCCAGCTGATGCGCTGGCGGAGAACCAGGGCGTTGCCCCAGTCTCCGTAAATGTTCATGTCACGTGGGTACAGCAGTACAACCCGGATGGTGCCTTTGCTGCCTGGTTGTGATCCATTGGGTCCGGAAGTCATGAGACAACCTCCACGGTGGTGATTTTGGACAGCTCGCGGCGGATGGCCAGCATCGCCGTATAGGTGCAGAATATCCTTTTTGGCCTGTCCTTCGCGTCCCGGATGAAGTCTGCCAGAGCAGGTGCTATATCCGGATCCACGGCGCCGACCGGCACTTCGTCATACTGCAGCCGCAACGCCATGTCATAGGCGCGGGATCCGGTCAGCTGGTCCACGCCGCCGTCGCGGAGTGATTCAAACTCCACATCCCAGAGCCAGGACATGTCCCTGCCGTCGGCATAGTTGTCGTTGATGGCGATCATGGTGGCGTAGCCGCCTGCCGGGAACGACTTCAGGCCAAGGCGGAAGCCGCTGGGGTTCTTGACCAGGACCAGATCCAGCGGCTGCCCGTCAACGGTGAGGCTTTCGCCCCGGCCAAATGCCGGTTCCACCTGCGACAGCGCGGTCAGCAGCGTGTTGTGGTCTGCAGTGGCGGCGCCGCTTCCGCAGATGCTGCGGGCCAGGGCCAGTGCGGCCGCGGCATTGAAGATGTTATAGACCCCGCGGAGCCGCATCGCGGTGGTGACCGTGACGCCGTCGTACTCAAAATCGGCGTTGTCCGGCCCCACCCGGCGGAGCACGACGTCGGCCGGCGGTTTGTCGGGGAGCGGGGCGGGTGCGGGGCTTCCGGGCGCCGCCCGCATGTCGTCGTCGTTGGGAAAAGTGCTGAGCAGGGAGTCGTCCAGGCCGAAGTAACGGACTTCCTGGCCGGTGAGCGTATCCGCTATGCGCGCCACCCGCGGGTCTTCACGGTTCAGCACCACTGTTCCGGTGGTGTTGGCCGCGACGTGCTGCAGGAGCTGGGCTGTCTTGTCGATCTCACCGAAGCGGTCAAGCTGGTCACGCAGCACGTTCAGCAGGAGGCTGTAGCGCGGCGGGACGCGGTTCACAAAGTGGACGGCGTGGGCTTCATCCAGTTCCAGGACCGCGACGTCGGCTTGGAGCCGTCCGCGCCAGTCCACCTCTCCCAGCAGGGCAGCAGCCACGCCACGGGTGAAGTTGCTTCCGGTGCGGTTGGTGAAGACCTTCAGCCCCTGGCTTTCCAGGAGTTCCACCACCATCTTGGTGGTGGTGGTCTTGCCGTTGGTGCCGCTGACCACAGCCACCCCGTGAGGGAGGGTTGAGAGCGTCCGCTGCATAAAGCCGGGGTCGATTTTTTCGACCACCAGGCCGGGCAGGGCGGACCCTCCGCCCCTGAGCCGGGATACCCGACGGACCAGCTTGCCGAGCGGAATACTGAAGTAAAGCATGCTCTGTAATATATCCCAGCAGCGGCATGGAACCTGGCCCCGCACGGTCCGGGCGGAACATGCGGCCGGCATCGGCATTATGCTGAAGGGATGACAAACCCCCTTTCGGCAGCTCCTGCACGCGTGGGCTCAGGCCTGCGGATCGGCGTCCTGGCTCTTCAGGGCGATTTCCGCGAACACCTGCGCGCCGTGGAGGCGGCCGGTGCTGCCGGCGTCGGAATCCGTCGTGCTTCCGAACTTGAGGGCCTGGACGGGCTGATCATTCCCGGCGGCGAATCCACGGCCATCGACAAGCTGGCGCGGGCCTTTGATCTGGCGGAGCCGCTGCGGGCCCGGATCAAGGACGGCCTGCCGGTATACGGTTCCTGCGCAGGAATGATCCTGCTGGCGGACCACATCGCGGACCCAGCCACCGATCTCGCCGGCGAACCCCAGCAGACCTTCGGCGGCCTGGACATCACCGTTCGCCGCAACGCCTTCGGGCGCCAGCGGGAGTCGTTCGAGACCGATCTTGACTTCAAAGGGCTGGACTTCAGTGCCACTGAGGCCGGCACCCCTCCCGTCCATGCTGTCTTCATCCGCGGTCCCTGGGTGGAGCGCGTGGGCCCTGAGGTGGAGGTCCTGGCCCAGGTGGAACCTGCCGACCCCGAGCATGCGTCCCACGCCGCGCCCCTGCCCGGGACGGCTAGAATTGTTGCCGTGCGCTCAGGCCAACTGCTGGCCACCTCCTTCCACCCGGAAGTGACTGGGGAAAAACGCGTACACGAACTTTTTATTCGAATGATCAGAGGAGAAGCGTAAAGCATGTCAGGCCACTCCAAATGGGCGACGACCAAGCACAAGAAGGCCATCCTCGATAGCCGCCGGGCCAAGTCGTTCGCCAAACTGATCAAGAACATCGAAGTTGCCGCCCGCATGGGCGGACCGGACCTGGCCGGCAACCCGAGCCTGGAACTTGCCGTCACCAAGGCCAAGAAGACCTCCGTGCCCGCAGACAACATCGACCGTGCCATCAAGCGCGGCGCCGGCCTGACCGGTGAAGTGGTGGACTACACCGAGATCATGTACGAATGCCGCGGACCGCAGGGTTCTGCGCTGCTCATCGAGTGCCTCACGGACAACAAAAACCGTGCCGCCTCCGAAGTGCGGCTGGCCATTTCCCGCAACGGCGGCACCATCGCCGATCCCGGTTCTGTGAGCTACCTCTTCAGCCGCAAGGGCGTTGTGTCCCTGCCCAAAAAGGACCTGACCGAGGACGACGTCCTGATGGCGGTCCTGGATGCCGGCGCAGAGGAAGTCAAGGACAACGGCGACAGCTTCGAGATCCACTCCGAGCCCACCGACCTGCAGGCCATCCGCGAGGCCCTCAAGGAAGCCGGGATCGAATACGACACCGATGAGGCCGAGTTCGTCCCCTCCATGCAGGTGCCGCTGGATCTCGACGCCGCCAAGAAGTTCATGAAGCTGGTGGATGCCCTGGAAGAGCTCGACGACGTCCAGAACGTCTACAGCAACGCCGACCTCAGCGACGAAGTCCAGGCCGCCCTGGAAGCCGAGTGATTCTCCGCCTTGCGGACTAGCACTGTTTCCGGGCCGTGACGCTGCGCGTCCTGGGGGTTGACCCCGGGCTCACCCGCTGCGGCATCGGCGTCGTTGACGTCGAACGGAACAGGCGGGCCACCATGGTGGCCGTCGGGGTGGTGGGCACCTCCCCGGGAGAGACTCTGGACCAGCGGCTGCTGGTCATCGCCCTGGCCATTGATGACTGGCTGGACAGATACGAACCCCACGTCCTTGCCGTCGAGCGTGTTTTTTCGCAACTCAACGTCAGCACGGTGATGGGGGTGGCCCAGGCCTCGGGGGTGGTGATCGCCGCCGCCGCCCGGCGCGGGATCCCGGTGGCGCTGCACACGCCGTCGGAAGTCAAGGCTGCGGTCACCGGCAGCGGCACGTCCAACAAGGACGCCGTGACCAAGCTGGTTACCAAGATCCTTCGGCTCGACGAGCCGCCGCGCCCTGCCGACGCCGCCGACGCCCTGGCCCTTGCCATCACCCACGCCTGGCGTGCGGGCAGCGGCGCCGCCGTGGCCACCACCGGCCCCGGCAGTTCCTCGCTGACACCTGCCCAGCGGGCCTGGGCTGACGCGGAGGCGAAGGCGCGCCGCGCGCGCTGATTGTCCGGGCGCCTTGCTAGGGTATTCGTAGATATGTTCGGATAGCCGGTTTTGCACCAAACACACCGGCGGTACACCAGGAGCCCGGCCTTGATCAGTTTCCTTCGCGGAACAGTAGCGCACGTAGGTCTTTCCACGGCCGTGATTGACCTCAACGGGGCGGGCATGAGCGTCAACGCCACCCCGCAGACCCTCAGCCGGCTGCGCACCGGCGAAGAAGGAAAACTGTTTACGTCGCTGATCGTCCGGGAGGATTCCCTGACACTTTTCGGGTTCTCCTCCGACGACGAACGTGAAGTTTTCGATGTTCTCCTCAGTGTCAGCGGGGTCGGCCCGCGCCTTGCCCTGGCGGTGCTGGCGGTCCACGAACCCGAAGCCATCCGGGTTGCTGCCCACACCGGTGACAGCAAAACCTTCACAAAGGTGCCCGGGATCGGCCCCAAGGTGGCAGGCAGGATCGTCCTTGAGCTCGCCGGAAAGCTGGTGCCGCACGGCACCGCGGGCGCGGTGGCCGCGGCCACCCCTGCGGAAGCGGCCTGGAAGCCACAGGTGGTGGCCGCCATGACCAGCCTTGGCTGGTCCGAAAAGGACGCCGCCTCGAGTATCGAGAAAGCGCTGGCGGACGAACCCGAAGTTTCCTTCCGCGGCAACGTGGCAGAAATCCTGCGCACCACCCTTCGCTGGCTTGGCCAGGACGGCGCCCGGGCCGGCAACCGGGTAGGCAGCCGTGGCTGAGCCCTCGGTGGTGGCCGCGGTGGAAGAGCCTGAGGACCGGGCCATCGAGGCCGCGCTTCGGCCCAAGAACCTGGATGATTTTGTGGGCCAGCACAGGGTCCGCAAGCAGCTCTCGCTGGTCCTGCAGGCTTCAAGGATGCGCGGCCGGAGCGCCGACCACGTCCTCTTCTCCGGCCCGCCGGGGCTGGGTAAGACCACCTTGGCCATGATCGTGGCCGCCGAGATGAACGCGCCGCTGCGGATCAGCAGCGGTCCCGCGATCCAGCATGCGGGGGACCTGGCCGCCATTCTTTCCTCGCTCTCCGAGGGCGAGGTTCTGTTCCTCGACGAAATCCACCGCATGTCCCGGCCGGCCGAAGAAATGCTCTACATGGCCATGGAGGACTTCCGGGTGGACATAGTGGTGGGGAAGGGCGCCGGTGCCACCGCCATTCCGCTTGAGCTGCCGCCGTTCACCCTGGTGGGCGCCACCACGCGGGCCGGACTCCTGCCAGGCCCGCTGCGGGACAGGTTCGGGTTCACCGGGCACCTGGAGTTCTACTCCGTGGCCGAGCTGGAACTGGTTCTCAGGCGGTCCGCCGGCCTACTGGACCTCAAGGTCAACTCCGCCGGGTTCAGTGAAATCGCAGGACGGTCCCGTGGCACACCCCGTATCGCCAACCGTCTGCTTCGCCGTGTCCGCGACTGGGCCCTGGTGCATGGCATCGAACAGATAGATGCCCGCGCCGCCTCCGCCGCGCTGGATATGTATGAAGTGGATAAGAAGGGCCTGGACCGGCTGGACCGTGCCGTCCTGGAGGCGCTCATCACAAAATTCGGCGGCGGGCCCGTGGGCCTGTCCACCCTGGCCATCGCGGTGGGGGAGGAGACCGAGACCGTCGAAACGGTGGCTGAGCCGTTCCTGGTCCGGGAAGGACTGCTGGGACGAACTCCGCGTGGCCGTATTGCCATGGCCCCCGCCTGGACCCACCTTGGTTTTGCCGTTCCGGCCGGAGTGTTTGGGCAGGAGCCCCTGGATCTGTTCAGCACCGATCCTGACGATGAAGAATCTGCGGCGGATTGGCCTCCGAACGGCCAATAGCACCGTCCTTTCAGGTTTTCCCTTTAGACTGGTATGACGCCCGGCACGTTCGGGTCTTTGTTCCCGCAGGCGGCATTATCAGCCGCCGGTGGACGGCACACAGTTTTCCGCCAGGCCACACGGTTCAAAGCGGACGCTGCCTACACCAAAATACGCCAGTACAGAACGGAAACATCCCTGTGGATCCAATGAACATCGTCTTGTTCGCCATGCTCGGAATCTTTATCTTTATGATGTTCCGCCGCAACAAGAAGACCAAGGAGCAGCAGGCGACGCTGCAGTCCCAGTTCGCCCCTGGCGTTGAGGTCATGACGAGCTTCGGTCTCTTTGGCCGCATCGTCTCGATGGACGATGAAGAGAACAAGGTCGTCCTGGAGCTTTCACCCGGCAACCTTGCCACCGTCCACCGCCAGGCCGTCACCAAGATTGTTGAACCGGCCGTCATTGCCGAGGACGAGCCGTCCGTTGTCCCCAACGATGCTTCGTCCCTGACCGCGGACGAATCAGGGCCAACCGCACCTGCTGCCGAGACGCCGGACGAAACCCTTAAGCGCCTCAACGACGAAGGCAAAAAGGACAGCTAGCCGGGCTGCCGCACGGCAACCCTCGCTACCACGCGTCTACGGCTTCGGATCTGCCGCCGGTAAGAGCACGGGCTCGCACCGGCGGTCCTCCGTAAATAAGAGAAAGATCAACAATGGCACGAACTGGCCCCAAAAACTCAGCGCTCAGGGTGCTGGTCTGGCTCGGCGTAATTATCGCCGTGCTGACCGCAGTCCTGGCCGGCGGCACCATGTCCGGGCAGGCAAGCTGGGCTCCCAAGCTGGCGCTGGACCTTGAAGGCGGCACGCAGATGATCCTGGCGCCCAAGGTTGAGGGCAATTCGGACATTAATGAGGAGCAGCTCAACCAGGCGGTGTCCATCATTCGCCAGCGCGTTGATGGTTCCGGTGTGGCTGAGGCGGAGATCAGCACGCAGTCCGGCCGGAACGTTGTGGTCAGCCTCCCGGGCACCCCGTCATCCCAGACCCGGGCCCTTATCCAGGCTTCGGCGGATATGAACTTTCGCCCCGTCCTGCTGAATGGACCAGGTGCAGCTGTTCCCGCTGAGTCGCAGACGCCGGAGGAACAGCTGCCCAAGCCGACAGCCGAGCCTGCCAACAGCAGCGACATCAACTGGATCACCCCTGAGCTCTACCGCCAGTTCGAAAGCCTTGACTGTGACAACCCGGCCCAGGACCGGCAGGAACGTTCAGAGCCCACCAAGCCTCTGGTGACATGTGAGCCCGCCACTGCGTCCTCGCCCGCGGTCAAGTACATCCTCGGCCCCGTCGAGGTTAAGGGCACCAACATTGTGACGTCCTCGTTCCAGCTGCAGCAGGGTGCGCAGGGTGCCGTCACGAACGAGTGGGCAGTCAACATCCAGTTCAACGATGAAGGCACCGCGAAGTTCAAAGAGGTTACCGAGCGCCTGAACCAGTTCTACGTCGCAGCCGGCGGTGACGCCGGAACCGACCCAAAGGCCCAGTTCGCCATTGTCCTGGATGACCAGGTCATCTCTGCGCCCCGCGCCCTTGCCGTCATCACCGACGGGCGGCCGCAGATCACCGGCGGATTCACCGAGCAGTCGGCCAAGGCACTGTCCGACCAGCTCCGCTTTGGCGCGCTGCCCATCAGTTTCGAAATTCAGAGCGAGCAGCAGATCTCCGCAACCCTCGGTGGCGAACAGCTCCGGATGGGACTCCTCGCCGGTGTTATCGGCCTGCTCCTGGTGGTGGTGTATTCGCTGTTCCAGTACCGTGCGCTGGGCTTTGTCACCATTGCCTCCCTGGTGGTGGCCGGTGTGCTGACGTACCTCGCCATCGCTGTCCTGGGCTGGACCGAGAACTATCGGCTCTCCCTGGCTGGCGTCGCCGGCATCATCGTGGCCATCGGCCAGACCGCTGACTCCTTCATTGTTTACTTCGAGCGAATTCGTGATGAGCTTCGCGAGGGCCGGGGACTTGTTTCCGCCGTCGAGAACGGCTGGAAGCGGGCCAAGCGCACGGTCCTGGCCTCGAAGGCCGTGAACCTGCTGGCTGCCCTGGTGCTGTACTTCGTGGCTGTTGGCAACGTCCGCGGGTTCGCTTTCACCCTCGGGCTCACCGCCATTGCCGACCTCATCGTGGTGTTTATGTTCACCCACCCGACGCTGCGGCTGCTGGCGCGCACCAAATTCTTCGGCGAGGGCCACCGTTTCTCCGGCCTTGACCCGAAGCGCCTTGGCGCAGTCCCGCTGTACCGTGGCGCCGGGCGCCTGCGCACCCCCGAGGCCAAGCCCTCGGTGGTCCGTGCAAAGAACAGCGGAGCAGCAGCGGAGGCAGAACGCAGGATGACCATCGCGGAACGCCGCCTCGCTGAAAAGCAGGAGCAGCTCGCCGGCTCCTCCAAGAGCGCAGCCAAGGAGAACAAGTAATGTCCAGCTTCGCCAATTTCGGTAACGAGCTTTACACCGGCAAGCGCTCCTACGACTTCGTGGGTGCCAAGAAGATCTGGTTCCTCATCGCGGTGGTTGCCGTCGCGCTGTCAATCCTGATCCCGGTCGCCAAGGGCGGGTTCAACCTGGGGATCGAGTTCCGCGGCGGTTCCGAGTTCACCGTCTCGAATGTCAAGACCACCGATGCTGCGGCCGGCGAAAAGGCGGTCCAGGATGTTGTGGCCGGGAGCATTCCCCGGGTGGCCAACGTAGCCGGAACCACCATGCGCATCCAGACTGACAAGCTCACGGATGAAGAGACCCTCAAGATCAAGGAAGGCCTCACCGCCGCCTATGGGGTGACCGACAACGAGGTGACATCCACCTTTGTGGGACCGACGTGGGGGGCTGACGTCACCAAACAGGCCCTGCTCGGTCTGGTGATCTTTGTGGTGCTGGCCGCCGTGCTGATGGCGCTGTACTTCAGGACGTGGAAAATGTCGCTCTCGGCGATTGCGGGCATGGCGGTGACAATGTTCATCACCGCCGGAGTCTACGCGCTGAGCGACTTTGAAGTGACACCGTCAGCCATCATCGGCTTCCTTACCGTGCTCAGCTACTCGCTGTATGACACGGTGGTAGTGTTCGACAAGATCCGCGAGAACACGGCCGACATTGATGCCTCAACCCGCCGTACCTTTGGTGAGGAGGTCAACCTCGCCGTGAACCAGACCCTGGTGCGCTCCATCAACACCATGATGGTTGCCATCCTGCCCGTTGGTGCCATCCTCTTTATTGGTGCCGGGCTGCTGGGGGCGGGCACCCTTCGCGACCTTTCGCTGGCGCTGTTCGTCGGAATCCTGATCGGCACGGCCGCCACCATCTTCATCGCCGCACCGATGTACGCCTGGCTTCGCCAGAACGAACCTGAACTGGTGAAGCAGGCCAAACGCGTGGAGCACCGCCGGGCAGAGACGGCGGCACGGGCAGCCGCTCCGGCCGCGCCCGCCCAAGCCTGAGCGAAACCTGCAGGAGCGGGCCGGATTGCATCGGAATACCGATGCAATCCGGCCCGTTCGCATTTAAGGGCCGGTTACAAATGTGTACTGACGGAGGAATAGACTGAAGTAATTAAACGGGTTGTGAGGGGTGCTTCATTGGAAGAACGTTCGGCGTCGGCGCCAACGGCAAACGGGGATAACAGTCCAGGCCCCGGACCGCAGACCGGGCTGGCCGCTTCCGGCCGCCCCGGCCCGGTGATACCCGTGGACAACTCGGGTTCGCGTGCCACCTTTCCCGGACGCAGGGAACGGACCCGGTCCCGGCTCGCACGCCTCACCGGGCGCAGTGCGGTCAATTATTCGCCCATCCTTGAGCCGCTGCTGCGGACCGTCCGGGCAAACAACCCCAAAGAAGACTTTGACCTCATCCAGCGCGCCTTCGACGTCGCTGAGCGCAGCCACCGCGGCCAGAAGCGCAAAAGCGGCGACCCCTACATCACCCACCCGGTGGCGGTTGCGACCATCCTGGCGGAACTCGGGCTGAGCGGCACCACCCTCGCCGCAGCACTCCTCCATGACACCGTGGAGGACACTCCGTACACGCTGGCGGACCTGAAGCGGGATTTCGGGCCGGAAGTTGCCATGCTGGTGGACGGTGTGACCAAGCTGGACAAGGTCAGCTTCGGTGAAGCTGCCCAGTCTGAGACAGTGCGCAAGATGGTCGTGGCCATGGCCAAGGACATCCGCGTCCTCATGATCAAGCTGGCCGACAGGCTCCACAATGCCCGCACCTGGCGCTTCGTCTCGGCCGAATCCTCTGCCCGCAAGGCGCGCGAAACCCTGGAGATCTTCGCACCACTGGCGCACCGCCTCGGGATGAACACCATCAAGTGGGAGCTGGAGGACCTGTCCTTTGCGGCCCTATATCCCAAGGTCTATGAGGAAATCGTCCGGATGGTGGGGGACCGCACCCCGGAGCGGGAGAAGAGCCTGGGGGTCATCCGGGACCAGATCACCGAGGACCTCAGGACCGCCCGGATCAAGGCCACCATTACCGGCAGGCCCAAGCACTATTACTCGATTTACCAGAAGATGGTGGTGCGGGACAAGGACTTCGACGACATCAACGACCTCATGGGTGTCCGGGTGCTGGTGGATTCGGTCCGGGACTGTTATGCCGCGCTGGGCACCATGCATTCGCGCTGGAATCCGCTGCCGGGGCGGTTCAAGGACTACATCGCGATGCCCAAGTTCAACATGTACCAGTCCCTCCACACCACCGTGATCGGCCCGGGCGGAAAGCCTGTGGAGATCCAGATCCGGACGCACGAAATGCACCGGCGCGCTGAGTACGGTGTGGCGGCGCACTGGAAGTACAAGGACCAGCCAAACCGGACGGCCACCGGACCGGGCAGCCCGCGCGACGGCGACATGGGTTGGCTCAGGTCCCTGGTGGACTGGCAGCAGGAAACCTCCGATCCCGGCGAATTCCTGGACTCCCTGCGCTTTGAGATCAACGCCCGGGAAGTTTTTGTCTTTACCCCAAAGGGCGAGGTCATGGCCCTGCCTGCCGGATCCACCCCCGTGGACTTCGCCTATGCCGTGCATACCGAAGTGGGGCACCGCACCATCGGCGCCAGGGTAAATGGCAAGCTTGTTCCGCTGAACAGCGAGCTGAACCACGGCGACTGGGTGGAAATCTTCACCTCGAAAGCAGAAGGCGCCGGCCCCAGCCAGGACTGGCAGCACTTCGTTAAGAGCGCCAGGGCCCGGAACAAGATCCGCCAGTGGTTCAGCAAGGAACGCCGCGAAGAGGCGATTGACCGTGGCAAGGAACTGTTGACGCGGGCCATGCGGAAACAGAACCTTCCCCTCCAGCGCCTGATGACACATGAAGCTCTGGCGGCCGTGGCTGCTGACTTCAAATATGTGGACATCTCTGGCCTGTACGCCGGAGTGGGCGACGGACACACGTCAGCCCAGTCCGTGATGGAAAAGCTCGTCGAAAGCCTTGGCGGGAACGAAAGCACCGACGAAGACATCACCGAAGTCAGCATCCCCACGCAGGTCACCAAGGCCCGGTTCTCCGATTCCGGCGTGGTGGTCCGCGGGGTGGGGGACGTCTGGGTGAAGCTTGCCCGCTGCTGCACCCCTGTCCCGCCCGATCCGATCCTCGGCTTCGTTACCCGGGGCTCCGGGGTGTCGGTGCACCGCACGGACTGCACCAACATCTCCGACCTTAAGGACCAGCCGGACAGGATTGTTGATGTGGACTGGGCACCCACACAGTCCAGTGTTTTCCTGGTGGAGATCCAGGTGGAAGCGCTGGACCGCAAGTCGCTGCTGTCCGATGTCACGCGGGTCCTGTCAGAGAACCATGTGAACATCCTTGCGGCCAGCGTGCATACCTCCACGGACCGTGTGGCAATCTCAAAGTTCGCGTTCGAGATGGGCGACCCCAAGTACCTGAGCCACGTGCTCAGCGCTGTGCGGCGGATCGACGGTGTCTTTGACGTGTACAGGACTACAGGCAACAAGCGCCGGAGCTAGCAGGGCAAGCTTTTCCAGGGCGGCCTTTTTGTGGGGCACCCTGGGCGTCGATTCAATGGCCAGGATCAGGAGGCGCAGCTTCACGTCCTTTTCGGGCCGGGCCAGCAGCCCCTCCAGAGCGGGGATGGCCCGCTGGGCTTCCACATGGAGGGCAATGTCCAGGGCTGTCCGCAGCGGACTGGAGACCATCAGCCCACCCAGGCTGACGACATCAAACGGGCCCAGCCTGACCTCGTGGAGCGTGCACCCGCGCGTGTTGCGCAGGCTGGAGACCCGGCGTTTGGCATCCACCAGGAGTGCCAGCCGGTCCGGCTCCGCAGCACAGCCGTAGATCCAGGCAGCAGTCATGCGCCCGGCAACCACCCGTTGCCTGATGCCTGCAGGCACATAGTTGGCCGCGGCCCTTGCACGCAGTTGCGGTGAGGTGTGGGTGTCCGGAAGTGAGTAGCCCTGCTGGTGGAACCGGGCCAGCACGCCGTCGGCAGCAAGCGATTGGAGTTCTGGCCAGCTAAAGGGCCGCCCCGGTGAATATAGGTCCGGGTACTCGGGTGGGGATGCTGCAGCCATCCAGCCATCTTGCCGTGCTTGCCCACAACGAGACAGGTCCGGCTCCGGTTATGTGGATAACCGGAGCCGGACCTGCGTTACGCTGATCTGCTCATGCCGTGCGTTGGATTCCCTACGGCGGATCGAGGAACGGCAGCTTAGGAGAGTTCGCTGGCTGAACGCTGGATCTGGTCCAACCAGGCCTGCCGTGCCTCGAGCGCTTCCCGGGCGGACTTGATCTTCCGCTGGTCCCCGGCTTTCTCGGCCTTGGCCAGGTCATCCTGCAGACCGGCGATAGCCGCCTCCAGCTGGGACAGCGCGCTGTTGGTGCGGGCCTTGGTCTCAGGGTTGGACCGCTGCCAGTTTTCCTCTTCGGCGTGCCGAACGGCGTCTTCTACCTTGCGCAGGCCCGCCTCGATCCGTCCCATATCCGCACGGGGGACCTTGCCGGCTTCTTCCCAGCGGTCACGGACGGACTGGAGCGCCTTCTTGGCGGCAGCCAGATCCTTGACTGGGAGGATGGAGTTGGCTTCAACCAGGAGCGCTTCCTTCACGGTAAGGTTTGCCGCGTATTCCTGGTCGATCTCCTCATTGGCGGCCTGCCGCGACGTGAAGAAAACATCCTGGGCAGCACGGAAGCGGGCCCACAGGGCGTCGTCGTCCTTCCGGCTGGCACGCGGGGAGGCTTTCCATTCGTCCATCAGGCGGCGGTATTCGCCCGCGGCGTATCCCCAGTCCGTTGACGTGGAGAGGGCCTCAGCCTCAGCGATGAGCTTTTCCTTGGCAGACTTCGCGGCCGAGTTGTTGCTGTCCAGCTGGGAGAAATATGCCCGGCGGTGGCGGTCAAAAACGGTGCGCGCAGCACGGAAGCGCTTCCACAGGGCGTCTTCGTTGCTGCGGCCCAGCCGGACGCCGCTCTTCTGTGCTGTCTTCCAGCTTTCGAACAGTTCGTTCATCCGGGCGCTGGAGGTCTTCCACTGGATCTGGGAGGGATCCTGGCCGGAGATTTCCTCTGCCTCGGCCACGATCGCTTCCCGGGCGGCCATCTCTGACGCGCGGACGGCGTCGTGCTCTGCCTTTTCGGTTTTCTCCAGTTCCGAAATCTGTTCGGAGAGCCTGTCCAGGCGGGCCTCTGCCGCACGCAGGTCACCCACCATGTTCCGCTCGGCCAGCTGCTCACGGAGGTGGTTGACGGTCTTCTGCATGTCCGTGCTGGGCGCCTTGGAACTGACGCGCTGCTCGAGGAGGACGATCTGGGCTACGACGTCGTCGTATTTCCTGGCGAAGTAAGCAAGGGCTTCGTCATCGCTGACCCCGGGGTACTGGCCCACGGGGTGCTCTTCACCGTCGATGGTCAGGAAGACGTGCCCGTCGCCCTCGACGCGGCCCCAACGTGCCGCTTCTGCCAGAGAGGTAGCGGAAGCCACAGGTGCCGGAGCTGCGGCGGGTGCCGCGGCGGCCGGTTTGGGACGGGCTGCGAAGGCTGCGGGCGACGGTGCCGGACGTGGTGCCGGAGTGGGCACCGGCGCAGCGGCGGGGGCGGCTGATTCTTCTGGAGCGGGAACAGCTGATTCTTTTGGAGCGGGGGCTTCAGCAGCAGCAGGTGCACCGGCTTCCGCCGGCGCCGCGGATTCGGCGGGCGCCTCAGAAGGCGCGTCCTCCGTTGCCGGCGCCTCAGCGGAAACATCCTCCGCGGCGACATCCTCCACAGGTGCGTCGGCGGCGGGTGCACCCTCCGTGGCGGATTCGGCGGCTTCTTCAGCGGCAGGCTCCTCGGGCGCAGCGTCCGGCACCACAGCCTCTTCGGCTTGTTCGGATTCAGCGTGTTCGGACTCAGCCGGTTCGGCTTCGGCCGTTGCGGATTCGCTTGCTTCCGGGGCCTGTTCCGCGGGGGACTCCTGGGCTGCTGGTTCGGCAACAGCCTCGTCAGCTGCTCCCTCTGCAACTTCTCCCTCGTCAACCGCAGGCCCGCCGGTTACGGCCTCGTCATGTGCTGCGTCGCCGGCCACGGCCTGTCCAGCCGCGGTCCCGTCTACCGTGGGCGTCGTCGCCTCGGTCAGGTCTGCTGCTGTTTCGTCGGATTTCTGACTGTCTGTCACCGCTAAAAGTCTTTCGCTTGGAGGGAAATACTCACGTACTGCACCGCAGTCCCAAGGACCGGGCTTCCTACTTCAGAGAAAACGAGTCTATCGTGACTGGTTCCGCGGGTGCGCCGTCTGTGGCATTTCCGCCTCCCGCGATTCCGGCGGCAGCTATATTCGTCACCACGTCCAGTCCTGATGTCACCTTGCCCACCACGCTGTAACCGCCGGCGGTATCGGCCGGTATGACCGTGTCCTTATAGACGATGAAGAACTGGGTCCCGTTCCCATAGGCGTTGTTTCCGGACCTGGCCACCGCAATGGTGCCGGCAGGATAGGTGTTGTCCGCGGGCGTGTTTTCCAGCGGGCCCCAGTTGTAGTCCGGGTCCGAGGCGCCGTCACCGGTCTTGGACCCGCACTGAAGCAGGCCGAAGGTTTCGCTCGTAGCCAGCCGGTGGCAGTTGGAGCCGTTGTAATAGCCCTGGTCGCTCAAGGACTTAAAAACGGCAGCAGCCTGCGGTGCCTTGGTGCCGTCGAGTTCCACCCCTACCGTCCCCCTGTTCAGCAGCAACTCGCCGGTAAATACCTTGCCGGCCGCGGTGTCCGGGGCCGGAATGTTGGCGGCGTTCGTGGGCGGGGCGGACGGCGTGGGGGAGGCCGACGGCGTCTTCAACCCTGCCTCAGCTGCCGCGAATTCCTCTTCGGTGGGGTTGCCGGCAAAGGCCGTGAGCTGAAGCACGACGGCGAGCACCACCGCGGCGGTACCCGCACCGATGGCGATCATATTGTCCCGCTTGCGCCGTTTCTCCTGCTCCCGCCGCAGCTCGCGTTTTGCTTCCATCTGCTGGATGCGCCGTTTGGCTTCGCGGGCACTGCGTGAACTGGCCGCCAAGGGTCCTCCTGTTTGTCTGGCTGCGTTACGGCCCGCTGGACGGCCCGTGCGCACGATGTCTGTCGGCACCGGTTTAACGCCATGCTCCGCCCCATTAGAGATGCAGGCGGAAGGCGCATAAACTGACTGCCGCACATAGTTTATGCATGACTGGCTGGACTGCCGCCGTTCTGGCCCCGTTTCGGCCCGAATGCCGGGCAAAGTCCCAGGCACCCTTCATCAAGAGGAGAATTTCCACCATGGCACGCACCGCCTCCCTGTCCGGCTTCCCCGAGTGGCTTCCCGAGGAGCGGCTGGTGGAGCTGCATGTGCTGGATACGCTGCGCCGGGTTTTCGAGCTGCACGGCTTTGCCTCGATCGAGACGCGGGCCGTAGAAACCGTGGGCCAGCTGCTGCGGAAGGGCGAGATCGACAAAGAAGTCTATGGACTGAGCCGTCTCCAGGATGATGAGGACGACGCCAAAGCGGGCAAGCACGATCCCCACGCCCTGGCCCTGCACTTCGACCTCACAGTGCCCTTTGCCCGATACGTCGTGGAAAATGCCGGTTACCTGGCCTTCCCGTTCCGGCGTTACCAGATCCAGAAGGTCTGGCGCGGCGAACGTCCCCAGGAGGGCCGTGCCCGGGAATTCACCCAGGCAGACATCGATGTAGTGGGCGACGGCGAGCTGCCGTTCCGCTATGACGTGGAGATCGCGCTGGTCATTGCCGAGGCGCTCAGCGCCCTGCCCATTCCGGACTTCCGGCTGCGCATCAACAACCGCAAGCTGGCCGAAGGCTTCTACCGCGGCATAGGCCTGGATGACACCGCAGGGGTGCTGCGCAGCATCGACAAGCTGGAAAAGATCGGCCCCGCCAAGGTGGCCGAACTCCTGAAGACCGAGCTCGGCGCCAGCGATGAGCAGGCCCAAGCGGCGCTGCAGCTCGCCGCAATCCGCACCGAGGACACGTCATTTGTGGCACAGGTCCGCGCGCTGGGTGTCAGCAATGACCTCCTCGACGAGGGCTTGAACGAACTTGAACAGGTAATCGAGGCGGCGGTGCAGCGTGCGCCCGGCAAGGTTGTGGCCGATCTCAGCATCGCCCGCGGCCTGGACTACTACACCGGAACGGTAGTGGAGACAGTCCTGGTGGGGCACGAGCAGCTGGGGTCCATCTGCTCCGGCGGCCGATATGACGCCCTGGCCAGCAAGGGCAACCGCAAGTTTCCCGGCGTCGGCCTCTCCATTGGCGTCACGCGTCTGGTGTCCAGGATCCTCAGCCAGGACTTGGCCAAGGCCTCGCGTTCCGTGCCCACAGTTGTCCTGGTCGCCCTCACCAACGACGACAGCTGGGGTGCAGCACAGGACGTCGCGGCCCAGCTCCGCGAACGCGGAATCGCCACCGAAGTGGCGGCGAAGGCCGAGAAGTTCGGCAAGCAGATCAAGTTCGCGGACCGCCGCGGAATTCCTTTTGTCTGGTTCACGGACGACGACGGCAATCACCAGGTCAAGGACATCCGTTCCGGAGACCAGGCCGACGCCGACCCCGCACAGTGGACGCCGCCGTCGGAAGACCTTTCTGTCCAGGTGAAAACGGTGGCGGCGCAGCCGGTCTGAGCGGGCCACGGCCGAAACGGGGCACTTCGACACGGACACGCCGTGCTTTGAGCCGGTTTCGGGGGTCCGGTGGAGCAAAGTGCCCCACGACGGCTGGAGTCAGCGGCGCAGCCGGAGCACCAGGAAGCGGCCGGCTACCCCGGCCGCCAGCACCAAGGCCATGCCCAGCACAGACATGGCCGGCAGGGTGAAGGCCAGGAGAAGGCAGCTGAAGAAGCCCACGCCATTGAGCCACCGTGGCGCGTGTCCGGGGTGCTCGGCCAAGGTGTAGGCGGCAGCGTTGGCCACCGCGTAGTAGATCAGCACGCCAAAGCTGGAGAATCCCACCACGGTCATCACGTCCGTGGTCAGCAGCAAGAGGATCACGACGGCGCCCACTGTCAGTTCCGCCACAAACGGAACCGTGTGCTTGCCCCCAACACGCGCCAACGGGCCGGGCAGGTCCCGTTCCCGGGCCATGGCCAAGGTGGTCCTGCCCACCCCTGTAATCAGCGCAAGGAGGGCGCCGAGGCATGCCGCCGCCGCGCCGGCCTGCACCAGGGGAGCGCCCGCAGCCAATCCGGAGTTCAGAACAGCATCGAGCAGGGGCGCTCTTGAGGCGGCGAGTTGGCCGTCAGGCAGGTGGTTCAGCAGCAGCAGCGCCAGTGCCAGGTAGATGGCAAAGGCAGCGGCAAGGGCAGCGAGAATGGCGCGGGGAATGGTCCTGGCCGGATCCTTGACCTCTTCACCCAACGTCGCAATCCGGGCGTAACCGGCAAAGGCGAAGAACATCAGGCCCGCCGCGGGCAGAATACCCCCGGCGCCACCCAGGGCGTCCGTCTCGGCCGCAGTTCCGGCAGGATGCGGGCCAGCAATGCTGGCGATCGCCACAAAGACCAGGGTGGCAAGCACAACACACAGCAGGATCCTGGTCAGCAGCGCCGTGCGGGTGATCCCCAGCAGGTTGACCACCGTCAGAGCCACCACGGCAGCCACCGCCACCGGGATGGCGTAGCCCGGGGCCACGTAGTGTCCGAACGTCAGGGCCATGGCTGCGCAGGAAGCGGTCTTGCCTGTCACGAAACCCCAGCCGGCCAGGAAGCCTGGCCATTCGCCCAGCCGCTCCCGGCCGTAAACATATGTGCCGCCGCTGGACGGATACCGCGCGGCAAGTTCCGCCGAGGCGACGGCATTGCAATAGGCCACGGCCCCGGCAATCAGCACCGACAGCACCAGGAAGTTGCCCGCCAGGGCCGTCGCCGGAGCGAAGACAACGAACACACCTGCCCCGAGCATGGAGCCGAGTCCGATCGAGGTGGCGTCGAACACGCCGAGCCTGCGCTGAAGTTGCTGATGCGCGGTCATGGAGCCGGTAGTCCCTTTCGAACGGGTAAACTCAGACAGGATCGTTCCCGGAACGATCCTATTCAATTTCACTCTGCTTTCCCGCTGTCTCCTTCAGAAAGGCGTGCTGTGCTGCGCACACATGACCTCGGATCCCTTCGCTCCGAGCACATTGGACAAACCGTAACCCTGGCCGGCTGGGTGGGCCGCCGTCGTGATCACGGTGGTGTCGCATTCGTGGACCTGCGCGATGCCTCCGGCGTTGCCCAGGTTGTGGTGCGTGAGGAAGAGGTCTTCCACGGTCTGCGCAACGAGTACGTCCTGCAGGTCACCGGCACTGTCTCCAAGCGGCCCGAGGGCAACGAGAACCCGGCGCTGGCCACCGGCGAGATCGAGGTCATGGCCGACAAGGTGGTCATTCTCAACACCTCCGAACCCCTGCCCTTCCAGATCGATGAGCACGTTGAAGTGGGCGAGGAAGCGCGCCTGAAGCACCGCTACCTGGACCTGCGCCGCCCTGGCCCCAGCCGCAACCTCCGGCTGCGCTCCGAAGCCAACCGGGTAGCCCGCGAGCTGCTTCACACCGAGGGCTACGTCGAGATCGAGACGCCCACCCTGACGCGCTCGACGCCGGAAGGCGCCCGGGACTTTGTGGTTCCCGCCCGCCTGGCGCCGGGTTCCTGGTACGCGCTTCCGCAGTCACCGCAGCTTTTCAAGCAGCTGCTGCAGGTGGGTGGCTTCGAGAAGTACTACCAGATTGCGCGCTGCTACCGGGATGAGGACTTCCGCGCAGACCGCCAGCCGGAGTTCACCCAGCTGGACATCGAAGCCAGCTTCGTGGACCAGGACGACATCATTGCCCTGGGCGAAAACATCGTCAAGGCTGTATGGAAGCTGATCGACGTCGAGATCCCCACACCGATCCAGCGCATCACCTATGCGGACGCCATGGCGCGGTACGGCTCTGACAAGCCTGACCTTCGTTTCGGCGTGGAACTGACCGAGCTCACCGAGTTCTTCAAGGACACCAACTTCGGGGTCTTCAAGGCACCGTACGTCGGCGCTGTGGTGATGCCCGGCGGTGCCTCGCAGCCGCGGCGGACCCTGGACGGCTGGCAGGAATTCGCCAAGCAGCGCGGGCACAAGGGACTGGCCTACGTCCTTTTCAAGGAAGACGGGGAACTGGCCGGGCCGGTTGCCAAGAACCTGACGGACGCCGAGCGCGACGGCCTGGCGGATGCCGTGGGCGCCAGGCCCGGCGACTGCATCTTCTTTGCGGCCGGGGAGAAGTCCTCGGCCCGCGCCCTCCTGGGTGCCGCCCGTGTGGAAATCGGCCACCGGACCGGACTGATCGACCCCAGCGACTGGGCTTTCTGCTGGGTGGTTGACGCGCCGATGTTCGAACCCGCTGCTGCCGCCGTGGCCTCCGGCGACGTCGCCGTTGGTGCCGGCAAGTGGACGGCAGTCCACCACGCCTTCACCTCACCCAAGCCCGAGTTCCTGGCGACGTTCGACAAGGACCCGGAATCGGCTTTGTCCTATGCCTACGACATCGTCTGCAACGGCAACGAAATCGGCGGCGGATCCATCCGTATCCACGAGCGCGATGTCCAGGAACGCGTCTTTGAACTGATGGGCCTGGATAAGGAAGATGCCCAGACAAAGTTCGGCTTCCTGCTGGAGGGCTTCAAGTTCGGTGCGCCGCCGCACGGCGGCATCGCCTTTGGCTGGGACCGCGTGGTGGCACTTCTGGCAGGTGTCGAGTCCATCCGCGACGTCATTGCCTTCCCGAAGACCGGCAACGGCTACGACCCGCTGACCCAGGCACCGGCCCCCATCACCGCGCAGCAGCGCAAGGAAGCCGGCGTGGACTTCAAGCCGGAAGCCAAAAAGGCCTAGGCGAAAGTCCGGCACCAAGCCGGCACCCGCGGCCCGGCCGCCGTCACAACAGCTCGTGAACTGAAGGCTCCCCTGGAAAGGGGAGCCTTCAGCGCTTAGTGCCCCCAGTCATCGGCCAGGGGGAACCCGCCAGGAGGAAACAGTGCCCACGATGGAAACGTACGAGGCCCTGATGGATGCCGCCTGGCCTGCTCCCGAGCGGCATGACACGGGGGAGTGGACGCTCCGGGCCGCGGGCGGTGTGACGCAACGGGCCAACTCTGTCTGGCCTCAAGCCGAAGCCCGGGACATTCCCGGTGCCGTCCGCGAGGCTTCGCTGTGGTACCGGCGGCGCAGGCTGCCGCCGATTTACCAGGTCACCGACACTCCGCGCAACGCAGCCCTGAACGCGGTGCTGGATGCGCAGGGCTACACGCGCCAGTCGGAAACCCTGATCATGGCCCGCAGTTCCGGTCCGGACACAAGCCGGACTGCTCCAGTCCGGCCGCCCGGCCGCCCGGCAGCGGAATTGTCGGACCAGCCCACGGATGAGTGGCTTGACTTGTGGTGGAGCGTTGACGGCCGGGGCGGCGCCCCGGAACTGGAAACCGCCCGCACCATCCTGACCGGGTGTCCCTCCCTGTATGCACTGGTGAGGTCCGACGACGGCGCTCCCGCCGCCGTCGGACGCCTGGCCCTTCCCCTGGCCCCTCCCTTGGCGGGGGGTGGCTGTTATGGCGGCATCTACGGGATGGCTACACGGCCGGGTTTGCGCCGCCAAGGGCTCGCTGGCCGGGTGTTGCATTCGCTCATGGAAGGTGCAGCGGAAGCCGGCGCCGAAGAGCTGTGGCTGCTGGTGACGGCGGCGAACACCGGGGCGCAAACCCTTTACGCTAAGGCAGGTTTCCGGGAAGCGGGCCGCTACGCGTACCGGCAGGAACGGCCACTCCGCGCCCGGACCGGATGCTGAGAGACGCTTACGACACGGGGTCGGTTACCTGGATCCGCACCGCGCACGCATCCACAGCCGCCTTCTGAACCACCGCTGCTTTGGGGTCAGGCACATCGAGGTACGCGAGCCGTGGCACCCGTGCATAAGCTGACAGGCGCGGATCCTCCAACACCAGGCCAACCAACGTGCGGTCCCCTCCCGGAACGACATACTCGAAGGATTGGCCGGAGAACACCAGGCGGGCCTGCTCGGCGGCGGCCTGCAAAAGTGAATCAGCCTGGTTGGACCGGCGCCGGGCAAACCTCTGCTGCGACTGGCCTCCGGCCGCCGTCTTTGACTGCACATACTTGGAACCCACTTTGGACGTGAGAATGACACCCTCGCTGGCCACCGCAAGGCCGTAACCTCCACGCCGGACCAGGACCAGGGCCAGCCGCCGGGGCTGGGAGGCGAGGGCTGCCAGCCGTTCCAGTTCGTCAGCCCCGCGTCCCGGACGGCCATCCACCGGCCAGGGAGCCTGGAGGAGCGCAGTGGCGCCGTCTGCAGCGGTGAGCCGGACGCCGTCGTCCTCCTCAGTGAGCCCGAAGCCGCCGTGAGCGGCGCCGAAACGGCCTGCCCAGCCCAGCAGTCTGGACCCCGGCACAAAGGCCGTCCGGACGGACGCGGGACGTCCGCCGCCGGCTGGGGCGGATGCGGTCATTGCGGGATCCTTTGGGATGGATGGAGGGCTGGCGGAGAACTGGGAATTCGATGGGTGAACTGCAAGTAGCCTATCTATGTGGATGATCTCTTCGGCCAAGGGCCCGGTAACGACGACGACGAAGGCACCGAACCGTCGCCGGCCGGGGGAACGGCGGGCAGGTCAGCTTCGGGGGCCAAGGCCTCCCCGCGAAGCCCCCTTGCCGTCAGGATGCGCCCACGTACGTTGGATGACGTTGTTGGCCAGCAGCACCTGCTGGGCAAGGGGTCACCACTGCGCCAGCTTGCAGCGGGCGCCAACGCTGCAGGGCCTGCCGGTCCCAGCTCGCTGATCCTCTGGGGCCCGCCCGGAACCGGGAAGACAACCCTGGCCCATGTCATCGCCAGGGGGCCAGGGCGGAAGTTTGTGGAGCTGTCCGCGGTCACCGCCGGGATCAAGGACGTGCGGCGCGTGATGGACGACGCGTTGACTGCCAGGGATCTGTATAAAACCACCACGGTTCTCTTCCTTGATGAGATCCACCGCTTCAACAAAGCCCAGCAGGACGCCCTGCTGCCGGGGGTGGAAAACCGCTGGGTGGTCCTGGTGGCGGCAACCACGGAAAACCCGTCCTTCTCGGTTGTCTCGCCGCTTCTGTCCAGGTCCCTCCTGCTCACGCTGAAGCCCCTGACCGATGACGATATCGAGGGGTTGCTCCTCCGGGCTGTCACTGACGTACGCGGGCTCAACGGGAAGGTGGAGCTCAGCGCAGAGGCGCTTGCCCACCTGGTGCGGCTTTCCGGCGGGGACGCACGCCGCGCCCTGACCGCCCTCGAGGCAGCGGCCGGGGTTGCCTTTGGCGACGCCGACGACGTCGACGGCGCAGCCGGTGAAACAAACGCTCCCATCATGGTTGAGCTGAAGCACACGGAACGGGCCCTGGACGTTGCAGCCGTCCGGTATGACCGGGTCGGCGACCAGCACTATGACGTTGCCAGCGCCTTCATCAAATCCATCCGGGGCTCTGACGTGGACGCGGCCCTGCACTACCTGGCCCGAATGCTGGAGGCGGGGGAGGACCCCCGGTTCGTTGCGAGGCGAATAGTGATCTCGGCCGCCGAAGACGTTGGCATGGCGGATCCCACGGCACTTCAGACCGCCGTGGCCGCTGCACAGGCCGTCCAGCTGATCGGCATGCCGGAGGGGCGGCTCGTGCTGGCCGAAGCCGTGGTGCACCTTGCCACGGCACCGAAATCCAACGCTGCCTACCTGGGGATCAACAAAGCTGTTGCCGACGTCCGTGCAGGATTGGGCAACGGGATCCCCCCGCACCTGCGCGACGCCCACTATCCCGGATCAAAACAGCTCGGGCACGGCCTCGGCTACAAATACGCCCACGATGCCCCGCATTCGGTAGCCACCCAGCAGTATCCGCCCGATGACCTCGTGGGCCGGAACTACTACGAACCCACGGCCAATGGCGCGGAACGGGATATTGCCGTACGGCTTGAACGGCTCCGAAAGATCATCCGCGGCGACTGAGTCCGTCCTAAGGAAGTAGCAGGCCCGTCGGAGGGAAGTAGCTGGCCCGCTGAGGGAAATAGGGGAAAACCGGGCAACACTGGTAAGATTGTTCGTTGTCTGGCAAGGCACAGACGCACACCCCCGCTGATTTCAGTATTCCATGCTGTTTGGTTGGGGTTGCCCTGCGCCCAGTAGCAAAAGGCAGCGGTTGGCCGATGCTCTCCATCGTGGAGGCCAGTAACACTGACACACCGCAGATATTGGAAGGACACAAGTGGCTAACAACACTCGTGCTCGCCGTACAGCACGCCTCTCGCGTGCACTCGGCATCGCTCTGACCCCCAAGGCCGCCAAGTACATGGAGCGCCGTCCGTACGGCCCCGGTGAGCATGGCCGTGCCCGCAAGAAGCAGGACTCCGACTACGCCGTACGTCTGCGCGAAAAGCAGCGTCTGCGCGCCCAGTACGGCATCCGCGAAGCCCAGATGACCCGTGCCTTCGAAGAAGCACGCCGCACCAAGGGCCTGACCGGTGAAAACCTGATCGAACTGCTCGAAATGCGTCTTGACGCCCTCGTGCTGCGTGCAGGTTTCGCCCGCACCATCGCCCAGGCCCGCCAGCTCGTGGTGCACCGCCACATCCTGGTTGACGGCATCCGCGTTGACCGCCCGTCCTTCCGCGTAGGCGAAGGCCAGCTGGTCCACGTCCACAGCCGCAGCGAAACCATGGTTCCGCTCCAGGTTGCAGCAGCCGGCGCACACCGCGACGTCCTGCCCCAGGTTCCGGCCTACCTGGACGTCAAGCTTGACGCCCTGCAGGCACGCCTGGTCCGCCGCCCGAAGCGCTCCGAGGTTCCCGTAACCTGCGAAGAGCAGCTCGTCGTCGAATTCTACGCACGCTAGATTTCACCAGCGCATCCAGAGAAGCCCGTGGCAAGCGCCGCGGGCTTCTTTGTATGTAAGGTACTTGGGGGACATCTGCGGAACGCGCGGCGTGCGCAGACGCAGTTGGAGCAGATCCACAGAATTTCGAGGAGATGAATGTCTATGTCTGGTGGCGATATTGCCGGCCTGATCGCTGCCGGGGTGTTTGCGCTCCTGGTGCTGCTGCTGGCCGTGCCGATCCTGAAGCTCGGGAGGGTGTTGGATGAGGTCCGCACCTCCATCCGTTCCATCAGCGACGGCGCCACTCCACTCATGGACGAAGTCACCGCCACGGTGTCCACCACCAACCAGCAGCTGAAAAAAGTGGACGGCATTGCCTCCAACGTTTCCGATGCCTCCGCGAACCTTTCCGCGCTGTCCTCCCTGGTTGCCGCTACGGTCGGGTCACCGCTGATCAAGGTGGCAGCCTTCAGCTACGGCGTCCGCACCGCCCTGGCCAACCGCAAGAAGCCCGCCGCCGGCCGTCGCAGCCGCTAAGCCACCGGAGAAGAACATGAAACGACTTGTTTGGATGGGAATCGGCGTCGCCATCGGCATCATCGCTTTCCGCAAGATCAGCGAAGCGCAGTCCAATCTCCAGTCCAACCTGGGGCCGGAGGGCCTGAACCGTGCCGTGGGCAGGCTGACTGACGGCCTCTATGAATTCGCCGACGCCGTCCGCTCCGGAATGCAAGAGCGCGAGACCGATCTGCGGACCGCCCTTGGCGTCGAGTCCCAGGACCTGGCCCGCCGCTGACCCGCGGAAACAGCGGAGAATTAAACCAGCAGTTCCGCTCATCCGGAGCTGCCGTCTGAATCAAAACTCTCACGCGAGGAAAAGCGTGAACCAAGAAGGGTATGTAATCAACTCATGAAGTCGCAGGAGATCACAAAGCGCTGGGTGGACTTTTTTGTCAGCAAAGGCCACACCGCGGTTCCCTCCGCGTCCCTGGTGTCCAGCGACCCGTCCCTGCTGTTCACCGTTGCCGGCATGGTTCCCTTCATTCCCTATCTGACTGCGCGCGAAGAAGCACCCTACTCCCGCGCCACCAGCGTGCAGAAGTGCATCCGCACCGGTGACATCGAAGAGGTGGGCAAGACCGCCCGCCACGGCACGTTCTTCCAAATGTGCGGCAACTTCTCCTTTGGCGACTACTTCAAGGAAGACGCCATCAGGTTCGCCTGGGAACTGCTCACCACCAGCGTGGACGACGGCGGCTACGGCCTTCCGCCCGAACTCCTCTGGGTGACCGTCTACGAAGAGGACGACGAAGCCAAAGACCTGTGGCTGAAGAACACCGGCGTCCCCGCTGACCGGATCCAGCGGATGGGCAAGGCGGACAACTACTGGCACACCGGCCAGCCCGGACCGGCAGGGCCCTGCTCCGAGATCTACTACGACCGCGGCCCGGCCTACGGCGTGGAAGGCGGCCCCCTCGCCGACGAGAACCGGTACGTGGAAATCTGGAACCTGGTGTTTATGCAGTACCAGATCGACAACGTCCGTTCCAAGGACGACTTCGACATAGTGGGTGAGCTGCCGAAGAAGAACATCGACACCGGGCTCGGCATGGAGCGGCTCGCCATGATCCTCCAGGGTGTCGAAAACATGTACGAGACCGACCAGGTCCGTCCGGTCATCGACAAAGCTGCTGAACTCTCCGGCCGTGAATACACCTCGGCGGAAACGCCTGATGATCCGCACCACACGGACGACGTCCGCATGCGGGTGGTCGGGGACCACATCCGCTCAGCGCTGATGCTGATCGCCGACGGCGTGACGCCCTCCAATGAAGGCCGCGGGTACGTCCTGCGCCGCCTCATCCGGCGTGCCGTCCGCTCCATGCGCCTGCTCGGCGTCGAAAAGGCCTGCCTGCCTGACCTGCTGCCGGAATCCCGCGACGCCATGAAGGGCGTCTACCCGATCGTGGAGACGGACTTCGACCGCATCAGCCGCATTGCCTATGCTGAAGAACGTGCCTTCCTTCGCACCATCGCCTCAGGCACCGCCCGGCTTGAAGATGCAGTCACCGAATCCAAGGCTGCCGGACGTCCGCTCTCCGGTGCCGACGCGTTCGCGCTCCACGACACTTACGGCTTCCCGATCGACCTCACCCTGGAAATGGCTGAGGAAGCCGGGCTGAAGGTGGACGAACCTGAATTCCGCAGGCTCATGCTTGAACAGCGCCGGCGCGCCCAGGCGGACGCCAAGGGAAAGAAGGGCGGCCACGCGGATCTCAGCGCCTTCCAGGAACTCCTGGCGCAGGGCGAGACCGTCTTCACCGGTTACACCGACCTTGACGGCGAGTCCCGCGTCCGCGGCATCCTCAGCGGAGGCCAGAAGGTGGGCCAGGCGTCCACCGGTGACGAGATTGAGCTTGTCCTGGCAGAGACGCCGTTTTATGCCGAAGCCGGCGGCCAGGCAGCCGACACGGGCCTGATCACCGGCGACGGGTTCGTCGTCGAGGTCCTGGACGTCCAGCGCCCGCTGAAGGGACTCAGCGTCCACAAGGCAATTGTCCGCGAAGGCGAGATCGGCTCCGACGCCCTGGTGCGGGCAGCGGTGGACCGGGAACGGCGCCACGCCGCCGAGCAGGCGCACACCGGTACCCACATCGTCCATGCGGCGCTGCACCAGATCCTCGGCCCCGAAGCTACCCAGCGCGGTTCCTACAACAAGGCCGGCTACCTCCGCTTCGACTTCGCCTGGGGCGAAGGGCTCAGCCCTGCCACCAGGTCCGAGATCGAGGAAGTCTCCAACCTGGCCATCCGCAACAACCACCGCGTCGAAACCAAGGTGATGGGGCTGGCTGAAGCCAAAGCCCTCGGCGCCATGGCGCTGTTCGGTGAGAACTACGGCAGCGAAGTCCGGGTGGTGGAGATCGACGGCGCGTGGTCCCGTGAACTGTGCGGCGGCACGCACGTGCCCAGTACGTCCCAGATTGGAAGCCTTTCGCTCCTGGGCGAACAGTCCGTGGGCTCAGGCAACCGCCGTGTTGAGGCGTTCGTGGGCATGGACGCGTTCCGCCACCTGGCTGCTGAACGCGCCCTGGTGACCGAACTGACGGAAATGCTCAAGGTGCCGTCCGGCCAGCTGGCGGACAGGATCGCCGTCACCCTGGCGAAGCTGAAGTCGGCTGAGAAGGAACTTGAACGCCTCCGGAAGGAACAGCTGGCGGCAGCCGCCGGGCAGCTGGCCGGAACCGCGAAGGACGCGGCCGGCGTCAGCGTTATTGCCCACGACGCAGGCCAGGTCAGCGGCGCGGATGACCTCCGCGGCCTTGCGCTGGACCTGCGGAACCGCCTCGGTTCCGCCCCGTCAACCGTGGCTGTGGCAGGGGTCAGCAACGACCGGCCCATGATCCTGGTGGCCACCAACGAAGCTGCCCGGGACGCGGGCGTCAAGGCCGGAGCCCTGGTCCGGCTCGCTGCCGGCATCCTGGGCGGCGGCGGCGGTGGCAAAGACGATGTTGCACAGGGCGGCGGGACCGACGCCGGCAAAATCACACCGGCGCTTGCCGCCGTCGTGGATGCCATCTCCCGGCGATAAAGCATCCCGTGACCAATCCTGCTGCATCCGGCGACTACCCCCAGGGCACCAAACTGGGGGTGGACGTCGGCACCGTCCGTGTGGGGGTGGCCATCTGCGACCGGGACTCGATCCTGGCAACGCCTTATAAAACCCTGGACCGCAATCCGAAGAAGAACTCTGACATCCGGATCATCGCATCCCTGGTTGAGGAACTCGGCGCTGTCCAGGTCATTGTGGGCCTTCCCCGCACCATGAAGGGGGAGGAACACGCCTCCGCGAGGATGGCAACAGAGTACGCGCAGCTGGTCGCCGCTGAGCTCGAAAACCGTGGCCTGGACGTGCCTGTCAACCTCGTGGACGAGCGTCTGAGCAGCGTCTCAGCCCACCGGAACCTTCACGAAGCTGGCATGAGCAGCCGAAATCACCGTAAAGTAGTGGATCAGGTTGCGGCGGCAGGAATACTCCAGCACGCCATCGACATGCAAAAAGCCAGGGGAACGGATGTTGGCAGCCGCGTGAGTGCGCCTGTCCGTCCGGGGCACTCCGGGTCGGTTAAGGCAGATCTGATTGCAGAAGCCGCCCCGGAGGACAAGACACGATCTTCAGAAAACGGAAGGCTACAGTGAGCCCGGCCAACATTGACGACTCCTCCGGTAACACCAGCAGCGGTGCGGCCAGGCCGCTGACCCGTAAAGAGATCCGGGCGCGGGAAAAGTCCCTGCACACGGAAGGCAACAGTGTGGTCCCGGAACAGGCCTACGAAACCGGCGAAGATTTTCCTGCAGCAACAGCGGCAGAGGTACCTGAACCCGTCATCGAGCCAATGGCAAGGCCCGTTACTGAGATTCCCGCGGAGCCGGTGATTCAGCCCTGGCCAGAGCCTGGGGCACAGGCCGCTCCTGCAGCTCCCGCCAGTTCGCCCATCCCCGCGGCACCGGATACACCGCCCTCCATCCAGGAAGTGGAACCTGCCTACGCGGTGGGAAGGGCGTATGACGACGCCGCAGCAGATGAGGCGCTCCATACCGCCGTCCACCCTGTTCCCGTCCACGCGGCCGTCCACCATGAGACCGTCCATCCTGAGCTCCATCCCGCGGAAGCACCTCATACCGTCCATGGCGATGCCGGTCATGTGGGGGCCGATGGACTCCACGATGAGGCGTATGGGCATTATTACGAGCCGGAGGGCACGCACCACGCGGACGGGCAGCATCATGACGCCTATCATTCCGCGGACTACCTCGAGGACCAGCACCACGATGAACACCACGACGGACACCACCATGAGGGCGTCCTCGGCGGCGCAACAGCTGTCTCCGTAGTGGCCGGTCCCTCCAAGAAGGTCCGCCGGCGGCGCCGGTTCCTTGCCCTGTTTTTGACCCTTGCAGTGTTTGTTGTTGCCGTCGCAGTCGGTGCGCAGTTCCTCAAGCCACTGCTCGGAACAGACAAGGCAACCGATTATCCCGGACCCGGTACGGGGGCAGTCCAGGTGACCGTGGAGCCCGGCCAGGGCCCGCGGGCGCTGGCCACTAACCTCGAAAGCCAGAAGGTGGTTGCCAACGCGGACACCTTCCTGCAGGCTTTCACAGCTTCCGGTGCCACGCTGGCACCCGGTGACTACACATTCCGGATGGAGATGAAGAATTCCGACGCCGTTAATGTCCTGGCCGGTAAGGACAAGGGCAAGGTGATCTACTTTGCCCTGAGCGCGGGCCTGCGCATCGGGGAATCCCTGCAGGCTATTTCTGAGGGTTCCGGAGTGCCGGTGGACCAATTGAAGGCGCTCAGCGATACCCCCGCAGAGTTCGGCCTTCCGCCCGCCGCCAAGAACCTTGAGGGTTTCCTGGCACCGGGAGAGTACCGTTTCCCGTTGGGCACACCGGCGAAGGACATCCTCCAGTCGCTGGTCAAAGCCACGACCGATGAGCTGGTCTCCCAGGGCATCACTGATCCCGCGAAACAGTACGAGGCCGTCATCGTGGCGAGCATTGTGCAGGCGGAAGGCGGGCAGGCCGACTACGGAGACGTTGCGGGCGCGATCTACAACCGGCTGAAACCCAACGACCAGACCGGCGGCTTCCTGCAGGTGGATTCCGCGGTCACGTATGGGCTTGGCACCAGGAGCTTCAACTTCACTGACGCAGAGCGCCAGGACAAGGGCAACCCCTACAACACGTATGCCAACCCCGGCCTTCCGCCAGGTCCCATTGGCTCACCCGGCAAAACGGCCATAGATGCAGCCGCCAAGCCCAAAGCCAACGAGTATCTGTACTGGGTGACCATCAACCTGGACACCAAGGAGACCAAATTCTCCAAGACCCTGGCCGAGCACAACGTGTATGTTGACCAGTACAACAAATGGTGCGAAGCGAACGTAGGCCGTTGCGCATGAGCCTGAGGGCCGCCGTCCTGGGTCATCCCATCAGCCATTCGAAGTCGCCCGCCCTGCATATGGCTGCGTACGCCAAGCTGGGGATCGACATCAGCTACACGGCCATCGATGTCACCGAGGCCGATTTGCCGGCGCTTATGCACGATGTCCGTGGCCAGTCGGGCTGGCGGGGACTTTCCGTCACGATGCCGCTCAAAACCGCTATGGTTCCCGAGGTGGACGAAGTCCGTGGTGTGGCCCGCATCCTTGGCGTGGTCAATACTGTTGCCTTCGAGGATAACGGCACCATGGTCAGGAGAATTGGTTACAACACCGACGTCGCCGGAATCGTGAACGCCGTCCGTAATGCGGGGGTTGCCGCCTCGCCGGCTGCTGTTGTCCTGGGCGGGGGCGGAACGGCCGCGTCTGCCGTGGCGGCACTCAAGGACCTTGGCACAGACCGGGTGCAGGTGTTTGTGCGCGACACGGCGAGGGCCACGGAGGCCCGTGCGGCCGCGGCAGGAGTGGGCCTGGCCATCGACGTCCGGCCGCTGACGGAAGCGGCCAGCGCTATGGCGGGTGCCGACGTCGTGATTTCGACATTGCCGCCCCATGCGGCAGACGGGCTGGCCGATGAACTCGCCGATGAACTGGCGAAGGGACCGGCCTCCGTCGGCACCGGGACCGGCGTGCTGCTGGACGTGGCCTACGATCCCTGGCCCAGCAGGATCGCCGATGCCTGGCAGTCCGGCGGCGGTTCCGTGGTCCCCGGTCTGGAGATGCTGCTGTACCAGGCTGTGGAGCAGGTGCGGCTTTTTTCCCGTCGCGGGGACGAAGTTAACGCAGCTGTCATAGATGTGATGTGTGACTCAGTCGGGCTTCCCCGGCGGGAGTACTGACCGCCATACGTGGCAGGATGGAAATTATGTTGCGTTGGTTGACTGCCGGTGAATCCCATGGCCCGGCCCTGATGGGAATTATTGAAGGCGTCCCCGCCGGTGTGGAACTCACCAGCGGGCAGATCGCCGATTCTCTGGCCCGCCGCCGCCTTGGCTACGGCCGCGGAGCGCGGATGAAATTTGAGCAGGACGTGGTGACCATCCTTGGCGGCGTCCGGCATGGCCTCACCCAGGGCGGCCCGGTGGCCATCCAGGTTGGCAACACCGAATGGCCCAAATGGGAGCAGATCATGTCCCCGGATCCCGTTGATGCCGAGGTCCTGGCGGACCAGGCACGCAACGCCCCGCTGACACGTCCCCGCCCCGGACATGCAGACTTCACCGGGATGCAGAAGTACGGCTTCTCCGAAGCCCGGCCGGTGCTTGAACGCGCCAGCGCCCGTGAAACGGCCACCCGCGTGGCCATGGGCACGGTGGCTGCGCAGTTCCTCAAGCACCTGGGCATCGAACTGGTCAGCCACACTGTCTCGATCGCCAGTGTCACCGTGCCGGAAGGCCGTCCGCTGCCCGTCCCGGCTAACGTGATTGCCCTGGACGCGGACCCGTTGCGTTGCTTTGACCGCGACACATCCAACGCCATGGTGGCTGAAGTTGATGCGGCACATAAGGAAGGCGAGACCCTTGGCGGCGTTGTCGAGGTCCTTGCCTACGGACTTCCGCCGGGACTTGGAAGCTACGTGCACTGGGACCGCAGGCTCGACTCCCGGCTGGCCGCTGCACTCATGGGCATCCAGGCCATCAAGGGTGTGGAAGTTGGCGACGGCTTCCGTACCGCTGCGCGCCGTGGATCCGCAGCGCACGACGAGATCGTCAAGGACGCCGACGGCAGGATCATCCGCACCAGCAACCGCGCAGGCGGGATCGAAGGCGGCATGAGCATTGGTGATGTGCTCCGCGTCCGGGCGGCCATGAAGCCGATTGCCACCGTTCCGCGGGCACTGAAAACCATCGATGTCACCACGGGGGAGGCCGCCAAGGCCCACCACCAGCGTTCGGACGTTTGTGCCGTGCCGGCAGCAGGCGTCGTCGCTGAAGCCATGGTGGCGCTGGTGCTGGCGGAAGCCATCACCGAAAAGTTCGGCGGCGATTCAGTCGCGGAGACTGCACGTAACATCAAGGGCTATCTGGACAACATTCCGGCATCCCTGGACTCGATCGGCCAGTAGTGCCCTCCGGCAGCAAAACCGGTTCCGTTGGGAACCGGCCCATAGTGCTTATCGGCCCCATGGCCGTGGGCAAGTCAGCCATCGGCCACCAGCTTGCCCAGCAACTCGGGGTCCCCTTCGTGGACACCGATGCAGTCATTGTGGGAAACCATGGCTCCATAGCTGACATCTTTGCCGGCCGGGGAGAGCACGCGTTCCGGGAGATCGAGGCGCGGACAGTGGCAAGCGTGGTGGAGGACGCAGCCGGTTCGGCAGCGGTGATTTCGCTGGGTGGCGGTGCCGTGCTGGACTCGGGAACGCAGCAACTGCTGGGCCGCTGCACCGTGGTCTATCTCGAATGTGATGCCGACACAGTGGCAGGCCGGATCGCCCGCAATTCAGGCCGTCCGCTGCTTGCCGGCGATGCCATGGCCCGCTGGACGGCATTGTTCGCCACCAGAAAGCCCGTCTACGAACGCCTGGCCAATCTGGTCCTGGACGTCCGCCACGGCTCGGTTGCCGAACTGGGACGCCGGCTCGAAGCTGCGCTGCGGGTATTCGCAGCTGCCAAACAGGAAGTTGAAAATTGAGCGTCGAATCAACAGTCATCAGCGTTACCGGCGAGTCCGCCAGCCAGAACTACGACGTCGTAGTGGGCCGCGGCCTCCTGGGGAGCCTTCCGGCCTTGCTGGGGGAGCGCGTCCGACGGGTGCTGGTCATCCACCCCAGGGCCCTGCGGCTCACCGGCGACACCGTCAGGGACGAGCTCGCCGCCGCGGGCTTTACCTCCCTGACCGCGGAAATTCCCGACGCCGAAGAAGGCAAGCACATCCAGGTGGCCGCGTTCTGCTGGCAGGTCCTGGGCCAGAATGACTTCACCCGGTCCGACGCCATTGTGGCCGTGGGCGGCGGCGCAGTGACGGACCTTGCCGGCTTTGTGGCCGCCACTTGGCTGCGCGGGGTCAAAGTAATCCACATGCCCACCAGCCTGCTGGGCATGGTGGATGCCTCCGTGGGCGGCAAGACCGGCATCAACACCGCCGAGGGAAAGAACCTGGTGGGGTCCTTCCACCCGCCCGCCGCAGTGCTGGTGGACCTTGACACCCTGAACACGCTGCCGCGCAACGAACTGATTTCCGGAATGGCCGAAGTGGTTAAATGCGGCTTCATCGCCGATCCAACCATTCTGGACCTCGTCGAAAAGGATCCGGAGGCAGTGGTTGATCCACAGTCCGCCGTGCTGCGGGAGCTTATTGAGCGGGCCATCGCCGTTAAGGCAAAAGTTGTTTCCGAGGACCTCAAGGAATCGGGACTTCGGGAAATCCTGAACTACGGCCACACGCTGGGCCACGCCATCGAACTGGTGGAGCGCTACTCCTGGCGCCACGGTGCCGCAGTCTCGGTGGGGATGATGTTCGCGGCCGAGCTTGCCCGCAGTGTGGGCAGGCTCACCGACACAGACGCCGACAGGCACCGCAGCATCCTGGAGACCCTGGGCCTGCCCGTCACCTACCGGCGGGACCGCTGGCAGGGGCTGCTGGACGGAATGCGCCGGGATAAGAAGTCCCGCGGGGACCTGCTCCGGTTCGTTGTCCTGGACGGCATTGCCAAGCCGGGCATCCTGGACGTGCCGGACACCTCGCTGCTTTTCGCGGCCTACCAGGAGATCGCTTCCTGATGCAGGGCGCCTTGGAGGGAACCACAGACTGGCCTGAGGCAGGCTTCCCGGGAATCCGGATCAACCCGCAGACGCTGCTTCCCCAGATCGTTAACGACGACGTATGCCGCGAGGCCCTCGCCGCCTCTGCCGACCCCGCGGACCATATCTTTGTCCTGCTGGTGGAGGGCCATGCACCGGAGGCCGCCGAACTGCTGGCCGAGGCACGCTTCAAAGACCCCGAGTCGTTCCGGCTGCGTGCCTTTGAAGCGGAGGTGCTGCGGGTCTCCAACCGCCCGGACAGGGCAGTGGAACTGTTCCGGCAGCTGCTCGCCGAAGTTCAGGGAACGCCCCGTGAAGCGCTGGTGCTCCAGTTCCTCGGAAAGACCCAGTACACCGCCGGGCAAACATCCGCGGCCGTTGAATCTTTTGCCCGGGCGCTGGATCTGCGGGTTGCTGAATCCGCGGACGCCGCGCAGATCTACTCGTCCACGGTGGCCCTGCAGCGCGCCCGCGAGGTCCTGGACCTCGCCTGCTGACAGCCTTTGCATCGGGACCGACAGAAGCCCTGCCGTCTTACCGGTAGAATGGTTTTTGGATTTTTGATAAACACGCGCTGGCAGGCCGTTTGGCATGCCTGGCCGGCATAGAACGTCTGACACAGTGACCAGACAGATAGAAACCAGAGGAAACCAGTGGCAACCACTAACGACATCAAGAACGGAACGGTCCTCAAGCTTGAGGGCCAGCTCTGGAACATCATCGAATTCCAGCACGTCAAGCCTGGCAAGGGCGGTGCGTTTGTACGGACCAAGATGCGGAACGTGATGTCCGGCAAGGTTGTGGACAAGACGTTCAACGCCGGCCTCAAGATCGAGACCGCCACCGTGGACCGCCGGGACTACCAGTACCTGTACCAGGACGGTTCGGACTTCGTGTTCATGGACACCTCCGACTACGACCAGATCACCGTCTCTGGTGCCACCGTGGGCGACGCCACGAACTTCATGCTCGAAAACCAGATGGTCAACATCGCCATCCACGAGGGCACCCCGCTGTACATCGAACTCCCTCCCAGCGTTGTCCTCGAAATCACGTACACCGAGCCGGGCCTTCAGGGCGACCGCTCCTCCGCCGGCACCAAGCCGGCCACCCTCGAAACCGGCTACGAGATCCAGGTACCCCTGTTCGTTGAGAACAACACCAAGGTCAAGGTCGACACCCGCGACGGCAGCTACCTCGGCCGGGTCAGCGAGTAGTGAGCGCACGCGGAAAGGCCCGTAACAGGGCACTGGATGTTCTCTTTGAAGCTGAGCAGCGCTCCGTTTCTGCCTTTGATGTACTGAGGGCCCGGCGGGAGAAGACCGACCAGATCGTGAACCCGTACACGCTGGAGATCGTCGAAGGCGTGATCTCGCAGCAGACCGCCATTGACGAATTCCTCGAGACGTATTCGCAGGGCTGGACACTGGACCGGATGCCTTCGGTGGACCGTATCATCCTGCGGATCGGCACCTGGGAACTGCTGTACAACGACGACGTTCCCGACGGCGTCGCCGTCAGCGAGGCCGTGGCACTGGCCAAGACGCTCTCAACTGATGAATCGCCGTCGTTCATCAACGGGCTCCTGGGGCGCCTGCAGCAGCTGAAACCGTCGCTGCTCGCCTAAGCTCCTACCTAACCTGCCGAGCCTCACAAACGAAGCACCCAAAGCCCCTGCCGGGTCACCCTGGCCGGGGTTTTTTGGGTTTTCCACGCCTTAGTGTTTCGCGAGCCACTGGGCCCAGGTGGTTGTTCCCAGCCGCCCGTCGGTGCAGGTTTGCGGACCGCCGGCCCCGATGGCAAAACCAGGCAGCGGAAACTCCAGGATTCTGTGGTGGACGTCCCGGGCCGCCTGGTATTGCCGGGCGATGTCCGCCTGGGACAACACCTCGGGCCCGGCAAAACACGGACGGTCACCCGCTGGCCCCGTCCCCAGAGATTCGACGACGTAGGGAGCAAATTCGGCTGAGTCGCCCGGCTGCATGCGCAGGTTCGAGGGAGCAATCCAGAGGCGCTGCTTCCTCATGTGGTCATGGAACCTGGCCAATAGCCAATAGAAAGGCGTGGCCGGGACAATCGTCCACGGAACCGCGGCGCTCCGGACGATGTTCTCCGCCTCCGCCTTCCGCCGGAGATAGGGAACCTTGGACTGTTGGACTCCCACTATTGACACATGCAGGAAGTGCTCCACTCCGGCGCGCTGCGCTTCGTCCAGGAGCTGTCGGGTTCCGTGCACGTCCACGTCCGGAGGGCTGGTCACAAAGTCCACCGGGAGGAAATGGCCTCTCCGGGCAGCCGGGGAAAGTGTCGCGGCATGAACTATCGCGCGGACCCCGGATACCGCCTCCCGGATTCCCCGGCCCGTAGCGAGATCGCCTTCGACGGTTCTCACATCGGCCCCTGCGCGCGGTGTCCGCGACAAAACACGTACCCGGTCGCCCCGCTCCAGAAGCAGCCGGACGACGTCGGTCCCCAGATGGCCCGAGCCTCCTGTCACTAGCACCTCATCCATAGCTGGACTCCGTTTCCCCAGGGACGGTGCGGGGTGGTTGCCGCGGCGGCCGTCATGTCCTTGGGGCCGTTCTACCACGGGCCCATCTAGCATGGAATGGTGTCAGAAACGTGGGATCCGGGGAGTCCCGGCGTCGTGGTCCTGCCCAGCGGGCGAACGGTGCGGGGCAGGGCGCTGCGGCAGCCGCAGCCGGACGGGCCGCAGCCGCAGCACGGCCTGTATCTCGCGGGCCACGAGCCCCCGATGGTTCCGTGGACGTCGCGGTGGCTCCGCTGGCCTGACTTCAGGCTGCCCGCCGACAAAGCTGAAGCCAGAAAGCTGTTGGAGGAAGCCTGGCGGAACGCAGCCGAGCTCCGCGTGGAAGTCGCCTGCTGGGGCGGTCGGGGACGCACCGGGACAGCGTTGGCGTGTATCGCTGTGCTGGACGGCGTTCCACCGGCAGAGGCCGTAGCGTATGTGCGTGCCCGTTACGATCCCCGTGCGGCCGAAACGCCCTGGCAGCGGAAGTACGTCGCCCGCTTCGGCCAGGGTAACGCCTGAGCCGGTGGGGCGGCGGGTATCAGCCGGCGACCGCTGCCCGCAGCGCGAGGATGTTGTGGAGCTGCTGCCGTTCCTCGGCCTGGTGCAGCTGGACGTCCCGGCCGCTGAGGATCCGCTGCCGGGTGAAGGCGAGCTGCGTGGCCGCCTTGACGAAGGCCTTCATTTGCGGCCTCCGGTTGTAGCTGCCCGCCCAGTTCAGGGCGCTCCGGCGGCCGCCTGGAGTGGCAAGCATGGCAACCTCTGACGGAGTGAACCAGCCGGCCGCGGCGTATTCCAGCAGCCTCTGCCGGGTGAGCCGGTTTTCGGCAACGCGCAGCAGGATGATGCCGATGATGGCCAGGACAAAGATCGGCACCTGGACCAGAATGTACTCCACCAGGAAGCCCTGACCCATGCTGTTCCACCGGTTGTGCAGGAACATGGCTGGCAGCAGCCCAATGAAAAAAGCCGCCACCGAAGCGCCCGAGTGCCAGCGGCGGGCGGCAAACCCCATAATCAGGCCGGTGGTTCCCGTGAAGATCGCGTGCGCGAACGGGGACATCACGCCGCGGAGCAGGAAGATCTGGGCCAGATCCGAGGCAGGACTCGCGGACTCGGCAATGGCCCGGCCGAAATAGAGGATGTTTTCCGTGAAAGCGAAGCCGCCGGCAATGGTGAAGGCGAAAACAACACCGTCCACGGGCCCGTCGAAGTGCTTTCGCGCCATCAGCAGGAGCAGCAGCAGCCCCAGCGACTTGGCGAACTCCTCCACCACCGGTGCCTGAATGGTGGCCATGTACGTCCGGAAATCCGCCTCGTCGGCGAACTGGAAGGCCAGCGCAAAAAACGGCTGGACCAGGAGCGTGACGGCGATGGACACTGCTGCTCCCCAGGTAAAGGCAAAGAGTAGGAGACGCTTGGGCTCCGGTTCCCAGCGGTCAATGACATAGACAGCGAGCAACACCGCCGAGAGGGGGACCAACGAGGCAACGAATCCCACCAGGAACCCACCAGTTCCCGTATTCGCCAGCAGGAACGGGACCACCAGGAACAGGCTGAGGAAGGCCAGGACACCGCCGCCGATGGTCAGGGCGAGCAACCCCGGAGACGGTGTGCCGATAGTGCTCCCGGCGGCGCTGCGCATCTGCGGCGGCACCAGGGGATGACCTTGGCCGGCATTGACTGGTCCGGCTGCATTTCCGGGTGCCGGCCGGTAGTACTGCGGATCCACGTGGCCCATCCAGGTGGGGTTGGCCTGGCCGGGGAGTGGGCCCTGCGGGCCTGGGGGCCGGCTGGGTTGTCCGTCGGCGGGCGGAAAGGGGTGCATCGACATGAAGAAAGCCTATGGTTCCTGCATTCGGTAACCAAAGCAACGCGCACGGGCGGAAGGCCCGGGTGTGACCATAAACGCCCCGCTTCGGGAAGGAACGGATCAGGCGGTGTGGTAATTTTGGAAGGCAAATGTTCCTTTTTTAATTCCGTCCTGTGAGGCGGGGAAAGGGGAGACGAGCGTTGACTTCTGTCACCAACGCACCGGTTCCAGCCAGGGTTGTCCTCAACCAGGCCGATATAGACCGTGCACTAACTCGTATCGCCCATGAGATCCTCGAGGCCAACAAGGGCTCCAAGGACCTGGTCCTGTTGGGCATTCCGCGCCGCGGCTACCCGCTGGCCGTCCGGCTGGCTCGAAAGATCGCCGCCACAGACCCCTCCGTGGACGCCGCCGCAATCGTAGGTCAGCTTGATGTGACCATGTTCCGCGATGACCTCTCCCACCAGCCCACCCGGCCGCCGTACCCCACGCAGCTGCCGCGGACGGGAATTGATAACAAGGTTGTGGTGCTCATCGATGACGTCCTGTACTCAGGCCGCACCATCCGCGCTGCCCTTGACGCCATCATCGACCTGGGCCGCCCCCGGATCGTCCGGCTTGCCGTCCTGATCGACCGCGGACACCGTGAACTGCCCATCCGGGCGGACCACGTGGGGAAGAACCTGCCCACCTCCTCTGCCGAAAAGGTCCGTGTGCGC
This sequence comes from Arthrobacter sp. CDRTa11, assembly GCF_026427775.1. Lineage (NCBI taxonomy): Bacteria > Bacillati > Actinomycetota > Actinomycetes > Micrococcales > Micrococcaceae > Arthrobacter > Arthrobacter sp. CDRTa11. The sequence goes on along the minus strand of NZ_CP044532.1, from coordinate 3,044,247 downwards.
CTCGAAGAAACCGACACGAACGGAGACGGTTCCGCCGTCAACGAAGTAGTTATTGAGGGCGGCGCGTGAAGCACCTGCTCTCCACCGAAGACCTCAGCCTTGCCAACGCCGTCCGTATTCTGGATACCGCAGAAGAAATGGCGGCAGTGGGGGAGCGGGAAGTCAAAAAGCTTCCGGCCCTGCGCGGACGGACCGTCGTCAACCTCTTCTTCGAGGATTCAACGAGGACCCGGATCTCCTTTGAGGCCGCAGCGAAAAGGCTGTCCGCCGACGTCATCAACTTTGCGGCGAAGGGCTCCTCTGTCTCCAAGGGGGAATCCCTCAAGGACACGGCCCAGACCCTTTCGGCGATGGGCGCCGACGCCGTCGTGATCCGCCACTGGGCTTCCGGTGCGCCGCACCGGCTCGCCGCCACGGACTGGATCGACGCCGCCGTCATCAATGCCGGCGACGGCACCCACGAGCACCCCACCCAGGCACTGTTGGACGCCTTCACGATGCGCCGGCACTGGGCGAAACTGTCCGGAAACGGATCCATCGGCGCCGACCTTAAAGGGATGCGCGTGGCCATCGCCGGCGACGTCCTGCACTCGCGGGTGGCGCGCTCCAACGTCTGGCTGCTGCGCACCCTGGGCGCTGACGTTACGCTCGTCGCCCCGCCCACCCTGCTGCCCATCGGCGTCGACAAGTGGCCCTGCAAGGTGAGCTACAACCTGGACGAAACCCTGGAGCAGGGCGTGGACGCCGTGATGATGCTGCGCGTCCAGGGTGAGCGGATGAACGCTTCCTTCTTTCCCTCCACGCGTGAATATTCACGCCGCTGGGGCTTTGATGACAACCGGCTCCTGGCGCTGGACAGCCTGGGAATGAAGGACACCATCATCATGCACCCCGGTCCCATGAACCGGGGCCTGGAAATTTCCGCTGCCGCCGCCGACTCGCCCCGGTCCACCGTGCTTGCACAGGTCCGCAACGGCGTCTCCGTCCGGATGGCCGCCCTGTACCTGCTGCTCTCCGGGGATACCCGCGAACCAGCCGTAAACACTGGGATTGCCCAGTCCACTAAGGAGAGCAACTGATGGCCGAGAACAACGGAACCTACCTGATTCGCGGCGCCGCGATCCTGGGCGCCGGCGCTGAGGACCTGCTCATCCGCGACGGCCTGATCGCTGAGCGCGGGACTGACCTGTCGGCTGACGGAGCCACGGTCATCGAGGCGTCCGGCCTGGTGGCCCTGCCCGGCATGGTGGATGTGCACACGCACTTGCGCGAGCCGGGCCGTGAAGACGCTGAAACCGTGGAGACCGGCACAAGGGCCGCTGCCCTCGGCGGATTTACCGCCGTCCACGCCATGGCCAACAGCATGCCGGTGGCAGACACCGCCGGCGTGGTGGAGCAGGTTCACTCCCTAGGGCGCACCGCAGGCTGGGTGGATGTACGCCCGGTGGGCGCCGTGACCGTAGGCCTGGCAGGGGAGCAGCTTGCCGAACTCGGCGCCATGGCCGATTCCCGCGCCCAGGTCCGCATGTTTTCGGACGACGGCATTTGCGTCCACGATCCCGTGCTCATGCGCCGGGCCCTGGAATACGTCAAGGCGTTCGACGGCGTCGTGGCCCAGCATGCGCAGGAACCCCGCCTCACAGCCGGCGCCCAGATGAATGAGGGCGAAGTTTCAGCCGTGCTGGGACTGACGGGCTGGCCGGCGGTGGCGGAGGAAAGCATTATTGCCCGCGACGTCCTGTTGACCCAGCACGTGGACTCCCGCCTGCATGTCTGCCACGTCTCCACCGCAGGCTCGGTGGAGATAGTCCGCTGGGCCAAGGAGCGGGGCATCAACGTCACCGCCGAAGTGACACCGCACCACCTCCTGCTCACCGACGACCTGGTGCGGAGCTACGATCCTGTTTACAAAGTCAACCCGCCGCTGCGCACAGACGCGGATGTGCAGGCACTCCGGGCCGGGCTGGCGGACGGCACCATCGACGTTGTGGGCACCGACCACGCCCCGCACCCCAGCGAGCACAAGGAATGCGAGTGGGCGCAGGCCGCCATGGGCATGACAGGCCTGGAGACGGCACTGTCCGTGGTCCAGCACACCATGATCGAAACCGGGATGATGACGTGGGCCGACTTTGCCCGGGTCACCTCCACCGCTGCTGCGCAAATCGGCCGCCTGACCGACCAGGGCCGTCCGTTGGAAGCCGGTGAGCCCGCCAACGTCATCCTTGTGGATCCCGCCGCGCGCTGGACCGTTGACCCCTCCAAGATGGCAACGATGGGCCGTAACTCACCCTTCGCCGGAAGGGAGCTTCCGGGCAAGGTGGTTGCCACCTTCTATAAAGGCCACCCCACCGTCCTGGACGGCAAACTCAACACCCCCTACCGGGAACCGGCCGCCACAACCCCCGCTGTCACCGCCCCCGGCGGGATAGGCGCCTGATGGACAAAATCCTCCCCGGCCTGGCCATGCTGGCCATCATCGCCGTCGTGTTTGTCCTCATCTGGATCGGTTGGCGCAACCGGCTCAGGCGGCAGGCCGACGTCGAACCGTTGCCCGCCCTGCCTGCCGCCCCCGGGCCTGCCCTCACCAGCGCGGAGGGCCAGTACGTCGCCTCCACCACCGCCGGTGACTGGCTGGACCGGATTGCCGTGCATGGCCTTGGAATCAGGACCAACGCCGTACTCAGCGTCTATCCCTTCGGTGTCTTCTTCGACCGGTCCGGTGCCCCCGACGTCTTCATCCCGGCGGCTGACCTGAGGTCCGTCCGGCAGGACAGCGGCATGGCCGGCAAGTTCGTCGAAAAGGACGGGCTCCTGGTGGTCAGCTGGAGGCTGGGCGCGCACGAGCTCGACACCGGTTTCCGGACCCGCCACGCCGCCGACAAAGACACCCTTTTTGAATCCCTTCAGCAATTGATCTCCGCAGCCCCCCAGGCAGATCCCCACAGTGGAAAGTAAGACAGTGACGAAAACAGAAGTGACAGCGAACCCGGTGCCTGCACATCAGGCAGCCATTTCCACCCCCGCCGCGCTCGTGCTGGAAGATGGCCGCATCTTCCGCGGCAGCAGCTACGGGGCAACCGGAACCGCCTTGGGTGAAGCCGTCTTCGCCACGGGAATGACCGGCTACCAGGAGACCATTACCGATCCCTCCTACGCCCGCCAGCTTGTGGTCCAGACGGCTCCGCACATCGGCAATACCGGCGTCAACAGCGAGGACGCCGAGTCCCGCCGCATCTGGGTGGCAGGCTACATCGTCCGTGACGCCGCCCGGCGCCCTTCCAACTGGCGCTCCGAGCGGTCCCTTGACTCCGAACTCATCGAGCAGGGCATTGTGGGCATCCAAGGTGTGGACACCCGGGCCATCACCCGCCACCTGCGAGAGCACAAAACGATGCGCGCCGGCATCTTCTCCGGCGACGCAGCCCAGGCCACCGACAAGGACCTCGTTGACGCCGTCCTGGCCAGTGCACCCATGGAGGGCGCACGGCTGGCCGAGGAAGTCAGTGTGGACCAGGCCTACGTTGTAGAGCCGCAGGACCACGGCTGGGAAGGCGAACCGCGGTTCAGCATCGCCGCGATCGACCTCGGCATCAAGGCCATGACCCCCATCCGCTTCGCGGAACGCGGCGTCCGGGTCCACGTGCTCCCCGCCACTGCAACGCTCGAGGACGTCAAGGCCGTCAACCCGGACGGCTTCTTTATGTCCAACGGCCCGGGCGACCCCGCCACCGCGGATGCCCAGGTAAAGCTGCTGCGTTCGGTACTGGATGAGAAGCTGCCCTACTTTGGCATCTGCTTCGGCAACCAGATCCTGGGCCGCGCCCTGGGCTTTGGCACCTACAAGCTGCGTTACGGCCACCGTGGCATCAACCAGCCGGTCATGGACCGCCGCACGGGCAAGGTGGAGATCACCTCCCAGAACCACGGCTTCGCCGTGGACGCACCGCTCGACGGCGCCACGCAGGCTCCCGAGGAGCGCTACGGCCGTGTTGAGGTCAGCCACATCAGCCTGAACGACGACGTTGTTGAGGGCCTGGCCTGCCTGGACATTCCCGCTTTTTCCGTCCAGTACCACCCGGAAGCTGCAGCGGGGCCGCACGACGCCGCCTACCTGTTCGACCGCTTCATCGACCTCATGGAGGGAACGCGGGATGGCAGGACCGCCAACCTCTCCAAGGACCCGGTTGACTCCGCCCACCCCGCTGGCGCGGAACACAAAAACGACAACAAGACTGAGGACAAGAAGTAATGCCCAAGAGAACTGACCTTAAGAGCGTCCTGGTCATCGGTTCCGGCCCGATCGTCATCGGCCAGGCCGCTGAATTCGACTACTCAGGCACCCAGGCACTTCGTGTCCTCAAGGAGGAGGGACTGCGGGTCATCCTGGTGAACTCCAACCCGGCCACCATCATGACCGACCCCGAGTTCGCCGATGCCACCTACATCGAACCCATCACCCCCGAGGTGGTGGAGAAGATCATCGCCAAGGAGCGCCCGGACGCCATCCTGCCCACATTGGGCGGACAGACCGCGTTGAACACCGCCATCGCCCTGGACAAGAACGGTGTGCTGGAGAAGTACAACGTGGAGCTGATCGGCGCCAACATTGCCGCCATCGAACTGGGCGAGGACCGCGAGAAGTTCAAGGGCGTGGTGGAGCGCTGCGGCGCCGAATCCGCCCGCAGCCACATCATCCACACCATGGACGAGGCCCTCAAGGCCGCCGAGGACCTCGGCTACCCCATGGTGGTCCGCCCGTCCTTCACCATGGGCGGGCTCGGATCCGGGCTGGCGTACACCGAGGATGACCTCCGCCGCATCGTGGGCCAGGGCCTGCAGTACAGCCCCACGTCCGAGGTGCTGCTCGAAGAGAGCATCCTGGGCTGGAAGGAATACGAGCTCGAGATGATGCGGGACAAGAACGACAACGTGGTTGTCGTCTGCTCCATCGAGAACTTTGATCCCGTAGGCGTCCACACCGGCGACTCCATCACGGTGGCGCCCGCACTGACCCTCACCGACCGCGAATACCAGCGGCTGCGTGATATCTCCATCGCCGTAATCCGCGAAGTGGGCGTTGACACCGGCGGCTGCAACATCCAGTTCGCCATCGAACCGGACACCGGCCGCGTGGTGGTCATCGAGATGAACCCCCGTGTGTCCCGCTCCTCGGCGCTGGCATCGAAGGCTACGGGGTTTGCGATTGCCAAGATCGCCACCAAGCTCTCCCTCGGCTACACCCTGGACGAGATCCCCAACGACATCACGCAGAAGACGCCTGCCTCGTTTGAGCCCACCCTGGACTACGTCGTCGTCAAGGTTCCACGGTTCGCCTTCGAGAAGTTCCCGGCCGCGGACAACACGCTCACCACCACCATGAAGTCGGTGGGCGAGGCCATGGCCATGGGCCGCAACTTCACCGAGGCACTGCAGAAGGCGCTCCGCTCCCTGGAGCAGAAGGGATCGCAGCTGGACTTCAGCTCCGTCCCCGAATGGGAAGTGCCGGAGCTCATCGAAAAGGCCAAGCGCCCCACCACGGAGCGTCTGCACCAGGTGCAGCGGGCCCTGCTGGGCGGCGCCACGGTCGAGGACCTCTACGAGGCCACCAAGATCGACCCCTGGTTCCTGGACCAGCTGCAGCTGCTGAACGAGATCTCCCGCGAGATCCGCCAGTCCGGTGCCCTGACCGTGGAGATGCTCCAGCGCGCCAAGCGCCACGGCTTCTCCGATGAACAGATTGGCACCCTGACGCACAACTCCGAAGCCGTGGTCCGCGGAGTGCGCCAGGCCCTGGGCATCCGCCCGGTGTACAAGACAGTGGACACCTGCGCCGCCGAGTTCGCCGCCTACACCCCGTACCACTACTCGTCCTATGACGAGGAGGACGAGGTGGCGCTGCACTCCAAGCCGTCCATCCTGATTTTGGGCTCGGGGCCCAACCGCATCGGTCAGGGTATCGAGTTCGATTACTCCTGCGTCCACGCCTCCATGGCGCTGCGCAAGGCCGGCTACGAGACCGTGATGGTCAACTGCAACCCGGAGACGGTGTCCACCGACTACGACGTTTCCACCCGCCTGTACTTCGAGCCGCTGACGCTTGAGGACGTCCTGGAGGTCATCGCGGCCGAGGAACGCACCGGCGGCGTGATGGGCGTGTTCGTGCAGCTCGGCGGCCAGACTCCGCTGAAGCTGGCGCAGCAGCTGGCAGACGCCGGTGTCCCCATCCTGGGCACCTCTCCGGAAGCGATCGACCTTGCCGAACACCGCGGCGCGTTCTCGCGGGTCCTGGACAAGGCCGGCCTGGTCTCCCCGAAGAACGGCACCGCCGTGTCCTTCGAGGACGCCAAGAAGATCGCCGACGAGATTGGCTACCCTGTCCTGGTCCGCCCTTCCTACGTGCTGGGCGGCCGTGGCATGGAGATCGTCTACGACGAGCCCAACCTCTCCCGCTACATCGCCAACGCCACGGAGATCACGCCGGACCACCCGGTGCTGATCGACCGCTTCCTGGAGGACGCCGTCGAAATCGACGTCGACGCGCTCTTTGACGGCACCGACATGTACTTGGGCGGCATCATGGAGCACATCGAGGAAGCCGGCATCCACTCCGGTGACTCCGCCTGCGTCCTGCCTCCCATCACGCTGGGCAGCAACGTGCTGGAACGGGTCCGGACCGCAACCCGGGCCATCGCCGAGGGCGTGGGAGTTCGCGGCCTGATCAACATCCAGTTCGCCCTCGCCTCGGACGTCCTTTACGTCCTGGAAGCCAACCCGCGTGCTTCCCGGACCGTGCCGTTCGTGTCCAAGGCCACCGGTGTCCAGATGGCCAAGGCCGCAGCCCTGATCGGCACCGGCGTCACCATCGGCCAGCTCCGTAGCGCCTACAAGATGCTGCCGGAGACCGGCGACGGTTCCACCCTGCCGCTGGACGCTCCGGTGTCCGTCAAGGAAGCCGTGCTGCCGTTCAGCCGCTTCCGTACGCCCGAGGGCAAGGTGGTGGACTCGCTGCTCGGCCCGGAGATGCGCTCCACCGGTGAAGTGATGGGAATCGACAAGCACTTCGATACCGCCTTCGCCAAGAGCCAGGCAGCCGCCAACAACGCGCTGCCCACCGAAGGCAAGATCTTCGTCTCCGTCGCCAACAGGGACAAGCGTTCGGTCATCATGGGCGTCAAGCGCCTCTCCGACCTCGGCTTCGAGATCGTGTCCACCGGCGGAACCGCGGACGTCCTGCGCCGCAACGGCATCCAGGCCACCCCGGTGCGCAAGGTAGCCGAAGGCAGCAGCGCCGAGGGGGAGGGCACCATCGCGGACCTCGTCATTGCCGGTGAGATCGACATGGTCTTCAACACGCCCTCCGGCGGCGAAGCCCGCAGCGACGGTTACGAACTCCGTGCCGCTGCCACGTCAATCGGCATCCCCTGCATCACCACGGTGGCCGAGTTCAACGCCGCCGTGCAGGCGATTGAGGCCATGCGCACGTACGAATGGTCCGTGACCAGCCTTCAGGAGCACGCTGCAGCGCTGAAAGCCTCACAGGAGGCAGTGCTGGAGAAAGCCGCAGCGCAGAATGCGGCACGGGAGAACGCAGTCGCCCAGAATGCCTGAGGCTGCATCTACCGCTGCCAACCCCGGCCGGGAGTCCTTTGGCTCCCGGCTGGGGGCGGCCATGGCCGTCCGTGGTCCCTTGTGCGTGGGCATTGACCCGCATCCGGCGCTGCTGCAGGGCTGGGGGCTGAACGACGACGCCGCCGGGCTGCGCCGCTTTTCGCTGACGGTCCTGGAGGCGGTGAGTTCCCTCGCTGCCGCGGTCAAGCCGCAGGTGGCGCTCTATGAGCGCCACGGTTCCGCCGGAATGGCCGTGCTGGAGGAGGTGCTGGCCGTTGCCCGGGATGAGGGTGTCCTCACCATCGCCGACGCCAAGCGCGGCGACATCGGCTCCACCATGGCTGCCTACGCGGATGCCTGGCTGCGGGACGGTTCGTCCCTGGCCGCTGATTCGGTCACCTTGAGCCCTTATCTGGGATTCGAGTCGCTCCGGCCTGCACTGGACCTGGCAGCCGACCACGGCCGGGGCGTGTTTGTCCTGGCGCTGACCTCCAACCCGGAGGGCGCCTCGGTGCAGCACGTCGGCGGCGGCGATTCGGTGGCCCGTCGGATCACCGAGTCAGCCGCGGCTGAAAACCGCAGGTATGCGGATTCCCTCGGCTCCGTTGGCCTGGTGGTCGGGGCTACCGTGGGCAGCGCGTTGGCCGAACTCGGCCTGGACCTGCAGGCTGTCCGCGGCCCCATCCTTGCTCCTGGCCTTGGCGCCCAGGGTGCCACCCCCGCGGACCTCCGTAGGACGTTCGGCCCCGCGTACCCGCAGGTTCTGGGGACATCCAGCCGTGACATCCTGGCCGCCGGCCCGGAAATCCAGGGGCTCAGGGATGCGTCACTGCGTACCCTGGACGGCCTGCGCGGAGAATAGGTGCCCGTTTGCGCGGACGCATTGATTCAGGGGGCACCAAAGGGTAGGTTCAGGAAAAGTCCAACGGCGGACGCCTTGGATCGATCCGACGAATCCGGAGGTGAACCAGATGAGCCTGCGACCCTTATCCGAGTCGGAACGGGCTGACGCTCTCAACAAAGCCGCTGCCGCCCGGGCGGCCAGGGCTGAAGCGAAAGCGCGGCTGAAGAACGGCGAAACCTCGGCCGCGGACCTCATCAGCTCCGCGGCCAAGGACGACGCCCTTGCCCGGATGCGGGTGGTGGAGCTGCTGGAGGCGCTGCCTGGCATCGGAAAAGTCAGGGCTGCGGCCATTATGGACCAGCTGGGCATTGCTGCCTCGCGGCGGGTCAGGGGCCTGGGCGTTCACCAGCGCCAGGCGCTGGTAGATTTTATAGACGAGAAGTAGGGCGGACCACCGGCCGCCTGTATCCGAAACTGCGCGGCAAAGGAATACGTGAGCAAGAAACCGGGACTGACAGTCCTCGCTGGTCCGACGGCTGTTGGCAAAGGCACCGTGTCCACCTATATCCGGGACAACTACCCGGGCGTCTGGCTGTCCGTATCAGCCACCACCCGTGAGCCGCGGCCCGGAGAGCGCGACGGCGTGCACTACTTTTTCAAGACCGCCGAGGAGTTTGACAGGCTGATCGAGGCAGGTGAACTCCTGGAGTGGGCAGTGGTCCACGGGAAGAACCGCTACGGCACCCTGCGGAGCACCGTTGACCGCGCCATCGCGGATGGCCGCTCCGTCCTGCTGGAGATTGACCTGCAGGGCGCACGGCAGGTCAAGGAAGCCGTTCCGGACGCCCAGTTCGTCTTCCTTGCGCCCCCCAGCTGGGACGAAATGGTGCGCCGGCTGGTGGGCCGGGGCACCGAAACGGCCGAGGAACAGCAGCAGCGGCTGGAAACCGCTAAACTAGAGCTTGCCGCTGAACCGGAGTTCGATCACACCGTCATCAATGATGACGTTCGCCGGGCAGCGGACGAGCTTGTTTCACTCATGGGGCTGACCCCGAACCCGCGCTAGGCGCCGGAACGCATCAGCCCGTTAGAATTTGGAGAATTCGTGGCCACGAACCTTGAAGGCATCATCAACCCGCCGATCGACTCACTGCTTGAGGCAGCCGATTCCAAGTACGGCCTGGTGATCTTCGGCGCCAAGCGTGCACGTCAGATCAACGCTTACTACGCCCAGCTGCACGAGGGCCTGTTTGAATACGTCGGCCCGCTCGTTGACACCAAGCTCAACGAGAAGTCGCTGTCCATCGCCCTGCGCGAGATCAACGAAGGCAAGCTTGTATCCACGCCGATCGAAGCTGCCGAGTAACACAGCAGTTGTCGAAAACCAGACAGATTGCCTGTTGACGGAGGTCACGTGCGCATAGTCCTCGGAGTCGGGGGAGGGATTGCCGCCTACAAGGTGGCATCGCTCCTCCGGCTTTTTACTGAAGCGGGCCATAACGTGACGGTGATTCCCACCGAAGCCGCCACGCGCTTTGTCGGCGTTGCCACCTGGGAGGCCCTGTCCGGCAACCCCGTCAGCAACAGTGTCTTCGATGACGTCCACCAGGTCAACCACGTGCGGCTGGGACATGAGGCGGACCTCGTTGTCGTTGCACCGGCCACCGCGGACCTCATCGCCCGGGCCGCAGCCGGCCTGGCTGACGACCTCCTCACCAACACCCTGCTGATGGCCCGGGGACCTGTTCTTTTTGCCCCCGCCATGCATACGGAAATGTGGCACAATGCGGCCACCCGCGCCAACGTGGAGACGTTGCGTGGACGCGGCATAGCAGTGCTTGATCCTGCCAGCGGACGCCTGACGGGCACCGACTCCGGGCCGGGCCGCCTGCCCGAGCCGCAGGACATCTTCGACGCCGCCATCGCCCTGACCCAGGGACAGTCGGACTACCAGCTTCCCCTGGCCGGGCGCACCGTTACCATCAGCGCAGGCGGAACCCGTGAACCGCTGGATCCTGTCCGCTTCCTGGGCAACCGCTCCTCAGGCAAGCAAGGCGTTGCCCTGGCCGTGGCTGCACGCAACGCCGGCGCCACCGTGCGGCTGCTCGCTGCCCACATGGACGTTCCGGCGCCGGCCGGCGTCGAGGTCGTGACCGTGGAGACTGCCCTGCAGCTGCGTGAAGCGGCGCTGGCAGCGGCAGCGGATTCCGACGTCGTGATCATGGCGGCGGCTGTGGCGGATTTCCGTCCCGCCGAGATCTCCGACACAAAGATCAAAAAACGCGATGACACCGCGGACCCCATTATTACGCTGATCCGGAACCCGGACATCCTCCAAGAGCTGGTGGAGGTCCGCGGGATGTCCCGCCGCAGCCAGCTGATCGTCGGGTTCGCTGCCGAAACCGGCGACGGCCACGGGGATGTGCTGGCGTATGCCGAAGCCAAACTGAAACGCAAGGGCTGCGACCTTCTGGTGGTCAACCATGTGGGCACCGACAAGGTCTTCGGCCAGGACACCAATTCCATCGTCATCCTGGCCCGTTCCGGTTCCGATCCGCAGCTTGCCTCGGGAACCAAGAGCGAGGTTTCGGCCGCCATTATCAGCCGGATCGGCCTCGAACTGAACCACGTTTCGCCCCGCGCCTGACAGCAGTCGAACCATCGTTTCCTTAGCACGGGGACACACGCCGACGGACGTTCGATTCCCAACCAGTAAGGTAGTTGAGTGACTTTACCGCTGCACATTCCCCAGACCCACGGGGCTACGCCCTCCGCACTCCGGCTCTTCACCTCGGAGTCCGTCACTGAAGGCCACCCGGACAAGATCTGCGACCAGATCAGCGATGCCATCCTGGACGCCCTGCTTGCGAAAGATCCGGAGTCCCGCGTGGCCGTGGAGACGATGGCAACCACGGGCCTGGTCCATGTGGCCGGTGAGGTCACCACCGACGCCTATGTCGAAATTCCTCAGATCGTCCGCGAGACCATCCTTGGAATCGGCTACGACTCCTCGGCCAACGGCTTCGACGGCGCCCGTTGCGGCGTCTCCGTGTCCATCGGGCAGCAGTCAAACGACATCGCCGGGGGAGTCTTCAACTCCCTGGAAGCCCGCGAGGGCCGCCAGGAGGACGACTACGACCTTCAGGGTGCCGGCGACCAGGGCCTGATGTTCGGCTACGCCAGCGACGAGACAGCGTCCTACATGCCGACGCCGATCTGGCTCGCCCACCGCCTTTCCGAACGCCTCACCGAAGTCCGCAAGTCCGGCGAGCTTTCCTACCTTCGGCCCGACGGCAAGACCCAGGTCACCGTGGGATATGACCGCGACGTGCCCGTCTCGGTCGAAACCGTGGTGATTTCCAGCCAACACGCCGAAGGCACCAGCCTGGACAGGTTGCGGGCGGACCTCGCAAAAATCGTGATTGAGCCGGTGCTGGCGGCCGCCAACCTGGACATCTCCCGGGCGGCCAACATCCTGAACCCGGCCGGCGAATTTGTCATCGGCGGGCCCGTGGGCGATGCCGGCCTGACCGGCCGCAAGATCATTGTTGATACGTACGGCGGCATGGCCCGGCACGGCGGCGGAGCCTTCTCCGGCAAGGACCCGTCCAAGGTGGACCGTTCCGCTGCCTACGCGATGCGCTGGGTCGCCAAGAACGTTGTAGCGGCGGGGCTGGCCAAAAGGGCCGAAATCCAGATTGCGTACGCCATCGGCCAGGCCCGCCCCGTGGGCACCTACGTTGAAACCTTCGGCACGGAAACCGTGGACCCGATGCGGATCAGCGAGGCCATCGCTGAGATCTTTGACCTCCGCCCCCGCGCCATCATCGACGCCCTTGACCTCAAGCGGCCCATCTATGCCAAGACCGCCGCTCATGGCCACTTCGGGCGGGATGACCCTGACTTCACCTGGGAGCGGCTGGACCGTGTGGACGACCTCAAGGCCTTCTTCAACGCCTAGGTGCGTGCTGCCCGCCGTAAATGTCGGCGCCACGTGATTGGCTGAACACATGACCGCCGAAGGAAATGGCGCTGTCCAGCTTTCCCTGCTGCAGGGATTCCCGTCCAGGGCGCCCCAGTCAGGCCCTCCTCTGGCGGCGCACCTGCCGGTGGCCAGGGTGCTGGTTGAATCCTCATTGCCGCATCTGGACCGCCCCTTTGATTACAGTGTGCCCGCAGGGCTGGATGCTGAGGCGCAGGCGGGCGTTCGGGTCAAGATCCGGTTCAACGGCCAGGAGTTGTCCGGCTTCATCATTGAGCGCGTGGCTGAATCCGATGCGGGCCATACGTTGGTGCCCCTGCAGAAGGTGGTCTCGCCGGTATCCGTCCTCACCCCCGAGGTCCGTGAGCTCATCACGGCTGTGGCCGCACGCTACGCAGGGACAGTCAGCGACGTCCTTCGGGTGGCCATTCCGCCGAGGGTGGCGCGGCTGGAAAAGGAATTGTTGGCCGAAGCCAGCGGGCCCGATGTGGACAGCCGATCTGTTGCGAACGGCGGGCCGTCTACGGACGCCGTGCCCACTTCCGGCGCACTCCCTGCTTCCGAAGGCGGCTGGGCAAGCTACGCCAATGGCCAACCCTTTATCCGGCACCTTCAGGATGGCGGCGCACCACGTGCCGTCTTCAGCCCGCTGCAGGGGTTTGGGCCCTCCGCCTGGCCCCGGCTCATTGCCGAAGCCGTGGCTGCAGTGCGCGGATCAGGCCGCGGCGCCGTGGTGGTGGTCCCTGACTACCGCGACTTGCAGCGGCTGGAAGACGCACTCGCTGAACTCCTCCCTGCCGGGGACATCGCGCGCCTCACTGCCGACGACGGTCCCACACCCCGCTACCGGAACTTCCTGCGCATCCTCGACGGATCGGCACGCGTAGCCATCGGCACCAGGTCTGCGGCGTATGCTCCCGTGCGGAATCCGGGCCTGGTGGTCTGCTGGGATGACGGGGACGATCTCCACATCGAACAGCGGGCACCCTACGCCCACGCCCGCGAAGTCCTCCTGCTGCGCGCTGAGCAGCAAGGCCTGGCCTGCCTGATGGCGGCGCACACCCGAAGCACTGAGGCACAGCGCCTGGTTGAGGCTGGTTGGGCCATGCCCGTCGACGCCGGGAGGGCAGTGGTGCGCCGGACTGTACCCCGGGTCCTGAATACCGCCGACAGCTTTGAACAGGAAAGGGACCCCCTAGCGCGGATCGCGCGGCTGCCCGGTGCGGCTTGGCGCGCGGCCAAGGAGGGGCTTGAACGCGGACCCGTCCTGGTGCAGGTGGCCCGGGCAGGCTATGCCCCGTCCCTGGTGTGCGAAACCTGCCGCGAAACTGCACGCTGCGGCTCCTGCCAGGGGCCCTTGGCCGTCACGGGCGCCACCGGCAGTTCCGCCGTTCCGCAATGCCGCTGGTGCTCCACCCCGGCGCCCGAATGGAGCTGCACGCATTGCGGCGGCCGGGCACTCCGCAAAGGGGCCACCGGAGTCATGCGCACAGCTGAAGAGCTGGGGCGGGCCTTTCCCCGCAAGACGGTGATTACCTCCTCCGGAGGCCACGTCAAGGCCGGCGTGGGCAGTGCCAAGGCGCTGGTGGTGGCCACCGTGGGCGCTGAACCGGTTGCTGACGGCGGATATGCCGCGGCATTGCTCCTCGACGGCGACTCCCTCCTGCGGCGGGAGAACCTGCGCGCCGGGGAGGACACCGTACGCCGCTGGTTTAATGCGGCAGCGCTGGTGCGTCCGGCATCGGAGGAAGGCCTGGTGGTGATCACCGCGGCGGACACCGGCGCAGTGGGTGCATTGCTTCGCTGGGACCCTGCGGGCTACGCCCAGCGGGAGCTGGCCCTCCGGGCGGAGTTGCGGCTGCCCCCCGCGGTCCGGATCGCCTCCGTCACCGGGCCGCGTGCCGCCGTCGAGCATTTCACCGGAGGCGTGGAAAAGCAGCTGGAATCGTCGGGTGTAACGCTTCGGGTGGCAGGTCCGGCTCCGCTGATCCTGACTGGTCCTGCCACACCACGGCGCTCCGGGGAGGATGTCCGTACCCTGCTGTTCTTTCCCTATGGGCAGGCCGCCACCGTCACCAGGACGTTGCGGGCGGCGCGTGCTGCCGCGGCGGCCAAGCGGAGCGAGGAACCGGTACAGGTCAGGCTGGACGGCGTGGACGTCCTCTAGCGTGCCGCCCCCCGGCGCGCACGCATGGTGACAATGTCGTGGGCCACGTCCACCAGTTGCCGGGCGGATTCTTCCCAGCTGAACTGCTGGGCACGGGCCACCGACAGACGGGAAACCTCCTGCCAGTGGCCGTCGTCGCGGAGTTTTTCCACGGCGGCGGCAAAGCCGGAGGGCGAGGCAGGATCCACGTAGGAGGCCGCCTCTCCGCCGACTTCCCGGAAGATTGGAATGTCGCTGGCGATCACCGGCGTGCCAAGGGACATCGCCTCCACCAGGGGGAGGCCGTACCCCTCAGCCTGGGAAAGCGTAACGAGCGCTGTGGCCCGCTTCAGCAGGGCGGAATACTCCTCATCGGTGACACCGTTGTGGAAGACCACCTTCGCCCCCGGCGGGACCATGATTTCCAGTTCCGCGCGGCGTTGCGGTGAAATCCTGCTCAGCAGATGAAGGGTGAAATCCGGAAGTTCGGCCATCCCTGACACCATGGTTTCCACGTTCTTGTAGGACATAAACGAGCCCATGTACACCAGGGAATGGTCTGCCCCGGCGGCCGGATCCCGATGTTCCTGCGCCGGCTGCGGCGCGTTGCTGATGATCCTTACCGGCCGCTCTGTGAGCCGGTACTTGGCCATCAGGGCTTCTGTGGTCCTGCTGACCGTGGCCACGATGTCAGCCCGGTTGAGGAGCAGCCGCTGCGGCCAGAACGCCTTGTGGTAGAGGCGCCACAGCAGCTGCACCGGTGCGGGGAGGAAGTCCGGCGGCGCGGAGTGCTCGTAGTAGATCAGGTCATGAAGGGTGAGGACCAGGCCGTACTTGCGTCCCCAGCTGCCCATCGTTTGCATGGGGCAGACAACAACGTCCGCACCGAGGGGGTTCACCTTGCGTGCCACGAACAGCTCGAGGGGGGACAGCGGGCTGTTGATCAGCGTGTAGGGAACGTCCGGCAGCAGCGCCAGTTGGCGGGGGTCGCTGATGAGCATGGACACATCGGCAATTTTTGCCGTGGCCGCGATGAGGCTGGCTCCGTAGCGGCTGATCCCGTCATGGTGGTCGGTGCGGGTGAATCGTGCATCGATGACTATTTTCATGCGGGATGGTCCTTCAGGAAGCTGCTGATAAAGCGGGCGGCAGGGCCGGGGGTTTCGTAGTGGATCAGATGTCCGACGCCGGGAATCACCTTGAGGGAGCAGTCGGGCAACAGCGCGGCCAGCCGGTGCTGGTCCGGGAGCGTGGCGATTTCGTCTTTTTCACCGGCAATCAGGAGCACCGGCAGCGTCAGTTTGCCGGCCACCTCCGCCACGTGGCTGCCCACCGACGCGGTGAATGACTCAAGGAGGCTTTCCCTGTTGGCGAAGGCGCTGAAGTAGGCGTGGTGCTGGCCGTGGATGAAACGCCGCAGTTCCTTGTCCCCGGTTTTGGCCATGGCTTCGCTCATCACCCGGACGATCAGCGGGCTGCGCAGCAGGGAAAGCCCCAGTGCTCGGGGAAGCCGGGCCGCCAGCCGGTAGTAGAGGACGGCAAGCTTTGTCATGATTCCCTTGGGCCCTTCCAGCGCCGGCGCGGCAATGGGGTTGATCAGGATAAGGGGATTGACGGCGCCGGGATGGGCGGCCACAAAATGCGCGGCGATGATGGAACCGAAGGAGTGTCCCAGCAGCACAGTGTCAGGGCCGAGATCCAGGGCAGCCATGAAGTCAGTGATGAACCTGCCATAGCGTTCCACCGTGTGCGGGCCGGCTGCAAAGGCCTCGGAGCTGCCGAAGCCCGGGAGGTCGGGCATGATGATCCGCATCCCTGGAAGCTGGTCAGCCACGCGGAGCAGGCCGTGATGATCGCCGCGGAAGCCGTGGATGACCAGGATGGTGCGGGTATCCGGTGTCACGCGGGCCGGCTCGTAGGTCCAGTAGGCCACTGCTGTGCCGTCCAGTTCGGTTACCGAGGCGGTGGTCCTGGTTTCCAGCTCCGGGCTGATGTAGGAGGGCGTGCTGGATGGCTGGGGGTGGGCGGTTTTCATGTCCCTCGGTCCTAGTTGACGTTGTCCGGGTGGGAGCCGGTCCGCTGCCCGCGCTCAAGTTCCGCGAGCGCGGCCATGTCACGGTCGGAGAGTTCGAATCCGAAGATGTCCATGTTCTCCCGGATCCGGGTCTCGGAGCTTGCTTTGGGGATCGCGATGTTGCCCAGCTGGATGTGCCACCTCAGGATGACCTGTGCGGGAGTGCGCCTGTGCTCGGCTGCACACGCCTGTACGACAGGATCAGCAAGCACCTGTCCCCGGCCCAGGGGGCTCCAGGCCTCGGTCCGGATCCCCAGGCCCTGGTGCTTTTCCCTCAGCTCCGCCTGCTGCAGCCAGGGGTGGAGTTCGATCTGGTTGACGGCCGGGACCACCTCGGCCGAGTCGAGTAACCGGTCAAGGTGGGCGGGCTGGAAGTTGCAGACTCCGATCGCGCGGACCTTGCCTTCCCGGTAGAGGGTCTCCATGGCCCGGTATGTTTCCGTGAAGAGCCCACGCCTGGGGCAGGGCCAATGGATGAGGTACATGTCCACATAGTCAAGGCCGAGGTTCACCATGGACGTATCGAAGGCGCGGAGCGTTGCGTCATACCCCTGGTCGTCGTTCCACACTTTCGTGGTGATAAAGAGGTCGTTCCGGGACATGCCCGGTGAAGCCTCACCTGAGCCGCCGGTCTCCTCCAGCGAGGACAGCGAGCTGATGCCCCGCGCCACACCCGTTTCGTTCCTGTACATGGCGGCTGTGTCGAAGTGGCGGTACCCCGCGCCCAGCGCCATGGCCACCAGTGACGCAGCTTCCGTCGTCGGGACCTTGTACAGCCCGTATCCCAGCTGGTCGATCAGCACGCCGTTGTTCAGGCTGAGCCGGGGTGAGGTTTTCATAGCAATGACTCTACCCACTCGCCTCAGGAGACGCCGTCGAATGCCACGAGTCGGCGTGCTGTGGCTTCATCCAGGATGAGGTCAGTCGCGAGACCGGCGGTGAGCGCCCCGCGCAGGCCATTGATCTTGGAGGCGCCGGATACCACGCAGATCCGCCGCCGTACCTGCCGCAGCTGATCCAGGGCCGGCCCGGTGGACCGTTCGTTCAGTACGATGCCGTCAGAGGACCCATCACCCCGGAAGAAAACGGTGGCAACGTCGCCCACAACATCTGAGTTGGCCAGGATTTTCAGGTCGTTTTCATCAAGGTAACCACCGGAGTAGACGTGGCTGGGAAAGTCGGCGTCCACGGAACCCACGCCGAAGATGGCCATGCTCATCCTGGACTGGAGTTCCAGGACCCGCTGCACGCTGCGTTCATTCCACATGGCCGTTTTGGTGCCGGCGTGGTCGAAAAAGGCCGGAACGGGGAACTGCTCCACGCGCGCTCCGTAGGCGCTGCCAAAGCGGCGCATGATGTCGCTTGCGTATGTGATGCCCGTGGTGTGCATGTTTCCGGCTCCGTTGAGCTGGACGATCACGCTGTCGTGGGTAATTTTCCGGGTCAGGTGACGGCTAACTGCGCTCAATGTCGATCCCCAGGCCACACCGATAATCGCCTTGGAGTCCACCAGCGGCCCAATGGTGCGGGCAGCCTGCCTCGCCACCCGGTCCAGCGTTTCCGCCTCATTAAGGGTCTCCAGCACCGGGACAACGTGGGCGTCCACGTTGAACTCCTTCCGGATCATTCCTTCCAGTTCCGGGCCGGTGTCCATCGGGTTCCGGATTTGGATTTGCACAAGACCCGAGTTCCGGGCAGTTGAGAGAAGGCGGGAAACAGTGGAGCGGGACGTTCGCAGCTCCCGCGCGATGGCATCCATGGTCAGGTCCTGGAGGTAATACATCTGTGCGGCCCGGAGGGCATCCGCGTGGCGGGTGGTTGCCATCTAAACGTCCATTCTGCACGTTTGTGCATAGTGCTTGACTGTATTTTCCATTGCTCCAAAGAATAGACGGAGAACGGCGGCCCACGTCCATGTGGCCGCACACCAAACCCAAAGGAGTTTATTTTGGCCTGCAAGGATTCACTGGCCGCCAGCGCCATGTCTGCACGGGCGGCTGGGCCGCGTGCTTCAGTGCAGGGCCTGCGCCGGCGCCCGCACGCGCGAGTGCTGATCGTCGGGGGAGGCATTAATGGTGTCGGCACATTCCGCGACCTCGCCCTGCAGGGCGTCGACGTGGCGCTGGTCGAACGCGGCGACTATTGCCAAGGGGCCAGCGGCGCGTCGTCCCATATGATCCATGGCGGCATCCGCTACCTGGAAAATGGGGAATTCCGCCTGGTCCGGGAGTCAGTGGTGGAGCGCAACCGGCTGCTCCGCATTGCACCGCACTACGTGAAGCCCCTCCAGACCACAATCCCCATCTTCAGCACTTTCTCCGGTGTGCTCTCGGCTCCCGTGCGGTTCCTCACGCACAAGCAGCAGGGCAAACCCAAAGAGCGCGGGGCGTTCCTGATCAAGCTTGGCCTCAGCCTGTACGACTCCTTTTCCCGTGACGGCGGCAGCGTCCCGCGGCACCAGTTCCGTGGCCGCAGGAAATCCCTCGCGGACCTGCCGCACCTCCACCCCGGCATTAAGTACACGGCCACCTACTTCGACGCCTCGGTCCATAACCCGGAACGCCTGACGCTGGATGTCCTGCAGGATGGCGAGAAGGCAGGGTTGGCCAGCCCCGGCGCACCGGGCACGGCCCGGGCCAGTAACTACCTTTCGCTCCATGCCGTGCAACCGCCTGCAGCTTCCGCCGGCGCAGGATCCGGCGCCGTTTCTGCCAGCACAGGCTCCACCGTCCAGCTGCGGGATGAACTGACCGGCGAGCTGTTCGACTTTACGGCGGACATCATCATTAACACCACGGGTGCATGGGTGGATCTGACCAACCAGGCGATGGGTGCCGCTTCGTCCTTTATGGGCGGCACCAAAGGCTCCCACATTGTGCTGGACCACCCGGGCCTCCTCGAAGCCTGCCAGGGCCGGGAGATCTTCTTCGAACACACAGACGGCCGGATCGTGCTGATCTACCCCATGGGGGACCGTGTCCTGGTGGGGACCACCGATGTGGACGCGGACATGGCCCAGGATGCGGTCTGCACAGACCAGGAGATCGCCTACTTCATTGACCTGATCGGCCATGTCTTCCCGGACATCACAGTCCGGCAGGAACACATCGTCTACACGTTCTCCGGCGTGCGTCCCCTGCCCAGGCACGACGAAACACAGCCCGGGTTTGTCTCCCGCGACTACAGGATCGAACGGCGCGGCCCGGAACACAACGGGACGGGCGCCGTCGTCCTCAGCCTGGTGGGTGGCAAATGGACCACTTTCCGGGCCATGGCCGAGCACCTGGCAAACGATGTCCTCGCCGAGCTGGGCATGGAGCGGAAGGTGTCGACGGCGCAGCTTGCCATCGGGGGCGGCGCGGGCTTCCCGCCGGACGGGCATGGAGTCCAGAAGTGGATCAAGAGCCATATGTCCGCAGGCCGCGATGCCCACCGGACCGAAGTGCTCCTGACGCGCTACGGAACCCGGGCGGAGGAGGTCATCAGCTTCCTCGACGCCGGTCCGGACCGGCTGCTCCACTCGACCCGGGAGCTCAGTGTCCGCGAACTGGAGTTCATGGCCCGGCATGAGCAGGTGGCCCACTTGACCGACGTCCTGATCCGCCGCACGTCCCTCGCCTTCAGGGGACTGATCACCGGCGAACTGCTCAACGAGCTTGCCGACGTCCTGGCCGCGCCGCTGGCCTGGGATAACGGAATGAAGGCAGCAGAGATCCGGCACGCACAGGACGTGCTCGAACGCTTCCACCGCGTGCAGGTTGACAGCCTGGTCGGATAAAGGCCGCATGGAGCGGCATCCCTCCACAGCTGATCCCCGGTGCGATCATTGCAAGGGCGGGAGCCAGTCAACAGCCGTCATCAAGACAAGGACGTCAATATGAACCAGTACGTAATCGCCATTGACCAGGGCACCACCAGCTCCCGCGCCATCATTTTTGACCACAGCGGAAACATCGTCTCCTCCGGCCAGATGGAGCACGAACAGATTCTCCCCCAGGCAGGCTGGGTGGAACACAATCCAGCTGAGATCTGGAACAACACCCGCGAGGTCATTGGCTCCGCACTGTCCAAGGCGAACCTGACGCGGCACGACATCGCCGCCATCGGGATCACCAACCAGCGCGAGACTGCTGTGGTGTGGGACAAAACCACCGGTGAGGCCGTCTACAACGCCATCGTCTGGCAGGACACACGCACGCAGGACATCGTGAACGAGCTGGCCAAGGACGGCGGGCCGGAGAGGTTCAAGAAAAAGGTGGGCCTTCCGCTGGCCACCTACTTTTCCGGGACGAAGATCAAATGGATCCTGGACAACGTCGAAGGCGCCCGGGCCAGGGCGGAGGCCGGCAGCCTCGTCTTCGGCAACACCGACGCCTGGATCCTGTGGAACCTGACCGGTGGAGTGGACGGCGGCGTCCACGTCACGGACGTGACCAACGCTTCCCGCACGCTTTTTATGGACCTCGAAACGCTCACCTGGGACGAGGAGATCCTCGATATTTTCGGTGTTCCTCTGAGCATGATGCCGGCCATCAAGTCTTCTTCCGAGGTGTACGGGACGGTCCACACCTCGCAGTTGCTGCGTGAGGTTCCCGTGGCGGGCATCCTCGGCGACCAGCAGGCCGCCACGTTTGGCCAGGCCGCGTTCCAGGCCGGTGAAGCGAAGAACACCTATGGCACCGGCTGCTTCCTGATCTTCAACACCGGCGAGGACATCGTCCACTCCAAAAACGGCCTGCTGACCACGGTGGGCTACAAGCTCGGCGACGCCGCCCCGCACTACGCCCTGGAAGGCAGTATCGCCGTCACGGGGTCACTCATCCAGTGGCTGCGGGACAACCTGGGCCTGATCAGCAGCGCGCCCGAAGTGGAAACCCTTGCGGCCTCGGTCAAGGACAACGGCGGCGTGTACATTGTTCCGGCGTTCTCCGGACTCTTCGCCCCGTACTGGCGCTCCGACGCCCGCGGCGCCATCGTGGGCCTGACCCGGTTCGTCAACAGGAACCACATTGCCCGGGCCGCGCTGGAGGCCACGGCGTTCCAGACCCGCGAGGTACTGGACGCCGTCAACGCCGACTCCGGCGTTCCGCTGACCGAGTTGAAGGTCGACGGCGGCATGGTCGCCAACGCTGCCCTCATGCAGTTCCAGGCTGACATCCTTGGAGTCCCGGTCATCCGGCCGAAGGTGGTGGAGACCACCGCTCTGGGGGCCGCCTATGCCGCGGGCCTCGCCGTCGGCTTCTGGAAGGACCTGGGCGAACTCTCGGCCAACTGGTCCGAGGACAAGCGCTGGGAACCGCAGCTGGACCAGGCCGAGGCTGACCGCCAGTTGCGGCTGTGGAAGAAGGCAGTCACCAAGTCAATGGACTGGGTGGATGAGGACGTGAAGTAGCTGGTTTTTTTGACGGAAGCCGCACCTGCCCCGCCCGCTTCTTCAGGCGTTGCGGGTTTCTACAATGCCGGCGCTGCCGTCGACCGTGACCAGCTGGCCGGTGCGGAGGAGTTGGGTTGCGTTGCCGGTTCCTACTACTGCAGGGATGCCGTATTCGCGGGCGACGAGGGAAGCATGGGCTGCGAGGTTGCCGCCGTCCGTGACCACGGCAGCAGCCTGGGCAAAGAGCGGGGTCCACGCGGGTGCCGTGGCCTTCGCCACCAGGACCTCACCGGGCTGAAACAGGGCAAATTCCTCCGGACCGTCCACCACGCGCACCCTTCCTTTCGCGCGTCCCGGACTTGCCGGATGGCCCGGCAGCGCCCCGGCGGGCACCCGCCTGGCAGTGCGAGCGCTGTTGGCTACCCTGTCGAAGGTGTTGCCGATCAGCGGCGGGAGCTTGCCCAGCCACAGCGGTGCCACCAGCTTCCTGTGGCGCAGCCATTCTTCGCGCCGGCGTTCCACGACCTTTTGCTGTGGGGGTGTGTCGGGACGCAGTGCGTGTTTTGTCAGGAAAAAGACGTCCTCCGGCGTATCGATGATTCCGCGAGCGCAAAGATCGCCGCCGATCCCCAGGGCTGAACGCCGCAGGAGGGGCCAGCCAAGGGTGAAGTCACGGCTCTGCTCCTCGCGCAGCAGGGCATAGTGCTGGGCAACGCCGAGGAGCCTGTCGAACCTGTTCAGCAGCCGGGATCCTTTGAGCGCAGCGCGGCAGGCCGCTTCAGCTTCCCGACGGCGGACCGCGGCGGCCATGGCAGCCGCCGACGGAGCGCCGGCGGCGCTGCCGTTGCCTCGCATCAGGGAAACCCGGTCAGGTTCCTCCCCGGCCGTCTTGTGGTACCAGTCCAGGCTGTACACGGCGTGCGGGACGTTATCAGGCAACGTGGGGGAGAGCCCTGCCAGGAGCACCTGATAGCCGTTGGTTTGCCAGTTCCCGGAGTCTCCGTCGGCGCCCGTGAGTTTGGCGAGATGGCGGCGCCAGAATCTGGCGAGGACCAGCTCCATCTTCCAGGCCGCACCCCCGGTGGCGGCAAAATACCAGAGGTATTCGCCGGCTGCCCGGGCCACCTGCTCCACGGTCTCTTTGAGCTCCTCCACGGTGGCCTGGCCCGCACCGGCGCCGGAGAGTGACCGGTAGGCGGGGAGGCAGGTGGTTCGCCATTCCTCTTCGAGGTCCCGCAGCACCGATCTGTCGGCGCCCCGGGGGTCGAACATGGGCCGGACCACCAGGTTGAAGAAGAACGGCAGAGACCGCGGCCTGCCTCCGAAGAGCAGGTGGGGCAGCGCCCGCGGCGTTGGCGGCGCAACGTAGTACCAGCCATTGACTAGGCAGTGCCCCATCGGGACTGTGACGCCCACCGCTCTCTCCACAGCCCCGTTGTAGGCAGCGTCGATGCCGGGAATCACCCAGTCCATAAACAACGGAGTGACGGGTTCGGGCAACCATTCGCCTAGCCGGAAGTTCCTCAGCCAGGCCCCTTTCCCCGGCGGATCCCAGGCTACGGGATCGGGCAATGCCGTCATGGGACGGGCCTGCAGGATGAACACCGCGCCGCCATGGTCCACCGCCCACTCGACGTCCTGGGGGCAGCCAAAATGCGTGGCGACCTTTGCGGCCGCGGCGGCCACCGCCGTCGCGCTTTCCAGCGAAAGGACACCTCCGGCTCCGCGGGTCAGGGCCGGCTGGCCGGCGCGGACTGTCCATTCCTCGCCCGTCTCCACGCCCGAAACCAGGCCCTCGGCGAGGCCGGGAACAGCAGAGATGACGGTTTCGTCGCGGGCGCCGGTGAGGGGGTTGGCGGTGAAAGCAACACCGGCGGCGGCCGGATCCACCATCTGCTGCACCAAGACTGCCATTCCGGTCGCGGCTGTGTTATCCCGCGAACCTGAGGGAACAGCGGTCTGGTAAGCCCGCACCCGGCCAGCTTCAGCGGAGGCGAAGCACCTGCTGACAGCATCCTCAAGACCGCCGGCGGGCACCCGAAGGTAACTTTCGTACATTCCGGCGAATGACGCCCCGGGAAGGTCTTCCGCGACGGCCGAGGAACGAACGGCAAAAGGTCCGGGTCCGGTGGCAGCAGCCGCTGCCTGCAGTCTGTCCCCGGGCCCGTTTCCCGCGTCAGCGTCACTCTCCAGCGCAGCCCTTGTCACCACAAATCCCGGAGGGACCGGAAATCCGGCGGAGGCCAATGCTGACAAGGCTGCCGCTTTTCCGCCAACGGACTCCCTCGTCAGTGCCGTGGACTGCCCCAGGCGGGGAAACGGGATATCTTCGCTCACGGGAGTCACCGGTCCTGATGGGAGGCAGTGTTTGGGAAGCAGTGTTTAGGAGGCAGTATTGCGGCCTTCAGTCTAGTTGCGGCGCATGGTGGGGGACAGGGCGCAGGGGCGGCGGGCGTGCCCTCATCCGGTGGCCTGCGTGCGCTAAAGTAGTTCTATGCGTGCGATCCTTCTGCTTAGCTAGCCGCCCGGCGTCCGGACAGAAACGGATTGCCGCGCGGCAGCCCCTCCATGGAGAGGGGCTTTTGTGTGTCCGGGCCTGTTCCGGGCCGGCGGCAGGAGGATCAGACAGTTATGGCAGCACCGATGCCGTGACAGAACAGAAGAGGGCAGCAGTGGGCGTTCAGCCGGAAACAGAGACCGGAACAGCAGCAGTGACGGCGGAAGGACCCGACGAGGGTGCCTACAGCTTTGCCGCCATGGAGGCCAAATGGCCGCAGGTGTGGGAGGACCTCAAGGTCTTCACGCCCGTCGACGACGGTTCACGGGAGCGCCGCTATGTGCTGGACATGTTCCCCTACCCCTCAGGTGACCTTCACATGGGCCACGCCGAGGCCTTCGCCATGGGTGATGTGGTTGCCCGCTACCTGCGCCAACAGGGTTATGACGTGCTGCACCCCATCGGCTGGGACTCCTTCGGCCTCCCGGCCGAGAACGCGGCCATCAAGCGCAATGCGCACCCCAGCGAGTGGACCTACGCCAACATTGAAACGCAGGCGGCGTCCTTCAAGCGGTACGCCATCTCCGCTGACTGGTCCCGACGGCTGCACACGTCCGATCCCGGGTACTACCGCTGGACGCAGTGGCTGTTCAAGCGCTTTTACGAGCGCGGGCTGGCCTACCGCAAGGACTCTCCGGTCAACTGGTGCCCCAAGGACCAGACCGTGCTGGCCAACGAACAGGTGGTCAACGGCGCCTGCGAACGCTGCGGAACGCCAGTCACCAAGAAG
Organism: Arthrobacter sp. CDRTa11; assembly: GCF_026427775.1. Taxonomy (NCBI): domain Bacteria; kingdom Bacillati; phylum Actinomycetota; class Actinomycetes; order Micrococcales; family Micrococcaceae; genus Arthrobacter; species Arthrobacter sp. CDRTa11. The sequence goes on along the minus strand of NZ_CP044532.1, from coordinate 3,018,929 downwards.
TCCCTGAACCAGTGGTACTTCAAGATCACCGACTATGCCGACCGCCTCCTGGATGACATGGACGAGCTCCGCGGCCACTGGCCCGAGCGTGTGCTGGCCATGCAGAAAAACTGGATCGGCCGGTCCGAAGGCGCCCACGTCACCTTTGTCATCGAGGCCGACGGTGGCAAGCCCGCCAAGGACGTCACCGTCTTCACAACACGCCCGGACACCCTGTACGGTGCCACCTTCTTTGTGGTTGCCGCGGACGCTCCGCTCGCCGTCGAGCTGGTCACGGAGGAGCACTCAGCCGCCCTGGAGGCGTACCGCGAGCAGGTCAAGGCGCTCACCGAGATTGAACGCCAGTCCACCGAGCGGGAGAAGACAGGCGTCTTCACCGGCCGCTACGCCATCAACCCGCTCAACGGCGAGAAGCTGCAGGTCTGGGCTGCCGACTACGTCCTGGCCGATTACGGCACGGGTGCCATCATGGCAGTCCCGGCCCATGACCAGCGGGACCTCGACTTCGCCAGGACGTTCGGCCTTCCGGTCCGGGCTGTCCTGGACACCGGCGAGGAAGACCCCGCCGTCTCCGGCAAGGCGACCGCCGGGGAAGGAACCCTGATCAACTCCGGCGCCCTTGACGGCCTGCCGAAGGCTGAGGCCATCCCCGCCGCCATTGACATCCTGGAAAAGCAGGGCACGGGCGAAAAGTTTGTCAACTTCCGCCTCCGCGACTGGCTGCTCAGCCGCCAGCGGTTCTGGGGCACGCCCATCCCCATCATCCACTGCGCAGAGTGCGGGGAAGTCCCGGTGCCGGACGAACAGCTGCCCGTCACCCTGCCCGACAACCTGCGCGGCGAGGACCTTTCCCCGAAGGGCACCTCTCCTCTGGCCGCGGCCGAAGCCTGGGTCAATGTGGACTGCCCCAATTGCCATGGTCCAGCCAAGCGCGACACGGACACCATGGACACGTTCGTTGACTCCTCCTGGTACTTCCTGCGCTTTGTTTCGCCGGACTACACCGAAGGACCCTTTGATCCCGCGAAGATCAATGACTGGATGCCTGTGGGGCAGTACGTGGGCGGCGTGGAGCACGCCATCCTGCACCTGCTCTACGCACGGTTCTTCACCAAAGTCATCCACGACCTTGGCATGATCGACGCCGATGAGCCGTTCAGTGCGCTGCTCAACCAAGGGCAGGTCCTCAACGGCGGCAAGGCCATGAGCAAGTCCCTGGGGAACGGCGTGGACCTCGGCGAGCAGCTGGACAAGTACGGCGTGGATGCCGTGCGCCTGACCATGATCTTCGCTTCCCCGCCCGAAGACGACGTGGACTGGGCGGACGTTTCGCCGTCGGGTTCTGCGAAGTTCCTGGCCCGCGCCTGGCGCCTGGCGCAGGACGTGGCCAGCGATCCGGGCGTGGACGTTACAGCCGGTGACCGGGCCTTGAGGTCCGTGACCCACCGCGTCATTGCCGATGCAGCCGATCTGCTGGACAACAACAAGTTCAACGTTGTGGTGGCCAAGCTGATGGAGCTGGTTAACGCCACCCGAAAGGCGATCGATTCCGGTGCCGGGGCAACAGATCCTGCCGTTCGTGAGGCAGCTGAAGCAGTCGCGGTCATCCTGAGCCTCTTCGCCCCTTACACGGCAGAGGACATGTGGAACGCCCTGGGCCACCCGGCCTCTGTGGCTAACGCCGGCTGGCCTTCCCACGACGAATCGTTGCTGGTACAGGACACGGTCACCGCCGTCGTCCAGGTGCAGGGGAAAGTCAGGGACCGCCTGGAGGTGTCCCCGGACATCACTGAGGAGCGGCTGCGCGAGCTGGCGCTGGGCTCGGAAAACGTCCAGCGGGCACTTGACGGCCGCGGCATCCGCACCGTGATCGTGCGCGCCCCTAAACTGGTGAACATCGTCCCGGCCTAGCCGGTCCCGGCCGCCGGATCCGTCCGGCGGCCGGCCATGACTCCAGGAGGCACCCTTGCCAGACCGTGATGCCGCCGCCTGGACCTGGCTCCGCGCCCGCCTCGGGGCCCTTCGTCCCGTACCCCGGCCAGAGACTGACGCCGCGCCGTCCCCCGGCGGCGGTACTGCTGTGGTCACCGATTCGGCAGCGGCGCTTCCCGCAGAATGGGTAGCGGCCTTCTCCGGCGACGGGCGGCTCACCGTGATCCCCATGCCCGTGATGGTGGGCGAGGAAATCTATGGTGAGGGCGAGGACGACATCACCGAAACCATCTCGCTGGCGCTGGCCACAGGCAAGTCGGTCAAGACCTCCCGCCCGTCTCCGGGGCAATTTGAGCAGGCGTTCGTGGCCGCTGAACGCCGGGGTTACCAGGCTGTCGTCTCACTCCATATCTCGGGCGGGTTGTCCGGGACCGCTGACGCGGCCAGGCTGGCCGCGGGCAGGGTTGGAATCCCCGTGGAGGTTATTGATTCCGGCACAGTGGGGATGGCCCAGGGCATGGGCGTGCAGGCCGCAGTGCTCGCCGCTGCCGAGGGGCAGGATGCCGCGGCAGTCAGGGCGCTGGCGGAGGAGCAGCTGGCACGGACCAAGGTGTATTTCTATGTTCCCAGCCTTGAGCAGCTGCGCCGCGGCGGAAGGATCGGGGCGGCGGCGTCCCTCCTGGGAACCATGCTTGCCATCAAGCCCATTCTCGCCGTCGAAGACGGAAAAATCGTGCCATTGGAAAAGGTCCGTTCAGCGGCCAGGGCCGTCGCCCGGCTCGAGGAGATAGCGGCGGCCGATGCTGCTTCCCGCCCCGACGGCCAGGTGCGCCTCGCCGTCCATCACTTCGGCAATCCGGCGGAAGCAGAAGGGCTGGCTGCCAGGCTGGCCGCCGCGCTGCCCAACATCCCGCCCGCACAGATCAGTTCACTGCCGGCAGTTCTCGCGGCGCACGCGGGGCTGGGGGTCCTTGCGGTGATCGTGGGGGAGACTGGCCCGCTGGCCCAGCCTGAAGACCTGCCCGGGCTTTCCCCGTAGTTCCCGCTTTCCACCTCGTTCCCGCTGTCCACATAGCGTCAGCCTGGCCTGTTGCCGGCGCGTCCGGTTCCCTAGCGTGGGGCCTATGTCACGCCGGGATGCTGGAACAACAGCGGGTCAGGGGGCGCGCCACGCCAGGGACCGGCTGCAGTCCACCCTGGGCAGCCGGCCCCGCGGGCTGCTCCTGACAGACGGTGGCCAGGAAATCTTTGAGTACGACGGCGGAGCGGACCTTCCTGCGCAGGAAACCGGCGTCCATGGCTCCGGCTCCGGGCGCCATCCGCCGCGGGATGCAAGGGCAGGGAGCGTGGCCGGGGCGGGCCCCTCCGGGTCAGCGGGCACGGCCCAAAGGGGTCCCGCCCTCAGGTGGCGGCTCGGAGCCCGCGTGGCTCTGCTCATCTGCATCGCCGCAGTACTGGCCGGCGCCTGGTTCTGGTGGCAGGTCTCCCAGGGAGAGCCCCACGTGATTCCACTCAGTGACGTCAGCGCTGCCGGGAGTCCACCGGGCGCCCCGGGCGGGACGACGGATAAGCCGCCCGAGGGTGATGTGCCTGCCGGTCCAGGCGCCGGGGATCCCTCAGCCGGGATCCTCATTGTCCATGTCGCTGGGGCCGTCGCCAGCCCAGGGGTGGTGCAGTTGCCTTCTGGGAGCCGGGTACACGAGGCGCTTGCGGCGGCGGGCGGCGGTACCTCAGCCGCTGACCTGAATCGGCTCAACCTGGCTGCGCTTCTGGCGGACGGGCAGAAGGTCTATGTTCCGCTGCCCGGCGAACCCCTGCCTTCTGATTCCTCCGGCATCGCCGCGGGGCCGTCGGCAGGCGGTGCTGGCAGCGGCGGGGCTGCCTCCGGACCCGGTGGCACAACGAACCTGAACACCGCCGGCATCGAAGAACTCGATGCGCTGCCCAAGGTGGGACCGGTCCTGGCCCAGCGCATCGTGGACTGGCGGAAGGAGCATGGACCATTCAAAACCGTTGAGGAACTCGATGCCGTGGACGGCGTGGGGCCCAAGATGCTCGAAACACTGCTTCCCCTCGTGAGCGTCTAGTGCGCGCCGGTGAAGGAACGGCCGGTGGCTAGCCGAAGCCCGTGGAGCCGGTACATCGAATCGGCCGTGCGGGTCCGGGATACTCCTGGAACAGCGGAATCTCCGGGCCGGCAAGCTACGGAGTCCCCGGCTTCCCGGCGGCATCGGGCCGCGATTTCCGTGCCCGCTGGGCTGGACGAACGTTTACGTGGAAAGCTGCGCGGCCGGGATCGCCGCGAGGCAGCGGCTGAGGCGCCACGGCGCCGCACGGACGTGAGGCTTGGGCTTCCTGCGCTGCTGGTCTGGTGTGCGGCCCTCGCTGGCGCCTGGCTGTCACCGGAGGCGCTGATGATCCTGTGCGGGGTCCTCGTGTGCGTGGGCGGCCTGCTGTTCGCAGCGGCGGCCCGGGGGAGGGCCGCAGCCAGCGCTGACCGGGGCGGTGGTGCAGCTTGGCCAGTCCGGATCTTTGCCGGCCACCGGCGGCCTTCAGTCGTCCCGCTCGTCCCGCGGAGCTTTCTGCTGACCACCTCAATCGCCCTGGTACTTTGCGCCGCCGCCGCCGCTCATTCAGCCGTCGCATCATCCCAACGCAACAACGGAGCCCTTGCTGACGCCATAGCGGCCGGCAGCTCGGCGGTTGCCGTCCTCGAAGTGTCCGGCTCCCCACGTGCCCTTGTCCCGGACGGTTCCTCCGGGTTGCTGGGCCGGTGGAGCGTGCCGGCCATGACTGTTGAAATCACCACCGGCGGCCACGTGATCCGCACCCGGGCGGAGCTTGTTGCCATGGGCGGGGACGCCTGGGGAAGCCTGGTACCCGGCCAGGTCGTCAGGACTACCGGCAAGCTGAAGGCCGCCGACGCGGGCCAGCCCGAGGCCGGGATGCTCGCTGCGTCCTCGGCTCCCGCGGCCCTCTCCGCTGGTCCTGGCTGGCAGGAAGGTGCCAAGGACCTGCGCAGCCGCTATGTTTCAGCGTCCTCCTTCCTGTCGGCCGATGCCCGCGGACTCCTGCCCGGCATGGTCACAGGAGACACCAGTGCCCTGGATGAGGGGCTGAATGCCGCCATGAAAACCGTGGGGATGACTCATCTGACCGCGGTCAGCGGTGCCAACTGCAGCCTGGTGCTGGGTGCCCTCCTGTTGGCGGCCAGGAGCCTGCGGCTGCCGCGGCTTCCCGCGGCGGCTCTTGCCCTGTCCGGGCTTGCCCTGTTTGTAGTGATGGTGGGTCCTGATGCCAGTGTCCTGCGTGCAGCGCTGATGGGCTCGATCGCCCTGGCATCCTTGGCAGGCGGGCGCTCCGGCCGTGGCCTGAGTTTCCTTTGCCTGGCCGTCATCGGCCTTCTCCTGTTTGATCCGGGGCTGGGTACCAGCTTCGGGTTCCTGCTGTCGGTGCTGGCCACGCTGGGCATCATTGTCCTCGGGCAGCGCATGGTGGACTGGACGCCGGCGGTCATTCCACGATGGGTGGCGGCCGCCGTCGCGGTGCCGCTGTCCGCGCAGCTACTGTGCGGTCCGGTGATCGTGCTCCTTCAGCCCCAATTCTCCACGTACTCCCTGCTGGCGAATGTGCTGGCCTCGCCATTGGTGGCGCCCGTAACGCTGCTGGGTACGGCAGCGGTGCCGCTCGTGGTCCTGGCCCCTTGGGCGGCCACGGTGCTGATCGCGGTCGCCGGCACCTTCGGTGCCGGCGTCGCGTGGACCGCCAGGTTCACTGCTGCCCTGCCCGGGGCCTCGCTGGCGTGGCCCGAGGGAGTCTTTGGGCTTCTGACGATGGTGTTGCTGTCCGCGCTTAGTGTGGGCGTCGTGTGGATGGTCGTCCGGCCCCGGCACGTGCTGCAGATGGTGAGGGTGCTCCATGGCCGCACGGAGCACTTGCTTGAGCTGATTGAGAGCCGTGGCCACCGTAGCCGCCATTATGGGGTTGTAAAGCGACTTGCGGCCCCGAGCCCTCGCGCCGGTCCAGCACCACACTGCCATGTGACGGGATGTAGCCCCGGTCGGAGTGGTGCTGCATGCAGCCCAAAATGACTCATGGGCATGCCTTACCGGTCCCGCACCAAGGAGACGGCCACAAGTGAGGAGCGTGCAGAATGCCTACGACTGGTACCGGCAATCTGCGGACCGCAGTGGTACCGTCTCGTTCAACAATCTCCTCGTCATGTCAGTCAAGCAGGGACAGCAGTGGATGGTTGATGAGACCGACCTCGAAGCTGCGCTTGCCAGCCACCGGCGCGAAGAAACCGGAACCCGAGCACGTACTCGAGGTTCCCGACGATCGCGACGAATCTCGAGGGCCGTGACTAACAGCCGGAACACGCCGAGTGTCCGCCGCCGCACGACGCCCGGGGCGCGGGTGCGACGGGGGCCGGGCATGCCTCCACGCTGGCCGCCCCGGCTCTGCCACCCGGTCCTGCGACACCCGAACGCCCGGGGCCCGAACGTGCGAGGCACGTCAGGCCCCGAACCAGCGGGCGCGTCGCACCGCGCCGAACTCCGCCTTCTCAGCGGCGTACGCCGGCGACGGCCCCAGGAGCGGCGCGGTCGGCCCGCCGTCAGCGTGGAAGTCGACGTCGACGCGACCGACGTCGCCGTGGCCGAACTCCAGATAGCAGAGCCCGGTGCCCCCGGATGCAAGTCCGCCGGCGCCTCGGATGCTGCGAACGATGCCGTCCGCGACGACGTGGGCCGCGCTCTCGGCGAAGGTGCCGGCCTTTGGGATCCCGGTCTCGGCGCAGTCGCCGATCGCGTACACCCCGGCGTACGGCGTCTGCAGCGTCACGCGGTCGACCGCGACCCAGCCGTCCTGCGTCAGGCCCGCCTCGACGAGCACGTCGGGCACCTTGTGGGTCGGGATGCCGATGAACAAGTCGTACGGCTCGTCGTGGTCCTTGAATTGCGCGACCTGCGCGTCGGGGTCGATCCCGTGGATCCGGTGGCGTTTCGTGTACGCGATCCCACGCTCGGCCATCGCGCGTTCCAGCGCGGCCGATGTCTGGGGCGAGACCGGGATGGGCGAAGGCTGCGGACTGACAATGTGAAGGTCGCTGCCCTCGCGTATGCCGCGTGCGACGAGCCGGTCGTGGAGCAGCAGGATCGCCTCGTATGGAGCCGGCGGGCACTTGAACGGGATGGAGAGCACGGCCAGCATCACCCGGCCGCCGCGGAATGCCGCCAGTTCGTCGCGCAGCCGCTCGGCGCCTGCGACCGTGTAGTACTCGAACCCTCCGTCGGCGAAGCCGGGTGTCGCGGGGATATCGTAGTCGGCACCGAGGGCGACGACGATGATGTCGGGATCGTAAACCGCAGCATCGGTGACGACGTGCCGCGTCCCCGGGTCGATCGCGAGCACCCGCTCCTGGCGGAATTCCACACCCGGAGTGCTGATCTCGCGGTACGGGATCCGCACTTGTTCCGCGTTCTGCTGCCCGAAGAGGACCTCCAGCTTGGAGAAGCCAAACACGAACGCGTCGTGCTGGTCAAAGAGGGTGACGTCGACCTCGCCGGCAAGGCGCTCCGACAGTGTGCTCGCGAGTTCCAACCCTCCGAAGCCGGCGCCGAGGATCATGACGGTTGTTGTCATGCACCTCATCTTGCGCCTTGGACGGTCTGGCGTCCATGCCCGATGGATGATGCCCGTCGGGGCTCGATACTCTGCGGCGTTGAGGTCCCTGATCTTCAGAACGCGTTCGATCTGCGGGATTAGTCGCTCGAGGAGTCGGAAGTTGCCGCGGGTGGCTGCAAGTTCAAGCCCTTGCTGCTGATTTCAGGGACCGTGCCCGATCATTTCGATGCGGTCGGCTCCATTCCGCGCTCCGTTTTGGGCACGGAGGCGTTCGCCCGTGCGTGCGGTTGCAGCGATGATCGCGTGGTCGGTGAGAATGTCGTTGATGGTTTTGGCGATGGTTTCCGGGAGCGAATTTGCGGGGAGGGCGCGGCCGAGCCTGTTGCGTTCGATGGTGTGGCCGATCAGAGGTTGGTCGGATGAAGAGTTCAACGGCAGCACCAGCAGGGGGATGCCGTGGGCGAGGGCTTTGAGGGTCGTCGAGTGTCCACCGTGGCCGATAACGAGGTCGGCGTGGGGCATGATCTGCGCGTGGGGGATGCGCCCGCGGAGCTCCACATTGGCTGGAAGTGTCGTCTGATCGATTTGTACAGGCACTCCGCCGGTGGTCACTATTGCCCGCACTGCTGATCTGCCATTTGCACGTTGGCCCAGGGCGGTGATGATCCTCTGGTACACGTCGTCCTGGTTCTTCTGCCAGGCGGTGCTGAGGCTGACCAGGACGAGCGGCGGGCTCCCGGGGGCGCGTGGGGCGGGGGGACTTGCCTGCTCGGTTGTGCCGATCCAGTCGAACGCGATCCGGCAGCTTCCTCTCCCGGCTGGATCTATGTCCCGGTCGGTGGGCAGGAGTCGCGCGGCGCACCGCTCAAGGAGAGCCATGGGGCCAAGCCCAAACGGCCGGAGCAGCGCGTTCAGGGCAGGGTTGCCCATGCCCTGCTCCCAGAACTTCCCGAGCGAATGGAACAGCACAACGGTCGGGGTCCCGGTGTTGAGGGCTTCCCGCAGCGAAGTGAGCATGACGCCGTCGACGACGATGACGTCGGCACGTTGGCTGGTAAGCAGGAAGCGCACCTCCCGGGTCGTCCTTCGCCCGAGCGCCATCCGCATCAGCGCAGGCCCATGGCCGAACTTCCCTGTAGGCAGCGTGACGTCCATCTGAGCCAAGGCGGGCAACTCCACCGTCGTCACATCTGCGGGAGCGGAGTGCTGGGGGCGGGCACGCACGCCGACAATGGTGACGTGATGGCCGCGACGCGCGAGCTCTCCGGCGATCGCGAAAGTTGGCGGGAGGTTCCCCCCAATGTCACCGCTGAGGAACAGTACGTCCAGCGGCCCGTGACGAGATCGCTGATGGTCGGTCATGACGGGATGGGCACGATCAGCATTCTCAGGCTCATGAACCCATTATCACCGCGTCCACCCCGGGCTGACAGGAACTTCTTCCCCTTGACTGCCCGGCACAGGTTCGCGACTTGACGCGGCGATAGTCCAAACGCTGTACTTTCATCTGGGGGTGGCAAAATTCTGGGAGCCGGGGCATGTCCTGACCGGTGACATTGGCCGGGCGCACTTATTCCGCCGGTCGCCCCGATTCTGGCCTGCCAGGACCTCCCGCGAACCGGCCACCAGGCCAACCTTTGAAAGGCTCCACATGCGTCTCCCTGTTATGTATTCGTTCACGGCGGCAACAGCCGTTGCCGCCGCACTCATCGTCAGCGGATGTTCCATTGCCGCACCAACTCCGGCGCCCGACCCCACAACCGAAACCTCGTCCTCCGCCGCGCCTGCACCTGCTGGCGCCAACCTTGCCGACGCCGTATCGGGATGCGGACTTGACGGCGCCGACGGAGTAGAGCTGACCGCGGACAGGACAAAGCTTTCCATCGACACCAAGGGTCCCCGGGAAACCTCCGGAGCAGCGATGACCGATGTTCAATGCGTGCTGGGCGCCCTGGAGGTCCCGAAAGACATCACGTCGATGATGAAGCTCACCACCTCCACGGCAGAACCCACCGACGCTGAGTGGGAAAATCTGGGCTTCGCCTGGAACTACAGCCCGGAAAATCATTTCCGGCTTGCCATCGTCCAAGTCTGAGTATCCCGCGAAGGCGCTTCCGGAACCGGATGGGGCGAAACACGGCGTCTAGGGCCTGCCTGGAACAGAGCCGTTAGGGGCCCAGCCGGGCACAGCGGCCGCTTGGTGCCAGGGGTCCGCCGTGGCAGGCTTAGATACCGCACCAACGTTTCCAGGAGGAATCCACCATGGCCGCTGCGCCAACTGCCCGAACCCGCACGGCGGCGTCCAACACGGCCACGTGGCGGGACGTGGCCCCGGCCGCGGTGGTGCTCGTGGGCGGTCCGGAAGAGTACCTCGGGATTCGCGCAATGGACCAAGTGCGGTCCCAGGTGCGGACAGCCTCTCCTGACGTCGAGGTGACACGGATGAACGCGGGCAGTTACGAGGCCGGAAGTCTGGCCATGAACGTCAGTCCCTCCTTGTTCGGCGAGAGCAAGCTGATTGAAGTTGAAGGCGTCGAATCCATGAATGAAGCCTTTCTGTCCGATGCCTTGGCATACCTGGCCCATCCCGAACCGGATGCCGTACTGGTCCTCAGGCATGCCGGCGGGGTACGGGGCAAGAAGCTATTGGATGCCGTCAAAGCCGCGGGCTGGCCGGTGGTGGATTGCCAGCCACTGAAAAAGGATGCAGACAAGGCGGCGTTCGTGACTGCTGAGTTCCGGGCGGCCGGCCGCCGGATTGAGGCTGACGCGGTCCAGGCACTTGTTAACGCCGTGGGTGCCAATCTTTCCGAGCTGGCGGCGGCGTGCAGCCAGCTGATCGCTGATGCCACCGCGGCTGTCACCACGGACATGGTGGACCGCTATTACGGAGGCCGGATTGAAGCCACGGCATTCAAAGTAGCCGACGCCGCGATGGCCGGAAACGGGCCGGCGGCGCTCTCCACACTCCGCCACGCGCTGGCCACGGGGGCTGATCCTGTTCCGCTCGTTGCGGCTCTGGCCGCAAAGCTCAGGACAGTCGCCAAGGTGGCCGGCGCCCAGGGATCTTCCGCGCAGATCGCCAGGGAGCTGGGGATGCAGCCGTGGCTGGTGGAACAGGCCCAACGCGACGTTCGCCGTTGGACGCCTGAAGGATTGGTCCGTGCCATCCAGGCCACGGCCGAGGCGGATGCACAGGTCAAAGGACTCTCCCGGGACCCCGTCTACGCCGTCGAACACGCTGTGACCGTGATCGCCATGTCGGCAAGGCAGCGCTGAGTCTGCAGAACTCTTGAACGCCCTTCACGCAACGGCGTATCCTGCACGGGAAAGGCTGCAGGGCATGCGGTCTAGGCTTGGGGAGGGTGTGGATGAATCTACTGAGCCAGATTTTTGCCGGAGCGACGGCATTGGCACTGATCGCCGTCGGCCTTCTGGAGATATCGTTTCATGGCGATCGCCGCCTTTACCGCATCTTCTTGATCAAGCCTGAAAATGTTCAGGCCGTGCGTATGTGGGCGATGAACGTTGGCGCCTACAACATCGCGTTTGGTCTTGGCATCGCCTCAGGGCTGTGGATGGTGAACTTCTCCGGGAACGCAGCTGGCGGGTCAGCAATAGTGATTTTCTGCTGTGCGAGCCACGTCTTCCTCGGCATCTGGCTGTGGATCACAGAGAAGCGCCTGCTCACCAGCGCCATCGGACAGGCACTTTTTCCCGGTCTGGCGTTATTCTTTTACTTTTTCTTCCGGTGAAGCCGTGCTTTGGTGTTCGCCAAACGAACCGCCTCAGGAAGGCTGCTTAAAGATGTGTGGCCGGCACCCAAGGGGTGCCGGCCACAACCATCAGTTCAGGTGAACTGGAAACCTTACAGTGCGTTGACCTTCTTGGAGATCGCAGACTTGCGGTTCGCTGCGTTGTTCTTGTGCAGAACACCCTTGCTGACAGCCTTGTCCAGCTTGCGGCTGGCAGCAACCAGGGCAACAGCAGCTGCATCCTTGTCGGTGGACTCAACGGCGGTGTTGACGGCGCGGATGGCCGTCTTCAGCTCAGACTTGACTGCGTTGTTGCGCAGGCGAGCCTTCTCGTTGGTGAGGATGCGCTTCTTCTGGGACTTGATATTAGCCACGTGTGAACTCTCTTTTTAATGCGGAAATGGTCTAGAGGGCTTTCAGATTGGCCATTGACTGAGCGGCGTGGGGATACCTATGGCGGCCAACCATCAGTGGCCGTCGACCTGCACGGACACACAGCTATAAAGAATAGCAGTTCACCGGGACGGTGGCCATTTGGCGCCTACTTCCAGCCGTGTCGCCGGCGGAGTCCTGAAGCAACCACGTCGAAGCGCGCCCTGTCCAGCACGGCACCCTCCCGGCGGATACTCTCAGGATTCAGCTGCAGCACCCTTCCGATGTTCGCTTCGCTCGGCCGGGACTGCCGGTCCCAGCTTCCAGTCCCCACATCCACGTAGTCGTCGGCATCCGCAGGGTGCTGGTCATGATCTTTGCTGGTCAGCATGAGCGCCAGTAAGTGCGGCCCGTTATGGCCGACCAGCAGAACAGGGCGGTCTTTCCCGCGGCTGTGGTCCTCCTCATACGGAACCCACGCCCACACCACTTCTCCGGGGTCAGGGGCGCCATCCGTTTGGGGCGCATAGCGGACGGTGGACGTGCCGCTGAAATCCCCGGCGTACGCGGCCTGCGCGGCGGACGAAGGCGACGGCGGCGCGGACGGCCGGGAGGCGGAACGCGGTGCTGCCGGCCGCCGCGGTTTAGTCGTCCCCGCCGCTTGCCTGCGGGTTCCCGGGTCGGCAGGCGTGCCAGCGGCGCCGGCGCGGAACCTGTCAAGAATCCGAAGGGAGGTCTGGACGGCCTGGGCCAGTGAGCGGAGGTTTATTGGCATGGGGCAACCCTATCCCGGGGCAGGTTCCGGTGTTTGGCTCAATGAGTTAACCCCGGAATGCAGTGCCGGGCGCCGCGACGTGGGACACTGGAGGTTCCAAATATGCGGTACATCCGCAGGGTGCAGACGCTGCGTCCTGGCGGCGGCCGCGTGAATGCCAACAGTAAGGACCCTGCGTGTCTCCCATGGCCCGCACCGCCCCGGTGCCCGCCGCGACAGATCCGGCCATCATTCGGAATTTCTGCATCATCGCGCACATTGACCACGGCAAGTCCACCCTGGCCGACCGCATGCTGCAGTACACCGGAGTCGTTCAGTCCCGCGACATGAAGGCGCAGTATCTGGACCGTATGGATATTGAGCGTGAACGCGGTATCACCATCAAGTCCCAGGCAGTCCGCATGCCCTGGGAACTCGACGGCATGAGCTACGCACTGAACATGATCGACACCCCCGGGCATGTCGACTTTACCTACGAGGTCTCCCGCTCGCTCGCGGCGTGCGAAGGAGCCATTCTCCTGGTGGATGCGGCGCAGGGCATCGAGGCCCAGACGCTCGCCAACCTGTACCTGGCAATGGAAAACAACCTCACGATCATCCCGGTCCTGAACAAGATCGACCTCCCGGCAGCGCAGCCGGAGAAGTACGCGGCCGAACTGGCCAGCCTGATCGGCGGCGACCCGGAGGACGTTCTGCGCGTTTCCGGGAAAACCGGCATGGGCGTTGAGGCGCTGCTGGACAAGATCGTCCGCGACCTGCCGGCCCCGCAGGGCGATGCCAACGCCCCTGCCCGCGCCATGATTTTCGACTCCGTTTATGACACCTACCGCGGCGTGGTCACTTACGTGCGGGTGGTGGACGGCATGCTGCACCCGCGCGAGAAGATCCAGATGATGTCCACCCGGGCCACGCACGAACTCCTCGAAATCGGTGTGAGCTCCCCGGAGCCCACCCCCTCTAAAGGCCTGGGCGTCGGCGAAGTGGGGTACCTCATCACCGGGGTAAAGGACGTCCGCCTGTCCAAGGTCGGCGACACCGTTACCAACATGGCCAAGCCCGCCTCCGATTCGCTTGCCGGCTACGCGGACGCCAAGCCGATGGTCTTCTCGGGTCTCTACCCGCTGGACGGCACTGACTATCCTGTGCTGCGCGATGCACTGGAGAAGCTGATGCTCAACGACGCCGCGCTGGTGTACGAGCCCGAGACGTCGGCGGCACTGGGCTTCGGGTTCCGGGTGGGCTTCTTGGGCCTGCTGCACCTGGAAATCACGCGTGAGCGCCTGGAACGTGAATATAACCTGGACCTGATTTCCACGGCCCCCAACGTGGAATACGAGGTGACCCTGGAGGACAAGAAGGTAGTCCACGTCACCAACCCCAGTGAATACCCCACGGGCAAAGTGGCGGAGGTCCGCGAACCTATGGTTTCGGCCACCATCCTTGCGCCCAACGAGTTCGTCGGCGCCATCATGGAGCTGTGCCAGAGCCGGCGCGGCGTGATGGGCGGCATGGATTACCTCTCCGAGGACAGGGTGGAAATCCGGTACCGCCTGCCGCTGGCCGAAATCGTCTTCGACTTCTTCGACATCCTTAAATCCAAGACCCGCGGCTACGGTTCGCTGGACTGGAAGGCCGACGGCGACCAGGTGGCTGACCTGGTCAAGGTGGACATCATGCTCCAGGGCGAGCAGGTGGATGCCTTCTCTGCCATCACCCACCGGGACAAGGCCTACGCCTACGGCGTCATGATGACCACCAAGCTGCGTGAGCTCATCCCGCGGCAGCAGTTTGAGGTCCCCATCCAGGCGGCTATCGGGTCCAGGATCATTGCCCGCGAAAGCATCCGGGCCATCCGCAAGGACGTCCTGGCCAAGTGCTATGGCGGTGACATTTCCCGTAAGCGCAAACTGCTGGAAAAGCAGAAGGAAGGCAAGAAGCGCATGAAGATGGTGGGCCGCGTGGAAGTGCCACAGGAGGCCTTCATCGCCGCCCTGACCACAGACGAGTCCAAGGACAAGGCCAAGAAGTAGTGATGCCCGTGGCCGGAAACACCGGAGGCCGCACGAATGCCTAGCGTTCTTCCCCTTGGCGACCCGGCGCCGTCGGACGGTCTGCTGCCTGCACAGGCGGTGTACGGTGCGGCGGACCGGGCCTTCGGGCTGTATGTGCACATCCCGTTTTGCGCCGTCCGCTGCGGATACTGCGACTTCAACACGTACACGGCCACTGAACTGGGCGGCGGAGCCTCCCAGGATGCCTACGCCGACACCGCCATCTCGGAGGTGCAGCTGGCAGCACGCGTGCTCCCGCAGTCGGGTCTTCCCGGCCGGACGCTGAGCACCGTCTTCTTTGGCGGCGGCACGCCCACGCTGCTTCCGGCGGAGGACCTTGCCCGTATCCTGCGCGCGGCCATCGGTGAGTGGGGCATAGAACCCGGAGCCGAAGTGACCACCGAAGCGAACCCGGATTCCGTCACCCCGGAGTCGCTCGCCCTGCTGAAGGACGCCGGCTTCACCAGGGTTTCCTTTGGCATGCAGTCAGCGGTTCCGCACGTGCTCAAGGTCCTGGACCGTACCCATACCCCCAGCCGTGTGCCGCAGGTGGTTCAATGGGCGCGGGAGGCCGGGCTGGCTGTCAGCCTGGACCTGATCTATGGGACCCCGGGGGAGTCGCTGGTGGACTGGCGGCACACCCTGCTCACAGCCCTGTCCTACGAGCCGGACCACATCAGCGCCTATGCACTGATTGTGGAAGACGGAACCAAGCTGGCCGCCCAGATCCGCCGCGGTGAAGTTCCAGGGATCGACGACGACGACCACGCCGACAAATACGAACTCGCCGACCAACTGATAGCCGAAGCGGGGCTCAGCTGGTACGAAGTGAGCAACTGGGCACGGACGCCCGGCCAGGCATGCCGGCACAACCTGGCCTACTGGCGCGGCGACGACTGGTGGGGCATCGGCCCGGGAGCCCATTCGCATGTGGGCGGTGTGCGCTGGTGGAACGTCAAACACCCCACCGCCTACGCCGGACGGCTCGCCCAGGGACTCTCACCGGCGGCCGGCCGGGAAACGCTCGACGACGCCACCCGGGATCTGGAACGGATCATGCTGGGGGCGCGGCTTGAATCCGGAGTCAGCATCGGTTCGCTGGGGGAGTCGGGCAGGAAAGCAGTGGCCGGACTCATCGCAGACAGCCTGGTGGATCCCGTGGCGGCATTCCGGGGGCAGCTGGTGCTAACCCTGAAGGGCCGCCTGCTCGCCGACGCAGTGGTCCGCAGGATCCTTCCCGACTAGCGCGGGGTTCAGCGCGCGTCCCCTATTTGATCCAGCGCAGGTTGTACTGGTAACGGTGCGGCTGGCCGCGGTTCACGTGGATACCGGCCGCCACGGAGTAGCAGGTCAGGGCGATCCAGATCAGGGTGGCGATGACGGCAAAAATGTTGCCCACCAGGGGGAGGAAAACAAGGATGTTGGCCACCACAGCTGCGATGGTGGGAGGCAGGCTGAAGTTAAGCGCCTCCTTGGACTCCTGTGCGGTGAACGGCCCCCGGTCCCGGAAGATGAGGTAAATCAGCAGGGACGGGACGCATCCCAGGATCCCGCCGAAGTGGGCCAATGTGGCCCATTGGCGGTCTTCGCTCGCCGTGAGCGGCAGCGCATTTGCGGGAACGCCATGGTACTCGGAACGGCCCTGGCCATCCTGGTTGTCCCTGTGTTCACGTGCGTTTTGTGCCACGGTGTCTTCCTTTGAACGTGCAATGGTGCTTTGTGTGGAACTGCCGGACAGAGGCAAAAACTGCCTCCGCCGTACCAAGAATACTGGGTCGGCGCCGGAAAGGGCGTGTTGGCCGTCCTGGCGCCGGCGGCGTGAAAGCTAGGGCACAGTCAGGAAGTCGATGACTTCCTCCACGCGGCCAAGCAGCGATGCTTCCAGATCCGCATAACTGTGGACAGCACCCAGCAGTTTCTGCCAGCCCAGGCCAATGTCCTCCTTGGTGGAGTGGGGCCAGCCGAAGGCCGCCAGGATTCCTGTCTTCCAGTCCTGCCCGCGCGGAACCACCGGCCATTTGTCGATGCCCAGCACGGCGGGCCGGATGGCCTGCCACACATCCACATAGGGGTGCCCCACGATGAGGACGTTGCCCGCCGCACCCGGTGATCCCATCACCGCATCGGCGATCCTGGACTCCTTGGAGTCCGGCACCAGGTGGTCCACCAGGACCCCCAGCCGCCGGCCTGGCCCGGGACTGAAATCGGCGACAGCCCCTGCAAGATCATCGATTCCGTGCAGAGGTTCGACGACGATGCCCTCCACCCGGAGATCGTCCCCCCAAACCTTTTCCACCAGTTCGGCGTCGTGCTTTCCCTCCACCCAAATCCTGCTCGCCTTGGCCACTTGGGCCCGCTGGCCGGCCACCCTTACCGAACCGGAGGCTGTCCGGCCGCCTGATGCGGCAGCCTGCCGGGGAGCGGGGGGCATAAGCCGGATGGGCCGGCCCTCCAGGAGGAACCCAAAACCCAGGCGGAAGGACCGCGACTTGCCGCGCCGGTCCTCCAGCGCCACAACATGCATACCGCCGGATTTCTCCACGCGTGTGACAGCCCCCACCCAGCCGGACTGGACGTCCTCCAGTACCATGCCGCGTTCCACGGGAATTTCAGGCAGCTGGTTCCTTGCGGGGGCGGCTATCTCCTGCGGTCCCCAGTTCTGGTATTGCATGGATGCACTCCGCCTTGCACTAGATCGTGGCCCGGAATTTCGCCCGGAGCGGTACCAATGCTAACAACGGGGTGAGACATATTAGACTGTTAGCACTTAGGCACGTCGAGTGCTAACCCTGAAACCGTAGATGGAGGTGGAGTGTGAGCGAACCACGCAAACTGGAAGTACTGCGTGCCATCGTTGAGGACTATGTGCACTCCCGGGAGCCCGTCGGTTCGAAAGCGCTCGTTGAGCGCCACCATCTGGGCGTGTCCAGCGCCACCATCCGAAACGACATGGCAGCCCTGGAGGACGAGGGGCTGATCACCGCCCCGCACACCAGCGCCGGTCGGATCCCGACGGATAAAGGCTACCGGCTGTTCGTGGACCAGATCTCGGCCGTAAAGCCGTTGTCCCCGGCGGAACGGCGTGCCATCCAGTCGCTGCTGGAGGGCTCGGACGATCTTGACGACGTGCTGGACCGCACGGTCAGGCTGTTGTCCCAGCTGACCAACCAGGTAGCGGTGGTGCAGTACCCGCACTTGAGCCGCGCCTCAATCCGCCACATCGAATTTGTGCTCCTGGGGCCCCGGAAGGTCCTTGTGGTGCTGATCGCGAACACCGGCAAGGTGGAGCAGCGCGTGATCGACATCGGCCAGGACCTGGGGGATGATGCCATCGCCGGACTCCGCGCCAGGTTCCTTGGCTCACTGTCCGGGACCCCGCTGAGCATGCTGACGCAGTCGCTTCCGGCTGTGGTCTCTGCTGTCAGCCCCGGCCAGCGGCAGGCAGCACAGGCCCTGGCACACGGGCTGGAAAGCCTGGCGCACAACAGCCGTGAAGATCGTATGGTCATGGCTGGCACGGCAAACCTGGCAAGGTCCAACGTGGATTTCCCGCTGAGTATCGGGCCGGTGCTCGAAGCCCTCGAGGAACAGGTGGTGATGCTGCGCCTGCTCAGCGAGATGGCGCAGGACCCCCGCGGCGTTACAGTCAGTATCGGCCGGGAAAATCCCTACGACGGCCTGGCCGAAGCCTCGGTGGTGGCCACCGGGTACGGTCCGGACAGCACGGCAAAGATCGGTGTTCTCGGTCCCACCCGGATGGACTATCCCACCACCATGGCCGCCGTCCGGGCAGTAGCCCGCTATCTTTCACGAATCTTGGGCCCGTGATACCGGGTCCAGAAGGTTCCGGCACGAAGAGCAGTACGGGCAGTACAACTGCAAGCGTTACAACAAGGAAGAGATAAAAACTTGAGCAGCCACTACGACGTCCTGGGAGTCTCGCCGGAAGCCACCGGAGAAGAGATCAAGAAGGCCTACCGGAAGCTTGCCCGCACCCTCCACCCGGACGTGAATCCCGGTGACGATGCGTCCGATCGCTTTAAAGCTGTGACGCACGCCTACGAGGTGCTTTCGGATCCGCAGAAGCGCCGCGTATACGACACCACAGGCAATGAGAACGGCACGGACAACGGGTTCGGTGGCGGTGGGTACGCCGGCCAGGGCTTTGCCTTCCAGGATATTTTCGATACCTTCTTTGGTGCCGGCGGCTCGTCCGGGCCGGCTTCACGCGTGCGCCGGGGACAGGACGCGCTGATCAGCGTCCGCATTGAACTTCGTGACGCCGTCTTTGGGGTTAATAAGAAGCTCGAAGTGGACACGGCCGTCACCTGCCCTACCTGCAACGGTTCGTGCTGCCGCGAGGGAACGCACCCCGAACGCTGCGACATCTGCGGCGGAAGCGGCCAGGTCCAGCGTGCAGTCCGTTCCATCCTTGGCCAGGTCATGACGGCGGCGCCGTGCGGTACCTGCGAAGGATTTGGAACCGTCATCAAGGACCCCTGCAACGAGTGCAGCGGGCAGGGACGCATCCGCAGCCGGCGCTCCCTGACCATCAAGGTACCCGCCGGCGTTGCCACCGGAACCCGCATCCAGCTCTCGGGCCAGGGCGAAGCAGGCCCCGCGGGAGGCCCCGCCGGTGACCTGTACGTCGAAATCCGGGTCAACAATGACGCCACGTATGTCCGCGACGGCGACGACCTGCACGCCACGCTCAACATTCCCATGACGGCGGCCGCACTCGGAACGGAACTCGCGCTCGAAACCTTCGACGGGCTGCAGGAGATCGATGTCAAGGCCGGCACGCAGTCGGGCGAAATTATCACCCTCCGCGGCCTTGGGGTGACGCACCTGCGCGGCTACGGCCGCGGCGACCTGAAAGTGCATCTGCAGGTTGAAACGCCCTCTAAGCTGGACGCGGCCCAGGAAGACCTCCTGCGGCAGCTGGCAAAGTTGCGTGGTGAGCAGTTTACCGAGGGGAAGCTGGCCGCCAGCGGCGGTGTCTTCGCCAAACTTCGGGACCGGCTCGGTAACCTGTAGCGGTGAGCAATCCGGTTTTCTTCAGCGCGGCCGGGTCCTTGGACCAGATGGTGCCCGGCCGCCGATTTGTCCTTGAGGGGCCGGAGGCACGCCACGCGGCGACGGTCAAGCGCCTCGCCCCCGGGGAGTCTGTGGATATCGCTGACGGCGCAGGCAAACGCCTGACGGGGACTGTTATCTCGGCACAGCCGGCCGAACTGACGGTGGAATGCTCGGCTCTTGCCGTCGAGGAACGCCCTGACGTCCGGCTGGTCCTGGTCCAGGCGCTGGCCAAAGGGGACCGCGATGAACTCGCCGCGGAAACGGCAACAGAACTTGGCATCGACGCAGTGATCCCATGGCAGTCCGAACGCTCCATTGTGCGCTGGAAAGGTGAGCGTGCTGCCAAATCCCACGCCAAATGGCAGTCGGTTGTTGCGGCAGCGGCCAAACAGGCCCGGCGGGCCTGGATCCCGGAGGTGCGTGCCGCCGTCGATACCCAGGGCCTGGCCGCCGCTGTAGCGTCAGCGGATTTGGCCGTGATTCTGCATGAGGATGCTGTCCGGCCGCTAAGGTCCGTCCTTGAGGCCTGGCAGGATTCGGCCACCGGCACCGGTCCCCGGGAAGTCCTGCTTATTGTAGGGCCGGAGGGCGGCATCAGCCCCCGGGAAGTAACGCGGCTCTGCGATGTTGGCGCTGTGACGGCGCTCCTGGGACACCATGTGCTTCGTTCCTCCACAGCCGGGCCGGCCGCGGTGGTGCTGGCAAGCGACGTGCTGGGCCGCTGGGCTGCACCCGCTGGCTGAATCCAAACTACGGGCCGGACGGAAAACTATGGGATCGGAACCAGCGGCCTCTAGCGGACACTGAAGCCGCGGGTGTCCACGTTCAGGTCCTGGCGGTTTCCCACGGTATCCAGCTGGGACACCCGCAGCTCATAGTTGCCAGGTGTAAGGGTCAGCGCCAGAGTGAACACGCCTGACTGACCCGGCTCGGCGGCGGCGGTTGTTTCGCCCGTCAGGAACGGAGTCATGTCCCCGTTGTCCTGGACCTCCAGGATCTGCCAGCGGAGCTTGCCGCCGGGAGCTGTGCTGCGTCCAGTGATTTTGACGCTGCCGTCAGGCACGTCCACACCTTCCTGCGGGTCAATGATCCACACAGGCGCCACCATGCCGGCGGTACGGGACATCAATGTCCCAAGCTTGATGTGGTTGAAGGCGAGATAGTCCGTATGACCGTCCACCAGAACCATCACCTGGATCTGCTGGCCCGAGTCGATTAGGCCGGAACTGGCGCCCGCCGCGGTGGCAGTGTAGACCAGCTGCTGAATGGCACGGGCAGCCATGTCGGCGTCCAGATTGCTGTTGAAGGCATCCTCTGAGACGTCGACGGTGATGACGTTCTTGCCGGAGATCGACGTGGCCAACTTCTTCGGGTTCTGCCAGGGAGTGAAGAAATCCGGATCAAGCGGCTTGTCAGACATCATGGAACGCAGTGCACGGGTGACCGGGTTCTCCTGCTCGGGCACATCCCTGAACTCCCTGTACAGGAAAACGTTGTTGTTGCTGCGGCCGATCCAGTAGACCGGCGCCTTACTGGATGACTGCGTGGTTTCCAGCGGGGCACTGGTGGAAGGTGCGCCGGGAGGGAGGCTGCTTTCCGCCCCGATGGTGGGCGAAGCCAGTGTCGGCTCGGGGCCGGGGGCGGCGATGCAGCCCGTGAGGACAAGGACAACAGGCATGAGACCCAGGAGGCCTGCAGAGCGGACCCGTTTCCAGAGTGGTCCCGCGGCAAGGGGCGTCGCTCTTCCCGGCACTGTGATGGCCTGTCCTTTCTGCCTGTGTGGGCCGGTCCCCGGACGGCCTGGATTTCCAGCTTTACGCTGAATTTCCAGCATGGCACAGGCAGCCTTGCCGTTATTGCCGGATGCCGTCTCCGGGCCCAACTGCAACGGGAACGATATGAGGCCGATATGAAGTTGATACCTAATGACGGGAACCGCCTCCCCCTGATGCGCCTTTTTCTGCGGTGGAACGCAGGGCCGCCAATCCGCGGCGGGCTTGTGCTGGCGTAAGATAGGAGGAATCCGGTGACCGTCGGCGGGCGGCAAACGCCCCGCCGTTCGAACCGTCATCCGCAGTGTTTACTCGAAGTGAAGGGGACCTCAGGCCCGCGGGCCGGCACCATGACTGAATCAGCGAACGGAAAGCGCCGGTTGAACACCGGAGAGCGCGCCGCAGGAGAATTCCCGCATACCCTTCCTGGTGTTCGGACGGAGGTGGTTCTCTTTGACAACTCCGATCAAATGGTTCAATCGCTCGGCAGCCACGACGAGGCCTTGCGCTTCATTGAGGAACAGTTCCCGGCCGTTAATTTCCATGTCCGCGGAAATGAGCTCTCCATCAGTGGGCCTGCCACAGACGTTCCCCGGATCATGCGGCTGCTGCATGAAGTGCGCGAACTGGTGGCACGCGGTACCGTAATCAGCCCCGCCGTGCTTCAGCAGCTTGTTGTTTTACTGCGCAGCCAGTCACTGCAAAACCCGGTGGACGTCCTGACCCATGACATCCTTTCCAGCCGCGGCAGAACCATCCGGCCCAAGACGCTGAACCAGAAAAACTACGTTGACGCGATCGACGAAAACACCGTCATTTTCGGGATTGGCCCCGCCGGTACCGGCAAAACCTACCTGGCCATGGCCAAGGCGGTTCAGGCACTGCAGCAGAAGGAAGTCAGCCGCATCATCCTGACCAGGCCTGCCGTCGAGGCGGGTGAACGGCTGGGTTTCCTGCCGGGGACGCTGAGCGACAAAATCGATCCTTACCTGCGCCCGCTCTACGACGCCCTGCACGACATGATGGACCCCGAATCCATTCCGCGCCTGATGGCCGCGGGAACCATCGAGGTGGCGCCGCTGGCCTACATGCGCGGCCGGACACTCAATGATGCGTTCATCATCCTCGACGAGGCGCAGAACACCACGCCGGAACAGATGAAGATGTTCCTGACCCGCCTGGGATTCGGCTCCAAGATGGTGGTCACCGGAGACGTGACGCAGGTTGACCTGCCTTTTGGCACCAGGTCTGGGCTGCGCATCGTTGAAGAGATCCTGCAGGGCATCGAGGATGTTAACTTCTCCGTCCTGGACGCAACGGACGTAGTCCGGCACCGCCTGGTGGGCGACATCGTCCGGGCCTACAGCCTCTGGGATGACGTCCAACGGAACCGGGTCAAGCATTCAGTGGCCAGGGAGAAGCGGGCGGAACACGCGTGAGTATTGAAGTAAACAACGAATCCGGCATCCAGGTGGATGAGGCGGAGCTTGTTGCCCTGTCCCGGTACATCTTCGAACAGCTGTATATCCACCCGCAGGCGGAACTTTCCATTCTCCTGGTGGACGAGCCGGCGATGGAGAAGCTCCACATCGAGCTGATGGACGAGCCAGGCTCCACCGACGTACTTTCGGTGCCCATGGACGAACTCACTCCCGGCACTCCGGACCGCCCCACCCCCCAGGGGATGCTCGGCGATATCGCAGTGTGCCCGCAGGTGGCCCAGGTCCAGGCAAAGAACGCCGGCCACGCGCTGCAGGATGAGATGCTCCTCCTGACCACGCACGGTATCCTGCATCTCCTCGGTTACGACCATGCCGAGCCTGAGGAGAAGGCCGAAATGTTCGGCCTGCAGCGCGAACTGCTTTCAGGCTTCACGGGCAAAGAAGCACCCGCCGAGACCACGCAGTGACGCCC
Organism: Arthrobacter sp. CDRTa11; assembly: GCF_026427775.1. Lineage (NCBI taxonomy): Bacteria > Bacillati > Actinomycetota > Actinomycetes > Micrococcales > Micrococcaceae > Arthrobacter > Arthrobacter sp. CDRTa11. Next base: position 2,995,654 of record NZ_CP044532.1, on the reverse strand, counting down.
CTGCTCCTTGTCTTTATGGCTTTAGCCTTCCTCAGCATTGCCGCGCTTCTGACGGCGGCGGAGGCCGCTTTCAACTTCCTTCCGCGGCATGACGCGGAAGAAGCGCTCATCAAGAGCCGCGGAAACGCAATGAAACGGATCCTGGCGCAGCCAGTGGCGCACATCCGGGCGCTGCGTTTTTGGCGGATCTGGTTCGAGATGGCCTCCGCCGTCGCCGTTGCCGTCCTGCTCCACAGCCTGCTGGATAATGTATGGCTGGCCGGGCTGGCAGCCACAGGAATCATGGCCCTCGTCGGATTTGTGATCGTGGGAGTCTCCCCGCGGCAACTCGGCAGGCTTCATTCTGCGGCCGTGGTGCGCTTCACGGCACCGTTGATCCGTCTGCTGACCTGGGTGCTTGGCCCCATTCCTGCCTGGCTGGTGGCGTTGGGCAGCGCTGCAGCCCCCGGCGCGCCCGTCGGCGACGAAGCCTTTTTCAGCGAACAGGAATTCCGTGAGCTGGTGGACAGGGCAAGCGAATCGGACATGATCGAAGACACCGAGGCGGAAATGATCCAGTCCGTCTTCGACTTCGGCGATACGCTGGTGCGTGCCGTCATGGTTCCGCGGACGGACATCCTCAGCATTGACGCCGGCTCCAGCCTCCGGCGGGCCATGTCCCTTTTCCTGCGGTCCGGTTACTCCCGCATCCCGGTGATTGGGGAGAGCACGGACCAGATACTGGGCATCGTGTACCTCAAGGACGTTGCCGCAGCCCTTCACGAGCTGGCTCCCGACGCCGAGCCGCCGCCCGTGGAAGCCCTGGCGCGTGAAGTCCGCTATGTTCCGGAATCCAAGCAAGTCAGTGACCTGCTGCGTGAACTGCAAAAGGAGTCAACGCACGTTGCCATCGTTATCGATGAATACGGCGGCACCGCAGGCCTTGTCACGCTGGAGGACCTCATCGAAGAAATCGTCGGCGAGATCGTGGATGAATATGACACCGAAAGCGCCGAAGCCGTAGCCCTGGGAGGCGGCTCCTTCCGGGTAAGTGCCCGGATGAGCATCGACGATCTTGGCGAACTGTTCGATATCGAACTCGACGACGATGAAGTGGACACCGTGGGCGGGCTCCTTGCCAAAGCCCTGGGCCGCGTCCCCATCGTGGGGAGCACCGTGGAAGTAAGCGGCGTGTCCCTGCGGGCCGAACGGCTCGAAGGGCGCCGCAACCGCGTCAGCCACATCATTGCGGCGCCGGCACCAAAAGTAGACACTGACCTTGAAGACCTCCTCAATGAGGCGGAAACAACCCAGCAGGGAGTTCCACGTGAGCAAGAAAAATAGGCCGCTGGCCAACCAGGATTCTGCCAACCAGGACTTCGGCGGCTTCCGCGCAGGCTTCTCGGTGCTCGTTGGCCGGCCCAACGCCGGCAAGTCCACCCTCACCAATGCGCTGGTGGGCAAGAAGGTGGCCATCACCTCTGCCAAGCCGCAGACCACCCGTCACACCATCCGCGGCATCGTCCACCGCGAGGATGCGCAGCTGATCCTGGTGGACACCCCGGGCCTGCACCGCCCGCGCACCCTGCTGGGCAAACGCCTCAACGACCTTGTGGCTGACACGCTGGCCGAAGTTGACGCCATCGGTTTCTGCCTGCCGGCCAACGAAAAAATAGGTCCCGGGGACAAGTACATCGCCGCCCAGCTGGCTGCCATTGGACGAACGCCGCTCATCGCCATTGTCACGAAGGCGGACCTGGTGGACCGCCAGGCACTGACCGAACAGCTCCTCGCCGTCGCGGCCCTCGGCCGCGAAGTACTGGGGGAGGACGGCTGGAAGGACATTGTTCCGGTTTCCGCCGCCGACGGCTTCCAGGTGGACACTCTGGCCGATGTCCTGATCAGCCACATGCCGCCGTCGCCACCGCTGTACCCGGACGGTGAACTGACCGACGAGCCCGAGGCCGTTATGGTGGCCGAACTCATCCGTGAAGCAGCCCTGGAAGGAGTCCGGGACGAACTCCCGCACTCCCTGGCAGTGGTGGTGGACGAAATTGTGGCCCGCGAGGGCCGCGCAGAAGACAACCAGCTCCTTGACGTGAGGGTCAACCTGTATGTTGAGCGTCCCTCGCAAAAGGCCATCATCATCGGAAAGGGTGGCAGCCGGCTGCGCGAAGTGGGCACCAACGCCCGGAAAGGCATCGAAGCGCTCCTGGGCACACGCATCTACCTTGACCTTCATGTGAAGGTCGCCAAGGACTGGCAGCGGGATCCCAAACAACTGGTAAAACTCGGTTTCTGATGCGCTTCCACCACCGTCACGGCCAGTCACCGGGCGTTTTCCCAGCCTGAACAACTAAAATGGGCCGGATCCAAATGTTCAGAGGAAGGTACACCCTGTGGTGCAACGCCGCGACAAACGCGACAATGGAGCTGACCCGTCAGCCGGAACCGGGCCAGTTTCCCGTCACGCGGAAGGCACCGCCGTCGGCTCCGCCCGTCATCTCGGAGCGCAGCCAGGGATGCCGGCGTGGCTGAAGGTGATCGCGGCCATCCTCTCAGTCTTGGTAGTCGGAGGACTTGCCTTTGCCGGGTTTTGGTTCTTCCGGCTGCAGTCGAACATTACCAAGGCCCCGCTGACCGCAGGCTCGGGTACGGCGAACCCGGTAAACGACTCATCCGACAGGATGCAGATCCTGATCCTTGGCTCGGACACGCGGGACGGAAAGAACTCCGCATACGGTACTGCAGAGGATTCCTCCGGCTACGGACAGTCGGACGTCATGATGCTGATGGACATCTCCGCCGACAACAAGCGCGTCAATGTCGTCAGCTTCCCCCGGGACCTCCTGGTTGACATCCCCGAGTGCACTGACCAGAAGACCAAACAGGTCTACCCGGCCAGGAGCAGTGTCATGATCAACGAGGCCATGGCTGAGGCCGGCATCGGCTGCGCTGTGGACACCGTGAACAAGCTGACAGGGCTCGAAATCGACCACTTCATGATGGCGGACTTCAACGCCGTCAAGGAGCTTTCCAACACGGTCGGAGGGGTGGAGGTCTGTATCAGCGACCCCGTTTATGACCCCGATTCCCGTCTGCGGTTGCCGAAGGGGACGTCCTCCGTGGAGGGCGAACAGGCGCTGGCCTTCCTGCGCACACGGCATGCCTTCGCCGACGGCGGGGACCTGGGCCGCATTAAAGCCCAGCAGGGATTCCTGTCGTCGCTCACACGGAAAATCAAGGACGAGGGTACGCTGTCAGATCCCGCCAAGATGCTCCGGATTGCCGATGTCGTCACCCAAAACCTCACAGTCGATGAGGGACTGGCATCCGTTCCGTCGCTCCTGACCATCGGAAACCGCCTGAAGGACATTGACGTCAGCAAGGTGGCGTTTGTCGCCGTGCCCACCACCACAGCAGTGGCAGACCTTAACCGCCTCCAGATCGCCGAACCCGCAGGATCGCAGTTGTTCTCAGCCCTCCGCAAGGACGTCGATCTGACGGACCCCACGGCTCCGACCCCCACCCCTACGGCCACTCCGTCCCCGACGGACAGCGCGCCTGCCCCGGCGCCGACTGAAACACCGGCGCCACCCTATGACAAGTCCGTGCAGCCCGTCACCGTGGCGAACGGAACGGGTGTCCCCGGCCGTTCCCAGGAAATTGCCCAGGCGTTGATTTCCGGAGGCTTTATCCAGCTTGGGCAGCTGGAAGCGGCACCGGTGGCGCAGTCTTTGGTGTATTACGGACCGGAACACGCCGATGTGGCCGCCGACGTGGCTGCACTGCTGGGGATCCCGGCCGAGCAAGTACAGTCCGCCCCGGCGTTGATCGGTGTGCAGGTCTACCTTGGCGAAGATTTCTCCTCGGGCATCACTTACGGGGCCACGCCTGTGCCCAAGGACATCGTGAACCAGACTGCGGGGGACGCCCTCTGCCAGCAGGCCAACCCGGCGCTCATCGTCCAGGGCTGACCGGCACCAGGCTTCCGGACAGACACAAATGGGCCCGCCATTGGCGGGCCCATTTGTGCTGCTACCAGATGCTGACGCGCTCCTCCGGTGATCTCCACATGCCGTCCTGGTCCGTGACGCCGAAGGCCTCATGGAAGGCGTCCAGGTTGCTGGCGATGGCATTGGTCCGGAACTCGTTGGGGGAGTGTGGATCCGTTGCCAGCCTTCGGACGGCCTCTTCGGTCCGGATGACCTGGCGCCAGCCGGCGGCCCAGGATGCGAAGAAGCGCTGCTGGCCGGTCAGCCCGTCCAGTACCTCGGGCTCCGCGCCGTCCAGGCTGAGGAGGTAGGCCTTGTAGCCGATGGTCAGCCCGCCCAGGTCGCCGATGTTTTCGCCGAGGGTGAGCTTGCCGTTGACGTAGTGCCCCGGCGCGGCATAGGGGGAGAGGACCTCGAACTGGGCTACAAGCTTTGCGGTCAGTGCCTCGAACGCCTTCCGGTCTGCCTCCGTCCACCAGTTCCGGAGGGCGCCGCCGCCGTCGAACTGTGAGCCCTGGTCGTCAAAACCATGACCGATCTCGTGGCCGATGACAGCGCCGATCCCGCCGTAGTTGACGGCGTCGTCGGCGTCCGCGGTGAAGAACGGCGGCTGCAGGATGGCAGCCGGGAAAACGATCTCGTTGAGCATTGGGTGGTAGTACGCGTTGACGGTCTGGGGAGTCATCAGCCACTTGTCCAGGTCCACCGGTTTGCCCACCTCGTCAAGGTGCCGGTCGACGTCGGCATTGTGCGCGCGCTCAACGTTTCCGAGGAGGTCGGCCGGGTCGATTTCCACGGCAGAGTAGTCGATCCATTTGTCCGGGTAACCGATCTTGGCGCGGAAGGCGCCCAGTTTCCGGAGCGCCTCTTCCTTGGTCTGCTCACCCATCCACTCAAGGTTCGTGATGCTCTGGCGGTACGCCTCAATGAGATTGGCCACGAGGGACTGCATCCGGGCCTTATGCGTTTCAGGGAAATGACGTGCGACATAAATCTGGCCCACCGCTTCACCCAGGGCTGCCTCGACGACGCCGACGCCGCGCTTCCAGCGGTCCTTGTTCCGGGGCGTGCCGCTGATGGTGGTGCCGTAGAACGCGAAGTTGGCATCCACAAAAGCCGAGGACAGGTAGGGTGCAGCCGCGCTGATCACGCGCATGGCCAGCCACTCCTTCCAGACGGACAGGGGCTCGGATTCAAGCAGTCCGGCCGCGCCGCTGAAGAAATCCGGAGTGCTCACCACGATTTCCTGCCGCTTGTCCGCATCGATCCCCGCCGATTCGAACCAGGTGCCCATCAGCGGGAACAGGGATACGGCCTCTTCTGCCGTCTTGAGGTTGTAGGTCTTTTGCGGGTCCCGGAGGGTGACGTTGTCCCAGTGGTGGGAAGCCAGTTTGGTCTCCAACCCGATCACCCGGCCCGCGGCGGCCTCAGCATCCTCCAGGCCGGCCAGGGAGAACATGGTCCGCACGTGGTTGCCGTACGCCGTGACCATGGGGGCGAATTTCTCCTCCCGGTAATACGATTCGTCCGGCAGGCCCAATCCTCCCTGGCCCGTGTAGAGCAGGATCCTCTCCGGGTTGCCCGCGTCGGGTGCCGGGTAGATGTAAAAGAGGCCTGAAACGTCAGACCGGAACAGCCGCCCGACGAGGGAAACGAGTTCGCCCGCCGTGGTGGCGGCAAACACCTCGGCCAGCCGGTGCCGGATAGGCTCCATCCCTTTGGCCTCCACCGTGGCTTCATCCATGAAGCTGTTGTAAAGGTCGCCTACCTTCCGCTCTATCCCGCTGGCCTCTTCGCCCTTGCCCGCGGCTTCCTCGATGATGTCCCGGACCGCAATCTCGGCGCCGTCGCGGAGGGCGGTAAAGGTTCCTTCCAGCGGGCGGTCGTCGGGAATTTCGGTGGCCTTCAGCCATGCCCCGTTGACGTGCTGGTACAGGTCATCCTGCGGCCGGACGGTGTGATCAATGTTGGACAGGTCGATCCCCGAGATGGGCACGGAAGCTCCTTTATATGAGGGCCGCGGCCGGCGCTGGCACCGCTGCGGCGTCTGCATGATGGACGTTAGGGACGGTAGTGCTCTTTCATCTTACGCACCCGTGTTACTCTCAAATGGTGCGCGCAGAGCTCCTTCTCCTTAGCTGCCGCGGCGAGGCCTCAGACGCGATCTAGCGCAAGGCCACCCTCGCTGCGGAGTTTGTGTTGCCCGGCCACCCTTTCAGAGAAGAACCACAGAAAAGGCCCCGAAAGTAATGCGAAACGCACAAAAGCCCTCAGGAATGCCCGCCCACCGTTACCGCCCGTTCCAGGAACTGATCACTGTTGAACTGCCGGACCGGACCTGGCCGGACAAGGTCATCACCCAGGCCCCGCGCTGGTGTGCCGTTGACCTGCGGGACGGTAACCAGGCCCTCATCGATCCCATGAGCCCTGCCCGCAAGATGAAGATGTTCGATTTGCTGGTGCGCATGGGCTACAAGGAAATCGAAGTCGGCTTCCCCTCGGCATCCCAGACCGACTTCGACTTCGTCCGCCAGCTCATCGAGGGCAACCACATCCCGGACGATGTCACCATCCAGGTTCTGACGCAGGCCCGTGAGCACCTGATCGAGCGGACCTATGAGTCCTTGGTCGGTGCCAAGCAGGCCATCGTCCACCTGTACAACTCCACCTCAGTCCTGCAGCGCCGCGTGGTGTTCAACCAGGACGAGGACGGCATCCTGGACATCGCGCTCCAGGGCGCACGGCTGTGCAAGAAGTACGAGGAAACGCTGGTGGATACGCACATCACCTACGAATACTCTCCGGAGTCCTTCACCGGTACGGAACTGGAGTATGCGGTGCGCGTATGCAACGCCGTCGCCAATGTTTTCGAGGCCTCCGCTGACAGCCAGGTCATTATCAACCTGCCCGCCACCGTGGAAATGGCCACTCCGAACGTTTATGCCGATTCCATCGAATGGATGAGCCGGCATCTGCACCCGCGCGAAGGAATCATCCTCTCGCTGCACCCGCACAATGACCGCGGCACCGGAGTGGCGGCCGCCGAGCTCGGCTACATGGCAGGTGCGGACAGGATCGAAGGCTGCCTCTTCGGCAACGGTGAGCGGACCGGCAACGTGGACCTGGTCACGCTCGGCCTGAACCTGTTTGTGCAGGGCATCGATCCCATGATCGACTTCTCGGACATCGACGACGTCCGCCGGACGGTGGAGTACTGCAACCAGCTGCCCGTGGCCGAGCGGGCCCCCTACGGCGGAGACCTCGTCTTTACGGCGTTTTCCGGCTCGCACCAGGACGCCATCAAGAAGGGCTTCGAAGCCCTGGAGCGGGATGCCGCCGCGGCGGGAGTCAACGTGGCTGACTTCACGTGGCAGGTCCCGTACCTGCCGGTAGATCCCAAAGACCTGGGGCGCAGCTACGAGGCTGTCATCAGGGTCAACTCCCAGTCCGGCAAGGGCGGCGTTGCCTACCTGCTCAAGAACGAGCACAGCCTCGACCTGCCGCGGCGCGCGCAGATCGAGTTCTCCGGTGTTATCCAGAAGCGCACAGACACCGTCGGCGGCGAAGTCAGCGGCACCCAGCTCTGGCAGGCATTCCAGGACGAATACCTTCCTTCCGGCGCTGCCGACGGACAGTGGGGACGCTATTCGCTGGGCTCGGTCAGCACCGAAACGGACGACGACGGCGGCATGACGCTGCATGCTTCCCTCACCATTGACGGGGTTCAGGTCCGCCGCACGGGCACCGGAAACGGGCCCATTGCCGCACTGCTGAACATCCTGCACGAAGACGGCGTGGACGTCCGTGTCCTGGACTACAGCGAACATGCCCTGTCTGAGGGCGGCAACGCCATGGCGGCGGCCTATGTGGAATGCGCCGTGGGCGAGCGCGTCCTCTGGGGAATCGGCATCGACTCCAACACCAGCATGTCATCGCTCAAAGCAGTGATCTCCGCCGTCAACCGCGCCATCCGGGATTCCCGCGCCTAAGCCGGAGCAGCGTTGCGCGCCGGCTTCCCGGCGCGCAACGCTGGCAGTGCCCCTTTTGCGAGAAGACAGTGCGAAGATAAACCGTGGTCCAACAATCATTTGCCGCCCGTGCATACCGGGATGACGCTGTTGTGCTGCGCACCCATAAACTCGGCGAGGCAGACCGCATCATCACGCTGCTGACCAAGCACCACGGCCAGGTCAGGGCGGTTGCGAAGGGTGTCCGGCGGACCAGCAGCCGCTTTGGCGCCCGGCTGGAACCCTTTATGGTCGCCGACCTCCAGCTGGTGTCCGGCCGTTCCCTGGACATTGTTACCCAGGCCGTTGCCAAGGGCGCGTACGGCGGCAATATTGCCGCTGACTACGGACGGTACACGGTGGCTGCGGCCATGACGGAGACAGCCGAAAAACTCACAGACGTCGACGGCGAAGCCGGGACGGCGCAGTACAACCTGCTGGTCGGAGCGCTGGCGTCCCTGAGCCGGGAGGAACACGCCCCGGGGCTGATCCTGGACTCCTATCTCCTGCGCGCTTTGTCCACCGGCGGCTGGGCGCCCAGCTTTACGGTCTGTGCGCGGTGCGGGAGCCTGGGTCCCCACATCGCTTTCTCGGCGCCGCTGGGCGGTATGGTCTGCGGCAATTGCCGGCCGCCCGGCTCGCCTGCGCCGGCCGCCGAGACGGTGGTCCTGCTGGCTGCCCTCCTGACGGGCGACTGGCCGACGGCGGACGCGTCGTTGCCCGTTCACCGGCGGGAAGCGGCCGGGCTGGTGGCCGCCTACCTGCAGTGGCACCTTGAGCGTGTCCTTAAATCCCTCAAACATGTGGAGCGTACCTGACAGTGGCCCTGGGAAAAAAGAACAACCCTTCACGGAAGCGGACTGCCCCCGTCGTGGCGCCGTATCCCCATCCTTCCGGCGCGACCGCTCCGGCCATCCCCGCTGAATTCATTCCGCGTCACGTTGCCATTGTCATGGACGGCAACGGCCGGTGGGCAAACCAGCGCGGCCTGCCCAGGATCGAAGGACACAAGGCGGGGGAGCCTGCGCTCCTGGACGTCATGGCTGGCGCCATTGAACTGGGCATCGAGTACGTCAGCGTTTACGCGTTCTCCACGGAGAACTGGCGCCGCTCACCGGAAGAGGTGCGGTTCCTGATGGGATTTAACAAGGATGTGCTGCGGCGGCAGCGGAACCAGCTCGATGAGTGGGGGGTCCGGGTGCGCTGGTCGGGCCGCCGTCCCCGGCTTTGGGGATCTGTGATCCGGGAACTTGAAGAAGCTGAGGCCTATACCGTGGGCAACAGCACGTGCACATTGACCATGTGTGTTAATTACGGCGGACGGGCCGAAATCACTGATGCGGTATCGGCCATCGCCGAGGAAGTGGCGGCGGGACGCCTCAAGCCCGGAGCCATCACGGAGAAGACCATCCAGAAATACCTCGACGAGCCTGACCTGCCGGACGTTGACCTGTTCCTGCGGAGTTCGGGCGAGCAGAGGCTGTCCAACTTCCTCCTGTGGCAGTCAGCGTATGCGGAGTTCGTCTTTATGGACACGCTGTGGCCTGACGTGGACCGGCGCACCCTCTGGGAGGCCGTGGAGATCTACGCCCAGCGGGACCGGCGCTACGGCGGCGCCGTGGATGCCGCCCGGCCTGGCCTCACGACAGGCGGCGGCTCCGTTTAGTCCGGCTGGGGCTGGTGCCGTCAAGAGTACTACCGTTGCCCAGTGAAGAACTCCGCCACTTGGGTGAGAAGAGCAGCTGGTGCGTAATCAAGTGCCCCGTGGTCAGATCCGGGAACTGCGCTGCATCTTCCTAAGGGAAGGCTGCCCGCGAGCGACTCGGCAACGAGCCGGAAGAAAGTATCGCTGCGTGCTCCGTAGAGTACAAGTACCGGAATTGTTATGTCTGCGTAGCGCTCGGCGCTGGGCTGGTTGGCGTGCAGCCAAGCAATCTCCTTGACCGAACTGCCTACGGTGCCCCGCCATGAACGCCCCTTGCGGGTTGCCCTGGAGATGCACCACAACAACAGCCGGAAGGCAGGATCCGGGAGTGGTGTTTCCCGAAGGTTGGTGGAGATTCCCTTGCCAATGACGGCAACCGCCCGGGCCACATCCCCGCGCTGCACCGCATCTTCAAGGGCAGGAAGAAAACCTGTTGGCACCAGGCCTCCAATATTGGGCACGGGGTCGTAGACAGCAATGCGGCTTGCCGGCAATTGAAGCGCAGCTTCGAGGACAACCGCCCCGCCGTAGCTGTGCCCGAAGACGGCCGTGCTGCCTGTTGCATCCATCACAGACCGGAGGTCCGAGATCTCGGTTGCCATGGAATAATTCTCGGGCTGGGGGCTGGAGCCCGGTCTGCCCCTGCGGTCATAAACATGGACAGGGAGGGATAGACTCAACTTCCTCGCAGCCCTGAAGTATGTTGCTGCGGCCGTGTTGGTTCCACAGACCATGACCACTCCCGGTCCCTTCCCGAAGCTGAAAAGGTGAAGCTGGCCGCCGTCGGACGTCCTTATGGATTGTTCAGCCATAGCCACTCTTTTGCGGGCTGCCTTGGGAAGGATTTCGCCCGCATCCCACTCTTCCGTCATCTCCTGCCCCCGCCGTCGGGGGCGTCCGACAGGGTGCCGCCGCTTTCTTCCGCCCCCGTGTCCGGCTCGCCGTAACCCCGGAGCCAGCGCGACAAGCGTGCATACGCGTCCGCGCGTACCTTGGCCGGCGAAAGAAAAACGTCGTGCAGGGCGCCGTCGATCCGCTCCACCGTCACCGTGCGCCCAAGAGTCAGTGCCCGCAGCGCGATGACATTAACGTCAAGGACAGCATCCGTCCGGCGCATTTCTTCGGTCCAAAACGGGCCGTTGGCGCTGCCCCGGGACAGCAGGACCAGAATCGGAATGTCGATGCCCAATCCACGTGCCACCTTGGCATGACCGGCAAGAACGGCATGCAGCCAACCGGCCCGCAGCGGGAAAGCCATGGGGGGCCTGTACTTGTCATCCAGCGCCCATTCTCCGTCTGCCGAGCTGCTGATGGTCCGCCAGTAGAATCCCCGTTCGGGAAGGCGGAGGACCGCCTCGGGGCGGAAGCGGGCCACCGGGCCCACCATGGTGGAGGCCGCCCGGCGGACCAGCGAACTGCCGTGCATCTCAAGCCATGGACTGTTCAGCACCAGCGCGGAGATGGTGCCGGGATGGTTGCTCACCCAAAGGGCCGCAACCAGGCCGCCGGTGGAATGTCCCATCAGGGTGAGAGGGGCCGGCCGGGATTGCTCACGGTGCTGGCTGTCAGTGTGTTGCCTGTCAGCATGGTTGCTGTCAGCGGCAATAATGCCGATTGCCCTGCCGATCTCGGCGTCGTAGTCGGCCAGGTCCGCCACATATCCTCCCGGCGTTTCCGGGCGCAGGCTCCTGCCGTGGTTGTGCATGTCCAGTGCGTAGAAGTCGTAGCCCCGGCTGCTCCAGAACCGGGCCAAATCCACGTTGAAGAAATAATCGCTCCAGCCGTGGAGGAACAATACGGTCCGGCGTTCGCCTGCCGGAGGGACTGTATCTTCGTTTCCCGGCCGGTACCGCACCAGAGTGGCAGTCCGCTCCAAGCCGTCGTCGCCTGCCGCCCGGAACGTATACGCCTCGAAGCCTTCTCCGAGGATGTCAGCTTCCCAGGTCATGGATTCATGCTAGCCCGCACGATCTACTCCTGAGTAGAATTCGGTGACTTGAGGTGGCGGGCCCCTTTCCGGCAGGGCCGAGAGGGCCCGGTTTGGTCTGGGCCGCGCGAGACGGAAAACTAGACGCATGCGCGTATATCCCACATTCTTCAGACTTGCATTTTCATGGATGGACGCCGAACGCGCCCACAAGATCGGATTCAAGGGGATCAGGCTCGCGCATACCACCGGTGCCAGCCGGCTCCTGCAGCGTTTCACGGCTCCTGCGCCGTCACTTCAGACCACCGCCTTCGGCGTGACGTTTCCTTCGCCTTTCGGTCTCGCAGCCGGTTTCGACAAGGAAGGACACGGCATCGAGGCACTCACCGAACTTGGCTTTGGCCATGTGGAAGTGGGGACCATTACTGGCCAGGCGCAGCCCGGCAACGAGAAGCCCCGTCTCTTTAGGCTGATCCAGGACCGTGCTGTGATCAACCGGATGGGCTTCAATAACGACGGCGCGGTGGCGGTGGAGCCCCGGCTGAAGGCTGCCCGGGACGCGCTGCGCCGCCGTTACCCTGATGTGCGGCCGGTGATCGGCGTCAACATCGGTAAAAGCAAGGTGGTTGAACTCGACGACGCCGTCGGTGACTACCTCCTGAGCGCCCGAAGCCTCGCCCCGGCGGCAGATTACCTTGTGGTCAACGTCAGTTCGCCCAATACGCCCGGCCTGCGTCTCCTGCAGGATGTTCAGACATTGCGCCCGCTGCTGACTGCGGTGGGGGAGGAGGCCGACAGGGCCGCCGGCAGGCACGTTCCCCTGCTGGTCAAGATCGCACCTGACCTAAGCAACGAAGACATCGACGACGTCGCACGGCTGGCTTTGGACCTTAAACTCGATGGCATTATTGCCACCAACACCACCATCGCCCGGACGGGACTTAAGTCACCGGCGGAAGCCGTCGAAAAATGCGGACCGGGCGGATTGTCGGGGGCTCCGCTCAAGCAGCGCTCCCTGGAGGTGCTCCGCAGGCTCAAGGACGCAACGGGGGACAGCATCACCCTGGTGGCTGTAGGCGGCGTTGAAACCGCGCGGGATGTCCAGGAGCGGTTGGACGCCGGGGCAACGCTGGTACAGGGCTACACCGCTTTCCTTTATGAAGGTCCTTTTTGGGCCGCCCGGATCAATCGGCAATTGGCGAAAAGCCGCCGGTCTGACAAGGTGCGGAACAAAAGCTCCTGACAACAGAGGCAAAAAGTAAAACCCCGGCGGTTGGACCGCCGGGGTTTTGTTTTGCAAAAGGTGTCATCGGAGCTGATGACAGTCCGGAACTGTCAGGCGGGGTATTCCCCGCGCTTGACCAGCGGCTTGGGCAGTCGGAGTTTGCGGAACTGCAGCGACCGCATGGAGCCGTACCAGACGGTGCCGCGCTCCACCTCGCCGAATTTCTCCGTGAGCTTCTTGCGGAGTTTGCGGGAGAGGATGAATACATCCACGAAGACTGCCAGGAACATCACCCAGAAGCCGCCCAGGACGTAGATCATCAGGTCACTGGACGCCGGGACAAGCAGGGAAATGATGACAAAGACCAAGGCGCCGAACATCAGGTACTCACCCAGGCTGAAACGTGCATCCACGTAGTCCCGGGCGAAGCGCTTCTGCGGTCCCTTGTCGCGCAGCGGCAGGAACTTTTCGTCGCCGGTATCCAGTGCCTGCCGCATTTTCTGCCGCTGGTCCTGGATCGCCTGGCGTTCGGCAACCTTGGAAGCCTTGCGGTCCTCCGGCACCAGGGGCCGCTTCCGGGCCGCTTCCTGGGCTTTGCGCTTGGGCGTGGGCGCGCCCTTGCCCGCTGCCGCGTCCTGCCGGGCAGCCGCTTCGGCAGCCTGCTGGTCTATTATTTCCTGCGCCGAGGGCGCTTCCTTTTTACGTCCGAACACCAGAACAGAATACCTTGCGGGGACACCGCCATCGTCGTGGAATCGAGGTATGACGGCGGCCGTCCCTGCGCCGCCGGAAAGTGCCCGGAATTACGACGCCGGCCGGGCACACTGCCGGATACGCTGCCGCGTACGCCCCCGGTGCCGCTTCGAGGCGGCGGGGATACGGCGAAGGTATTGTTTTGGCCATGACGCCCACTCCAGCGGCAACCCCGCGAAATTCAAGCAGCCCGTACTCCAGCAACCCTGTACCGGGCACCTCTGCCGGTTCCATCGATGCGCAGGAACTGCGGAGCGCAGTCAGCCGGTCCTTTGATGCCACCCTGGCCCAACTCGCCGGGTTGGTGGCCATTCCAGGCATCGCCTGGCCCAGTTTCGATCCCGCGCCGCTGGAACGCAGCGCCCAGGCCGTTGCGGACCTGCTCCGCGCCAGCGGCCTGGACGATGTTGTGATCCTGCGGTGTGACAAGAAGGACGGCACCCCCGGTGGCCCCGCCGTCGTCGCCCGCCGGCCGGCGGCTGAAGGAAAACCGACGATACTCCTGTACGCCCACCACGACGTACAACCCCCGGGTGACCCCGCCCTGTGGGATACCGAACCCTTTGCCGCCGTCGAAAAGGACGGCCGTCTCTATGGCCGCGGTGCCGCCGACGACAAGGCCGGGATCATGGCCCACGTGGCGGCCTACACTGCCGTGGCGGAGGTCCTGGGATCTGAACTGGGCCTGGGAGTGACGTTCTTCTTCGAGGGGGAGGAGGAGGCAGGATCCCCCACGTTCCGAACCTTCCTGGAGGCGCATCGCGACCTGCTCCGGGCGGACGTGATCGTGGTGGCGGACTCCAGCAACTGGAAGGTGGGGATCCCTGCGCTGACCACCAGCCTTCGCGGCCTCGTGGATGGAACCGTTGAAGTGCAGGTACTTGACCATGCGGTCCATTCAGGCATGTTCGGCGGCCCGGTGCTGGATGCGCCCACGCTGCTCTCCCGGCTGATCGCCACTTTCCATGACGATGAAGGCAACGTGGCCATCCAGGGGCTCGTCTCCCAGGACAACGTGGCAGTGGATCTCACCGAAGCCGAGTACCGCGCCGACGCTTCCGTGCTGGACGGGGTTCAGCTCGCGGGATCGGGCACCATCGCTTCACGGCTGTGGACCAAACCCGCCCTGTCCATCATTGGCATTGACGCGCCGGCAGTTGCTGTGGCTTCAAACACGCTGCTCCCGCGGGCCAAGGCGAAATTCAGCCTGCGACTGGCCCCCGGACAGGACCCAACCGATGCCATGGAAGCCATGCGGGAGCACGTCCAGGCACATGCACCGTTCGGCGCCAAGGTGGTGTTCACTCCGGGAGAAAGCGGAAGCTCATTCCTCACGGATACGTCATCGAAGGCTGCCACCCTGGCTTTGTGGGCACTGGGCGAGGCGTGGGGAGTCCCGGCTGTGGAGATGGGAATCGGCGGATCAATCCCGTTCATCGCGGACCTTATCGAGGTCTATCCTGACGTGCAGATCCTCGTCACGGGCGTGGAGGACCCCGATTCAAGGGCCCACAGCGCCAACGAGTCCCTCCACATCGGAGACTTCAGGAACGCTGTGGTGGCCGAGGCCCTGCTGCTGGCGAGGCTCAATGCGGACGGCCTGGCCTAAGCCCTGGCCAAAAATGACGGCGACGCCCGCATGCCTCCGTCTTGTCGGGAACAACGGCAGTCCTCCCATGGTTACGTCAGAAGTTAGAGCTACAGGGCTGACCGAAGTAGCATGTAGCTATAGCCCATACCGTTCCGTAGGGGCAGGCACCGTTCAGGCGGGGCCGCCAGGACCGTCCTAAGAAGGTAGGCCATATGAGCACCGCAACCAATGAGAACAGCACCGAAACCACCAGCGCTGCCAGTGATGAACTGGCCGCCCACGAGGTCAAGCTGACAGACATCGCAGCAGGCAAGGTACGCAGCCTCCTCGAGCAGGAAGGCCGGACCGATCTCCGCCTCCGCGTTGCCGTCCAGCCCGGCGGCTGCTCGGGCCTCATTTACCAGCTCTACTTTGACGAGCGGCTCCTTGACGGAGACGCTGTCCGTGATTATGACGGCGTCGAAGTAGTAGTGGACAAGATGAGCGTGCCCTACCTCAGCGGCGCAAGCATCGACTTCGAGGACACCATCTCGAAGCAGGGCTTCACCATCGATAACCCGAACGCAGGCGGCTCGTGCGCCTGTGGCGACTCGTTCCACTAACCCGGTCTTTTCGCCCGGTGCCGGCGCCGTGGTCCCCGTCCGTGAAAACGGCACGGGACCGCGGCGCCGACATGTGGGCGAAATGCCCGGGGGACCGGTAAGCTCTACACCGAGTAGTAAAACTTTTAGTGTGCCCGGGAAGCCAGCGGCTGCCCGGGCAACAGCAACAAGTAGGAAGGGCCGTCTGTGAGTTCGCAGAACCGAACCGGCAGCCGACGCAAAACGATCACCTCGATCTCAGGCCTGGCAGTAGCCGGCGCGTTGGTTTTGACCGGATGTTCGCCAGAGGTAGAGAAGGGGTGGCTGCCCACCGAGCGTGGCACCACCAATCACACTGACCGCATCATGGACCTCTGGGTCAACTCATGGATTGCCGCACTTGTTGTGGGCATCATCACTTGGGGCTTGATCGTTTGGTGCATCGTTGCCTACCGCCGCCGCAAGGGCACCATTGGGTTTCCGCGGCAGACCAGCTTCAACCTCCCCCTTGAAGTCTTTTACCTGACCATCCCGCTCTTTATGGTGCTGGTGTTCTTCTACTTCACCGACCGGGACCAGCAGGCCATTGATGACCGCTCCCAGCCGGCCGACGTCGTTGTTGACGTACGGGGCAAGCAGTGGGCATGGGACTTCAACTACAAGTCCGGTGACGTCATCCGCGAAGACGTCCATGAGGCCGGGGTGCAGGCGCACCTGACTGGCGAAACCCTGGACAAAGAGAAACTCCCCACGCTGTACCTGCCGGTTGGCAAGTCGGTTGACCTGGAGCTGAACTCCCGCGACGTCATCCACTCCTTCTGGGTTCCGGCCTTCCTGCAGAAGCGGGACATGATCCCCGGGAAGACCAACTACATCAGGTTCACCCCCACCAAGGAGGGAACCTACGACGGTAAGTGTGCTGAACTTTGCGGCGAATACCACTCCGAGATGCTGTTCCGCGTCAAGGTGGTGTCCGAGGCTGAGTTCCAGGACCACATGAACCAGCTGCGTGAAGAGGGCAACACCGGCCTCCTCGGCGAAGAGTACGACCGCAACCCGAACCTGAACGAAACAAAGTAAGGGGAGCGACGTGGCTACTTACACTCAATCCGCACCCGCCGGCGTCCTCGAGGCGCCCGTGGTTCCCAAGTCCAAGGGGCGCATCGTCGTCAACTGGATCACTTCCACCGACCACAAAACCATCGGGTACATGTACCTGATCGCGTCCTTTGTGTTCTTCTGCCTCGGCGGCGTCATGGCGCTCCTTATCCGTGCAGAGCTGTTCGAACCTGGCATGCAGATCCTGCAGACCAAGGAGCAGTACAACCAGCTGTTCACGATGCACGGCACGGTAATGCTGCTGATGTTCGCCACCCCGCTGTTTGCCGGGTTCACGAACGTCATTATGCCGCTGCAGATCGGTGCCCCCGACGTCGCGTTCCCGCGGCTGAACGCCCTGGCATTCTGGTTCTTCCTCTTCGGCTCAACCATTGCCGTTTCCGGTTTCATCACGCCGCAGGGCGCAGCCTCCTTCGGCTGGTTCGCCTACGCACCGCTCTCGAACACCACCTTCAGTCCCGGTATTGGCGGGGATCTGTGGGTCTTCGGTCTGGCGCTCTCCGGCTTCGGCACCATCCTGGGCGCGGTCAACTTCATCACCACCATCGTCTGCATGCGTGCTCCCGGCATGACCATGTGGCGGATGCCCATCTTCACCTGGAACGCCCTGGTCACGTCCATCCTGGTACTGATGGCGTTCCCGCCGCTGGCCGCAGCCCTGTTCGCGCTTGGCGCTGACCGGCGGTTCGGTGCCCACATCTTCGACCCCGAAAACGGCGGCGCCGTCCTGTGGCAGCACCTGTTCTGGTTCTTCGGCCACCCCGAGGTCTACATCATCGCGCTGCCGTTCTTCGGCATCGTCTCGGAGATCTTCCCGGTCTTCAGCCGCAAGCCGATCTTCGGCTACAAGGGCCTGGTCTACGCCACCATCGCCATCGCCGCCCTGTCCGTCACCGTGTGGGCGCACCACATGTACGTGACCGGCTCCGTGCTGCTGCCCTTCTTCGCCTTTATGACCATGCTGATCGCGGTGCCCACCGGCGTGAAGTTCTTCAACTGGATTGGCACCATGTGGCGCGGTTCCATCACGTTTGAGACGCCCATGCTCTGGAGCATCGGCTTCCTCATCACCTTCCTGTTCGGCGGCCTGACCGGCATCATCCTGGCGTCACCGCCGCTGGACTTCCACGTCTCGGATTCCTACTTCGTGGTGGCGCACTTCCACTACGTGGTGTTTGGCACCGTGGTGTTCGCGATGTTCGCCGGCTTCTACTTCTGGTGGCCTAAATTCACCGGCAAGATGCTTAACGAGCGCCTTGGCAAGATCCACTTCTGGCTGCTGTTCCTGGGCTTCCACGGCACCTTCCTGATCCAGCACTGGCTGGGTGTCGAAGGCATGCCCCGCCGGTATGCGGACTACCTCGTGGAGGACAACTTCACCTGGATGAACCAGTTCTCCACCATCGCCTCGTTTGTCTTGGGAGCGTCCCTGATTCCGTTCTTCTGGAACGTCTACATCACCTGGCGCAGCGCCGAAAAGGTGCAGGTGGATGACCCGTGGGGCTTCGGCGCCTCGCTGGAGTGGGCCACGTCCTGCCCGCCGCCGCGGCACAACTTCACATCATTGCCGCGGATCCGTTCGGAGCGCCCGGCGCTGGACCTGCACCACCCGGAACTCTCCCAGGTCCACACAGTCCAGTCGCCTGCCGTGGCTGCTGCTGCCCTTGGTAACGCCGACCAGAAGGACACCGCCAAGTGAAAATCGAATCATGGATATTTGGAGCCGGAGTTTTCTTCTTCGTACCGGTCTCAATCGTTTACGGTTTCCTGACGGACTGGCATGAGTGGGTTGGCACCCTGGGAATCCTCCTCGTAGGCGGGCTGGCCGGCATGATTGGCGGCTACCTTGGTTTCACCGGGAAGCGCGTTGGTATGCGTCCGGAAGACCGCAACGACGCAGAAATCCACGAAGGTGCCGGCGAGCAGGGGCACTTCAGCCCCTGGAGCTGGTGGCCGCTGGTCCTGGGCCTGGCTTGCGCCGGTGGATTCCTGGGTATGGCAATTGGTTTCTGGATCGTCTTCATCAGCGCTGGACTCGCAGTCATAGCCCTCGTCGGCTGGGTTTACGAGTACAGCCGGGGAGACCACGCACACTAGCATTTCGGCGAGCGTATTTGCGCTCCGCCTCTGAACTGCTCCTCGAAAGTCGGACTGAGAATTCAGGTCCGGCTTTCGGGGAGCAGTTTTTGTATGAGGGCGCCAGGTTCTGAAAACCTGAGTTACTGTTACTTGCCGTTGTGAAGCAGCGCTGGCAGCGCCTTAGTGGGCCCCCTGCGACTCCAACAGGTCGGCGAGCATGCTGAGGGCCCCCTCCGCTGTTTGGAGGCCTGAATGTCCCTCCAGGGCCGCATCCCGAATGGAGAGCTCCACTTCACACCCGTAGTGGAAGTCTGCGGTCATGACTTCCAGCAGCGAGCGGGCATCTACGCCTTCAATACCTGCCTTGCTGATGGTGACCGGCAGCCCGGTGTCGGTCACGGCCCTGACGAATACAGCAGCTGGTCTGGCATGAAGGCCGATCGACGCCGACACCACGGCCTTGTGAATGGGCAACGGGACTCCTTTTGTCACAACGGCCCCCTCCGTCAATTTTCAAATTTTCCTGTCCAAATATATCCGCCGGGATGTATGGGCTCCCAAACCGGCCGGCATGTGGCCACCACTGGTCTAGACCTCCGCCGGTTTAGCTTAAGATTGGATGGTGAACAGAGAAGCAGGGGCTCCGGGCCATGGCCGGTAGCGCAGGCGCCGTCGCAGGCGAGATAGACCGTAGCAGCGGGACTGCCATCTACATTCAGCTGCGCGAGATCCTTCGTTCCTACATTGCGGACTCCTGCCCGCCTGGATCGGCACTGCCTTCGGAACGGGACCTTGCCGAACGCTTTGGCCTCGCGCGAATGACTGTGCGCCAGGCCATCGATGCACTGGTCGGTGAAGAGGTCATAGAACGCGTAGTGGGCCTTGGCACGTTCGTCCGCAAGCCAAAGCTTGACCTGCAGGTCAAGCTGACCTCGTACAGCGAGGAGATGCAGCGCCGCGGCATGGTGCCGGCCGCCAAGGTACTGAGCTTTGAGCAGATCGCTGCCAGCGCCTTCCTGGCCCGTGAGCTTCAGCTGGAGGAGGGAACGGCCCTGGTGCGTTTCCGCCGCCTTCTGCTGGCGGACGGCGAGCCTATGAGCGTGGATGAAAACTTCATTCCGGCGCACCGGGTGCCGGGGCTTTTGGACGGTGAACCGCCCACATCCCTCTACAACGTGCTCAGCGAGCAGTTCGGGCTTGTGATGGAGTGGGGCGAGGACATGATTGAAGCGACGGCGGCATCGCCCTCCACCGCCCGGCTACTCAACGTCGACGTCGGATCACCGCTGCTGAAGATCCAGCGGCATGCGTTCGTGGCCCGGGCCATGGTGGACTACTCCGTCTCGTACTACCGCGCTGACCGTTACAAGCTATGGGTTCCGCTGCAGCGTCCGGGAGCGCGGCCGGCCCGAAATCATTCGTCCGGCTACCGGAACCCGTAGCTGTTATAGCCCTGGTTCCCAGGGAACCAAATAGAAGCACGGCACAAAAAGGAAAGGCCCGATCATGAGGACCGGGCCTTTCCTTTGTGCTGTGGTAGCTGTCTTAGTGGCTGAGGCTCTTGCTTTCCTCGGCTGCTTCAACTGCCGGGTGGGCGTGGTGGCCGTGTGCTGCCTCCAGCTCCGCGGGTGTGGCCGGGGCTACGCGGTCCTCGAAGAACCACTGTGAGAGCCAGGCGCGCTGCTTCTCCTTGCGGGTGACGATGCCGTGATCGTTGGGCACTGCCGGAAGTGGTGCCGGTGACTCGAAGCCAACCAGCTTGTAGCGCTTGTACTCGTCCAGCGGCGCGTGCACCTCAATGAACTCACCATGCGGCAGTCGCACGATGCGTCCGGTCTCACGGCCGTGGAGCGCGATTTCGCGATCCTTGCGCTGAAGTGCCAGCGCGACGCGTTTGGTGACGATGAACGCGATGATCGGGCCGATGAAGAAGAGCGCCCGGAGCCAGTAGGTGACATCGTTCAGCGACACATGGAAGTGCGTAGCGATGAGGTCCGAGCCGGCAGCTGCCCACATCACGCAGTACCAGACGAAGCCGGCCATGCCGATGGCAGTACGCGTTGGTGCGTTGCGGGGACGGTCCAGGACATGGTGCTCTCGGTTGTCCTTGGTGATCCACCGTTCGATCCACGGGTACATGAACATCACCGTGAAGAGAATGCCTGCGGGAACCAGGGCCGGCAGCAGGACATTGAGGGTGAGCGTGTATCCGAAGATGACGTACTCGAAGTGGAAGTCCCCGATCACACCGGGCATCAGGCGCAGGGCACCGTCAACAAAGCCGATGTACCAGTCAGGCTGGGTACCTGCCGACACCGGTGAGGGGTCGTAGGGGCCGTAGTTCCAGATCGGGTTGATGGTGAAGAACCCCGCCATCAGTGCGATGACACCGAAGACGATGAAGAAGAATCCGCCTGCCTTGGCAGCGTATACGGGGCCCAGCGGGTAGCCTACGACGTTTCCGTCGTTGCGGCCGGGGCCGGGGTACTGGGTGTGCTTGTGGATGACCACCATAAACAGGTGCAGGACGATCATCAGGAGGATCAGCGCCGGAACCAGCAGGATGTGGAGCATATAGAGCCGGCCAATGACCATCGTTCCGGGGAATTCGCCTCCGAAGAAGAAGAAGGAAGCGTAGGTTCCGATCACCGGGATTGCCTTCATGACGCCGTCGATGATGCGCAGGCCGTTGCCGGACAGCAGGTCATCGGGGAGGGAGTAGCCGGTAAAGCCGGCTGCCATCGCCAGGATGAGCAGGACGCCACCCACCACCCAGTTCATTTCACGGGGCTTCCGGAAGGCTCCGGTGAAGAAGACGCGGAGCATGTGCACGGCGATGGACGCCACGAACAGCAGGGCCGCCCAGTGGTGCACCTGACGCATGAACAGGCCGCCGCGAACGTCGAAGGAGATGTCCAGCGATGAGCTGTAGGCGACTGACATCTCGACGCCCTTGAGGGGCACGTACGAGCCGTCGTAGTGCGTTTCCGCCATCGACGGATCGAAGAAGAACGTCAGGAACGTACCTGACAGCAGCAGGATGACGAAGGAATACAGCGCGACTTCGCCGAACATGAACGACCAGTGGTCCGGGAAGACTTTCCGCCCGAATTCACGCAGGATTCCGGCGCCGCCGACGCGCTCGTCAACGAAATCGGTAATGCGTCCGGCTTTGGTCTTGGCGACGAAGGCGGGGGCTTCAGCTCTTGATGCTGCGCTCATGCTCATCACGCTCCCAGTAACTAGGTCCTACAGGTTCTTTGAAGTCGCTGGTTGCGACCAGGTAGCCCTCGTCATCCACGGCAATGGGAAGCTGCGGAAGGGGCCGGCTGGCCGGGCCAAAGATCACTTTGCACTCGTTGGTGAGATCAAAAGTGGACTGGTGGCACGGGCACAGCAGGTGGTGCGTCTGCTGCTCGTAAAGAGCAACGGGGCACCCGACGTGAGTGCAGATCTTGGAGTAGGCAACGATTCCGTTGTAGCTCCAGTCCTCGCGGCCCGCCGAAGGATTCAGCGATGCCGGATCCAGGCGCATCAGCAGCACAACAGCCTTGGCTTTTTCGTTGAGCTTGCCCTCATGCAGTTCGTTCAGGCCTTCCGGGATGACGTGGAAGGCGGAGCCGAGGGTGACGTCCGAAGCCTTGATCGGGGTCCCGTCAGGGTCCCTGGCCAGGCGCTTGAGCTTGCCCTCCTGGGGTGCCCACATGGTGTGCGACAGTGCCATGTCGGGGCGCGGGCCCAAGTCACCGAATATAGCCACTGCGGGCAGGGGCGCCAGGGCAACAGCGCCGAGAAGGGTGTTGCGGATGAGCGGACGGCGCTTGATTCCGGTCTCTTCCACAATGTCATCTACGATGCGGACAGCGGCGAGGCGGTCCTCTTCCGTGCGGATGCCATGGCGTTCTTCCGAGACCTCATGGTCCGGCATGAGGGCCTTGGCCCAATGGACAATGCCGGTACCGATGCCAAGCATGGCAAAAGCAGTGCCGATGCCCAGCAGGGCATTCTGGAGGCGGACAGCGGCAATGCTGGAATCGTTGCCAAGGTCGATGGCGAAGTACGCCACCAGGAAGATCACGGTGCCGACAACAGAGCTGCCAAAAAGTAGGGCGACCTGCCGTTCTGCACGCTTTGCGGCCTTCGGGTCCGTGTCAGCCAGGCGCAAACGATGCGGAGGGAGTCCAGGATCCTGGAACTTCTCCACCTCATTCTGACCAGCCGTAGCTACGGTGCCCGAGTGGCTCGGACTGCCGTCACTATGGTTGCCCATAATTCGCCTCATCCTTCTCTCGTCCCGGCTTCTGCCGAGTTAGTTTTTCAATTTCGAACTGCTGACTGATCAGCAGAAGTTTTTTCTGTGGCAAGCGAAACGCCTAGGACGTCCGCGAGGTCAGCCAGATGGTGAAAGCGATGATGACACCCAGCCCCGCGACCCAGACGAACAGGCCTTCGGCGACAGGACCCAGTGCACCGAGGTCGGCGCCGCCGGGGGAGCCGTTGGACTCGATCTGCTTCAGGAACGTGATGATGTCGCGCTTGCCTTCGGGGGTGATGTTGGCATCGCTGAATACAGGCATGTTCTGCGGGCCGGTAGCCATGGCCTCGTAAATGTGCTTGCCCGAAACATCGGCCAGGGCGGGTGCGAACTTACCCCGCGTCAGCGCACCGCCGGCAGCGGCAGCGTTGTGGCACATGGCGCAGTTGGTGCGGAAGAGCTCGCCGCCTTCGGCTGAGTTACCCTTTTCGTCCAGCAGGTGCTCTTCAGGGATTGCCGGCCCGGCTCCCAGGGAAGCAACATAGGCTGAAAGCTGGTGGGTCTGTTCGTCGTTGAACTGAACTGGCTTCTCGGCGGCCTGCGGGCCGTTCATCTGCATGGGCATCCGGCCGGTGCCAACCTGGAAGTCAACCGCTGCGGCGCCGACACCCACGAGGGACGGGCCGTCCTGGCTTCCGCTGGCGCCCATGCCGTGGCAGGTGGCGCAGTTAGCCGCGAAGAGCTTGCCGCCCTCTTCAACATCATCGGCGCTGTAGCTGGTGGTGGAAGCCTTCGCCTCGTTGACGGTGGTGGCAACGGCGTAAAGCCCACCAGTGACGAGGAGCCCCATCAGGAGCAGCGCTATTGCTGCAAGTGGGTGACGCCGCTTTTGCGAGAGTGCCTTCACGTGGTGGTTCCTTTATTCGATCGTGCGTCGGCTCCGTGAGCCGCTTCTTGAAATTCTGCCTCTTGTAGAAAAAGAATCAAAGCTGGCTACTTGAGTACGTAGATGACCAGGAAAAGGCCGATCCACACGACATCCACGAAGTGCCAGTAGTAGGACGTGACAATCGCGGAGGTTGCTTCAAAGTGACCAAACTTCTTCGCGGCGAACGAGCGGCCGATGATGAAGAGGAAGGCCACGAGGCCACCGATAACGTGCAGGCCGTGGAACCCGGTGGTGATGTAGAAGGCCGAGCCGTAGGCGTTGGAGGAGAGCGAAACATGCTCAGATACCAGCATCGCGTATTCCGTGGCCTGGCCGGCGACGAAGAACGCGCCCATGAGGAAAGTCAGGGTGAACCACTCGTTCATGCCCCAGCGGGAGAACTGGAACGGGCCACCGGACTTGCGGGGCTGCAGCCGTTCGGCGGCGAAGACGCCCATCTGGCAAGTAAAGGAACTGGCCACAAGGACAATCGTGTTGACGAGCGCAAAGGGGAAGTTGAGCTTGGCCGTCTCTTCCGCCCACATCTCACCGCTAGTGGAGCGCAGCGTGAAGTACATGGCGAAGAGACCGGCGAAGAACATCAACTCGCTGGACAGCCACACTACGGTTCCAACGGAAACCATATTGGGGCGGTTCAGCGTGGGGTGCGCCGGGGTACTGGGGGCATGGGTCGCAGATGTCACATAGACATTATGTCTATAAACTTCCGTAGTTCCCAACGCGAACCGGCTTTTCGTTGGGACTTTTTCTACAAAGACGCGAAATCAGCGGGAAAAGTTCCCGGCCGGGTTCACATTGGTCAGGGCCGCCGCCCGGTCGATAGCATCAGGGGGTGACTTCTCAGGCATCGGCACCGGCGGCCGGCAACACGTGGCCGCGCCTCATCTCCGCACTCATTAATGGCACAGACCTGACAGCGGACAGTACCGCCTGGGCGATGGGCACCATTATGTCCGGCGAGGCGACCCCGGCTCAGATTGCCGGCTTCCTGGTTGCCCTCCGCGCCAAGGGCGAAACTGTCGAAGAGATCTCAGGTTTGGTCGAAGCAATGCTGGGCCACGCCCGGCCGGTGAGTATTTCCGGGCAGAAACTGGACATTGTTGGTACCGGGGGAGACCAGCTCAACACAGTGAACATTTCCACCATGGCGGCCCTGGTGGCTGCAGGTGCCGGTGCCAAGGTGGTGAAGCACGGCAACCGCGCGGCGTCGTCCTCTTCCGGTTCGGCCGATGTGCTGGAGGCATTGGGGGTCAGGCTGGACCTCCCCATCGACCAGGTGGCCAGCAACGCCGAGGAAGCAGGCATCACCTTCTGCTTTGCGCAGGTATTCCATCCGTCGTTCCGTCACACCGCCGTGCCCCGGCGTGAACTGGCCATCCCCACCGCCTTCAACTTCCTGGGCCCGCTGACCAACCCGGCTCATGTCCAGGCCTCAGCCGTTGGGGTGGCAAACGCCAGGATGGCGCCTTTGGTGGCAGGCGTATTGGCCCGCCGGGGGAGCAGGGGCCTGGTGTTCCGCGGAGACGACGGGCTGGACGAACTGACCACCACCGGACCCTCGACGGTCTGGGAGATCCGGGACGGTGACGTCACCGAGTCGTCGTTCTCCCCGGCCGATCTTGGAATCCGTCCGGCGACTGTGGAAGAGCTGCGTGGCGGAGATGCGCAGGCCAATGCCGCCGTCGTGCGCGACGTCCTGGCCGGCAAGGCCGGACCAGCCCGCGATGCAGTCCTGCTCAATGCGGCAGCAGGACTGGTGGCTTTCGATACAGAAGCCCACGGGCCATTCCTTGAACGTATGCGAACAGCGCTGGCGCGGGCCACTGCCTCAATCGACTCAGGTGCTGCCGCCGCAGTCCTTGATAAGTGGGTATCGCTCACGCAGGCCTGACCCGCCGCCTGGCAGTGCCAGACGGCAGAGCGGGGCCCCGGCTGATTCGCCGGGCCCCGCTCTGCGTTCGGTTGCTGTGGAAGCTACTGCTCGAAGCCCAGCGCGAACGCCGCATCCAGGTCGTGCTGGGAGTAGGCGCGAAAAGCGATGTGGGTGCTGGTATGCACCACAGCCGGAACCTTCGAGAGCCTGTCTGCAATGACATCGGCCAGTTCCTCATGGCGCGAGACCCGGGCCACGGCAATGAGGTCCCATTCCCCGGTAACGGAGTACACCTCACTGATGCCCTGGATGGCGGAAATCTCCTCGGCCGTTTCGGGAATGCGGGCGGCATCTGTTTTGATCAGAACGAATGCGGTGATCACTTCAATCCTTCCGGATTTGTAGGCCGTAGCAGTGCGCCGGCGGGACTGTTCAGTGCTGCCAGCCTATTACATCGCTCCGGTCATGAGCCCTTGTTTGCCGGGCGCCGCAACCGGATGAGCAGTGCCAGCAGGAGACGGTAGCCCATAAGGAACACGCCCAAAGTCAGCAGGGCGACGACGACAAACGCGATCACCACGGTTTGTCCCGTCAGCGCACGCAGGAGCATCCCGCCCGCGACGGCTCCGAGCCAGACTGCCAGCCCTGCCGGGCGGACAGACAGGGGACGGCGCCAGACTCTTGCCGCAGCCCACGCGAGCGCAGCTCCGGCAAGGAAGGGCCAGGCCGTCAGCAGTACCCCCGTGACGACGTCGCCGCGCTGATGGGCGTCCCGGCCGATGGCTGCGAAGACCAGGATAAGGAGGGCATCAGTCGAGGCCGCTCCCGCGATGACAAGGCGGCCGGCGCCGTCGGACCTGTTTTGCTGTTTCGTCTGTCTGGTCTCGGGATTCACGCCTTCGAGCCTAACGGTTTCCCGACAGAGAAAAGCCGTGAGTCCTGCCACGTGCCCTTCGGCGACCCATCAGGAATCGTTGTGCAGCCATGCACGCCGGATTAGGCTCAGCTCGGATAGGAAGCAGATGCAGCAAATTTCGACATGCCTGTGGTTCGAGAACCAGGCCGAAGAAGCCGCCGGTTTATACACGTCGGTCTTCAGTGATTCCCGGATCCTTAACGTGGCCCGGTTCGGGGAGGGCGGCCCAGGGCCTGCGGGCCAGGCAATGACGGTGGAGTTCGAGATCGAAGGGCGCAGGTTTATGGCACTCAATGGCGGCCCGGCGAGCAATTTTACCGAAGCAGTTTCCTTTGTGGTCGATTGCGCCGATCAGGACGAGGTGGACCGGTACTGGGCAGCACTTACCGACGGCGGATCCGAGCAGCGGTGCGGGTGGCTGAAGGACCGTTATGGGGTGTCCTGGCAGATCATCCCCTCGGTTCTCGGATCACTCCTGGGGGGTGCTGATCCCGAGGGCTCGCAGCGCGCCATGCAGGCGATGCTTGGAATGCAGAAGTTGGACATCGCGCAGCTTCAGCAGGCCTACGACGGCTGACCGGCCGCCAGCCTCCGCAGCGACAGGCCCTCCGCGAAGCTCTGCCCGGCCGCGGGCCCGGAAAGCACGGATCGTATGAGCCGCTCCAAGGTGGCCAGGCCATCGGTGGAGAGCACAGATTCCAGGTGTCCCTGAATGGATGCGACCCCTTCGCCGCGTAACGCGTTCACGATGCCGTTGTCTGCGGAGATCTCCAGGTTGAGGCGAGGTGTTGCCAGCTGGCCTGGCTCAGCCATGGCGGCGAAGGTGTTGTAAAAGCCGAGGCTGGCCCGGGTACCGAAAACGTCTGCGTCAAGCCGTGTGCCCTGACGCGGGGTAGGCAATGCTTCAACGGGAAGCCCCGCAAGGATCGACAGGAGCTGGTGGCTCAGGCAGACGGCCAGCAGCGGCCGGCCCGCCTCCAGCCTGGCAAGCATCAGGGTCCGCACGGTTGCCAGCCGCCTGCTGGTGTCGCTCCGCGGATCTCCGGGGCCAGGGCCGAAGACCACCAGGTCGGCGGTGGAAATATCCACGGCGGCATCCCATCGGACCACGGTGGTTTCCATGCCGAGGTGGCGCAGTTGATGGGCGAGCATCTCGGTAAACTGGTCCTCGCAGTCGATGACAAGCGCTGTTTTGCCGGCAAGGGGCGGGTGTTGTTCCCAGCCCTGGGGGCGGATCCAAAACGGTGCCAATTGGCTGTTTCGATCCAGAAGCGCCTCAGCCACGCCTGGCAGTGAGTTCAGGTCCACGGCCGGTGGGGCCGGCGTCGAGGGGAGGAGCCCAAGCGCCGAGAGTATTCCTGACGCTTTTGCATGCGTTTCTGCTGCCTCTCCTTCCGGCGTCGAGAGCCGAACGAGCGTAGCGCCTGCCGACACGGTGACGGCGCCGGTCCCGTCCACGTGGGCCGTGCGGATGAGGATTGGTGCGTCCAGCTCATAGGAAACGCAACCGTTCCCGTCCATTCGGGACTCAAAGAACGCCAAGACACCTGAGTAGTATCCGCGGCCACCCTCTTCATGGCGTTCGATAACGGAACAGGCGTTCTCCATGGGAGAGCCGGTAACGGTGGGAGCGAACATGGTGGCACGCAGGACCTCCCGCAGATCCAGTCCGGTTCGGCCCTCCAGCAGATACTCGGTGTGGCTGAGCCTGGACATCTGCTTGAGGTACGGGCCCAGGATGCGCCCGCCGTCCGGACAGATGGCGCTCATCATCTTCAGTTCCTCATCGACCACCATAAAGAGTTCGCCACTCTCCTTGATGTCGGACAGGAATCCCAGGACGCCTTCTGCAGTGGGACCGGCGCCTGGGTGCCTGTATGTCCCGGAAATGGGATTCATCGTTACCATGCCGTCCTTGACCGAGACGTGGCGCTCCGGAGTTGCTCCGACAAGTGAATGCCCGGGGGAGTGCACCGCAAAGGTCCAGTAGGCGCCCTGCTCTGCGAGGAGCAGCGCACGCATCCATGCAAGCACCGCAAACGCCGGGGAAGCTTCGATGCCTCCGCGGAAAGAGCGCCGGATGACAAAGTTGGCGCCTTCGCCTTGTCCAATTTCCTCGTCGATAACCCGCCGTACGATCCCGGCGTAGTCTGCGTCGGACGTCTCAAACCCCAGAGACTCGATGGGAACCGTATTGGCGGGAAGAATGGCCAGCGCTTCAGCGATGGTTACCGTTTCACGTTCCGTTACGAGCAGGCAACGGAGCGGCGCGCCGTCGTCGGTCGCCATAAATCCGCGCTCCCTGACCTGGCGGAACGGAACCATGGTAAGCACGTCCTGCCCGCCGGACGTCCAGTCGAGGGGAATGTCCGCCAGGTTCTCGACGTCGACAATGTCGCCTGTGAGGACGTCTACGACGTCGGACTGCTGGCGCCGTATGACGGCGAAAGGCAGTGACGCCTCCGTGGAGGAGTTAACGATGCGGGTGAGGAGCGAGGTCATGGACAGTCCCTGGGTTTATGTCCACCCCGCCCGACCGGTGCAGCAAAAAAACGACCGCCTGGCGAGGCGGTCGTGAGCGTGGTTGTGCGCGCGTCAGTCCGCCTTACGGGGCGGGCCACCAAGAAGAAGAAGCTGAGAAGCGCATGGGCCCGATCTTAGGGGGCCGGAGCCGCTTCCCGCAAGCGGGCATCGTGGGGCGGAGGGCCGGCGCTCCCGCCCCACGATGTACCGCAGTCACTGCGTGCATTCCGGGTCCTTTTGAGCCGGAGCTAGTCAACCATCCGGAATGTTGCGTCTGCACGGTCCAAGTCGCTCACCATTGGAGCCAGAACCAGGGCGTAGTTCTGGTGGCGGATATACCGGTCCGGGAAGTTGTGCGACCGGAAGGATGTCAGGCGGCTGTGGCCCAGGCCGGGCACAGGAAGGAAGGTCGTGTCCGCTTTGAAGATCGCCGAGCCGTCATTCTTCACCAGGCTGAACTGGTAGTTCCAGTGGCGCAGGAAGTAGCCGGGCATGTCCAGGGATTCAAAGGAGATTCGCCCTTCTGCCCCGCTGGCAAGCCCGGGAACTACCCGGAACTGTGAGTCGTTGACCGGCGACGTCGTGGGATCGAGGCGGACTGTTGCACCGGAGTGCCGGACATAGCGGCCCGGGACGTTGAAGCTTTGCAACCGGGAAAGGCGGCTGCCGGTCTGGGCGGGATACTGCATCAGCGTGCCGAATCCGAGGGCGTCATACCCGCCGGAGGTGCTGCCGTAATCGCCTCCTCCGCTATCCGGCCGAAGGGTGGCAGCGATTTGGCTGACCCAGGGGGTGCTGAGGCCCATGCGGCCGGAGTAGTGTCCCAGGACCTGATCCCACACCGGCCGGGCCTGCCCGCGGGAGCCGGCTCCGGGGACTGTCTGGGTCTGCCAGCCGACGTGGGGTGCGGTAGTGGCCTTTGGGCCGGACTGCCAGGTGTACGGGGTGAACGGGACGTCGTTGCCGAGGTTGTACTTCGCGACGTACTCCGCTGCCTTGAGGAAGCGGTTGTTGTCGTGCCCGTAGCAGTCGATGCCCTGGTTCCAGGCCATTTCGCAGAAGGCACCCATGAGCCCGATGCCCATAATGGTATGCGCCTGGTCGCGGCCGCTCTCCTGCCACTGGGCCAGGCCCTCGTCCTCGTAAACGAAGGGCACGGCGTTCGCCAGCGAGCCGTTGCCCGCCCCGCTCTGGAAGTAGGTGACCGCGCGGTCCACCAGATCGTCGCGGTCCGCGAGGATGCCGATGGCCATGATCGATGCCATGTTGCAGAGGTCCCAGTTGGCCCAGTAGTTCGTGATGACAGCACCATTGTGATTTGTGAGGAAGTCCTCATTCATCGGGTGGAAAATGTTGAGGAGCATGTCCCGGAACCGCTCGAATTCGAAGTCTGGGTGGTCCCGCACCAGCTCTGCCGCGTTAGCGAACTGGTAGCCGTAGATGCCGGCGGCCAGGAAGCGGTCGGCGTTGCCGGTGACCGTGGTCAACATCCCGGACCAGGCGTTGAGGATCCGCACGGCAGCCGCACCATGGGCGGCGTCGCCGGAGATCCGCCACCTCAGGGCGTTCTGGTACGCGGCATGGACGTCGGGGAACAGCTGCCCGTAGTTGGAGCCGTCGCCGCCGCGGACGACTGTCTCCAACGGACGCGGCTGCCAGCCGGAATGGGAACGCCCGTTTGCCACCAGGCGGTCCCAGCCACCCAGCCAGGGCTGGGCGCCACTGTCCACCTGTGTCGATACGCGTTCGATGTCCGACAGCGTGTGCACCAGCCCAGGGTGTGCGTAGGTGGACGTCCCGGCTGCAGTGGCGAGCGGCACGGGACGGGGCTTGTCCTTGGCTGCCGAAGCACCCAAATTTCCGAAAGCTGCAAGAGGTATGGCCAGTGAGGCGCCTGCTATCAGGGACCTGCGTGAAATCGTACTGCCGAATGAGTGCGGGTGGCGGTAATTCGTCGTCATTGACTTCCGTTCGCTAGGGCTGGCTGAAGTTGTGGGTCCGTCGATTACGACTGCGACGGCGGCACTGCACTCCGTCCAGACATGGGCCCGCCCCACGGCTCGCCATGGCAATCACAGCGGGCGCAGTTGGTGAGTGAGCGCTAACAACACTCTCCCACGTCCATCCGCAGCATTGAAAAATTGCCATACACCGGGCCGAAGGGCAGCGGGAAATCGTTATCCCGCTCCGTGAATACTCACATGGGAGGGCCGGAAGTTCAAGAGCCGGCCTGAATCGGTCAGAGCACGATTGCTCCGCTATCAAGAGTGGCGGGTTTCCCTTTGCTGCTTCCTGGCCGTCAGCAGCAGGTATTCCCAGTCCATCTGCGATGGCGCATCACCGTGGGCGTCGCTGAAGGTATCGGCCAGTTCCGTGAGCGCCTTGTCCAGAGCCGTGATCTTTTCCTCATCCCCGGCGAGGAACTTGTAGACGGAGATGGTCGGGCCGTAATGGGACTTGAAGTAGTGCAGAAAGTCGTCCGGCCTATGGAAGCTGGTGATTGAGACTGTCTGCGTCCGCGCCTGGACATCCGTGATCCTGTCTCCCAAGAGCTCGCGCACGTGGACTTCGCTGCCCCAAAGAGGCGGTGGCTGGGCACCAGGCGGGGGTGGGGGAGCGAACGGCTTCATGGCCGCGAACATCCTGCCGATGAACCCGTCAGGAGTCCAGCTCAGCAGCCCAATGGTGCCGCCGGGTTTGCACACGCGCACCAGCTCATCAGCAGCCGCCTGGTGGTGCGGTGCGAACATCACACCCAGGCAGGACAGCACCACATCGAATTCGTCGTCAGGAAAGGGCAGGGATTCGGCGTCGGCTTCCATCCATTCCAGTTCAGCCCCACGGTCCGCTGCCTGCCGGCGCCCGGCGTCGAAGAGTTCGGGGGTGAGGTCGCTGGCCACCACTTCCGCTCCCATCATGGCTGCTGGGATCGCCGCGTTGCCGGCGCCGGCGGCCACGTCAAGGACACGCTGCCGGGACTTGACCCCGCACGCTTCGACGAGGATCGCCCCGAGGTCCGGAATCAGTTCGCCGGCGAGGGCTGGGTAGTCGCCCTGGGCCCACATGGCCCGGTGCTTTTGCTTCAGTACCCGGTCCGCGTCGATGGCATCTGTCTGCTCATTCATGTCATTGCCCCTTGCTGTGCAGGTTTTCAATGGACAGCCCGCTGTTGGCCCTTGGAGGCTGTGGTGCGCTTATTGTGAGCGCGGCAGGAGGCGGATGTAAAGCTCGACGACGACGTGGTGGGTTTCGCCGCCGGTCCGTGCCTCTGCATAGACTCGGCTTATGAGTGAAAGTCCGATTGCGGTCGAATGGGAATCAGCGCGCGCGAGCAACCGCGACAACTGGGAAGACCGGGTTCCGTTGCACGAAAAGGCGTATGCGGTCAGCGACTTGGACGATCCGGACTACCTGACCGAAATCGTCCTCACCGACCTTGCCGCGCTGCAGCCGTTCCTTCCAGGGGGCACGGTGGCGGGTCTGGATGTCTGCCACCTTCAGTGCCATATCGGAACGGATACACTGTCCCTGGCGCGGGCCGGTGCCCAGGTCACAGGCGTCGATTTCTCCCCGGCCGCGCTGGAATCTGCCGCCAGGCTGGCACAGCATATGGGACTCGAAGCAACGTGGATCGAGACGGACGTCCTCGAGGCCCGTGCCGCCGTCGAAGGCCATTTTGACCTCGTGTACACCAGCATCGGAACCATTACCTGGCTGCCTGACCTGGACCGTTGGGCAACCCAGGTATCAGGTCTCCTTCGGGCAGGAGGGTTGTTTTACATCCGCGATGGGCATCCTGCCCTCTACGCCCTTGATGAGCACGCCGACGGCCTGCAGCTGAGGTATCCATATTTTGGCAACGGCAGGGCGCAGGTATGGGATGACGAGTCCACGTATGTCGGCGATGGAAAAGTCGCGCACTCCCGGACCTATCAGTGGGCCCACCCCCTGTCCGACATCCTCAACTCGCTCATCAGGGCAGGCCTGCAAATTCTCCGTTTCGACGAGGACAACACCATTCCTTGGAAGTTCAGCCCGCGCATGCTGGAGGTTCCAGGCGGTTATGCGTGGCCGGTGCCCGAGCGGGACCTTGTGCCGTGCACCTACACGATCGTTGCTCGGAAAACAGCCGAATAGACAAGCAGGCAGGATTTCGCACGATCGCGGGGCGATGCGGATGGCGTTGGGCAACCGCATGCATACTGGACGGATGGCTGGAAGTATTTCGCCGACAGCACCTCCACGGTCAGTGTTCGCGGCATTCGGGGCTTCGGGGCCGCCCGAGCGGTTGACTGGCGGCCGGGGGCTCACCTGGCGGGCAGGGCACGTCGTGCTTCGCCCCACTGAGGATTCCGAAGAGGCTGCCTGGAAGTCAGAGGTGCTGGCAGCGCTTGACGGTGCCGGTAAGTTCACCGTTCCACGGCCCATCCGCGACGATCACGGCAAGTGGGTCCGCGACGGCTGGCAAGCTGCCGAGTGGATCCCGGGCGCCGCGGACGAGACCCGGGTTTCCGACGTCGTCCGGGCAGGTGAGGCGTTTCACCGTGCCATTGCGGGGCTCCCGCAGCCGGCCTTCATCATGGCGTCCAACGATCCGTGGAGCAATGCCGACCGTGCGGCCTGGGGTGAGGCGGCTTTGCCTGCCGATCAGCTTCTGGAGCTGTTGGTGGGGGAGTACCACCCGGTGGAAACGCCCTCGCAGGTCATTCACGGTGATCTGTTGGGCAACGTCCTGTTTGCACAGGGGCGGCCGCCGGCGTTGATCGACTGGGCGCCTTATTGGCGTCCGGCAGGACTGGGGGCGGCGATTGCAGTGGCCGATGCCGCCTGTTGGCATGGATACCCGCTGGATGATTTGGCAGGTCACCACGGCATTCCGGAGTGGCGCCAGCTGCTGCTGAGGGCGCTGGTGTTCCGGATGACAACGCTTCACCTGCTCGGGTACTGGGATGACGTGCAGGCAGAGCGGCACGCGCCGATAGCGGAGGCTGTCATCGCCCTTACCGAGCTTTAGGCTGGCTAGAGACATTGTTTTGTGATCGGGGGAAAGAAATGAAGCACGCACTTTCCTGCACTGCCTTGGCCGTCATTGCTCTTTGCCTGGCATCCTGCGCGGCAGCGGTACAAGACGGCGCGACTGCCAGTGTCCCGCCCGTCGAAAGGCCCTCACCATCCTCCACCCTCCGCATCGTCACATCTGATATACCGCAGCTGAGCGGCATGGACGCGCTTTTCTCCGGCACGTTGACGGTAGACGGCAACGGCTGCATACAGGCGAAGACGGCGGGAGATTCTTTCCTGGCCACTCTTGTATGGCCCCAGGGGTACGTGGTCCAGGGAGATTCGAAGTCCTTTGAGGTTCTTGACGCAAGCAAGAATGTTGTGGCGCGTTCGGGCTCGCCTTTTGCCTTCGGCGGTGGCCTTGTTGACTCGTTCCATGACGGGTGGACTGAGCCCGGCTGCGCCAATGGCCCGCTTTGGATGGTCGGAGAAGCAGCAGGCTAGGAGCTGGGGGACTGGGCGAATTGATTCAGCTGTTGGGCCGAAGCATTACTACTGGTAACGGTGATTATTCGGTTTCGAACTATTCTCAGCTGGCTACAGAGCCCGCATTTAAACGGTGGAGCCGATAGTGCCGCCCAGCGGTCTCGTGATGGCCAGTTGAGGAACTCTGCCACCGAGGTTTATCTAGCCGAGACAAGCCCAAGGATCGCAATGGCGACGCCGATCCCAACCCAAGCCCCGGCCATGATCCGCAGTATTCTGACGTTTCGCCGCTTGAATGCCGGCCGGTCCAGATTTGGCTGAAACCACTCGACGCGGATCCTCGCCACCCGTTCCGTCAGGGCAGGTGAAATAGCGAAGAGAAAAATTCCTGCCCCTACCAGTGCCAGTCCGAATATTGTTCCGGGCGTCATGCGTTCTCCCTAGTAGCGGAGTATCTGTTCGGCCATTATCTATGCCATCTCTTTGCCTGCGTAACGCGACCACGGTTCTGCCGCTGCTGCGGAGTGTTTCTGGGTGACTTGGTAGCTGTAGCCGAGCATTTCGGCCACGAGTGGTGCTGGCACTTCATTCACGAGGGCGCGGAGGGATGCGTTGCGTGCGCCCAGGAGGTCGATGCCGATTTCTCTGAGGCGTTCCATGAGCGTGTTGGGGTGGATGTGTTGCCCGGGCCGGTATCCGGGGAACAGCCATTTGCTGCCCGAGCTGCTGCCTGTGCGTAAGTTGGGGCGTGCGGCCAGGTGTTGGGTGAGCAGTGAGGCGAACGGTTCGGGTACTGGCGCTGGATCTCCTTCCGCGAGTGACAGACGCGGGCCATCGGGCGTGAGGATCACGTCGGTGCTTTTCATCGCGGCGATCTTCACGACTGGCTGGGCGTAGAGCAGCAGGAGAGTGGCGGCGACGCGGTAGTGCAGGGTGTCGATGTTGTCGGTGAGGCAGGCTTTGAGCATGGCGAGCCGATGGCCCTGGGAGAGCAGTGGCACGGTCTTGGCTTGTCGGAATCCGATGGTGATGTTGGTGCAGGTCCGGTTCTTGACCGCCCAGACGAAGAAGGTTCTGATGGCGTGTCTGGTGGTCGGGCCGTCGGCCAGCCAGGTGTCGACGTCGGCCTGGACACAGGAGGCGACGGTCCGTCCGTGGGTGAGCTTGAGCCAGGTGAGGAATTTGATGGTTTCGGTGATTTCCTGCTTCGCGCTGTGGACGGGGCCTCGGGTGGGTTTCCCGTGTAGAGACGCTCCGGATGCGTCGCAGGTGGTGCCACCGGGCAAAAGACTCGACCGGCCGTCTGATGTCGGCGTCGTCAAGGTCCGCGAGCTTGTTGGTGAGCCAGCCTTCGAAGAGAGCGAGGTAGTGGTCCCTGTTCGGGAGTAGCTTGTGGTGGGTGAGCAGGCTGCGCATGTGTTCCACCCGCAGGCTGTTTGGTTCCTTGTCCAGCGCTTCATGGCTGAGGGGGATGCCGCCGGTGGCAAGCCGGGCGAGCAAGTCGCGGACACCGGGTTTGCGCAGCCATGTGAGGATACTTTCAGGGCGCTGGGCTCCGCAGAGCGCGCCGAGGAGTTTCGTCGCCGTCGTTTCCGGTCCCCGGGCCTCGTCGACGCGCAACAGGACGGTGAGGTCATCCCGAAGTGAGCAGCGTGCGCAAGTGTTCTGGCGGTAGTGCTCCGTTTCCGTGCCGCAGCGGGAGCAGTGGTAATCCTGGGTGATACCCGCGCAATCGACACAGACCGGTTGGTCGCCGTGGGCAGCAGACCGCCCGGGAAGCATGCGCTCTGTTCGGCAGCCGGGGCAGGGACCGTGGGTGCGCATGGCGATCGTGAAACAGGTCCCGCAGATCCTGCCTTCTGGCCAGCTGGCGCGGTGCCTGCCGGCTGCCCTGGAGCATCTGTCGCAGGTGAACGCCCCTGCCGTGCGGGGCCGGCCGCGGACGGCAATCCGCGGTGTGATTTCAGCCGTCATCGCGGATCACGCGGGCCCGTTTGGGCCGGATGGTCTTGTTCAGGTCCACGACGTTGGCGTCGGAGGCGACCTTGCGGACCTTGGCATCTGTGGCCGTGACGGTGACGAGGTCCTCGGGTCCGCAGGAGAAGATGTCGCAGAGCGCAGCGATCATCATCAGTGAAACGCGTTCCGGGCGCTGGGTGACGAGCCGATAGACCTGGGAGGCAGAGAGTTCGATGCCGCGTTCCTTCAGCAACGGGCTCAAGTCGGTGCTGTTGTGCATTCCCCGGGCTGCCATGAGTTCTGCAAGCCGCCACCGGTAGTCGATCTCTCGTTTCATGAGGTTCAGTCTTCCATTCCGGCCAGGGCGTCCCGGACGGTGGAGTCCAGGGCCCGGCGCAGCGTGTTGACCCGGTAGTCGCTGGAGACGGAGGTATAGAGGGCCGTGGTCGAGGCGTGCTCGTGTCCAGCCTGGTGCTGGACGAACAGGGGGTCCATGCCGGCTTCGATCAGGTGGGTGACGTAGGAGCGGCGCAGCGAGTGGATGTCCAGTCCGGGGGAGAGGCCCAGGTCTTCGCAGTAGCGGTTGAACCTGCGGTTCAGTGCTGTCTCCGAGACAAGGGTGCCGCGTTCGGACGGGAACAGGTCCAGCCCGTCGGTCATGTGCCGGTGGCCGCGTTCCAGCCAGTCGGCGATGACCTCCGCCGACCAGTCAAACACCGTCAGGACGCTGCGGCGTTTCGGGGGAGACCCTTTCATGGCCTTGCCATAGCGGACCTGCAGAACCCCGTACTTGCCGAATTCCCGGGCGTGCGGGTTCCGGGCAAAATCCACGGTCTGGAGGTGTCTGACCTCATTGCGTCGCAGCCCCCAGCTGTAGGCCACCTTGAACAGGACAGCGTCGCGGTAGGCCGGCAGCCAGCCCTTGCGGCCCAAGGTCGCAATCCGGTCCACCTCGTCATCGGCCCGGTCAAAGAAGGCCTGCAGCTCCTGCCTGGTGAACGGGCGCCGGACTGGAGCTGACTCTGTCGCCTGCGCATGGACCGCGGTATTCCAGTCAAAGCAGACCTGCGAAGGGTGCGTTCCAAAGTACTGTTCGCAGACCCGGTCCCAGCCATACTCGGGCGACGCTGCGTAGGCGCAGAACGCCCTCAGCGCTGCCTGGTAGCTCCGGATGGTGGACTGCGCGGCATGCCTCACGCTGCGAAGATCCCCGAAGAACTCATCCACGTGGGCCGGCGTCCACTGCCATGGATACTCGTTAGTGGACTCCTGGAACCGCGTCACCAGCCGTTCGCGGCCCTCGATGGTGCCAAACGCCAGGTTCCGGCTCAACTGCTGGTTGCGCCAGCCAGTGAGCATCTGGGTGAACACGTGGTCCTCCGGGTGAAGGAAACGCACAGCGCCGAAGTCGAGCACCCGTCCCGCTGAATCGACCGCCACGAACCCTCCCGATACATTGCATTGGATGCAAGAATCATGCAATTAATGCAGAACCCGCGCAAATCCGCGGATCTGAAGGCCATTCCAGCCTGATGCAATCCAGCTCCTGAGGGCCTGCGCGGTGGATTTACGAGTAGCCCGGCCGACCCTCCGCACGGTGTTTCGGCAGGTCACAGGCTATTTCGGCTTCAAGTGACGCGATACCGGGTGGCAGTGGGTGGAGGAGGAGTGAATCGTGCATCAGATGCAATAATCACTGTTTTACTTTACATAATGTAGATTATCGGCGTTATTCAACGGTGGTAATCGCTGCTGATGTTGTGTCATCCCGGTGCGAGTTGTTCCATTCGAATGTTGTCGTCAAAGTGCCCCATTTGGGCATTCATTGAAGCCCGCAGAGCGTTTCCTCGCGGCTCCGGTCCAGAGCCTCGAGAATCACAAGGTTTCCTGTACGGGATGCCGTGCAAGGTTTTCACGGGAACGTGCGATCGGCCGGGAAAACCCACCCTGCACGGACATGCCAGGCGGACAATCGAGTTAGTTGACATAACTACCCACATACGCGGCGAGGTGTTCGCCGGTGAGTGTTGGCCGGCTGGTCACAAGATCTGTTGGCGTCCCCTCGAAAACGATCCGGCCGCCGTCGTGGCCTGCTCCCGGTCCGAGGTCGATAATCCAGTCGGCGTGCGCCATCACTGCTTGGTGGTGCTCAATGACAATGACGGACTTTCCGGAGTCGACCAGGCGGTCGAGCAGGCCCAGCAGGTTCTCGACGTCGGCAAGGTGAAGCCCGGTGGTCGGTTCATCGAGGACGTAGACATCGCCTTTCTCAGCCATCTGGGTGGCAAGCTTGACACGCTGCCGCTCTCCCCCGGACAACGTGGTCAGCGGCTGGCCGAGGGTGAGGTACCCGAGCCCAACATCCACGATTCGGTCCAGGATCTTATGGGCGGCGGGCGTACGGGCTTCCCCTTCGCCGAAGAACTTTTCCGCCTCAGTCATGGACATTGCCAGCACCTCGGCGATGTTCCGCCCGGCCATCGTGTATTCCAGGACAGATGCCTGGAACCGCCGGCCCTCGCAGACCTCGCACGTCGACTCGACAGTAGCCATAACCCCCAGTTCCGTGAAGATGACACCCGCGCCGTTGCAGTTGGGGCAGGCGCCCTCGGAGTTGGAACTGAAAAGCGCCGGCTTCACGCCGTTGGCCTTGGCGAAAGCCTTGCGGATGGGTTCCAGCAGGCCGGTGTACGTCGCGGGGTTGCTCCGGCGTGAGCCCTTGATGGCACCCTGGTCAACCACCACCACGCCTTCGCGCCCGGCAACCGAGCCGTGGATCAGTGAGCTCTTCCCCGAGCCGGCGACGCCGGTCACCACGCAGAGCACACCGAGCGGCACATCAACGTCCACATTCTGCAGGTTGTGCGTGCCCGCACCGCGGACCTCCAGCGCACCCTTGGGTGTGCGGACTGCCTTCTTGAGGGCAGCCCGGTCGTCAAGATGCCGCCCGGTGATGGTGTCACTGCGCCGAAGCGCCTCGACGCTGCCCTCGAAGACCACCTCACCGCCGGCGGTGCCCGCACCGGGACCGAGGTCGACGACGTGATCACCAATGGCGATTGTCTCTGGCTTGTGCTCCACGACGAGCACGGTGTTGCCCTTGTCGCGCAACTGCAGCAGCAGCTGATTCATCCGCTCGATGTCGTGGGGGTGCAGGCCGATGGTGGGCTCGTCGAACACATAGGTGACGTCGGTGAGGGAGGACCCGAGGTGCCGGATCATCTTGGTCCGCTGGGCCTCTCCCCCGGACAGCGTGCCCGCCGGCCGGTCCAGTGAAAGGTAGCCGAGGCCTATTTCGGCGAACGAATCCAGCAGGTGCCGCAGCCCCTTCAGCAGCGGTGCCACCGATGGCTCTTTCAGCTCGCGGACCCACCCGGCCAGGTCGCTGATCTGCATCTCGCACAGGTCCGCGATGTTCTTGCCCTGGATCTTTGAGGAGCGGGCCTCCGGGCTCAGCCTGGTCCCGTCGCATTCAGGGCAGGTCTGAAACGTGATCGCACGATCCACGAAAGCCCGGATGTGCGGCTGCATCGCCTCGACGTCCTTGGACAGCATCGATTTCTGGATCTTCGGGATCAAGCCTTCGTAGGTGAGGTTGATGCCCTCCACCTTGATCTTTGTTGGCTCCTTGTAGAGGAGATCCTGCATTTCCTTCTTGGTGAACTTTGCGATCGGCTTGTCCATATTGAAGCCTGCGCCGCTGAAGATGCGGCCGTACCAGCCATCCATGCTGTAGCCGGGCACCGTCAAGGCACCTTCGGCGAGCGACTTGCTCTCGTCGTAAAGCGCAGAGAGGTCAAAGTCAGAGACTGAGCCCATGCCCTCGCAGCGGGGACACATGCCGCCAAGGTAAACGACGTTTTGGACAACGCTCTTCTCTACCCGGCCACTCTTCTCTGTGCTCATCACCCCGCTCGCTTTGCGCGTCGGGACATTAAAGGAGAACGCTGTGGGCGGCCCGACGTAGGGGTTGCCGAGCCGGCTGAACAGAATCCGGAGCATGGCGTGGGCGTCAGTGGCAGTTCCCACGGTGGAACGGGGGTTTGCGCCCATCCGCTCCTGGTCAACGATGATGGCAGTCGTGAGGCCCTCGAGCACGTCAACGTCCGGACGAGCCAGGGACGGCATGAACCCTTGCACAAAGGCGCTGTAGGTTTCATTGATCATCCGCTGCGACTCGGCAGCGATGGTGGCAAACACCAGCGAGCTCTTCCCCGAACCGGAAACGCCGGTGAACACCGTCAGCCGGCGCTTCGGGATCTCGACGCTGACGTTCTTGAGGTTGTTTTCCCGGGCGCCCTGCACGCGGATCAGATCGTGGCTGTCTGCAACGTGCAGTCCCGGCGATTGTGTGTCCGTCCCCGTGGCCGTGCTCATGGTGTCTCCATCCGTTACAGGACCGCGGTCGCGGTCACCTGGCTTTCTCTGTCCAGCTTCGTGCAGTCTAACCAGCCTGTGCTCTGCTCAGTTCAGTTCCTGGATGCGGATCAGGCTTCCCGCTGGATCGCGGAAGGCGCAGTCCCGAATGCCGTACGGCTGGGACGTCGGTTCCTGGACAACCTCCGCGTCGCTTTCCTGCACCTTGGCGAAGACGCCGTCGAGGTCATGAGTGGCCAGCAGGATGATGCCGTAGGTGCCCTTGGCCATCATTTCGGTGATGGTGCGGCGCTCGTCGTCGGTGATGCCGGGGTCTACGGCCGGCGGATGCAGGACGATGGATGTGTCGGGCTGGCCGGCCGGGCCCACCGTGATCCATCTCATGGTGCCGTGTCCCACGTCGTTGCGGACCTCAAAGCCGAGGGTGTCGCGGTAGAAGGCCAGCGAGGCCTCGGGATCGTTGTGCGGAAGGAAGCTTGAGTGAATGGTGATGTCCATGGCAGTCATGCTAACTGCGGCTCCGGGGCCCGTGCTTCTCGATTCCTGACCGGTCTGGTCACCTGTTTCGCCACGCAGGAGGGGATTTCTGCCGCCGCATGGGCGCTCTCGCGCCGGTAGACGCTGGGCGGAACACCCACCAGCTCGGTGAAGCGGGTGCTGAACGTGCCCAGCGACGAGCATCCGACGGCGAAGCAGACTTCGGTGACGCTGAGCTCACCGATGCGCAGCAGCGCCATGGCGCGTTCGATGCGGCGGGTCATCAGGTAGGAATACGGCGACTCGCCGTAGGCCAGACGGAACTGGCGGCTGAGGTGTCCGGCGGACATGTTCACCCCCCGGGCAAGTGCTTCCACATCCAGTGGCCTGGTGTACTCCCGGTCCATCCTGTCGCGGACGCGGCGCAGCAGGGCGAGGTCCCGCAGGTTCGGCGGCGTGGCGGGTTTGCTGGTCACGTCGCGATGCTGCCACGTACCAGTCAGGTTGTCCAGCCCCTGCCGCTACGGTGGCGCCGCGGCCCGGCCCGAGGGTGCACGGAGCCAAGTCTCCGCAGTTCAAAGGCGCATTGACCCCACTTGCCATTGTCATATGTGCGGCGCTCGCCAAGAATGAAGCAATGACGGTCTATCTGCGTTCATTGGAAACTGCTGTCCCGCCGACGATGCTGGTCCAGACAGAAGCCAGGGACGTTTTTGCGGCGCAGCCCGGGCTGTCCAGGCTTGGTTCCCGACTGGTAAGCACCTGCTTCGACTCTGCGGCGATCGACACGCGTTACACGGCTGTCGAGGAAATGACGATGGACTTCCGGGCAGACGATCCCCAGTTCTTTGACCCGGCCACCGGACTGCTGCTTAACCCCAGTACAAAGGTGCGGAATGAAATCTTTGCCCGCGAGGCCACCAAGCTTTTTATCGACGCTGCGCAGGCGGCCATGGACGCCTGCCCCGAACTGGATCCGTCCGGCATCACCCACCTCATCACCGTCTCCTGCACAGGCTTCTTCAACCCGGGTCCCGACTACAAGATAGTCCGGGCCCTCGGGCTGGATCCGGCCGTGCAGCGCTACCACCTTGGATTTATGGGCTGCTATGCAGCTTTCCCCGCCCTGCGGGCCGCCAAGTCCTTCTGCGAGGCGGATCCCGAAGCAGTTGTCCTGGTGGTCTGCGCGGAACTCTGTTCCCTGCATGTCCGTACGTCCAACGATCCGGACACCATCATGGGGTCGGCGCTGTTTGCGGACGGCGCGGCAGCCGCCGTCGTTACTGCCCGGGAGTTCCCGGAAGCACCCGCGCTCCTGCAGCTGGACCACTTTGAAACCGTACTGACGCCCGTCGGCGAGGAATCCATGGCGTGGAACATCGGGGACCACGGTTTTGAAATGGTGCTGGGAAACTACGTACCGCACATTATTGATGACCATATTGTCGGCGCGCTCCAACCACTGTTGGCTCATGACCCCACCGTGCTGGGACTCCCCTACAGCGGCATCCGCCACTGGGCCATCCACCCTGGCGGCCGGAGCATTTTGGACAAGGTCCAGTCGAGGCTGGAACTGACGGACCAGCAGCTTGTTCCTGCCCGTGAAACGCTGCGGAACTACGGAAACATGAGCAGTGCCACGGTCCTGTTTGTCCTGAGGTACATCCTGGAACAGCCGCCGGAAGATGGCGACGAACGTATCTGTTCCATGGCTTTCGGGCCTGGCCTTACTGTTGAAACGGGCCTCTTCACCAAGCTTCGGCAGGCGCCTCAAGTTCTGCTGCGGAGCCCGGCAGCCAGCGGGCTGGCCCAGGGGCAGGCAGCCGCGGAATCGCTGGCCTGAGAGGGCAAGGTGTTGCGGATGCGGCGGCGGGACTCCGACGCCGTGGAAATCATGGACCTGCCGGACTGCGACCCCCGGGGCCTGGACCGCACCTACCGGCAGTTCGCCATCATCAACCGGACGCTGTCGGGCTGGCGCAGGCTCTACTCCCGTGAACTGAGGCCACTCCTGTCGGAAGAGTCAGGCACCACTCTCCTGGACATCGGATCCGGCGGCGGAGATCTTGCCGTAACGCTGTCCAGGTGGGCGGAGCACGACAGGTTGAAGCTTCACATCA
The DNA here is from genome assembly GCF_026427775.1 of Arthrobacter sp. CDRTa11. NCBI lineage: Bacteria > Bacillati > Actinomycetota > Actinomycetes > Micrococcales > Micrococcaceae > Arthrobacter > Arthrobacter sp. CDRTa11. Next base: position 2,951,757 of record NZ_CP044532.1, on the reverse strand, counting down.
CCGGAATCGACCCCGACGGGAGGGCGCATGCGTTCGCCGCCGCCAGGCCGAAGGTTCCGGACGTTGAATTCCGGCAGGCGCACAGTTCCGACCTGCTGACCGAAGGGCGCAGTTACGACGTAGTGATCTCCAACCACGTCCTGCACCACCTGCAGCCGCCTCAAGTGCAGCAGCTGCTGCTGGACTCCGAGGCGCTCGCACGCCGCACAGTGCTGCATAACGACCTGCGGCGGAGCGCGCTTGCCTACGCCCTGTTCTCTGTCGCAGCCCTTCCCTTCCGGGGCTCCTTCATCCGGGCTGATGGCCTGACCTCCATCAGGCGCAGTTACATTCCCGCGGAGCTGGCTGCCCTCGCTCCCCCGGGCTGGAATGTGGAGACGCACGCCCCGTTCCACCAGGTGCTGGTCCGCCGCAAGGGCAGCGTTGATGGCTGACGTGGTGATCGTGGGTGGCGGACCCGTGGGGCTTTATCTTGCCGTCCTGCTCCTGCAGGAGGGCGTGGCGGTGCAGGTCTTGGAGCAGCGGCTTCACCGGGACCTGCACTCGCGGGCCATCGGCATCCACCCGCCCGCGCTGCAGGCGCTGGAGCGGGCAGGCGTCGCTTCAAAGATGGTTAGCGAAGGCGTGCCCATCCGCCGCGGCTTTGCCATCAGCGGGGGGAAGGCGGTGGGTTCCATGTCCTTTACACCTGTGTCCGACCGGTTTCCGTTTGTCCTGGCCCTTCCGCAGTTCCGGACCGAAGCCCTCCTGGAGAGGAGGGTCCGTGAGCTTGATCCGGCGGCCCTGGTCAGGGGGATCCGGGCCACTGGAATAGGGGACGACGGCGGCCGGGTCACCATCAGTGCTGCGGCCGGCACCGCGCCGGTGCAGGTTTCAGCTGCCCTGGCGGTAGCCGCGGACGGCTCCAGGTCAGTCATGCGGAGCCTGCTCGGCATACCCGTCCGGACCCGAAGATACCCCGATCACTACGTCATGGGCGACTTTGCGGACGCCGGAGCTTTCGGCCAGGATGCCGTGCTTTTCCTTGCCGCCGGCGGGATCGTGGAATCCTTCCCGCTGCCCGGTGGCCTTCGCCGCTGGGTAGTCCGGGTCAGCGAGCCGGGTCCAGCCCCCAGCGCAGGGCACCTTACCTGGCTTGTCCAGCAGCGCACCGGCGTCGACCTGGACTCCGGTACCAACAGCATGCTCAGCAGTTTCAGCGTCCGGTCAACCATCGCCCGCAGGCTGGTGGCAGGACGGGTTGCGCTGATCGGCGATGCTGCCCACGAAATCAGCCCGATCGGCGGCCAGGGCATGAACCTGGGCTGGCTCGACGCTCAGGAACTGGCGCCCATCATCCTTGCCGCCCTGGAGGGGCAGCCGGTTGGACAGGCCCTCCGGACATTCGAACTCCACCGACGGAAGGCCGCCCGTACCGCTCGGCGGCAGTCCGAGGTGAACATGATGCTGGGCCGGCCGCTGCCGGCGCCCTGGGTGGACCTGCGGAACGGTGTTATCGGGGCCATTGCCTCCGTCCCGCCAGTCAACAGGCTTGTCGCCAGGCGATTCACCATGCAGTGATAAGACGCACTGCGGCAGTGGCGCCGGCGGGCTCAGGAACCGGGGAAGTAGCAGTCGTAACTGTCCTGGCTGACGATAAGTCCGTCCCGGACCTCAAACACCGATGAGGTCCTGGCCCGGATCGTCTCGCCCGAATCCCAATACCGGAGGTCCATCACGGACGTCGCTGACCAGTCCGCTTCGAGCACAACGCGGCCGCCCTCGCTGGTGGTGCGGCGAATGTCGAACTTCTGGTTGGCAACCACCTGTGAGCTCTGGTCGGCACCTTTGAGTACCTGCTCCAGGGTGCGGGTTGCGCCGTTAGGGGCCAGCAAATGCGGCGCCTCCACCAACACAAACTCGTCGGAGAGGAATCGGCGGATCTTCGCCCCGCCCCCTCCGGCCTCAAGGGTCCGGACAAAGTCGAGTACGACGTCCACGGGCAGGGTCTCCGGTGCGGTCAGTTCAGCCATGGCATTGAGACTAGCGGATGCCTGCCGCCACGCCTTTGTCCGCCGCTAGGCTTTCCCCATGAACCCAGCATCACCCCCGACGCCGTTCAGCCCGTCGTTTATCCAGGAAACAGTGCAGGAGATCCTCGCTGCCGAATCACTCCCGCCGATCGTCCAGGCCGGGCATCCAGTGCTGCGCCAGCACGCAGCGGCCTTTGACGGCCAGATCAGCCCGGCAGAACTGGACCAGCTGATCAGCCTGATGAGGCGCGTGATGCACGAAGCCCCGGGCGTGGGACTGGCAGCCCCGCAGCTGGGAATTCCCCTGCAGCTCGCGGTGCTGGAGGACCAGTTCGACGTCGATCCGGAGGCAGCCGCGCTCCGCCACCGGACACCGCTGGGCTTCCTCAGCGTCCTGAATCCACGCTACAGCCCGGTCGGTTCACAGACCGCAGCCTTTTTTGAAGGCTGCCTGTCCCTGAATGGTTTGCAGGCCGTGGTGGTTCGCCCGGAACTGGTACTGCTCAGGTTCGAAACGCCGGGTGGCGTCTCCACCGAACGGCAGTTTGAAGGCTGGCAGGCACGGATCGTCCAGCATGAGACCGATCACCTTCAGGGCATCCTCTACGTTGACCGCGCCGAGCTCAGGTCATTAAGCAGCAATGCCGAATATGCAGCCCGTTGGGCCGAGCCGGGCATTGGCAAGGCACGCGCTGCCCTGGGTTTCCTCCCGGAAGCGGCTGAGCCGCTCCCCTAAGGGGCCCTGGGTTTTTTCGGGGCCGGCTGCTGAGGCGCCCGCCCTAAGATGGTGCCTATGCCAATCTCCGCTCCCCTTCCGTTGCTGTGCCCCGTGTGCCGGGCAGCGCTCGACGCCACAGGCGACGGCGGGCCTGCCTTCCCCGCCGTCGCCTTGCGCTGCGGTGCCGGGCACAGTTTCGATGCGGCCAAACAGGGCTACTTCAATCTGCTGGTTGGAAAGGGCACCGTTTTTGAGTCCGACACCGCCGAGATGGTGGCCGCGCGCTTCAATTTCCTCGAAGGCGGCCACTACAGGCCCCTGGCTGAGGCAGTCGCGGCGGCCGCTGCCCCCCATCTGGCCGGAAGCGGCCGCGCCGTAGTCGATTCCGGAACGGGAACCGGCCACTACCTCAGGCAGTTGCTGGACACCGTAGCGCCGGCAACGACGGGTCTCCACGTCATTGCCCTGGACATTTCCAAATACGCGCTCCGGAGGGCGGCCCGGCTCAACCCGGAAGCAGTCAACCTTGCCTGCGATGTCTGGCAGCCGCTTCCCGTGGCGGATTCCGCCGTCGACGTTGTCACCGTCATTTTCGCACCGCGGAACGCAGCCGAATTCGCGCGGATTCTCAGGCCGGCCGGCAGGCTGGTGGTGGTCACCCCGCGGGCGGGGCATCTGGCGGCGGTGAGGGCGGAAACGGGAATGCTGGGGATCGAAGCAGATAAGGACGACAGGCTGGCCGAGGCGATGTCCGGGCATTTTGATGTCGAGTCTGCCCAGGACCTGGATATACCCATGACCCTGACACCAACCGAAGTTGCCGACCTGGCATTCATGGGGCCTGCGGGCCACCACCTGAACCGTGCAGGACTGATCCAACGGCTCTCCGGCCTTGCCCCGATGACCGCAGTGGAGGCCCGCTTCCGGATCACGGTCCTTGGCCTGGCAGGGCGCCCAGGGTAACAACTTGGCCACTATCCCCCACGCATTATCCGCCGCCTGCCGCCCGGCATGCCTTCGGACTAGGATGGAATAACAGTTACCGGAGGACCTGTGGCTGCGTCAGGCTGCAGGATGCCGACGAAGGGGGACGGAATGTTCGAATGGCTGAGCGAGAACTGGTGGGCGCTGTGGCTCACCGTATTTCTTGCCTTCGCAGTGATCGAGATGATCACCCTTGACCTGTTCTTCATCATGCTTGGCGGTGGCACCCTCGCCGCCCTTGTCGCCGATTTCGCGGGCGCGGACCTATGGCTGCAGATCGTCGTTTTCTGCGTCGTATCACTGCTGATGATTGCGTTTGTCCGGCCCGTGGCCCTCAAACACCTGAAAAAGGGACCCTCCGAGCAGCGCACCAACGTAGACCGGCTCATTGGCGAACAGGCCCTCGTGATGGAAGCGGTGAGCTCCACGGGTGGCCTCGTAAAGATCGGTGGCGACGTCTGGAGCGCGCGCTCGGCAACAGGCGTGCTGCCCGCGGGGCAACGGGTAGTGGTGTCCGCAATCGACGGCGCAACCGCCGTGGTCGCAGCCCAGCCGGAAACCGCCAACCCATCCTGATACAGCTTCACTAACTACTGGGGAAATAAAGGAGATGTATGGATAACGCAGGAGGAGCCGCCGTGGCCATTGTGCTGGTGGTCCTGATCGTGTTCGTGATTATCGTTCTGGTCCGCTCAGTGCGAATCATTCCACAGGCGAGGGCAGGCGTCGTCGAGCGGCTCGGCAAGTACCAGCGGACCCTTAACCCCGGCCTGACCATCCTGATCCCCTTCGTGGACCGGCTCCTGCCGCTCCTGGACCTGAGGGAACAGGTGGTTTCATTTCCTCCCCAGCCGGTCATCACCGAAGACAACCTGGTGGTGTCGATCGACACGGTGGTCTATTTCCAGGTCACCGATCCGCGTGCCGCCACGTACGAAATTGCCAACTACATCCAGGCCGTCGAGCAACTCACCACCACCACCCTCCGCAACGTCGTGGGCGGCCTGAACCTGGAAGAGGCCTTGACCTCCCGGGACCAGATCAACGGCCAACTGCGCGGAGTGCTCGATGAGGCAACCGGCCGGTGGGGCATCCGTGTTTCACGCGTGGAGCTCAAAGCCATCGATCCGCCGCACTCCATCCAGGACTCGATGGAAAAGCAGATGCGGGCCGAACGTGACCGTCGGGCAGCCATCCTCACTGCCGAAGGTACCAAGCAGTCCGCCATCCTTACGGCTGAGGGCCAGCGGCAAGCCTCCATCCTGGCAGCAGAGGGTGATGCGAAGGCAGCCATCCTGAGGGCGGATGGTGAAGCCCAGGCCATCCAGAAGGTCTTCGACGCCATCCACAAGGGCAACCCCGACCAGAAACTGCTTGCCTACCAGTACCTGCAGACGTTGCCCAAACTGGCTGAGGGATCATCCAACAAGCTGTGGATCATCCCCAGTGAAGTCGGCGAGGCCCTCAAGGGCATCGGAAATGCGCTGGGCGGCACCAATCCCGATCCGCGCTCAGGCGGCGGGTTGTTCGACGAGCCGGAGAAGCAGCCGCAGCCCTGATAACCGGGCCGGCGCCCAGGCTGTACGGGGTGCAGCAGACGGGGAGGTAACCTTCATTGGAGGTCACCTCCCTGTTCTGTACCCTCCTCACTTGCCGTGTTCTTTGCCGCTGCTCTTCGCCCCTGTTCACCCGCTCAGGAGTATGGTATTTTGCCCCACCGGCCGCGCACCCGTATAATAGGGTATTTGTCCGGTAGGTGCAGATCCGCTGGAACAAGAACGCTTCGCAATGCGTTGAATCTTATGATGCAGCACAGTGCACACAGTAGTCCGACGGCGCCTGGTCGCCGTCGGCTAGCGTGGAGCCTTGCTCCGCGAACCGACCAAAGGGAGAAAACATGAGCGATCGCAGCCTGCGGGGTATGCGCCTTGGTGCACAGAGCATGGAGACCGAGTCCGGCGTGGAGCCGGCCCCGCGTCAGCGTGTCGAATACAGGTGCGAGGACGGCGAGCAGGTCTTCGTTACGTTCTCCTCCGAAGCCGAGATTCCCCCCGTGTGGGTTTCCAAGACCGGCAAGGAAGCACTTCTGGTCGACGGTGAACGCCCGGACACCAGCAACGAAAAAGCTGTCCGCACCCACTGGGACATGCTGCTGGAACGCCGCTCGCTCCCCGAGCTGGAACAGATCCTTGAAGACCGGCTGACCATCCTGCGCGAACGGCGTGGCGAACGGCGCAGCGCCTAGCCGCAACGCTGTAACAGCGTCACCAACTGGCAAGGGCCGCCCCGCACCACTTACATGGTGCGGGGCGGCCCTTTCAGTTTCCGCGCCTGTTCGGCCGGTTCTGCTACCCCTGGTCCGCAGTGTCGCGTCCAGTCAGCTTGTTCCATCTGGCCTGCAGGCCCCACTTGGTGACGTTGATCATTGCTTCGACCACGATGTTTCCGCTCATCTTGGAAGCGCCCAGCTCGCGCTCCACAAAGGTGATGGGGCGTTCCTCGATCCGCAGCCCCATTTTGGCCACGCGCCATGCAAGGTCCACCTGGAAGCCGTAACCAACCGAATCAATCTGGTCCAGATTCAGCTTTTCCAAGGTTGTCCGCCGGAAGGCCCGGTATCCGCCGGTAACGTCCTTGATCTTGAGACCGAGCATGATGCGGGCGTACGTGCTGCCGGTCCGTGAAATGGCCTGGCGGTACAGCGGCCAGTTGACCACTTTTCCGCCGGAGACCCAACGGGAACCCATGGCCAGGTCTGCACCCTGTTCTACTGCCTCCAGCAGCTGGGGAAGCTGTTCGGGCTGGTGGGACCCGTCAGCATCCATCTCCACCAGGACGTCATATCCGGCGTCCAGGCCCCAGCGGAAACCCGCAATGTAAGCGGCGCCCAGGCCTTCCTTGCCTTTGCGGTGCAGGACGTGGACCTGGGGATCGTCGGCAGCGAAGCTGTCGGCAAGCTGGCCTGTGCCGTCCGGGCTGTTGTCGTCCACCACAAGCACATCCGACGCCGGCACAGCCGCGCGCAGGCGCTGGAGTGTCTTCGGCAGGGATTCCAGCTCGTTGTAGGTGGGAATGATGGTAAGGACGCGCACAGGGAGCCTTTCCTGGATGGGAGCGGTCGGAGCGACTGAGCCTCAGCGGTTATCGCAGGCGCAGGCGCAACTACCTATTATAGGGTGATTCCCCGGCCGCCCCGGTCAGGAACGGAGCCGGCCCCGCCCAGGGATCGGGGCCGGCGCCGTTCAGGATCGGAGTGCGGGACTGGCGTACAGCTCGCGGCCATCCCTCACAGTCTGCAGGCAGACGGGGTCCCGGCCGGTATCCAAGGCCGGCAACAAGGGAGTGCGTGCCCTCGGATCAGTGCTCCAGGACTGAACCCTTCCGTCGGCCACCTGGACCATCAGTTCCTCCACCTCCCACACGGCGAATGAGGCGGGCGCGCCCGGCACGAGTTGTCCGGCCATGGGGTTACGGTACTTGGCCGCCCGCCAGCCAGCCCGGGTATGGCCCAGGAACGCCGCCCTCGCCGAAATCCGTTCGTCCTGGTTGTGATGCTCCAGGCAGGCCCGGACACTGGACCAGGGCCGCAATGCTGTGACGGGGCTGTCGCTGCCAAAGCAAATGGGAACCCCCGCCGAATAGAAGGACGCGAAGGAATTCATGGTCCGGCTGCGGCTGCCCAGGCGCTGCTCGTAAAGGCCGCCTGCCGCACCCCAAGCCCCATCAAATCCGGGCTGGGCGCTGACCGTTACAGAGTAGTGCGCCAGCCGCGAGACGGCGTCGGAATCAGCCATTTCCACGTGCTCAAGCCGGTGGCCGGCAGCGCGGATGCGTTGTTCGCCAACCTCGGCCGCCGCAAGGTCAAACGCTGCCAGCGCCGCATCCAGCCCGGCGTCGCCAATGACGTGGAATCCACCCTGGATACCCAGTAGTGAACAGGCCGCGAGGTGGGCGGCCGCCTGGTCCGCGGAGAGGTACAGGCTGCCCCGCTCACCGTGCGCGTCAGCGTAGTCGGACCGGAGGGCTGCCGTCCGGGAGCCTATGGATCCGTCAATGTTCAAGTCGCCTGCGAGGCCCCGCACCGGGACGCGGAGTGAGTCCAGGACTCCCCGGGCATGTTCTTCCGAAGTGGCCAGTTCTCCCCAGTACGGGAGAACCTCCGGGACAGCCTGTTCGTCCCGGTCAGTGGTCCAGGAGGCGGCCATATGAAGATCCGCCGCCCCTCCGATGTGCGGCGCGGCCATCTCCGCCAAGGCAACATAGCCATTCTCCGCGGCTTCCCTCAATGCCTGCTCTTGATATGCCCGAAGCGACTCCGCGGGAAGTTGCCGCGTGGCCTGGCGTGCGGCCGTGTGGGCGGCCCTCTTGACCTGGCTGCCGGTTGAGAAACCATCCAGTCCGGCAAGCCCGGCGGATGCGGCCAGCGATGAAGACACGAGGGCAGAATGAACGTCCACCCTGGACAGGTAGACGTCCCTCCCGCCGGCGGCCCGCTGCAGCTCTTCAGGGGTGGGCAGGGCGGGGTCGGCCCACGTGGATTCGTCCCAGCCATGCCCCAGCACCGGCCCGTCTGCCTTTGACGATGCGACCGCCTGCAGGAGCTGCCCGGCGGAGCGGACGTCCCCGAGCTGGAGCGAGCCAAGGGCAATGCCCGTTTCTGTCAGGTGCATGTGTGAATCGACAAATCCTGGGGCGATCAGGGCTCCGCGCAGGTCGATGATCTCCATGGAGCTGTCCGCGATGGATGATGCAGCCTGCTCTGAGCCCACCCATGCAACGGTGTCGCCGTCCACCAGCATTGCTGTGGCGAAGGGGTCCGCGGCGGTGTACACGGAGCCGTTCCGGTAGAGGACAACCTTGCGTTCGGGACGGGATGGCTCCGGGGAAGGCGTGCTGGTCATGGCGTTGTAAAGCTCCTCAGTGATGCGGGCGGCGTGCATGTGCGCCAGGGCAGGTTGGAAAGGTCCTCAGAGGACTGAAGAGTAGGCCACCACTCCGCGCCGGATCAGGGAGATCGCTTCGGCGCACAGGCGTGCCAGGCGTGGTTCAAGACCGGGAATCTTGGCAATCTGGTCCAGGAGGTCAATAACCTGCTTGACCCACCGGACAAAGTCGCCGGCGGCCAGGTCTGTGCCGTTGAGCACCTCCTGAAGATGCCTCCCGCGGGCCCATTTGTACATTGGCCACACGAGTCCCAGTTCAGGTTCCCCCGTGAGTGGCAGCTTGTTCTGTTCTTCCACGTCCTCCAGGGCGGACCATTCGCGGATCACCAGGTCCACCGAGGATTCAAGGGAGATGCTGGGCATCCTGGGCCGAAGCCCCCTGTCCTCGCGTTTGGCCTGGTACACCAGGACGCTCGCCAGGGCGGCTACCTCCACGGCGTCCAGGTCATCGAACGCACCCAGCCGGAGGGACTGCGAAATGAGCAGGTCTTTTTCACCGTAAATCCGCCGCAGCCTTTGGCCATCCGGGCTGATGGTCAGCCTGCCGTCAGCGGCAGCTTCCAGGTAGCCATAGGCGGAGAGCACATCACAGACGCGGTCGAACGTCTTGGCGATGGTGTTGGTCCGGCCCTGGATCTGGCGGACCAGTGCATCAGTTTCGCGCCGCAGCTTCCACCAGCGTTCCGACCACCGTGCATGGTCTTCGCGTTCGCTGCAGCCATGGCAGGGATGGGCCCGGAGCGCCCGGCGCAGGTCTGCGATGCGCTTTTCCTGGTTGGGCAATGCAGTTGCCAGGCCAAAATCGTTGTTGCGGTTGCTACTGGGGGCCGGCGGCCTGTTTTCCCGAAGTGCGTTCCGGGCGGAGGACGCGAGGTCCCGGCGGGACTTGGGGACCTTGGCGTTGAAGGATTTTGGTATCCGGATGCGGGTCAGGGGTGCAATTGGCCCTTCAAGGTCATCCGTCCCGATTCTGCGCAGCTGGTTGTCCAGGGTGAGGACAGCCGGCCGCGGCTCGCGGCTGCTGTGATCGGAGCTGAGGACAATGGCCGGGCCCGGGGCGCGGCCGCCGGGCACGTCCACCACGTCTCCGGGAAGCAGGCGCGCGAGGGAGTCGTCGCTCAGGGATTTTCGGGCCCGTGACTTGGTGCGCGAGGTGACATTCTCGGCGTCGGACAGTTCCCGGCGCAAGCGCGCGTACTCGGTGAAGTCGCCAAGGTGGCACGTCATGGACTTCGCGTAGCCGGCCAGGGATTCTTCGCGGCTGCGGACCTGTTTGGCCAGGCCTACGACAGAACGGTCTGCCTGGAACTGCGCGAAGGATGACTCCAGGATCTCCCTGGCGCGGGCACGGCCGAACTGCGCCAGCAGGTTGATGCTCATGTTGTACGTGGGGCGGAAGCTGGAGTTCAGGGGGTAGGTCCGCCGGGAGGCCAGGCCCGCGACCGCTGCCGGATCGGTGCCCGGCTGCCACAGCACCACAGCGTGGCCCTCGACGTCGATGCCCCGGCGTCCGGCGCGCCCGGTGAGCTGTGTGTACTCCCCTGCGGTGATGTCCACGTGGGCTTCGCCGTTGAACTTGTCCAGCTTCTCCAGGACCACTGAACGTGCCGGCATGTTCACGCCCAGGGCGAGGGTTTCGGTGGCGAAAACCGCCTTCACCAGCCCTTCGGCAAACAGCTTCTCCACCACTTCCTTGAACGTGGGGAGCATCCCGGCATGATGGGCGGCGAAGCCCCGGAGCAGGCCGTCACGCCAGGTCCAGAAGCCCAGGACGTCGAGGTCGTCAGACGGGATGTCCTGCCCGGCTTCGTCAACACGCTGGGCGATAATGCGCTGCTCCCGCTCGCTGGTCAGCCACAAACCCGAGGAGACACACTGGGCCACGGCGGCATCGCAGCCCGCCCTGGAAAAGATGAAGGTGATGGCCGGGAGCAGGTCCTGTTTGTCGAGGCTGGCTATGACCTGGGGGCGGCTGGCCCGCCGCACACCCGTGGCGGCCTGGGGAGGCCCGTCGTCGCCCCGCTGCCTGTGCTGGCGGCGCTGGCTGCGTCCGCCATGTCCAAAGCGGCCATTGAAGTTCTGCCGGCTCTCTATTCTGGCCATGGCCAGCAGGTCGGGGTTGACTTCAAACCCCCGTGGCTGGGGTTGAGGCCGCGCCGGTTCATCCCGCAGTACTTCGACGCCAATTCCGTCGCCGGCCTCCGCCGGCGGCGCAATCTCATCAAACGTGGTTTCGCCGGCGAACAGGTCCACAATCTCCCTGCCGACCATAACGTGCTGCCAGAGGGGCACCGGGCGGTGTTCGGAAACAATGATGTCTGTATCGCCGCGAACTGTGTCCAGCCAGGCACCGAACTCCTCTGCGTTGGATACCGTGGCGCTCAGGGACGCTACCTGGACCTCGCTGGGAAGGTGGATGATGACTTCCTCCCACACCGCGCCGCGGAAGCGGTCCGCGAGGTAGTGCACTTCGTCCATCACCACAAAGCCCAGGTCATCCAACGTATCGGAATCGGCATAGAGCATGTTCCGAAGGACTTCGGTGGTCATCACCACAACGGGGGCGTCTCCGTTGATGCTGGTGTCACCGGTAAGGAGGCCCACGTTCGCGGGCCCGTATTTCTCGGCAAGCTCAGTGAACTTCTGGTTGCTTAGCGCCTTGATGGGGGTGGTGTAGAAGGCTTTGAGGTTCCGCTCCAGCGCGAGGTAAATGGCGAACTCGCCCACGATCGTCTTGCCCGCTCCGGTGGGGGCTGCCACCAGTACTCCCTTGCCGGCCTGGAGGGAAAGGCAGGCCAGTCGCTGAAAATCGTCAAGCTCAAAGTCCAGGGTACGGATGAAGCCGCCAAGGTACGTGGCTGCCTCGGCTGTACGCTCTGCGCTGGCCCGGTAGCTTTCTGCGGGCGACAGTGGTTCTGGATCGGTTGGCCCGGTAGAAAATGGCCCCGAAGAGAGCGGCCCGGAAATGGAGGACATACCCCAAGCCTAATGCGCTGAGGGCTACAGGTTCTTCAGCTCGGTACCCGGGGTTGCGATATCGGCATTCGCCTCAGTCTCGGCAGCCTGCTTGGCTGCCCGCCGGCTGCGCCGTTTGTCGTTCATCAAACAGATTCCGATGGCGGCAAAGAAGAGCACCAGCAACGGACCAGCCAGCATAAACATCGAGATTGCGTCGGCACCAGGGGCAGCGATGGCCGCCAGCACAAAGACCAGGAATACGGTGATGCGCCACGCCTTGAGGATGGTCTGGCCGGAGATGACGCCAGCCATATTGATTCCCACAAGGACCACCGGCACCAGGAAGGCGACGCCCAGGACCAGCACCATCCGGGTCACAAACTCGATGTAGGTGCGGGCATCTATGACACTGGAAGACCCGGTCGGAGTGAATTGCGTCAGTGCCCGGACCACCTGCGGGACCACCAGCCAGCCCGCGTAGATTCCCGCCAGGAACAATGGCACGGCTGCCGCCATGTAGCCCAGGGTGTAGCGCCGCTCTTTCGAGGTCAGGCCCGGGGTGATGAACGCCCACAACTGGTAGATCCAGATCGGGCTGGAAATAACCAGGCCGATCAGCAACGACATCTGCAATTTGAAGTCGAACGGTGAAGCAATCGTGCCAAAGTTAATGGCCGAGAGCCCACCCGTTTGCTGCGAAATGCGGTTCACCGGCTCGGCCAATGCCGCGAGCAACGGGTCATAGAGGAACCAGCCGCCCACGCCGCCGACGACAACGCCGATGGCCGACTTGATCAGCCGGTTCTTCAGCTCCCTGAGGTGGTCCCAAAGAGCCATCCGCCCTTCAGGGTTTGATTTACGGCCCCTCGTTAGTGCCACTGCAGGTTAAGCGCGGTTCGACGGCGGAGCGTCAGTACCGTCGGTCGGCTCACCGGGTTTGCCCTGCGGATGGTTGACGACCTTGCCCTCCACGGGCCCCGATGCATCGGGGGTCTCAGTCTTGCCGTCGTTCTTCATTTCCTTGACTTCGGATTTAATGATCCGCATCGACTGGCCAAGGCTGCGCGCCATGGCAGGAAGCTTGGGCGCGGCAAAGAGCAGCAACGCCACGACGATGATAATTACGATTGGCCACGGGCCATCAAAGAGTCTTCCCACGGGAGTTCCTTTCCTCTGGATACATCCTACGTCTAAGTGAAGTCGAGATCGCCCAGTAGCTGCGGCTGGCCCCGGTCGGTCCTGCGCCGAACCCGCCTTTGGCGGCGCTGTTCCCGGCGTGATGAGACGGATGTGTGGTAATCATGCCGCATCCGTACAGGTGAGGCAAAAACGGCTGAACCGGGCTGCTCCGCCGTGTCCGACGGGCTGTCCCCGGGCGGAGGAAGAGCCGGATTCAGCCGCCCCAGTTTCTCGCCGGCGGCACCGAGGTCTTTGACGGTTGCCATGAACTGTCGGAAAAGGCGGATGCCCAAAAACACATAGAAGAGGAGGGAGAGCGCAACAAGCGCTATCCAGAGCAGAATCCAGGACCACCAAGGCATGCTGAGAAGTCTAGCCGCCGTACCGGTCCAACGAGGCCTTGATCCAGTTGCGTGCGGAGTCCGCCAGCTCCACAGGCTCCAGGATGCGCACCGTACCCCCGTGCTGGGCCACAAACATGGGCAGCCAGGCCGTGTTGCCGAACCGGATCTCCGCCACCAGGCCGCCATCCTGAAGGACTGCCGTGCGTTCGGCGTAGTAGTCATCAGCCAGGCCGGCGCCCTGCCTGGTGAGCTGGACCGTCACGGTGACGTCGTCGTCGGTGGGAGTAAAGAGCTTGGCGGGGAAACCTTCGGCGGGCTCCATGTTGGTTGACGCCTGCTTGCCGTTTGGCCGCAACTCCTGGACCCGGTCCAGCCTGAAGTTCCGCAAGCCCTGCACCGAATGGCAGTACGCCTCGAAATACCACGTGTTGTCCAGCGAATAAAGGCGGAGCGGGTCAACGTCGCGTTCTGAAAACCGGTCGCGCTGCGGGGACAAATACACAAGGTGCAGCTGGGCCCGCTCAGCGATCGCCTGATGGATCAGTTCGAGAATGGCGGAGTCCGCCGGACCCACCTCGGGCCCTGCGAGGGAGCCGGCGCGAAGTCCCTCTTCACCGGCCGCTGCCATAAGCTTCAGGGTCACGGATTCCAGCGCTCCGCCTTCAGCGAGTTCCGGCAGGCCGTTGAGGGTCTCCAAACCAGTGAGGAGGGCACAGGCCTCCTCCACGGTGAAACGGACCGGCCTGGTGAGATCCAGATCCTGGGTGATGTACACGTGGTCGTCCTCCCACTGGATGTCCAGGAGGTCGTCCGGATACCCCTCCGGCAGGCCCGAACAGATGAGGATCCGCAAGTCATCTTCCAGTTCGCTGCGCGTGACTCCGAAGCGCTGCGCAACGTCCTGGATGTGCAGCCCCTGGTTGTGCACCAGGAATGGCACCAGCTGCAGCATCCGTTTGAGCTGGTCTTCAGACGTGCGCTTGCGGGCCGTCCGGGCTGCAGTGGCATCCGAAAACCTGAACTCCGGAACCGGAGCGGCGCAGAAGTCGGCGGCGGCACGCAGTCTCCGCCGCACGGCCGCCATGAGATCTTCCGGCGAGACTGCCAGGGCATCCGGGCCGTAGGAAGCCAGTTCCTCGGCAAGCACCTCCGCATCCCTGAACTGAAGCTCAAGCCTGTCGTAGCCGGCGTCGGGCACTCCTGTATCCCCGCCTTCCGCGGAACCGGCAGCGCGCTGGCGCAAGCCCACCAGCCGCCCCGCCTTGACGTCCACGACGGCGGTCCGAAGCGGGAGTTCCGGAAGCCTGGCCAGCACTTCACGGATGTTGAAGTTCTCCGGCGGAGAATAGCGCTCCTTGTCCCGGACTGTAACGGCACTGGTGATCCGGGAGAGGCGGAAATGCCGCACAGCCTGGCGGGTGCGGTCATAGCCGGCCAGGTACCACTGGCCGAACCGGCTTCCCAGGCCCCAGGGTTCCACCGTCCGGAGCTCTTCGTTGCCGGTACTGCCTGCCAGATAGCTGAAGGTGACCGGGTGCTGGGCGTGCATGGCGCCGACGAGCTCATCAAACGCCCTGCCGGCGGGTTTGATTCGTGGCTGAACACCGACGGGAAGTTCAACGTCAGACAGGCCGCCGGAAGCCTGCAGCTTCCGCAGCGCGTTCTGTGCGGCGGCGCCCAGGGCCGCCCGTTCCCAGAGCTGCGAAGCCAGCAGGAGTACTGTCCACTCCCCCGGGCTGAGCCGGACGTCCGGCAGCCTGTTGGACTCCTTGCCGATCCGGTAGCGCGTGGTGGCGGGATCGTCTTCACTCCAGCCCAGGTCTGTAACGGTCTCCACGTCGAAGCCGAACTGCCGCAGGTCGTTTTTGTCACGCTCGAACATCCTGCCAAAGGCCACGTCATTGCCGGACGTGTCGTGGTAGACCTTTTCGCGCAGCTCGCTGCGGCGGAGGCCGTATTTGGTGTTGAGGAGTGCAATCAGCAGATTCAGGAGGCGCTCTGTACGGGATGCGGACACGCAGGCTACGTTACTAAAGTCCATGCCGGAAAGCAGAAAGCGCGGCAACGACAGGACAACAGTCCTGATCGTTACCGCGCCTTCAGCGCCGGCGCCAGTGCTTTTTGCGGCTACGCCTTGGGCGGCTACGCCCTATACGGCTCTAATCAGCGGACGCCCACGAGGTCGACCACAAAGATCAGCGCTTCGTTGGGGCCGATGGCTCCGCCGGCCCCGCGTGATCCGTAAGCAAGCTCAGAGGGTATCTCCAGGCGGCGGCGTCCGCCCACTTTCATGCCGAGCAGGCCCTGGTCCCAGCCCTGGATGACCTGGCCGACGCCTACGCGGAAGTCCAGCGGTGCGCCGCGGCCCCAGGATGCGTCGAATTCTTCGCCGGTGGACCAGGCAACACCCACGTAGTGGGTGGAGACGGTGTCGCCGGCCTTGGCCTCGGTGCCGTCACCCTCGATGAGGTCGGTGATGACCAGCTCCGTGGGGACATCGCCTTCCGGGAAGTCAATTTCCGGCTTCTGGCGGTCGAAATTGCGCTGACCAAATGACATGGTTGCTCCTTCTAATTGGTGGGGCGTGGTGTGGTTGAGGTGTGTGGATATGCTGTCGAGCTACTTAACGCCGAGGATGTCGACAACGAAAACAAGGTCGCCCTTAGCTTCGCCCTGCCCGGCGTCACCGTAGGCCAGGTCCTTGGGGACGACCAGCAGGACGCGCGAGCCGACCGTCTTCCCGGCGAGCCCCTGCGTCCAGCCCTTGATGACACCCGTCAGCGGGAAGCTGGCGGGCTCTCCGCGGTCGAAGCTTGAATCAAACTTGGTGCCGCCCACGAGGTTCACACCCACGTAGTTGACGGTGAGGGTGTCTGTTGCCTTGACCTCGGCACCCTTGCCCTTGATGAGGTCCTGGGCCACGAGGGCAGTCGGCGCCGCAGCGCCATCCACGGAGATCTCCGGAACGCCCTTGTCATTTTCCTTGACGGTGGGAAGGCCGGCAGGCGGCGTAACGGGATCGCCCTCAGGCTTTTCGAGCGCCGGGGTAACGTCCGCAGCGGAGAGCACCTTGATCAGCAGCAGCTGCGTGGGCTGGGCCGGGGCACCGGCGGCGGCAGCCTGGCCGGGAATGGCAAGGGCAAGGCTTGAGCCGACCTTGGCACCAACAAATGCGTTGTAAATGAAGGCGCTTCCGGTCTTGAGGTCCTCGTTGAGTTCCAGGGGCTCGGGCTCACCGGCGAAGGTGTCCTCCAGGGTGGAGCCGTCGGTTCCGTTCAGGGCGAGAATCGAGATGTTCGCAACCTGGTTCGGTTTGACGGGATCCCCGCTGCCCTCGGCGACCACCTTGACGGTGGGTTCAGTCACTTCGAGTGGTTTGGTAAATTCGACGCCGGGAGCTTTTTTGTCCCCGTTGTCCGTCAGTTTCAGGGAGTCGAACTTCGCAGTATCGCCAGTGGACTGACTGGTGGGTTCCGGTGCTGCGGGCGAGCCGCCACAGGCGGTAAGCAACAGCAGACCGGGGATAAGAATTGCAAGTAGTCGGCGCACGTAAGAGAACTTTCGTCGGGGCAAGGTGGATGCGGCGCCGGAACTCGTACACTCGGCACCGCTGCAGGGCCAAAGAACGGCCCTATCCAGAATAGCCCCTCAAGCTGTGTGTCAGCCCATAGAGTCCAGCAGGGCATCCACACGGTCGTCAACGCTGCGGAACGGATCCTTGCACAGGATGGTCTGGTGTGCGCGGTCATTGAGCTTCAGATGCACCCAGTCCACCGTGTAGTCCCTGCCCAGTTCCTGGGCGCGGCGGACGAAGTCCCCCCGCAACTTAGCCCTGGTGGTCTGGGGCGGCGCGTCCACTGCATCCTTGACTATGGTGTCATCCACCACGCGACGCACTGCGCCCCTGGACTGGAGCAGATAGTAGAGGCCGCGGCTGCGCGAAATGTCGTGGTAAGTGAGGTCAAGCTGCGCAATCCGCGGTGCGTCCAGGCCCAGGCCATGCCGTTCCCGGTAGTTGTCCATCAGCTTCTTTTTGATGGCCCAGTCGATTTCGGTTTCGATGGAGCTGGTATCGCCGCTTTCAATGGCCCTCAGGGTCCTGCCCCACAGGTCAAGGATGAGCGGGACATGCGGGTTGTGCGCGCCGTTCTCCTGGACAAAAGCGGTGACCTTTGTTAGGTACTCCTGCTGGATCTCCAGCGCTGTCAGCTGGCGGCCGTTCGCCAGCCGGACCAGGGCACGGCCACTGAGGTCGTGGGAAATTTCCCGGATGCTGCGGATGGGGTTTTCCATCCTCATGTCGCGCATGATCACACCCGCCTCAATCATCCGCAGGATCAGGTCCACCGTGCCCACCTTCAGCAGGGCCGTCGTTTCGGACATGTTCGAATCGCCCACAATGACATGGAGCCGCCTGAAGAACTCGGCGTCGGCGTGTGGCTCGTCCCTGGTGTTGATGATGGGGCGGGACCTGGTGGTGGCGGACGAGACGCCCTCCCAGATGTGATCGGCCCGCTGCGAAAACGCGTAGGTTGCCCCGTGCGGTGTTTTGAGGATTTTGCCCGCCCCGGCGATGAGCTGCCGGGTGACAAGGAAGGGAATGAGGATTTCGGCCAGCCTGGAGAACTCGCCCCGCCGCGGGATCAGGTAATTTTCATGGCTGCCGTAGGAGTTCCCGGCTGAATCAGTGTTGTTCTTGAACAGGTACACGGTGCCGTTGAAGCCCTCAGCCGCCAGCCTCGATTGAGCCTCGTCCACGAGGTCATCAAGGATGAGTTCACCGGCCCGGTCGTGGGCAATGAGCTGGGCCAGGTCATCACATTCAGCGGTGGCGTACTCGGGGTGCGATCCGACATCGAGGTAGAGGCGGGAACCGTTGGTCAGGAACACATTGGATGACCGCCCCCAGCTGACCACCTTGCGGAAAAGGTAGCGGGCCACTTCCTCGGGCGCCAACGGCCGGGAATCCGGGCTCGAGTACGAAATGCCAAACTCGGTTTCAATACCGAAGATCCTCTTGTCCATCTCAGTCCTCCTCAGCAAGCAACGCCGTGAGATCGGCGTCGTTCAGTCGCCGAAACGCGCGCCGCGAGCCACGGGAGCTCTCGGACATGCGGTCCAGCACAGCCACTTCCACCGCCTTGGCCGGCAGTTCCCCTGCTTCCGTGTCCGTGACCAGGCCTTCCATCGCGAGACGGATTGCATGGGGGAACCGCAATGACGAGCGCCAGCCTGCCGCGATGGCGGATGACACCTTCTCAGCCTGGCCGCCCATCACTATGAAGCCGTCCTCATCTGCGATGGAGCCGTCGAAAGTCAGCCGGTAGAGGTGGTCGCGTTCCTGCGTGGGGCCCACCTCGGCCACGGCCAACTCCACTTCGAAGGGCTTCTGTTCCGCCGTGAACACGGCCCCGAGGCTTTGCGCATAGACACTGGCGAGTCCGCGGGCCGTGACATCTTCGCGGTCATACGAGTATCCGCGGACATCGGCATACCTCACGCCCGCCTGGCGCAGGCTTTCGAATTCGTTGTACTTGCCGACAGCGGCAAACGCGATTTTGTCGTAGATCTCGCCGATTTTATGCAGGGATGGTGACGGGTTTTCCGCAACAAGCGCGATGCCGTCCTCACAGCTGACCACCACCACAGACCTGCCGCGTGCGATGCCTTTCCGTGCGAAGTCCGCACGGTCCTTCATCAGCTGCTCGGGCGAAACATAAAACTGCTGCGTCATCTTAGGCCTCCCGCCGTGCGCTGGTACGGGCTTCGATGATGTTTCCTGCCACCGTGGCCAGTTCGGACTCGGGCACCCGCCGGGCACCGGACCTGTTCACCGTATAGACAATCGGCCACAGCTGACGGACGGGATCAGGGCCGCCGGTGGCGGAATCGTCGTCGGCAGCGTCATAAAGCGATTCCACGGCCACCGAAACTGCCTCGGCTTCCGTGAGGTTGGGCCGCCATAGCTTTTTAAGGGCGCCGCGGGCGAAAACCGAACCGGACCCCACCGTGTGGTGTTCGCGTTCCTCGTACCGGCCGCCGGTGACGTCGTAGGAGAAGAGGCGGCCCACGCCGGCCGTGGTGTCAAAGCCTGCAAAGAGCGGAACCACGGCCAGTCCCTGCATGGCCATGGGAAGGTTGCTACGGATCATGGCCCCCAGCCTGTTGGCCTTGCCATCCAGGCTGAGCAGCGTGCCCTCGATCTTTTCGTAGTGTTCCAGCTCCACCTGGAAGAGGCGGGTGAGGTCTATTGCGATGCCTGCTGTTCCCGCTATGCCCAGGACCGAGTACTGATCTGCCGGAAATACCTTTTCAATGTGCCGGCTGGCAATCACGTTGCCCATGGTGGCACGCCTGTCACCGGCCATCAACACGCCGCCACCGTAGCTCATCGCCACGATGGTGGTGGCGTGCGGCACCTGCAGGGGTGTGCTCAGATTTGCTCCGGCCGGGAGGTCACGGCCGTAGGGAAGCAGCTCCGGGCGGTCCCGCTGCAGATGCTCGGTAAATGACGACGTCGCACTGGCGGCTACCTGATTGGCGGTTGATTCCTGCACTCATGCACTCCTTGAACGTGGTACTTCAGCGTCTGTACAGTTTCCGGCCGTCCGCGGCTTCCGCCAGCATCCGGAACCCGGGTTACTGACCGCCCTTTTGGACGAACGCGCGGACAAACTCTTCAGCGTTGGATTCAAGGACGCCGTCGATTTCGTCGAGGAGGTCATCCACGCCCTGGGTGGACGCCGATGCCTGGGCTTCAGGGGGCGCGGGAGGGGCCTCCGGCACGTCTTCCTCGACCTGGCTGTCGCGCGATTGTGGCTGCTGCTGCTCCTGGCCTGCCATTGTTATCACTCCCTCTGTGAGTCATCGGATCCGGGACGGATCTTCCGATATGCCCAATATTGCCACGCCATTGACCGGCTTGGGCGGTTTACGCCGGAGGCGGAGCAGTCTTGTGTCCCAGCAGCTCTGCCAGGAAAGGACCGGCCGTCCGATGGCGGGCAAAGAGCCCTCCGGTGAGTGCTTTGGTGCCGCGCAGCGGTTCCCTGGTGGGCACCCGTTGGAGCCGGCCGTACCCCGGAACGTCAAAGATCACCGAGTCCCAGCTGGCCCCCACCACATCCTTGCCGAAGCTGCTGATGCAACGGCCACGGAAAAAGGCCCGGGTGTCCGACGGCGGTTCGGTGACCGCAGTGGCGATGTCGGCGTCGTCGATGATCCGTTGCATCCGGTTCCGCGCGAGGAACCTGTAATACAGGCCCTTTTCCGGGCGGATATCCGCCCATTGCAGATCCACCAGGCCAAGCCGGGCGTCGTCCCAGGCCAGTCCGTCACGGTCCCGGTAACCCTCCAGGAGGGAAAGCTTTGCCAGCCACTCCACCGACGAGGCGGCAGCCGCCCTGTCCGAGTCCAGTTGCGTGAGCGTGGACGCCCAGCGCTCCAGGACCTCGTGGGTGTGCCCGTCCCCGTCGACGGCGTCGCCCACTCCAGTGTCCTGGGCGAGCTTTGCGGCGGCCTCGTGATACATCCACTGAAGGTCCAGGGCTGTTACCCGGCGCCCGTCCAGCAGCCTGAGTTTGGCGGTCAGCGACGTGTCGTGGCTGACGGCCTGCAGCCCGGCGACGGGCTCGTGCACTTCCACTTTCGGCGCAAGGCCGGCTTCGATGAGGCTGAGAACCAGGGCTGTGGCGCCGAACTTCAGGTAGTTGGACACCTGGCTCAGGTTGGCGTCCCCAATGATCACATGCAGCCGACGGTATTTGTCTGCCGTGGCATGCGGTTCATCACGGGTATTGATGATGGGCCGCCGGATGGTGGTCTCAAGGCCCACTTCCGCTTCAAAGAAATCCGCCCGCTGGCTGATCTGGTAACCCGGTGTGGAGCTGTCCTGTCCCAGGCCCACCCGGCCGGAACCACACATGATTTGCCGGGTGACGAAGAAGGGTGTCAGGCCCCGCACGATGTCGCCAAACGGGACAGAACGCGGCATGAGGTAGTTCTCATGGGACCCGTACGAGACGGACTTGTTGTCCGTGTTGTTTTTGTAGAGGTTGACGGCGGGGAGTTCCGGATCCGCCGCGAGCCGCCGGACTGCGGCCAGGGCTACGAGGTCCCCTGCCGCGTCCCACTTCACGGCGTCACGGGGACTGGTGACCTCAGGGCTGGAATACTCCGGGTGGGCATGGTCCACGTACAGGCGCGCGCCGTTCCCCAGGACCATGTTCATCAGCAGCGTGCCTGACTCGTCCTGCCCGTCGAGTTCCAGTTCCTCGCGTCCGTAGGCAAGGGCCACGGCTTCGGCGTCAAGAACCGGCGGTTGGTCAGTCAGCTGGCTGGGGTGGGCAGATTCCCGCTCAAGCGTCCAGCCGCGGGCGTCGTGCAGGGGCTCCTCGTCGGTGTAGTCCCACCGCGTCTCTGCTCCTCCGGCGGCGCGCTGGCGTGTCACCTGCGCATACGCCTGCACTACCCGGGCGGACATCATGGTGGCATTGGCGCCGGGGGCCGAGGGGGCATGGATCCCGTACTCGGTCTCGGCCCCCATAACGCGCATGGCCCCGCCGACGGGGAGCGATCCCCCGACGACGGGTTCCGGTGCAGCCGTCACAGGTACTGCCCTGTGTTCGGCATCGTCTCAATAGACTTGCCTGGCTCCTGGCCTGCCTTGCCCTGCACAATGGTGCGGATGTAGGTGATCCGCTCGCCCTTCTTGCCGGAGATGCGTGCCCAGTCATCCGGATTGGTGGTGTTGGGCATATCCTCGTGTTCGCGGAATTCATCCACCACGGCGCGCAGCAGGTGCTCGATCCGCAGGCCCTTCTGGTGCAGCGTCAGCAAATCCTTGATGGCGTACTTCTTGGCCCGGTCAACCACATTCTGCACCACGGCGCCGGAGTTGAAGTCCTTGAAGTAGAGCATCTCTGTGTCGCCGTTGGCGTAGGTGACCTCGAGGTACTCGTTGGACTTGTCCGTGGAGTACATGGCTTCCACCGTGCGCTGGATCATGGCATCCACCGTTGCCTGGACGTCACCGTCATGCTCTGCCAGATCGGACTCGTGGAACGGCAGATCAGTGGTGATGTACTTGTTGAAGATGTCGGCTGCGGCCTCGGCGTCGGGACGGTGGATCTTGACTTTGACGTCCAGGCGCCCCGGACGCAGGATGGCCGGATCAATCATGTCCTCGCGGTTGGAGGCGCCGATCACAATCACGTTGTCCAGCCGCTCCACGCCGTCGATCTCACTGAGCAGCTGGGGAACGATGGTGGTTTCGACGTCTGAGGAGATCCCTGTTCCGCGGGTGCGGAAAAGGGAGTCCATCTCATCGAAGAACACCACTACGGGGCTGCCGTCGGAGGCCTTTTCGCGGGCCCGGGAGAAGATCAGGCGGATGTGCCGTTCGGTCTCCCCCACGTACTTGTCCAGCAGTTCCGGACCCTTGATGTTCAGGAAGTAGCTCTTCAGGTCTACGTTGCCTGAACGTTCTGCCGCCCGGGCGGCCAACGAGTTGGCTACTGCCTTGGCGATGAGGGTCTTGCCGCAGCCCGGCGGGCCATAAAGCAGGATCCCCTTGGGTGCCTTCAGGCCGTGCTCACGGTAGAGGTCAGGGTGCAGGAACGGCAGCTCGACGGCGTCGCGGATCTGCTCGATCTGTGGCCCCAGTCCACCGATGTCCTCGTAGGTGATGTCCGGGACTTCCTCGAGCACGAGGTTTTCCACCTCAGACCGGGGCACCTTCTCCAGGGCATATCCTGTGCGGGAGTCGATGGACAGTGCATCGCCCACCCTGAGCTTTTCGGACAGCAGCGCCCCGGACAGCCGGATCACCCGCTCTTCGTCCGCGCGCCCCACCACCAGGGCGCGGTCGGCGCCGAGCATTTCCTTGAGTGTCGCAAGCTCTCCGGCACGCTCGTACCCGAGTCCGGCCACGATCAGCAGTGCCTCGTTGAGCAGGACCTCCTGGCCCACTGCCAACTGGTTGATGTTGACCAGTGGACTGATCCCCACCCGCATCTTGCGGCCGGCATTGAAGATGTCGGCGGATTCCTCAGTTGCGGCTTGCCCGCTGCTGCCGGCCGACGGCTGCCGCTTCGGATTCAACTGGAGAATGGTGCCAAAGCTGTACGGCGGCTGCCCTTCCTGGTCCAAGGCGTTCTTCAGCCGAAGAATCTCCGCTTTCGCAGTTTCCAGCATGCTGACCAGCTTGGCGTTGTTTTGTGTCGCGGCTGCCAATTGGCGGTCGATGTGCCTGAGTTTGTCCCGGAGGATGTTAACCTGCCGGTCGGCAACGGACAGATCGTTGGCGGCAGACTGCTCCGCCGGTGTGCGTCCGGAGTCCTGGTTCGGCGTCTCCATCATGCATCAGCCCCTTCCTGCGCTTCTCTTAAGACCTTAGCCCCAAGTTGGCAGGTACAGCTGAAGACTCCCGAAATATGGACTAGTTCGTGATCTCCGGTTCGTCTTTAACGTTGGTGCCGGCGATGGCGTCCCTCGCTGCACGGCGAAGTTTCTTGTCTGATACCAGCCGTTCGCCCACCGCCCCGGGCGTCCAGGCATTGACGTCCTCTTCATTGAAATCCGTTTTGGACGGCCGGCGCTTGACCGAAATCCCGGTGACACCGTCAGCCAGCCGGCGTGTCACCAGCAGGAAACCGGTGTGGGCCACCATGCGGTGGTCCGGGCGGACCGCCAGGCCTTCCAGGTGCCAGCCGCGCACCATGGATTCCCATGCATCGGGCTCGGTGAAACGGCCGTCGGCGCGGATGGCCTCGGCCGTCCGGGAAAGCTGCGTGACGGTAGCTACGTAATTGATCCAAACGCCGCCCGGCGCAAGCACCGTGGCAACGGCGTCGAGGCACTCCCACGGCGCCAGCATGTCAAGGACCACACGGTCAACAGACCCGGGGGCTTCGCTGCGGACCACTTCCTCCTGGAAATCGCCGAGTGAGACCTTCCAGGCGGGGTGGGGGCCACCAAAGATGGTCTCCACGTTGCCCCGGGCAATGTCCGCGAATTCCGCCCGGCGTTCAAAGGAGTGAAGGTAGCCGTTGTCGCCCACAGCGCGGAGCAGTGAGATGGACAGCGCGCCTGAACCGACTCCGGCCTCCACCACCCTGGCGCCGGGAAAGATGTCCGCCATGGTGACAATCTGCCCTGCATCCTTCGGGTAAACCACGGCGGCGCCCCGGGGCATGGACAGCACAAAATCGGAGAGCAGCGGGCGCAGCGTCTGGTACTGCTGGCCGACGTTGTTCACCACCACCGAACCGTCCACCTTGCCGATGATCTCGTCGTGGTTCAGGAAACCGCGGTGGGTGTGGAACGCGCCGCCGGTTTCCAGCGTGATGGTGTTCATCCGGCCGCGCTCGTCAGTCAGCTGGACCCGCTCCCCTTCGCGGAAGGGACCCCGGCGCCGTGCAGCGCCTGTTGGCTGCAAGCCGCTGCCAACAACACCGTCTTGGGTTGCTGCTGTGGCTTCGTTGGCGGCAGTTTCGCTGCTCATGATTCTTCCTCGCTCCTGTAAGACTGTGGGGCCGCTGAAACTGTTGGGCCGCGCACTGTTATGGCCAGCCCGGCCCTGCACAGAGGCCCTCGTCGGCAACCGTTCAGCGGCAATGCACGACCGGCACGTAACTCTACCGGTTTTGGCCCTGCGGATAGCCATTGGGCCGGACACCCTTGCCGGTGATGGCGGCCAGCACGGCATTCTGCCGCAGGAGCCCGGTCACCGTCCCCCGGTGGTCCACCACAGCATATTCCCGGCCCTCCAGTTGGGCGAGGTACTGGATGAGCTCCTGCCCCTTGGACCATTCGGGCACATAGGCGCCCGGAACCAGGGCATAGGACACGGCGGTGACGGGGGTGGTTCCCGCGGCGGCAGGGGGAACGGCAGAAACAGCCGATGGGTCCACTACTCCCTGCGGGCGGCCGTCCGGGCCGCAGACAACAACTGCAGGGGTTCCCGACGGTGAGAGCCGCAGGATTTCCGCCACCGTTGCTGAAGCTGGAATGCCGACGGCGGGTTCGGACAGTGCTACAGCGCTCACGAGGTGGAGCCTGCTGCGCAGTGTTCCCTGTTGGATGGAGGCCGAGGCGCCCATCCACAGGAATCCGGCGACGAGGATGGTGATCATCAGGAAGCTAAAGTCCGGCTGCTCACCGGCCAGCAGCGGCCGGACAATAAACCAGTAACCCAGGGCGACAACAAGGACGCGTCCGGCCCAGCCCGCCGCGATTGTGCCTTTTGCCTGACTTCCTGTTGCTTTCCAGACCGCCGACTCGACCAGGCGCCCACCGTCTAGTGGGAGTCCGGGCAGGACGTTGAATATGCCGATCAGCAGGTTTGCCACCATAAAGATATTTGTCAGGATGTCCGCCACGCTGGGAAGGCTCGTCATGGAAAGCACCAGCCAAGCCGCACCGGCAAGAACGAAGTTGGCAGCCGGCCCGGCCAATGCCACCAGCACGGAGCGCCCCGGGGTGGCCGTGAAGTTTTCGAACTGTGTGTGCCCGCCCCAAAGGTTCAGGACGATTTTCTGCGTGGGCCAGCCATAGATCTTGGCGGTCAGCGCGTGAGCCAGTTCGTGGACGAGGACGGAGATCAGCAAGAGCACGGCGTAGGCAAAGGCTACGACGTAGGCGGCGAAGCCCAGGGCGGGATTCCTCGCCAGGAGCGCGGGCCCGAAGGCAACCACCGTAAAGGCGGCGATGACAAACCAGGAGTACGCCAAAATGACGGGAATGCCCGCAATCCTGCCCAGCGGAATGCCCTCCCGGCGGGAGGGCGCTTTCGTTTCAGTCAAGTGCGAGGCTCCTCGAAGCGTTTGCCGGCATTGCCGTTGTTTGGGCCTGCTGTTCGCCCCGGCGCACAGCGATGGATTCCAGGTCGGCCACGGTGCGTCCCTCCAGTGAATCCCACGTGAGGTGCCGTGGATCTGGCGGCAGCGGGACCATGTGAGGAATGGCAACGGTGGCAACACCTGAGGCCACCGCGGCCGCAACGCCCGGTGCCGAATCCTCCAGCGCCACACAGTGGTCCACGCTCAGGCCGGGATCATCCTGGCGCAGCAGTTCAACGGCCGTCAGGTACGCCTCAGGGTCCGGCTTGCCGCGGACCACAGTGTCTCCGGTAACCAGGAATTCGAAGTACTGCCGGGGAAGGCTGGAAACGATTTGGCGTGCCAGCGGGCCTTCAGACATGGTGACCAGGGCGCACCGGATGCCGGCACTGTGGAGGTCATCCAGCAGTTCCCGCGCACCGGGACGCCAAGGAACCTTGCGCTGCACATTGCGGATGACCTCGGCAGTCAGGGTGTCGATAATCTCCCGGATCTCCAGCCGGACACCGGCCTCCTGCAGAATGCCTGCGGAAAACGTCAGGGACTGCCCCACCAGCTGCATGGCCTGCTCGTGCGACCAGGTCCCGCCGTACGCCTGGACCAGCGCGTGTTCGGCGGCGATCCAGTATGGTTCCGTGTCCACGATGGTGCCGTCCATGTCCCAAAGAACGGCTCTCAGCGGGGAAGGGGAGGCAGTGGATCGCATGGTTTCAGTCTACGGTGCCACCTGAACGCCAGCTGCGGGCTACGCCCTTGGCGAATATGGGGGCCTCCTTGAACCCTTACGCCGCGCCGGCTTGTTTTTTTGGCGGTTCATTCGATGCATCACCCAGCTTCTTGGACGTAGGGTGAAGAAATGAATAGCTTCGATGGAGACACCACCGAACCGGATGCCGCGGACGAGCCCGAGCGGTTCCTGCTGCCAGTGGCGGACGGAGAGCGGGTGACCGTGATGTTGGCCGCCTTTGAAGGCTGGAACGACGCCGGCGAGGCCGCGAGCGATTCACTTCGCTACCTCAACAAGCTCTGGGGCGGCAAGAAGGTTGCCTCCATCGACGCTGATGAATACTACGACTTCCAGTTCACCCGTCCAACGGTGCGGCGGAACGCGGCAGGTGAACGGAAGATCAAATGGCCATCTACGCGCATCTACAAGGCGAGTGCGCCCGGCTCCAACGTGGATGTCATCTTTGTGCAGGGAACTGAGCCCTCCTATAAATGGCGTGCCTACACGGCCGAGCTGCTGGTGCATGCGGAGGCGTTGAAGGTGGACTACGTGGTGCTGGTGGGAGCCCTGCTGGCTGACGTTCCGCACAGCCGGCCTATCCCCGTCAGTACCTCTTCCGACGACGGGCCGCTCCGGGAGCGGCTGAACCTGGAGGCCTCCCAGTATGAAGGTCCGGTGGGGATTGTGGGCGTACTGTCCGAAGTCTCGCTGCTCGCCGGGATTCCTACCGTGTCGCTGTGGGCGGCCGTACCGCACTACGTAGCCCAGGCGCCGTCACCCAAGGCGCAGCTGGCCCTCCTGCACCGGATTGAGGAATTGCTGCAGGTGCCTTTGGATACACACGAACTGGCCGAGGAAGCCGACGCCTGGGAGCGGGGCGTTGATGAGCTCGCCACCGAGGATCCGGAGATCGCTGCCTACGTGCGCCAGTTGGAAGAGGCCAAGGATACGGCCGACCTTCCTGAGGCGAGCGGGGAATCCATCGCACGGGAGTTTGAGCGGTACCTCAAACGCCGCGGCCAGGACCGGCCCTAAGAGGCCGACCCGCATCCGGACGGGAAGCGGCCTCAAAAAGAAATCGTTACAGCCGGACGCCGAGAAGTGCATCTATCGCGTCGCTGGCAAGAGCCTGGTCATGCTGGCTCCCCTCAGTGCCTGATGCGGTAGCCATCGCAGCCCATTTGTCCACGGCCGCCAGCGCCCCGGGCGCGTTCAAATCAGCGGCCATTGCCTCGCGCATCCCGGCAATAAGGCCAGCCGCGGATCCCGCGGGAGCACTGGCGAGGGCGCGGCGCCAGGACTCCAGCCGTTCCTTCGCCTGGGCAAATCCGGACCCTGTCCAGGACCAGTCCGTACGGTAGTGGTGTGCCAGGATAGCCAGGCGGATGGCCGCGGGCTCCTCCCCTGCAGCCCGCAATGCGGAGACCAGGACCAGATTTCCCTTGGACTTGCTCATCTTTTCACCGTCAAGGCCCACCATGCCGGCGTGGGCAAAGTGCTGGGCCAACGGCACGCCGGCCAGAGAATACGCATGCCCGGCACCCATTTCGTGATGGGGGAAGATCAGGTCAGAGCCGCCGCCCTGGACGGTGAAGGGGGCCGGGAGGTATTTCTGGGCGATGACTGTGCACTCGATGTGCCAGCCGGGCCTGCCCGGCCCAAGCTCGCCGCCGGGCCAGCTGGGCTCGCCGTCCCGCGCAACCCGCCAGAGGAGTGGATCAAGGGCCTGCCGCTTGCCGGCCCGCCCGGGATCGCCGCCCCGTTCAGCAAAGAGCTCCAGCATCTCAGTTTCCGCCATGCCCGAAATGGAGCCCAGGGTCCAGGCATCCGGTTCATCGGGGACGGAATGCTTGCCGGCTGCCTCGACGTCGTAATACACATCGCCGTCGGGTTCTTCCGCACTACCCGGCACGCGATAGGCGAGGCCGAGCCGGACAAGGTGCTCGATCGCCGGGACAATGAGGGGAATGGATTCCACGGCCCCAACATAGTTATCCGGTGCCAGCACGTTCAGTGCTTCCATATCGGTCCGGAAGAGCTCAACCTGGCTGGCCGCAAGGTCCCTCCAGTCAACTCCCGTGGCTGTGGCCCGTTCCAGTAGGGGGTCGTCAACGTCGGTGACATTCTGGACGTACGAAACGCGCTGCCCGGCGTCGCGCCAGGCCCGGTTCAGCAGGTCAAAGGCCACGTAACTGGCAGCGTGCCCCATGTGCGTGGCGTCATAAGGGGTGATTCCACAGACATACATCGACTGGTCTCGGCCCGCGGGAAGTGTCACTTCGATGCCGCGGGCTGTGTCGAACAGCCGTACGGCGGACATTCTTCCGGGCAGTTCGGGAACAGGGCGGGATATCCAGGATTTCACAGGCCAAGCCTAGTGCTAGGCGCTGATGACATTGAAACCGAGCAGCAGATACAGCGCCATCCCCAGGAAGATCCGGTACCAGACAAAGAGGCGGTAGCTGCGGGTGGAAACGAACTTCAGGAACCAGCCGATGATCACATAGCCCACGGCAAACGCAATGACGGTGGCCATCGCCGTCTCCGGCAGGCCGTAGGGTCCGCTGATGCCCTCGTTGGTGACGGTCTTGTAGAGCTGGAACAGACCGCTGCCGAAAACGGCAGGAATGGCCAGGAGGAATGAATACCGTGCCGCGGCTTCCCTGGTGTAGCCCATCAGCAGGCCGGCCGTGATGGTCCCGCCCGACCTCGAAACGCCGGGAATAAGCGCCATTGCCTGGGCAAGTCCATAAAAGACACCATGCTTGTACGTCAGCCGGGTCAGCTCGCGTTCCTGTCTGCCCACCGCATCGGCCACCGCCAGGACCAGCCCGAAGACGATCAGCGTGGTGGCCACGATCCACAGGCTCCGCAGTACTGATTCGATCTGGTCCTGGAACAGAAGCCCCAGGACGATGATGGGCAGGCTTCCGAGAATAACGAGCCAACCCATCCGCGCATCCGGGTCCTGCCTGGACACTTTGCCGGTGAGTGCGCCGGTCCACGCCCTGAAGATCCTGACGATGTCATGCCGAAAAAAGACAAGGACCGCCGTTTCGGTTCCCAGTTGCGTTATGGCGGTAAAGGCGGCACCGGGATCGGCGGCGTTCGGCAGGAACTCCCCCACAATCCGCAGGTGCGCGCTTGATGAAATCGGTAGAAATTCGGTCAGTCCCTGCACAAGGCCCAGCAGGGCCGCCTCAAACCAGTTCACGGTAAAGACCCTACGTCATGGACCCTGATGATTCCCCGTAAGCTTGCTGCTATGCAGCAGCGTTATGTCGGCAACAGTGGATTGCGGGTCTCCGCCCTTACCCTGGGCACCATGTCCTGGGCAGGCGATACCGATGAACAGGACGCCACGGACCTGCTGCGCGCTTTCGTCAGTGCCGGTGGCAAGCACATCGACACGGCAGCGTCCTATGCGGACGGCCGCGCAGAGGCGATGATCGGATCGCTGCTGGGGGATGTTGTCTCCCGGACCGAAGTCTCCATCGCCACCAAAGCCGGGATGTCGACGTCGGACGGCCGGCGCACAGTGGACACCTCACGGAACGCGCTGCTGTCCGGGCTGGACGCCAGCCTGGCAAGGCTCGGGACTGACTACGTGGATATTTGGTTTGCGCAGGCATGGGACGCCAACGTCCCGTTGGAGGAAACCCTCTCGGCCCTCGAATTCGCCCTGCGGACCGGGCGGGCCAGGTATGCGGGCGTCTCAAACTTCAACGGCTGGCAAACTGCCAAGGCCGCCGCCGTGGCCGGGTTTCCACTGGTGGCTGCGCAGTCAGAATATTCGCTGCTTCAGCGGAAGGCGGAAGAGGAGCTCATTCCCGCAGTGGAGGACGCAGGTCTGGGCCTGATGGCATGGGCCCCGCTGGGCCGGGGTGTCCTCACGGGCAAGTACCGGGGCAACATCCCTGGCGACTCCCGGGCCGCACACTCCATCCTTGCGCCCTACGTTGAACCGTACCTGGCAGAGAAGCCGTCCCGTGTGGTGGAAGCGGTGGCCATGGCTGCCAAGGGGTTGGGCCGCACACCGCTGGATGTCTCCCTCAGCTGGCTGCTTTCCCAACACGGGGTTGCCACAGCGATGGTGGGCCCCCGGACGCCTGTCCAGCTTAAAGAGATCCTTGATGCCCAGCTGACACCCTTGCCGCCGGAGATTTCCCGCGCCCTCGAGGACGTTTCAGAACCGTCCTGATCCTGCCGGCATTTGCTGCAACCGGCGGACGTTACTCCTCGACGATTTCCAGGTCCTCGTCGTCGTCCAGGACGCCGTCTTCCTCTTCATCTTCCTCGTCGTCAAACACCTGCAGCGGCGTCACTTCGTTGTACGCCTCGTAGAGTGCGTCCTCGTAAACTTCGAAGGCATCGGCAACAGCGAAAAAAGCTGCTTCCACTGTGGGGTCGCCATCGCCTCGCCGGTTGGAGGCTGCGATAAGGTGTTCTTCCAAGGCAGCGGTCAAGGACTGAAGCGCGACACGCGGATCGATGCTCATGACTTCACGTTAGCTGGAAATGGACGAGAATGGAGAGCAATGAAGGAACAATTTCTCACCAGCTCCGTCCACCGGGAACGGGACTATTTGAGGCAGTACGAGTACCTCGTACTGACGGTAAGCCCTGACGATTCACTGCGTGAGGCACGGCGCCGGCTCGCGGAGCACTCCGAGTACGGCAAGTGGGAACTCGAGCGCAGCAAGCTCTACCTCGGTGGAGGACGCCGCTTTTGGCTCCGGCGCAGGGTCATGCAGGTTCAACGGACTGTCTAGCCCCAACCATTATTGTTCCAGGGGGCCAAGCCAGGCATTCGCCACTGTATTGTGCGCTGATTCGTCATCGGAGGGGTGGAACATCCCGGCGAGAACGTCGCGGTACAGGCGCTCCAGTTCACTGCCCTGGAAGTAACTTGAGCCTCCGCTGACCCTGATGGCAAGGTCAACCACCCGGCGGGCGGTCTCTGTGGCGTTGATTTTCAGTCCGACGAGCTTGGGGAACCACTGCGGCCCGTGGTCCACACGGCTGTCAACGTCACGCGTCACCATCAGGAGCTGGGGGTAGAGATTGTCCATGGCCATGGCGGCCTCTGCCACTTTCCAGCGGATGTCGGGATCCTGGGCATAGCTGCGGCCACCGTTCTTGAAGGAGGTGCGGCGCTTGACGGCCTCCACGGCCAGATCCAGGGCGCGCTCTCCAAGGCCGGTGTACACGGCGGCGAGGAGTGATTCAAAGCAGGCGAAAATGGCGAAGATCAACGGGTCGGCATTCGGCCCGACGGGCAGCCTGCGGAAGATCCGGTCAGCGGGGACTTCGGCGGCGTTCAGGACTGTTGTGTTGGACTGGCTGGCCCGCATCCCGAGCGTGTTCCAGTCGTCCAGGATTGTGTAGCCCGGGGTCTCACGGGTGATGAACCCGTGGATCAGTTCTCCCTCTCCGCCGCGTGCGCCTTCATCCTTTCCGAAGATCCCCAGCCTGGTCCACGCCGGGGAAAGGCTGGTGAAGATCTTTGCCCCGGTGAACCTGTAGCCGCCACCGGGCAGTGGCGTGGCCACGGTCCGCGAATCGAAGAGGACTGAATCGTTACCTGCCTCAGAATTGCCGAAGGCAAAGATTTCGCCGTTCGCGGCCTCCTTGAGGACGAAGTCCAGTGAGTGGTCGCCTCTCTCGGCCAGGACGTGTGCGACGCCGGTCCACACCAAATGCATGTTGACCGCCAGTGCGGTGGCAGGCGCAGCCGTTGCCAGCCTCCGCTGGCACTGTGCCGCCGCTTCAAGCCCCAACCCCGCACCGCCGTCGGCTGCAGGGACAAAGAGCTTGAGGTACCCCGCTGCGGCCAGTTCCGCCAGATCCTCATGGAAAAAGGCGTTATCACGGTCATAGCCGGCGGCCCGGCCGCGGATGCGCTCCAGCAGCGCCTGGGGCAGGATTTCTTCCGGCGTCATACGTGGCCTGCTCAGTAGTTGGTGAGCAGGGTGTTAAGCACCCGGGCGCCGAATTTGAGTGAATCGGCAGGGACACGCTCGTCCACTCCGTGGAACATCCCGGTGAAGTCCAGCTCATCGGGCAGCTGCAGCGGCGCGAAGCCGTAGCCGGTGATCCCCAGCCTGCTCAGGGACTTGTTGTCGGTCCCACCCGAGAGTGTGTACGGGAGCACCTTGGCGCCGGGATCCTCGGAATGCAGGGCGTCGATCATGGAATCCACAAGGTTGCCCGCGAAGGGAACCTCCAGGGAGACGTCCGAGTGGACATAGCTGACCTCGACGCCCGCTCCGGCGAGGTCACGGACGATCTCGAGGACATGTTCCTGCTGTCCCGGCAGGGTCCGGCAATCCACCAGGGCCTCCGCTGACTCGGGAATGACGTTGTGCTTGTAGCCCCCCTTCAGGAGGGTGGGGTTGGTGGTGTTTTGCAGGGTGGCGCCGACGAACCGTGCCACCGTTCCGAGCTGGTTCAACAGGAGGTCCGGATTGTCGGCATCGAACTCGACTCCTGTGAGCTCAGTAACACCGTCCAGGAACTGGCGGGTGGTGGGTGTCAGCTCAATCGGCCACTTGTACTCGCCGATGCGGGTCACGGCTGCCGCCAGCCGTGTGATGGCATTGTCCGTGCTGATCTGGGACCCGTGCCCGGCGCGTCCGTGGGCCACCAGGCGCAGCCAGGAAATGCCTTTTTCTGCGGTCTGCAGCAGGTACGTGCGCTGGCCGCCAATGGTCGCCGAGAAGCCGCCCACTTCTGAGATGGCTTCGGTGGCGCCCTCGAAGAGCTCGGGACGCTTGTCCACTGCATACCGGGCTCCGTACTCACCGCCGGCTTCCTCATCGGCAAAGAAGGCAAAAACTATGTCCCTCTTGGGCTTTCGTCCTGTGCGCGCCAAGCCCCGCATAACGGAGAGGATCATGGCGTCCATGTCCTTCATGTCCACCGCACCCCTGCCCCAGATCAGGCCATCCCGAAGTTCGGCACCGAAGGGATCCACCGACCACTGGTCCCTCAACGCGGGAACAACGTCCAGGTGCCCGTGCACCACCAGTGCGCTTGCCGACGGATCCTCGCCGGCCATCCGCGTGACCACATTGGCGCGGCCGGGAGCGGATTCGAAGATCTCAGCAGTCAGGCCCACTTCTTCGATCAATGCAGCCGTATATTCCGCCGCGGCCCGCTCCCCCGGCCCTGAGCCGTCGCCATAGTTTGAAGTATCTATCCGGATGAGGTCCTGGCAGATCCCTACAACTTCATCCTCGGGACGGACGTCAGACATCGATTTCTCCTCTTACGGGGGAACGGCTGCTAAGAACCAGGGCGACTCGCTTGCCATCAGCCTACCCACTCGCCCCGATTCCATCTTTCCGTAGAGTTCGTGTTAGAGTTTTTCTCGCTGCTTCGGAGAAAAGCGAACCGCTGAAAGGCGGAAACGTTGTCCGAAATACCACCTGCGCGGGTGGCGGAATGGCAGACGCGCTAGCTTGAGGTGCTAGTCCTCGAAAGGGGGTGGGGGTTCAAGTCCCCCTCCGCGCACACAAGGGAAAGCCCCTGGAATCCACTGATTCCAGGGGCTTTTTCGTGGACCCGCAAACCGGCGGCATTCACTCGCGGAGGTGATGTTGCTCACGCCCGTGGCTTAGGCAACTTCTCCCCCGCAACAGAAGAACCCGCCGTGCATGACGGCGGGTTCTTCTGTTGGTCGGTCACGTTGAGCTGACCAATGGTGCCACTGGCTACTACACGCTGCCTGGCTGGTCGAACCGCTGGCCTTCAGGCTTGGAAGCCAGGATGGTCATCACCAGCAAGGCAATTGCACCCACGAACGGAACGAGCACCACGAGGAGCAGCCAACCAGTGAGGTTGGCATCGTGGAGGCGGCGGACCGCCAGCGCCAGCGACGGAACAATGGTGGCGAGGCCCCAGATTACCAAGACAATGTAGACAGGAACTGCTCCTGCCCCCGGGACGGCCGTCCCGTCTGCCGTAACGGTCGCTCCGGCAGCCCCCATAATGCCCGCAACGATCTGCAGGATGATGCTGACACCGACGGAGACGAGAGTCCACCACCAGTACTCGCTGCGGCTGGCCCGGCCGGAGAACGTTGCGTACTTCTTGAAGAAACGCTTCACCGCTACCGGCAACGGCGCACCGTAATACGGTGCCCAAAGCGGCGGCTCGCCGGCCTGCAGGAACGGCTGTTGCTGTTGTTGTTGCGGATAACTCAAGGTATTTCCCCCGGATGTAAGAGTGATGAGACGTCCCAATACTAGGACCAACAGGGCCCTAAATGTACTTTCGATGGAGAAAGTTCATCCCGTGACCACCTGTCGCTGGTCCAGTCGCGTGGCACACTCAGTTTCATGCGTGAATTCGTCGTCCTGGGCACAGCCTCCCAGGTCCCCACCCGGTCCCGAAACCACAACGGCTATTTCCTGCTGTGGGACGGCGAAGGTTTACTGTTTGATCCTGGTGAGGGATCGCAGCGCCAGATGATGTTTGCTGGTGTTTCGGCCCACCAGATCAACCGGATCTGCCTGACGCATGTCCACGGTGACCATTGCTTTGGGCTTCCCGGCGTACTTTCCCGGATGGTCCTGGACGGCGTGAAGCATCCCGTCCACCTGCATTTTCCGGCTTCAGGCGGGGACGCAGTCCGGGCCCTCGTTTCCCTTGCTCCGCCGGGCCTTGACCTGCAGTTGCACCCGCATGCCGGCAGTTGCACCGTGGCCCCCGGACTGGAGATACGCCCGTTGAACCACAGGATCGAAACATACGGGTACCGGCTCGTGGAACCGGATGGGCATACGCTGCTCCCGGAGCGGCTCGAACAGGCAGGGATCAGCGGGCCCGACGTCGGCCGCCTGCAGCGCGAGGGCAGCCTTGGTTCCTTACATATAAAGGATGTAAGTGTTCCGCGGCGGGGCCAACGCTTCGCCTTTGTGATGGATACGGCACCCTGTGCCGGCGCCGAAGACCTTGCCGAGGGCGCGGACCTGCTGGTGGCCGAGTCCACGTTCAGCGACGCCGAGGTTGACCTGGCAACGCAGTACCGGCATCTCACCGCAGGGCAGGCCGGCGCTTTGGCGGCCGCTGGCCGCGTCCGCACTCTGGTCCTGACCCACTTCTCCGCCCGCTACCCAGACGTTGGCTTACTGGCAGCACAGGCCAGGGCACGTGCCGGAGGAGCAACAGTGGTGATTGCCAACGACCTTGACCGGGTTGCTTTTCCGAAGCGGCTTAACCCGGCGGGTTAAAACGTCGTCTGCGGGTGGAGGGATAAGAGCCTGAAAGCCGGGACGAAGCGGAGACAGCCTATTGGCAGGTGTTCAGGATTCCGGCGATGGCGTCATGCTCCGGCTTGGTGACCCACAGCTTGTACTTGGCCTTGACTGCCGTCTGGCGGGCAACGTACTCACAGCGAAACGATTTGTTGGACGGCAGCCAGGTGGCGGCGTCCTTGCCGGATTTGGACATGTTCGCCGGGCCGTCCGCTGCCATCAGGTTAAGGGGATCGTTGGCAAATTGTTTTCGTTCTTCTTCGCTGATCTGCTGGGCACCGGTCTGCCATGCCAGCGACAACGGGACAAGATGGTCGATCTGGACCTCGGAGCTTGTCTCGGCTCCCCGGATGAACGCTATGGTCTTCCCTGTGTATTTGTCGGGGAGCGTTCCGGTCAGCACAACGCAATTGTGGGTCCCGTCCTTAAACGTCTCTTCGACGAGGTCACGGGCCAGGATGTCGTTGCGGGTGTCGCAGCCGTTCCGGTCCACATCCGCCCAGGCCGGACCAAACTCGCCCCGGCTGTAGCCGGTCTTGGGTGCACGGCCCTTTACTGGGATTGTCTCCAATTGGGCAAGCGCGGCTGCGGCGTCGCCGGCCTTCGCCTCTGTCCCTGCGTAGGCGGTGCCCCTCGTTGAGCCGGGTTCGCAACCGGTCAGGCCGCCGGTCAGCAGGGCTGCAACGAATAGGGACAGGGCTTTTACGGGGAAGCTGGAGATATTCGTGTCCTTTAAAGGTGTGGCCGGAACGAACAGGTTACCTGCCGGCCCGGCCTGGCCCGGGCAACCTGGCCATGGCGTCCGTCACATGGGCGCCACTGCCGATCCCGTCGCGGAAAGCCTCCCATCCCCTGCACGCACAAACTCTTGCCGCGTCCGACTCCTGTGCGTCACAATTGGGCGGCAACTCGCACCAGTCGCGCCTTAAGACGCGGAATTTCGTCTCCCAGCGGTGCCATTGGTCACAAAAGCACCAACCGGACGTGTCTTTGTGCAAATGATCGTCGCTGCCTATTGGGGAATACCAGCCTGATGCTGTACGTTGCATACGCGACAGACAGAACCAAAGAAAAGAGAAACACCTAAGTGGCAACCGATTACGACGAGCTCCGCTCCGACGTCAAGGAATCGCAGGACAACTCGCTGGAGGCGCTTCAGTCCGCCAATGCACCGGACGCACGCAGCGTCGTCCTCGAACTCGATGAGGCCGATGGGCTGGATGGCGCCGGCGTTCCGGGAGGCGAATTTGTCGCCGAGGAACTGGTCGTGCAGGTCATTCCCCAGGCAGACGACGAGTTCACCTGCTACTCCTGCTTCCTGGTGCGGCACCGGTCCCAGATTGCACGGCAAAAAGATGGACACAGCTACTGCACCGACTGCGAAGGCTGATTCCGGACCTCCGGAGTCCACTGTCGGCTTAAACCGCCGGCGCCCGCACGATTCGATGAGGCACGCCCACTGACAGTGGACGTGCCTTTCGTTTTAGGTGAGGCGGCTCCGGACGATTTCGCTGACGGCCTTGCCATCGAAGCGCCCTGCCACCTTGGCGGTAACGGGTTTCATGACGGCGCCCATGTGGCGCAAGGTGGGTGCCTGCCCTTCGGCGGTGAGTTCTGCGATGGTTTCATCCACGATGGCTTCCACTTCCGCTGGGGTCAGGGCCTGCGGAAGATACGCCTCAATGACCTCAGCTTCAGCGATTTCGGCTGCTGCCCGTTCAGGTTCGCCGGCCTCGGAGTAAATCCGGGCGGTGTCACGGCGCTTAGCCGCTTCCTTTTGCAGCAGCGACGTTACCTGGGCGTCGTCGAGCACCATGGGCGTTTTGCCCGACTTTTCGCGCGTTTCGATCTCGCCCAGAACGTTTCGCACCGTTGCCAGGGCGATCTTGTTGCGGTCCTTCATGTGCGCAACTACGTCAGCATGCAGGCGTTCCTTCAAAGTGGTCACGATGTTCCTCGAGTAGCAGGGCACCCCATCGGGCAGGGCGGCGGCGAACCGTCCCTCTAGTACCGTAGAGGTCTATGGCTGACAATGACTATTCCCGGCACTGCAGGGTATGACCTCCTTCCCCGGACAACTATGGCAACGCATCCTTGAAGCCTTCAGCCGCACCGACATCCCGGAGGTTTCCCTCTTTGAGTTGTCCCTGGTGCTCGTGATGGCCATTGCGTTGTCCGTCCCGCGGGTCACGTGGAGGTACTTTGGCCTGTTGGCCACCGCCACCCATGAACTGGGCCACGCCTTCGCGGCGGTGGTCAGCGGCCAAAGACTCGGAGGGATCCGGCTCAGCCTGGACCACTCCGGAACCACCACAAGTTACAGCCGTGGACGGCTGGCCACCGTCTGGTCCGGTTTTTGGGGCTATCCGGTTCCGGCGATGACGGGTGCTGCCCTTGTTTCCGCAGGCTTTGGCGGCTGGGGCCCCGCCGCACTGGCAACCGGCACCCTGATCCTGCTTGCATCGCTGCTGTTCATACGGAATGTGGCAGGCTTCCTGATCACCACTGGGGCGGTCGCAGGCGGTGCCGCACTCATACTTTTTGTACCGCATACGTTCACAGGCCACGTGGCCGTCATCCTTGGGCTCGCCCTGTTGGTGGCCTCCGTCCGGGACCTGCTGAAGCTTTCGCAGGTGCACCTGCGGCGAAGGGAGCGTCTGGCAAGTTCGGATGCTTACCTGCTGTACCGCGCCACATCGGTGCCTTCCTTTATTTGGATAGGCCTTTTTACAGCGATTGTGGCCGGGTCCTGGCTGGTTGCCTGGCAGCCCATCTCCACAATCCTTGCAGCCGGCACCTAGGCTTAACCCATGGGCAAGGAAACACAGGCCGCTCCAGCGTCCGCTGGCCACAGCACCACGGGTGCCTACGTAGCGGAGGGCGCCGAATTCA
Source organism: Arthrobacter sp. CDRTa11 (assembly GCF_026427775.1). Lineage (NCBI taxonomy): Bacteria > Bacillati > Actinomycetota > Actinomycetes > Micrococcales > Micrococcaceae > Arthrobacter > Arthrobacter sp. CDRTa11. The sequence goes on along the minus strand of NZ_CP044532.1, from coordinate 2,912,904 downwards.
ACCGCGACACCAACTACATTGAGGACCGGATCACGCGCCACGGTTCTTCCGGCAGCAACGGCGAGCCGGGCTGGCCGGTGGAACCTGGACGCTACCGGCTGATTGCCGCAAGGGCCTGTCCGTGGGCGAACAGGGCAGTTATTGTCCGGCGGCTCCTTGGCCTGGAGGACGCCATCTCCCTGGGCCAGCCGGGTCCCACGCACGACGCCCGGTCCTGGACCTTTGACCTGGACCCGGGTGGCGTGGACCCCGTGCTGGGGATTGAGCGGCTTCAAAGTGCTTATTTCACGAGGTTCCCAGGGTATCCGCGGGGCATCACCGTTCCGGCCTTAGTGGATGTTGCCAGCGGTGCGGTGGTAACGAACAACTTTCCCCAGATCACTTTGGACTTCTCCACTGAGTGGACCGAATTCCACCGGCCCGGCGCCCCCCGGCTTTATCCTGAGGAGCTTCGGCCCGAAATTGACGCCGTCAACAAACGCGTCTTTACCGAGGTGAACAACGGCGTCTACCGCTGCGGTTTTGCGGGTTCACAGAAGGCCTACGACGCCGCCTACTCTCGGCTTTGGACAGCCCTGGACTGGCTTGAAGAGCGCCTGGCAAGGCAGCGGTACCTGGTGGGAGAGACCATTACGGAGGCCGACGTGCGGCTGTTCACCACCCTGGCCAGGTTCGACGCTGTGTACCACGGCCATTTCAAATGCAACCGGCAGAAACTCAGCGAGATGCCCGCCCTGTGGGCATACGCGCGTGACCTGTTCCAGACTCCGGGCTTTGGTGACACGATCGATTTCGTCCAGATCAAGCAGCACTACTACATCGTCCACGAGGACATCAATCCCACCGGGATCGTTCCGCACGGCCCCGACCTGACGGGCTGGCTCAAGCCCCATGGCAGGGAGTCACTGGGTGGGCGCCCGTTTGGCGACGGTACTCCCCCGGGACCCGTCCGGCCTGGCGAAGAGATCGCTGCGGGGCACGGCGCCGCAGCTTGACCGGGAAGCGCTTTCTGCCCCCTAAGCTATGAGCATGCAGATTTCACACGGCTTTGCCGCGCCCGGGTATGAGGACGTCCTGGATCTTTTCGGGTCCTTCCTGGCTGACGACCCGCTGTACAGCGCCCAGGTGGCGGCGTACCGGAACGGCATCAAGGTGCTGGACCTGGCAGGCGGCCCGGAGATCAGTGCCGATACCCTGACAGGCACCTACTCCTGTTCCAAGGGCGTCGCTGCCGTGGTGATATCCCTGCTGGTCCAGGACGGACTGCTGGATTTGGACCGCACCGTGGCCCATTACTGGCCGGAGTTCGGGGTTCACGGCAAGGAGCGGCTCCTGGTGCGTGCGGCCCTGTCACACCAGGCCGGCCTGATGGGCGTTGAAGGCGGCTTTGCCCTGGACGAATTCACTACTCCGTTGGCTGCCGCCCGATTGGCTGCGGCCCAACCGGAATGGACCCCGGGCAGCTGCTTTGGCTACCACGCCCTGACCATCGGGATCCTGATGGAAGAGCTGTGCAGGCGGGTCGCCGGGGACACCCTGCAAAACCTCTATGACCGCCGCATCAGGAAGCCCTCCGGGGTGGACTTCTTCCTGGGACTGCCCGAAGAGTTGGAGGAGCGCTACCGGGATGTTCTCTACGACGTTGACGCCCGGCAGCCGTGGGTGGACCCGCTCAGCCTGGAAGGACTTAACAGCAACGCCCCGGTCAGCACCATCATGGAGCTTCCCAACCACCGCACCATCCGGGCCGCCGGCATGAGCGCGGCCGGTGGAGTCGGATCTGCCGAAGGGATGGCACGGCTGTACGCTGCAACTACAACGGGCGTGGATGGGGAGCCGCCCCTGCTTACTCCCGGGACGATCGGTGTGATGACGCAGGAACAGGTCTGGGGCCTGGACCGTTCCTCGGGACTGGATAACGCGTTCGCGGTGGTCTTTATGAAACCGCATCCCTCGCGGAATTTCGGGAGTCATCGTGCCTTTGGCCATGAAGGCGCCAATGCTGCCTTGGGTTTTGCCGACCCTGCCTACGGGCTTGGCTTTGGCTATGTTCCCCGGCGTGCGGAGGATGGGCGCACCCCCGGCAAGGCGCACCGCCTGGCCGCGGCGGTCCGGCAGGCTGCATCCGCCTTGTCCTAGCCCGCGTCCAGCCCTAGTGTGGGGCGGTGGATAATTCGAAAGTCCAGACGGCAGCCAGGTGGACCACGGGCACCCGTCTCTTGAAGAACGCAGCGGCCGGACTTTCGGCCGCGTTTACAGCACAGCGCCTGCAGCTTGCCGCCAAGGCTGCGATGGCTGCCGGCCTCGCTTTTCTCGTCGCTCCCCTCATGCCCGGGGCGGCGGCGGACTACCCCTACTACGCGCCGCTGGGGGCTCTGGTGGCGATGTATCACAATGTGGCTGGCTCGGTGAAGCAGGGCCTGCAAACCCTGATCGGGTTGGCCATGGGAATCGGGCTGGCTTTCCTCCTGGTCAACATCACGGACCCCTCGCCGCTTTCGGTGGCCATCTTAATGGGTATTGGAGTGCTCCTGGGCGGACTTCCCCGGATCGGATCCGGCAGCGACTGGATTCCGACGGCGGCCCTGCTGGTTCTGCTGGTGGGCGGCAGCAATCCTGACGACTTTTCCTTCGGATACCTTCTCCAAATGGGCGCCGGAGTAGCCGTTGGCATCGCCGTCAACTTCCTGGTCTTTCCACCCCTGCATTTTGACGCTGCAGCGGCGAGCCTTGACGAACTCCGTGCCGCCCTGGGCAAGCAGTTGACTGACATGGGATCGGCACTTACTGAAAGCTGGCCGCCCGAACATGAGGACTGGTCCCGACGCTCGGATGAACTGGCCTCAGCTGCCCGTACCGTCCGCCACCTGGTCCGGGAGGCTGACATGAGCCGGCGGGCCAACCCGCGCCGAAAGCTGCATCCGCGCGACGTGGACCTTGACTACCGCAACCTGCGCGAGCTTGAGCGTGTGACATTCCATATCCAGGACATGACCGATGTCCTGTCCGACGTGATCTGGGAGGAGGACGCGCCGTATGCAGTTCCTCCGGAGGACAGCCGCCCCCTGGCCGATGCCCTGACTGCCACGGGCATGTTGCTTTCCTCGTTCCGTGAGGGCGATCCTGAACTCCAGGCGGAGCGCTTCGCGGCGGCGGAATCGGCGGTGGAAGCCTGCGTGGAGGCGACATCGGGAAATGCCCCGGAGGCCGGCACTGTGCCCGCCTCCGAGTCCATCCTCCTGAGCCTGCACCGGATTCTCCGGGCCGTGCGTCCGGCGTCTTAGAGCCCTGCCACAGCGCCGCTGAAGTGCCGGCGTCCGGACCGGGGGTTCCAGGCTACGAACTCCGACCGTTTCCATGCCCCCTCAGCGGCCTCCACAGAAGTGATGTGCAGGCCGACGCGGCCCGGCAGGAACACCGGCGCCTCAAACTCGATGCTCCAGCTGAAGGAATCGCCCTTGACTGCCCCGACGTCGGCGAGTGCCCTTGAGGCGAGGTACATCCCATGGGCGATGGAGCGGCGCATTCCCAATGCCTTAGCCGAGAGGACGCTGAGGTGGATGGGGTTAAAATCCCCGGAAACGGCAGCATAGGATCTCCCCGTGTCCACGCCCAGGTGCCAGAGCGCAGTGGGGTCCGGTGGCCTGAACTCCGCGGGGACGCTGGATGGGGACGGCTTGTCGATTCCGGGCAGGAACACGCCCTTGGCAAGGTACGTGGAGACACCGGTCCAGCGGACCTCCGAGGCGCCAGTACGGCGCACCTCCGCAACAACATCCAGCTGTGTCCCTGCGCGGTGTCCGCGCAGGTTCGCCACCCGTGCCGTAATGTCCAGCGGCTCAGTGAACGTGACTGGCGAACGCTGCTCCACGTAGTTGCTCAAATGGATCATGCCCAGGACGGGCAGCGGGAAGTCGTCCCGGTTCATCACGCTGATGGCCACCGGGAAGGCGAGGGCATGGATGTAGCCGGCCGGCAGGACGTCGCTGGCTGTTTCCCCGATGAGGTGCTGGTAAGCGGTGAGGTTGCCGACGTCGGCCATGACGCCGCGCACTTCATGGCTGGCGTCCGGGAGGCTGGAGCCGTTGTTTGCTCCCAGTACCCGGCGGCGGGCCGCCTGGGCGGCCGCGTTCACGTAGAGCTTGGAGAGCGAGGGCATCTCGCCAAGAATGACGGGTTGAGGCGTTGGCTGAGCCGTGGTCATGCCCCCACCATGTGCTGTCCGCAGACCCGCAGCACTTCCCCGTTGATGCCCCCTGCTGCATCACTGGCGAGGAAGGCGATGGCCTCGGCGACGTCTGTCGGCTCGCCGCCTTGCTGGAGGGAGTTGAGCCGCCGGCCCAGTTCCCTCATGGCGAAGGGGATGCGGGCTGTCATCTCCGTTTCGATAAAACCTGGCGCAACGGCGTTGATTGTGCCTCCTTTGGCTGCCATGAGCGGGGCGGTGGAACGAACCATTCCCATGACCCCGCCCTTGGATGCCGCATAGTTCGTCTGCCCCCTGTTCCCTGCTATTCCGCTGGTTGACGCCACCGACACAATCCTTGGTGACCCATTGAAGATTTCCGCGGCGAGCAAGGCTTCGTTGATCCGCAGTTGGGCGGCGATGTTGACGTTGATCACCGAACTCCAGCGGGAATGATCCATGTTGGCCAGCAGTTTGTCCCTGGTAATGCCGGCGTTGTGGACCACTATGTCCAGGTGCCCGTGGCGTTGCACGGCGTGCTCGATGATCCGCTGCCCGGCGTCATCCCTGCTGATGTCCAGCTGAAGGGCAGTGCCACGGACCTCGTTGGCCACCGTTGCCAGATGGTCACCCGCTGCCGGTATGTCAACCAGGACCAGTGTGGCGCCGTCCCGGTGGAGGGTCCTGGCTATGGCTGCGCCTATTCCACGCGCTGCACCGGTGACCACGGCGACCTTGCCGGCAAGCGGCCTTTCAACGTCGGCAGGGAGTTGGCCCGCCGTCGTCGTAACCGTCAGGAACTGGCCGTCCACAAAGGCGGAGCGGCCGGAGAGGAAAAACCCCAGGGCAGCCACGCTGCCGGGGCTGGCAGCGGTTGTTTCGCCGGCGAGCAGGATCCCGTTGGCCGTGGCACCGGCACGGAGTTCCTTTGCGAGCGAACGCAGGAAACCGTCAACCCCCTGGCGGGCCGCCGCCTCGGAAGGTGTTCCTGCCTCACTGGCAGGGCGGGAAACGGTGACGAAGCGGGCGCTCGGGGCGAGGTCCCGCAGCGAGGATGCGGCTGCCAGGACCGGTCTTTCGAGGTCCTCGGGCCTGGCCACATCGTCCAGGACAAGAATGATGGCACCAAGTTTTTCGCGGGGCACCGCGTGGCGCCGGACATCCAGGTCCCAGGAGAGCAGGACGGCGGCCAACTCGTCCGCGCCGTTTGTTGTCCCCTGCACCAGGATGGGTCCGGTAATGAGCGGCTGGCCCGGCTGGTACCTGCGCAGCAGCGCCGGCTGGGGAAGGCCGAGCTTCCGGGCGACCTTCCTGCCCGGTCCGTGGCTGACCAGTTGGGTGTATGTGTCTGTCATCCGATGCTCCTTACAGCGCTTCGAGAATGGCAACGACGCCCTGGCCGCCGGCGGCGCAGACCGAGATGAGCCCGCGGGCAGGCCGGCCGTTTACCGTCCCTTTCTCGTGCAGCATCTTTGCGAGCGAGGCAGCGATGCGGCCGCCCGTAGCGGCAAAGGGGTGTCCAACGGCGAGCGAGGACCCGTTGACGTTGAGTTTGCTGCGGTCGACACTGCCAAACGCCCCGTCGAGCCCAAGCCTGGTTTTGCCGAACTCCTCGTCCTCCCACGCCGCAAGCGTGCTGAGGACGGTACCGGCAAAGGCTTCGTGGATTTCAAAGAAATCAAAATCATCAAGGGTCAGTCCGCGGCGTGCCAGCAGGCGCGGGACGGCGAAGGCGGGAGCCATGAGGAGCCCGTCCTTGCCGTGGACAAAATCCACAGCGGCAGCTTCACCGTCCACTACCTTCGCCAGCTTGGGCAGGTCATGGGCGTCTGCCCATTCTGCAGATGCCAGCAGGACAGTCGATGCGCCGTCCGTCAACGGGGTGGAATTACCCGCCGTCATGGTGGCTTCTGCACCCAGGTTCTTTCCGAAAACAGGCTTCAGCGATGCCAGCTTCTCCAGCGTCGTATCCGGCCGCAGATTCGAATCCCGCGCCAGCCCCCGGTACGGGGTCAGGAGGTCGTCAAAGAATCCGGCTCCGTAGGCAGCCGCCAGGTTGCGGTGGCTGTTCAGCGCGATCTCGTCCTGTGCCTCGCGTGTGATGTTCCACTGCGCTGTCGTCAGCGCCTGGTGTTCCCCCATTGACAGGCCGGTGCGGGGTTCGCCGGTGCTTGGCGCGTCCGGGGCCAGGTCCTTGGGGCGAAGCCGGCTAAAAGCTTGGAGGCGCTGCGGCAGGGTCTTGGCGCGGCTGAGGTCCAGGAGAACGGCCCGCAACCCCTCGCTGACCGCAATGGGCGCGTCTGACGCAGAATCCACGCCACCGGCAATGGCGGAATCAATCTGGCCAAGCTTGATTTTGTTGGCGAGGCCCAGGACGGTTTCCAGGCCGGTTGCGCAGGCCTGCTGCACGTCGTAGGCAGGCGTTTCAGCAGACAATGAGGAGCCGAGGACAGCCTCGCGGGTCAGGTTGAAGTCCCTGGAGTGCTTCAGGACGGCTCCGGCGGCGACTTCGCCAATCCGCTCATCCTGGAGGCCGAACCTGGCGATGAGACCCTCCAGCGCGGCCGTCAGCATGTCCTGGTTCGAGGACTTGGTGTAGGCGCCTCCCGATCGGGCAAACGGAATTCTGTTGCCGCCCACGATGACGGCATCGCGAAGGGTCACGCCGGCTCCAGGGGAGGCCGGGGTGCTGAAATCCTGTGGTCCGGTTGCGGATTGTCCATCGACGGACATGAGATGACTCCTCTGGTTGTCGGTTACCGATACTCAGCGTACCTGATACGCTGAGTATCGTGAACAAGCTCCTACCCGTGTCCCCTCCGGCCTTTGCCGCTGGCAGTGCCGACGGCCGTTCGGCCCGTTGGCAGACCCACCGCGAGGACCGCCGCCGTGAACTCATCAAGTCTGCGCGGCGGGCTGTGCATGCGCTGGGAAGCGACGCTTCCATGGAGGAAATTGCGGCAGCCGCAGGAACGTCCAAGTCAGTCTTTTATCGCTACTTCGGGGATAAGGCGGGCCTTCAGCAGGCCGTGGGCGAAGTGGTCCTGAGCCAGATGCAGCAGCGGATCCGGGAAGCTGCCCAGAGTGCCCAGACCCCGCGCCAGGGCCTGTTCGCCATGGTTTCCGCCTATCTCCAGATGGCTGAGACAAGCCCGAATGTCTACAGCTTCGTGACCCGTTACTCCCCCGCTGACGCAGACACTTCGCAAAATGCAGCGGCAATCTCAGGCGCGCTGGGCCACTTCTTCGAGTCCATCGGAGAAATGATCGCCACTCCGATGCGGACGCATCTTGGGGACGGCAAGGAAGCCGTGATCGGATATTGGCCCATGGCTGCCATTGGGCTTGTCCGCAATGCCGGTGAGCAATGGTTGAGCACACCGGCTTCAGACTCCAAGCCGGACCAGGAAGCCATGGCACGCCAGATCACCGCCTGGCTGTGTGTGGGGATCGCGCCGGAGCTGGACCAGTCAAAATCACCGTAGGACCTTGCCGGAAGGCAGACTGTGACGCCGCGGCGTGCAACCCCCATCCGTCCGGACCAACCGGCCAAACCTTTCATCAGAACCCATCTGTCAGAACCAACGAAGGACATTGACATGACCGAACTAGTGGACCGACCCGCCGGCAGGGGATCCCGGCCTGCCGCCGCCACCCCGGGGGACGGTAAGCCGGCTCAAGGACAGCCAGCCGTGGACGTTGCAGGCCTTGGCCGGCTGCTCCTGGGCCGATGGGCTGAGATCCGTCTGCAGGCGCGGGACCTGGCCGCCCGTCCGGAGCTGCACAAGACCGAGGGCCTGCCCCACACCGAACATCGGATCCGAACGTTCGGCCAGTTGAAGTACCTCGTGGAGAATGAAGCCGTTCACCGTGCCTTTCCCACAGCGCTGGGCGGCTCTGACGACCATGGGGGCAACATCGCGGGCTTCGAGGAGCTGGTGACCGCTGATCCGTCCCTGCAGATCAAAGCCGGCGTCCAATGGGGCCTTTTTGGTTCGGCGGTGATGCACCTTGGCACTGAGGAACACCATGCCAAGTGGCTCCCGGGAATCATGAATCTTGATATTCCCGGCTGCTTTGCAATGACGGAAACAGGCCACGGCTCCGACGTCGCCAGCATTGCCACAACAGCCACGTACCACCCCGGAACCCAGGAATTCGTGGTCCATACGCCGTTCCGTGCCGCATGGAAGGACTACATCGGCAACGCTGCCATCGATGGACTCGGCGCAGTGGTCTTTGCGCAGCTGGTCACCCAAGGTGTCAACCACGGAGTGCATGCCTTCTACGTGGACCTGCGCGATCCTCAGACCAAAGAGTTCCTGCCCGGCATCGGCGGCGAGGACGACGGCGTGAAGGGCGGCCTTAACGGCATCGACAACGGCCGGCTGCATTTCACCAACGTCCGCATCCCGCGGTCCAATCTTCTCAACCGGTACGGCAATGTGGATGTTGACGGCACCTACAGCTCGCCCATTGCCAGCCCCGGCCGCCGTTTCTTCACGATGCTGGGGACCCTGGTCCAGGGACGGGTGTCACTTGATGGTGCGGCAGTGGCCGCGTCCAAGATCGCCCTCACCGCTGCCATCCGCTACGCCACGGAACGGCGCCAGTTCAACGCCTCGTCCCACACGGAGGAGGAAGTACTTCTCGACTACCAGCGGCACCAGCGCCGGCTCTTCACGCGGCTGGCCACCACCTACGCCGCGGGCTTTGCCCATGAGCAGCTGCTCCAGAAGTTCGACGACGTGTTTTCCGGCGCCCACGACACCGACGAAGACCGGCAGGATCTTGAAACCCTTGCTGCGGCCCTGAAGCCGCTCAGCACCTGGCATGCCCTCGATACACTGCAGGAGTGCCGCGAAGCCTGCGGCGGCGCAGGCTTCCTGATCGAAAACCGCTTCGCTTCCCTGCGGGCGGACCTGGACGTCTATGCCACGTTCGAAGGTGACAACACGGTGCTGCTTCAGCTCGTGGCCAAGCGGCTCCTGGCCGACTACGCCAAAGAGTTCAGGAATGTGGATTTTGGCGTCCTGGCCCGCTACGTTGTGGGCCAGGCGACGGGCGTGGCCCTCCACCGCACCGGGCTGCGGCAGGTGGCCCAGTTTGTGGCCGATACGGGATCAGTGCAAAAGGCCGCCCTCGCCTTGAGGGACGAAGAAGGCCAGCGGGCCCTGCTGACGGACCGGGTCCAGACGATGGTGGCGGACGTGGGTGCCGCCCTCAACGGAGCCAACCGGCTGCCCCACGACAAAGGGGCCGCACTCTTCAACAAGCACCAGAACGAGCTGATCGAGGCCGCGCAGGCCCACGCTGAGCTGCTGCAGTGGGAGGCCTTCACGGAGGCGCTGAAGGACATCGCGGATCCGGGCACCAAGACAGTGCTGACGTGGTTGCGTGACCTCTTTGGACTTTCCCTGATTGAGAAGAACCTGGCCTGGTACCTCATGAACGGCAGGCTGTCCATGCAGCGCGGGCGCACCGTGGGCGAGTACATCAACCGGCTCCTGGTGAAGATCCGTCCACACGCCCTCGATCTTGTGGAGGCGTTCGGCTACAGCCAGGACCACATCCGCGCGGCGGTCGCCACCGGTGCAGAAAAGACCCGGCAGGATGAGGCTCGCGCGTATTTCAGGAGCCAACGGGCCAGCGGCCAGGCCCCGGTGGACGAGAAAGTGCTGCTTGCCCGCACCTCCGGGGCAGCCAGGGGCCAGTCCGGAGCCTGACTGCCCCTGTCCAGCAAAAAACGACGGTCCAGCAAAAAACGACGGCGCCGCTCCCCACTGAAGGGAGCGGCGCCGTCGTGATGACCGGGTTAGTCCTGCTGAACGGGGTCAAGAGGCTGCGGCCCCAAACCGGCCGCGGATCAGGGGTGTCAGTTCAGGACTGAACGGTATACCTCAAGGGTTGTTTCGGTGATGGACTCCCAGGAGAAATGCTCTTCGGCACGGCGGCGGCCGGCCTGTCCCATGGCCCGGGCACGCTCGGGATCGGACACAACCTCAATGAGTGCTGCGGCGAATTCCGTGACGAACTTCTCCGGATCCAAGGGTGTGCCCGTGCCATCGGTGACCTGTTCGATGTCAACCAGCAGGCCAGTTTCGCCGTGCTTGACCACCTCCGGGATCCCTCCCGTGGCGCTGGCTACAACAGCGGCCCCGCAGGCCATCGCCTCAAGGTTCACGATGCCCAGGGGTTCATAGATCGAGGGGCAGGCAAAGGCGGTGGCATGGCTCAGAACCTGGATGAGCTCCTTGCGCGGCAGCATCCGCTCGATGAGGACCACACCTGTCCGCTGGCTCTGGAGCTCCTCAATCAGGCGCGCCGTCTCGGCGGCGAGTTCAGGGGTATCCGCCGCCCCGAGGCACAGCACCAGCTGAACATCGGCCGGAAGCTTGGCCGCGGCGCGCAGCAGGTACGGCACGCCCTTTTGGCGGGTGTTGCGCCCCACAAAGACCACGCTGGGCTTCTCAGGATCGATGCCCAGGGCGCGAACGGCGTCTTCGCCTTCATCACGGTGCCACTGGTCGACGTCGATGCCGTTGTGGACCACACGCACCTTGGCAGGGTCAACATCCGGGTAGCTGCGCAGGATGTCCTGGCGCATGCCTTCGGAAACGGCGATGATGGCTGCAGCGGCCTCATAGGCGGTCTTTTCCACCCAGGAAGACAGTGCGTAACCGCCGCCGAGCTGCTCAGCCTTCCACGGCCTCAAGGGTTCAAGGCTGTGCGCGCTGAGCACATGCGGGATGCCATGCAGCAGGGACGCCAGATGCCCTGCCATGTTGGCGTACCAGGTGTGGGAATGGACGACGTCTGCGCCCTCGATGTCGGGAACGATCCGCAGATCCACCCCGAGCGTCTGGACCGCTGCGTTAGCGGATCCAAGGTCCTCGGGCACGGTATAGGATGTCACCCCGGCACCGTGGTAGTCGGCATCGCGGGGCGCCCCGAAAGCACGAACCTGCAGGTCAACGTGCTTACTCAGCACCCTGCTCAATTCGGCCACGTGGACTCCGGCGCCACCGTAGATCTCCGGCGGGAACTCTTTAGTCACAATGTCTATTCGCACCGTTCCAAGGTAGTCCTTCCCGCGTATCTGTTCTAGTGTGAAGGAGTCCGGGCATGCCGGACTGTTTGGGGAGTTACGAAGGCGTACAGGAGTCACCACATGCCGTTGAACAAAAAAGTCCTGGCCATTGTCCTCGCTGGCGGCGAGGGAAACCGGCTCATGCCACTGACGGCAGACCGGGCAAAACCTGCTGTGCCCTTTGCCGGCAGCTACCGCCTGATCGACTTTGCCCTGTCCAACCTGGTGAATTCGCGCTACCTGCAGATCGTTGTGCTCACCCAGTACAAATCGCACAGCCTTGACCGACATATATCCGAGACCTGGCGGATGTCCACCCAACTGGGCAACTACGTGGCATCCGTCCCGGCCCAACAGCGTGTAGGCAAGAGCTGGTTCCTGGGCAGCGCCAACGCCATCTACCAGTCCCTGAACCTGATCCACGACGCCAATCCCGACATCGTGGTGGTGGTCGGCGCAGACCACGTCTACCGCATGGACTTCGCCCAGATGGTTGACCAGCACGTCAAGAGCGGCGCCAAGGCCACCGTTGCCGCGGTGCGCCAGCCCTTGAGCATGGCCGACCAGTTCGGTGTGATCGAAGTGGACCAGGAAAACCCGCAAAAGATCGCCGCTTTTGTGGAGAAACCCGCCACCACACCGGGACTCGCCGCCGACCCCACACAGTTCCTGGCATCGATGGGCAACTACGTCTTCGACGCCGACGCCCTGGTGGAAGCACTCCACGTTGACGCCGAACGCCTGGACACCAAGCACGACATGGGCGGGGACATCATCCCCTACTTCGTTAACCAGGGTGACGCAGGAGTCTACGACTTCACCCTCAACGACATCCCCGGTTCCACCGAGCGTGACCGCACTTACTGGCGCGACGTCGGCACCATCGACTCCTTCTATGACGCCCACATGGACCTCATCTCCCCCCTTCCGGTCTTCAACCTGTACAACTCCGAGTGGCCCATCTACACCCGGCAGACCATTTCCCCGCCGGCAAAGTTCGTCCGCGGGCAGAAAAACACGGTCGGAACGGCGCTGGATTCGATCGTTTCCAACGGCGTGGTCATTTCCGGCGGCGTGGTGGAGGGCTCAGTGCTTTCCAACGACGTCTTTGTGGGAACCAGAAGTCGCGTGATCGACTCGGTGCTGATGGACAAGGTAAACGTCGGCGAGGGCGCCGTGATCAACCGGGCCATCATCGACAAATACGTCAAGATCCCGGCCGGTGCTGCGATTGGGCTGGATCCGGAGCTTGACCGCGCCAGGGGCTTCAAGGTGACCGAATCAGGAATCACCGTGCTGGCCAAGGGCCAGCAGGTGCCGGAACCTGGCGAGGAAGAGCTTGCCCTCTCGGCCCGGAACCTGCACCTGGTTCCCAACGCCGTCAAGGCTGCCACCGCCAACTATCCTGACCTGCGGGAATCCGTGGACCAGACCGCGGAGATCCACGCAAAAACGGCAGCGGAGGTTTCGCCCGGCGCCCGCCGTTCCTGACCCCGGCGTTCCTGACCCATTCATTCGTGGCCGGGCCGTCCCGGGCCGGCACCTGACGGGCGTCGGCCGGGCTGGCGTTCTTCAGGCTGTAAAATCGGTACAATGAGCTCCCCCGATTTAACGCCTGAGGAAATCCAGGCCTGCCTCAAGGTCTTGAACAGCATTCACGTCTACGACGAGGAACATCCGGACTTCGTCTCCGTGCGCCGTGCCACCGGGAAGATGTTCAAGGCCGTCAAGCGGCACCGCCGGGTCACCAAGCGCGACCTGATTTCCGAAGCCGACCGGGCGGTGCTGGCACAGACGGCAACCGCGGCTCCGGACCGGATCGACGACGAAACCCGCGGAAACAAGCTGGAGACGTCTGCCACCGGTAAGGTTGCCGGCCACCTCATCCGTTCACGCCCGTGCTACATCTGCAAGCAGCACTACACCCAGGTGGATGCGTTCTACCACCAGCTCTGCCCCGAGTGCGCGGCGTTCAGCCACACCAAGCGTGACGCCCGCACCGACCTCACGGGCCGGCGCGCCCTCCTGACCGGCGGACGGGCAAAAATCGGCATGTACATCGCCCTGCGCCTGTTGCGGGACGGTGCGCATACCACCATCACCACCCGTTTCCCCAAGGATGCTGCCCGCCGGTTCGCCGCCATGGAAGACAGCGCCGAATGGCTGCACCGGCTTCGGATCGTTGGCATCGACCTCCGCGACCCCTCCCAGGTGATGGCCCTGACCGACTCGATCGACGCTGCCGGCCCCCTGGACATCATCATCAACAACGCTGCCCAGACCGTTCGCCGCTCCGGCAACGCCTATAAGCCGCTGGTGGATGCCGAGGACGAGCCGCTTCCGGCAGCGCTGGAGCCTGGCAGCGGCGGGCCGGAACTGGTGACGTTTGGGCATGCCCATGACAAGCACCCCCTCGCGCTGGCCAGCAGCGTCACCGAGCACCCGGTACTGGCTGGAGATGCCATCACGTCCCTGGCATTGTCCACCGGCTCCGCATCTCTGGAGCGGATTGCGTCCGGAACCGCCATCGACGCCGGTGGACTCGTCCCCGACCTTGGCGCCATCAACAGCTGGACCCAGGTGGTGGACGAGGTAGACCCCCTGGAAATGCTGGAAGTTCAGCTCTGCAACGTCACGGCACCCTTCCTGTTGGTCAGCCGGCTGCGTCCGGCCATGAAGCGATCCACCGCGCACCGGAAGTACATCGTCAACGTCTCCGCCATGGAAGGCCAGTTCTCGCGCGCCTACAAGGGGCCCGGGCATCCGCACACCAACATGGCCAAGGCGGCGCTGAACATGATGACCCGGACCAGCGCGCAGGAAATGCTGGAATCCGACGGCATCCTGATGACCGCGGTGGACACGGGCTGGATCACCGACGAGCGCCCCCACGTCACCAAGGTCCGGCTGATGGAGGAAGGCTTCCACGCCCCGCTGGACCTCGTTGACGGAGCCGCGCGCGTCTACGATCCCATTGTGATGGGCGAAAAAGGCGAGGACCAGTATGGCGTTTTCCTGAAGGACTATAAGCCCAGTCCCTGGTAACGGGGACCGAACCCAGTCACTGGTGACAGGATCGGCACCCAGTCACTGGTGACAGGATCGGGACCCTGCCCCTACTGTCCTGCCTTGGCACTGTGGCGTAGGCTCACGGCATGAGCAGCGAGTCAATGTCAGAAGTGCACAGTTTGGATCACCGCGAGTGCTGGGACCTGTTGCGGACAGTCTCAGTCGGACGGCTGGCCGTCCTGGTGAACGGCCAGCCGGACATCTTTCCCATTAACTACACGGTCGACGGCGGGACGCTCGTGTTCCGCACCGGCGAAGGAACCAAACTGGCCGGTGCGTCCGGCGGCGCCCAGGTGGCATTGGAAGCCGATGGAGTAGATGCCGTGAGCGGGCTGGCCTGGAGCGTTGTGGCCAAGGGGCCGGCCGCGGTCATCACGGGCACAGAGGACATCCTGGATACCGCAGCCCTTTACCTGTTCCCGTGGCAGGCAGGAAAGAAGGACGCCTTCATCCGGATAAACCCGGACTCCATTACGGGACGGCGGTTCAAGGTCACCGCACCCATGACCTGGTGGACGCAACTCAGCGGCGCCGTCAGGACGGCCCCGGAGTAAGCCAGCCCGGTGCCGGGGCGCTGCTCCGCCAGACCGCCCCGTCAGGCGGAGCCAGAGGGATCCTAAGCGAGCCGGGTGATCTCCACGCTGACACTCAGCGCCGATCCCCCGCCGCCCGACAGAATGCCCTTCAAAGGCGGTACGTCACGGTAATCCCGGCCCTTGGCCACCGTGACGTGGTAATCGCCGGCCGGCTTGTGGTTGGTGGGGTCCCAGCTGCGCCATTGGCCGTCCCACCACTCAAGCCACGCATGCGACTGGCCGGCAACCGTTTCGCCAATGTCCGCCGTCGACCGCGGATGCAGGTAACCGGAAACGTAACGCGCCGGTATGCCGCAACTGCGCAAGGCCCCAATGGCAAGGTGGGCGAGGTCCTGGCAAACTCCCTGCCGCTGCCCCCACGCCTCTTCAGCATTGGTGGTGACGGCGGTGGAGCCTGACACATAGGTCATTTCGCCGCGCATCCATTCAAAGATGGCCAGGGCCGCCTCATGCGGGTTCTTGCCGGCCGCCACTTCCGGAATGATCCCCAACACCTCGGCGCCCGGGCCGCTCAGCTGAGACTGCGGGAGCCAGTCGCTGTACGTGTTCAGCGTCTCCGTGGAGGACAGCACGTCCCAGCCGGCAATGTCGGCGTCGGACGGAATCCTTTCCGCGCGGTGCACCTCAACCGTGCTGTTGGAAACCACCTCAAGGTGGTCATGCGGCATCTGCATGTCAAAGGCTGTGACCCTGGTGCCCCAGTAGTCCCGGTAGCTGCTCACGGCCGCCTGCGACGGCGAGACCTTGAGCACCGATTCGAGGACCACCTGCTGGGGGTCCGTCAGGGGCGTCACCCGGGCCTCGTTGTAGGACAGGGTGACCCGCTTGTTGTACTTGTACGCGGTCCTGTGGATGATGTTTAGCCGGGTCATGAAACTTCTCCCACCCAGGCCAGTTCGTCCGCCTGATTGAAGTACTTACGGGATATGGCGTCGGAGGCCTGCGAAACGGCCTTCTGCACGCGTTCCATGTGCTCGGGCAGTTCGGACATCAGGTCATCCGTCCGGTGGAATTCCAGGAAGGTCCTGGCCTGGCCCACGATGCGGCGGGCGTCGTTGATGAAGCCCACGCGCTGGGCCGAGGGGTCCAGTTTGGCCAGGCATTCGTCGGCGTCCCGCAGGGCATAGACGATGGAACGCGGAAACAGGCGGTCCAGCAGCAGGAACTCGGCGGCGTGCTGGTCCCCGAACGCGGCGCGGCGGGTCCGCAGGAACGATTCGTAGGCTCCGGCACAGCGCAGCATGTTGACCCAGGACATTCCTGCGGAGAGCACATCCCGGGTGGAGAGCATGCGTGCCGTCATGTCCGCCCGCTCCAGGGAACGGCCAAGCACCAGGAAGAGCCAGCTTTCATCATGGCTGACAGTGGTGTCTGCCAGTCCGCTGACCATGGCGGTCCGTTCCAGTGTCCAGTTGCAGAAACGGTATGTACCCACAACGTCCTTACGGTGCTGGCTAAGCCCGTAGTAGGTGGTGTTGAGGCTTTCCCACAGGCCGGACGACACTGTTTCGCGGGCGCGCCGGGCATTCTCGCGGGCAGCGCCGAGGGAACCTGCAATGGACGTCGCGCTTGTCTTGTCATAAGCCAGGGCATGGAGCAGCTCCGGCAGTCCGAAGTCGGCGCTGTCGGGCCGGGCGCCCATCACAGCGAGGAGTTCCTGCGCGACACTGCGTCGTTCGTCCATGGGAAGGTGGTTCAGGCGTTCGAGGTGCACATCCAGGATCCGGGCCGTACCGTCCGCCCGCTCGACATAGCGTCCGATCCAAAAAAGGGACTCAGCAATACGGCTAAGCATTCGCGGCTACCTCCTGCGCGTCCGGTACTTCGGTGATTTCTGGAAAGGGACCTCTGAACAACGGTGCGGCGTCGCGCTTCCGGGTCACTGCTGCTGCTCCGACTGGCGGTCGCGCCAATTGCTCTCCACTGGCCAGACGGAGACACGCTCCCGGATGGTGATGGACGGCCGCGGAATGGTTTCGACGGGGACCTGGGGTGAACCGGCCAGGACCCAGGTGTCCTTGGATCCGCCGCCCTGGCTGGAGTTGACGATCAGCGAACCCTCTTTCAGCGCCACCCTGGTGAGTCCGCCGGGCAGGACCCAGACGTTGTCGCCGTCGTTGACCGCGAAGGGGCGAAGATCCACGTGGCGGGGACCGAACTTGTCTCCGCTCAGGGTAGGCACGGTGGACAGCTGGAGCACCGGCTGCGCGATCCAGCCGCGGGGATCGGCGATGACCCGCTTGCGGAGGGCATCGAGCTCGTCCCGTGAGGCGTCAGGCCCGATCACCAGGCCCTTGCCGCCGGACCCGTCCACCGGCTTGACAACAAGCTCCGCGAGGTTGTCCAGGACGTACTCGCGGGCTTCCTTTTCCTCCAGCCGGAACGTGTCAACGTTCGCGATGACAGGTTCCTCGTTCAGGTAGTAGCGGATCAGGTCCGGGACGTAGCTGTACACAAGCTTGTCGTCTGCCACTCCGTTGCCCACGGCGTTGGCGATGGTCACGCCGCCCGCGCGGGCAGCATTGACCAGGCCAGGGCAGCCAAGCATGGAATCGGAGCGGAACTGCAGCGGGTCCAGGAATTCGTCGTCGATCCGTTTGTAGATCACGTCCACGCGCTGCTCGCCGGCGGTGGTACGCATGTAGACGCGGTTGCCGCGGCAGATAAGGTCACGCCCCTCCACCAGCTCCACGCCCATCAGGCCGGCCAGGAGGGTGTGCTCAAAGTAGGCGCTGTTGAAGACACCGGGAGTGAGGACCACCACGGTAGGATCGTCGACGCCGGACGGGGCGGTCTTTCGCAGGGCGGACAGCAGCCGGCGGGGGTACTCCTCCACGGGCCGGATGAGTTGCTGGCCGAACGCCTCCGGCAGGCCCTTGGCCATGGCGCGGCGGTTTTCCAGGACGTAGCTCACGCCGGAGGGGACCCGGACGTTGTCCTCGAGGACACGGAACGTGCCGGCGGCATCGCGGACGACGTCGATGCCCGAGATGTGAACCCGAACCCCGCCGGCCGGCTCAAAACCCTGCACCTGGCGGTGGAAGTGGGCGCTGGTGGTGACCAGCTGGCGGGGAATCACGCCGTCGGCCACCACGTTCATCTTGTCGTAAACGTCATCAAGGAAGGCTTCGAGGGCCCGGACCCGCTGGGCTACGCCGCCCTCCAGCACGTCCCATTCGTCAGCCGGAATTACGCGGGGAACGATGTCCAGCGGGAACGGCCGCTCCTCCCCCGCGAAGTCGAAGGTCACACCGCGGTCCAGGAACGTCCGCGCCATGGAATCGGCCCGCGCGCTGACGTCGGCGAGGGACAGCTTCTGCAGGGCATCCGCCACCTGGCCGTAGGAGTCACGGGGTTCCTGGCCGGGGGTGAACATCTCGTCGTAGGCGCCGGTTCTCCCGGCGGCCTCGGAGTAATCCTGGAATAGGTCTGACATTCCTTTAGCCAACCATCTTTTTGTTTCGAAAGCATTACTGCGATCCATTGTGGCGTGTTGGGACGGCATCGCGGGTTCGTGGAATCCGTGTCCTTTCCGGCAAAGTAGGTGAGTGGCAATGAACAGAAGCCGGCGCGACTCCCGAAAGGGGCCGGGCACCAGACAGCCGGGACTGCCGCACGCCCCTGCTGACCGTCTCCTGCCGGGCCTGCTGACCGCTGCCCTTTCCCTGGCAGCCGTCTTCACTGTCCATGCCCTGGTGCCTGTCCTCCCCGCCATGACCCTGGCCGTTGTCCTGGGCCTCCTCGCCGCCAACCTGCCCGGCACCGCGGTCTGGATCGCCGGCCGGGCCAGGCCGGGCCTTGACTTCGCCGGAAAACACTTCATGCGCGGCGGGATCGTCCTGCTGGGGCTCAAGGTCAGCATCATGGACATCCTGGGCCTGGGCTGGTTGGCCATGGTCCTGATCGCCGGCGTGGTGCTGGTGAGTTTCTGGGGCACCTACCTGATAGCCCGCCTCTTCCGGCTGCCGACCGAGACATCACTGCTGGTTGCCACCGGCTTTTCAATCTGCGGAGCCTCGGCAATCGGTGCCATGGCCGCCGTCCGACGGATCCGGCATGTGGACACCGTCCTTCCGGTGGCGCTGGTGACGCTGTGCGGAACACTCGCCATCGGGGTGCTGCCGCTGCTGGTGCACCCGCTGGCCCTGTCTCCCCTCGCCTTCGGCGCCTGGACAGGGGCCTCCGTGCACGACGTCGGCCAGGTGGTGGCCACGGCGCAGACTGCCGGCACAGCGGCCCTTGGCATCGCCGTCGTGGTCAAACTCACCAGGGTGCTGCTGCTGGCGCCTGTGGTGGCCGTGGCAGGACTGCAGCAGAGAGTGAGCACGGGGAGGCTGCGCCGAAGCGCCGGCGCGCAGAACCCGTCCGGGAGTGCCGCGGCCGGGCCGGTGTCACCGGAACTCGCCCTGCCGCCTATAGTGCCCCTGTTCGTGGTGGGGTTCGTGGCCATGGTGGCGCTTCGCTCGAGCGGCTGGCTGACCCCCGGCTGGCTCGAGGCCGGGGCGGGACTGCAGGACATCCTCCTGGGCGCGGCGCTGTTCGGGCTGGGCTCTGCGGTGCGGATCCGAACGCTGCTGCACACCGGTGGCCGGGCGTTGCTCGCAGCGCTTGCCGCGTGGCTCCTGATCGCGCTGCTGGGCCTCGGGGCTGCGCTGCTGATGACAGGCTAGGACTGGGGTTCAACGGTGGTTTATCAGCGTTGCCCGCATGATTAGATAGCGGAGTGCCACTTGAGAATCTGCAGCGCGCCGAAGCCGCCGAACGTTCAGCCCTGATCACCACCCACAGCTACGACATTTCCCTGGACGTGCGGCAGGCGGAGAACCCTGACGTGGCAGGGTATCCAAGCCGCAGTGTCATCAACTTCTCTGCGGCGGAGCCAGGCGGTTCCACCTTCCTGGACTTCATTGGCAGCGATGTGCACAGCGTTTTCCTCAACGGCAAAGGGTTGCCCGTGGCCCAGGTGGTGGACGGTTCCCGGATCCGGCTGGACAACCTGCAGGCAGAGAACCAGGTGACAGTGACCGGCACGGCCCTCTACAGCCGCTCCGGCGAAGGGATGCACCGCTTTGTTGATCCGGCCGACGGCCAGTGCTACCTGTACACCCAGTACGAACCGGCGGATGCCCGGCGCGTGTTTGCCAATTTTGAGCAGCCCGACCTCAAAGCCGAATTCACGTTCCACGTCATGGCGCCTTCCGGGTGGGAGGTGACCTCCAACGGTGCGGAGACGGCCCGAACCCAGCTCACCAGTGATCCCGCCACGAGCCGCTGGGATTTCGCACCCACCAAACCAATATCCACCTACATCACCTCCATCCTTGCCGGTCCGTACTTCAAAGCGGAGGACAGGTGGCAGGCAACGCTGGATGACGGTACCCAACTGGATGTTCCCCTGGCTCTATACTGCCGGGCGTCCATGGCGGAGTCCTTTGATGCTGCCGAGCTGTTCAAGCTGACCAAGAATGGGCTGGAGTTCTTCAACCGGCTCTTCGACTACCCCTATCCCTGGGGAAAGTACGATCAGGCCTTTGTCCCGGAGTACAACCTGGGCGCCATGGAAAACCCCGGGCTGGTGACGTTCACCGAAAGCTACGTTTTCACCTCACGCGCCACCGATTCCCAGTACCAGGCCCGGGCCAACACCCTGATGCACGAGATGGCCCACATGTGGTTCGGTGACCTGGTGACCATGCAGTGGTGGGACGACCTGTGGCTCAAGGAATCCTTCGCCGACTACATGGGGACACTTGGCGTGGACCGGGCCACCGGCTGGGACACCGCCTGGGTGGACTTTGCGAACAAACGGAAGGCGTGGGCCTACGTCCAGGACCAGCTGCCCACAACGCATCCGATCGTGGCCGACATCCCGGACCTGGAGGCGGCCAAGCAGAACTTTGACGGCATCACCTACGCCAAGGGCGCCTCGGTGCTCAAGCAATTGGTGGCCTACGTGGGCTTTGAAGCCTTCATCGCAGGTTCCCGGCAGTACTTCCGGGACCACGCATACGGCAACACGACGCTCGCGGACCTGCTGGAGGCGCTCAGTGCTTCCTCCGGCCGTGACCTGGCCGGGTGGGCAGCGCAGTGGCTGCAGACTTCAGGCATCTCCACCCTGTCCGTGGAGACCGGGGCGCACGACGGCGTCCTCGGCACAGTGGCCATCGTCCAGGACGCTGAGGACCCCGTCAGCGGACGCCAGGAATTCCGCCCGCACCGGCTCCGGCTGGGATTCTACGACTTCGCCACGGACGGCGCCCTGGTCCGGACAGAAAGTGTGGAAACGGATGTTGCCGGTGCCCGGACGGAACTACCAGAGCTTACGGGCCGCCCGGAACCTGCCCTCCTGCTGCTCAACGACGATGACCTCAGCTATGCCAAGGTACGGCTGGATCCGTTGTCTGAGGCCACCGTGCTGGAGTCGCTTGACCGAATCACGGATCCGATGGCCCGTGCACTCTGCTGGACAGCGCTGTGGAACTCTGCGCGCGACGGTGAAAGCCCTGCGACCCGGTACATTGAGGCCGTCCAGGCCTTCGGGCCTTCCGAAACGGGGATTGGCGTCCTGCTGAACATCCTCGACAACGCCTCGACCGCCGTCGAACGCTATGTTCCTCTGCACGAAAGGGACGCCGTCCGGGCAGCCTTCCTCACGGCAGTCAACACGCGGCTGGAAAGTGCCGCACCGGGTTCGGACCACCAGCTTGCATGGGCCCGCACCCTCGCGGCCGTCAGCCGCCATGACGCGGCCTTCCTTTCCACGCTCAGGGGCCTTCTGGATGGAACGGCTGTGGTGGAGGGCCTTGCAGTGGACGCAGAGCTGCGGTGGAACATCTGGCACGCCCTGGCGGCCAACGGAGAGGCAACACAGGCCTTGCTTGACGAGGAATTGGCCCGGGACACCACAGCCTCAGGCCGTGCCGGCCACGCGACGGCGCTCGCCGCCCGCCCCGATCCCGAGGTCAAGAAGTCTGCCTGGGACGCCGCCGTGCACGGAACGGAACTGTCCAACCAGCTCCTCAGCGCCACCATCACGGGCTTCAGTACTGCGCCTTCAGCCCTCCTGGAGCCCTATGTGGAGCCCTATTTCGAGTGCCTTCGCGGCGTGTGGGAAGACTGGAGCATCGAAATCGCCAGCCGGATCGTCCGGGGACTGTTTCCCCTGGCCCAGGATATGCCGCTGGACGGGAGCCGCCCCGACCAGCATCCGGTGGTGATCCGCACTGACGAGTGGCTGGACGGGAATGCGGACGCTCCGCCTGCCCTCCGGCGGATTGTCATCGAGCAGCGCAGCCACCTGCTCCGGGCGCTCACCGCGCAGGCCGCCGACGTGCATTCACCTGAGCCTTTGCCGTACCCCGCTGCGCAGTGAAGCCGGGGTTCGGTGCGCGGGGGCAGTCCCTGCGCAGCGAACCCGCAGGTCCACGCGCACTGAC
Organism: Arthrobacter sp. CDRTa11; assembly: GCF_026427775.1. Taxonomy (NCBI): domain Bacteria; kingdom Bacillati; phylum Actinomycetota; class Actinomycetes; order Micrococcales; family Micrococcaceae; genus Arthrobacter; species Arthrobacter sp. CDRTa11. The sequence goes on along the minus strand of NZ_CP044532.1, from coordinate 2,890,527 downwards.
GGTTAGGGAACCCGGTTCAGCCATTCCGCGGTGCCGAACTTTGATGCCACGCGCTCCCGGGCAGCCGTGAGTTCCGCTTCGGTAAGTTCAGAAGGGGTGGCAGCATACCTTTCGGTGAAAACCTCCATCATGGCCGAGATGATCTCCGTGCGCGCCAGCCCCGTCTGCCGCCGGAGCGGATCAACGCGTTTTTTGGCGCTGCGCGTCCCCTTGTCCGAGAGCTTCTCCTTGCCGATGCGCAGCACTTCCACCATTTTGTCGGCGTCGATGTCATAGCTCATGGTCACGTGGTGAAGCATGCCGCCGTTGGCGAGGCGCTTCTGGGCTGCACCGCCGATCTTCCCCTGTTCCGTGGCGATATCGTTCAGCGGCACGTAGAAGGCGCTGATCCCGAGCTTCTCCAGGGCGGCCATCACCCAGGCATCAAGGAATGCGTAGGAGTCCGCGAAGCTGATGCCGTCCACCAGCGTCTGTGGAAGGTACAGGGAGTACGTGATGCAGTTGCCGGCTTCCATGAACATCGCTCCCCCGCCGCTGATCCTGCGGACCACGGTGATGCCGTGCCGGGAAACGCCGTCGGGGTCTATCTCATTGCGGACCGACTGGAAGCTGCCGATCACCACCGAGGGTTCCTCCCAGTCCCAGAAGCGCAGCGTGGGGTTGCGCCGGCCGGCGCCCACCTCCTCGGTCAGCACTTCGTCCAACGCGACGTTGATGTGTGTGGGCAGCACGGTGGGAGCGATGACGTTCCAGTGGTGGTCTGACCAGGACGTAGCCTTTGCCAGGGCGCGGCGGACAGTGACCGCCACAGCATCCGCGGAGAAGCCGAACAGGACGGCGCCCGGCGGCAGGGACGCTGACACGGCGGCGGACAGCTCTGCCGCCGTCGCCGTTTCGGGGAGCCCGGCCAGGGCCTGGTTCATGGCCGGCAGTGCGTCATCGGGCTCCAGGAAGAAATCCCCGCTGAGGGAGACGTTGGACAGGAAACCGTCCACGACGTCGAGATCCACCACCACCAGCTTGCCGCCGGGCACCTTGTACTCGCCGTGGCGGTTTGCTGCCGTTCCGGGAGAGGGGGGAACGGGGCGGGGCATAGGCTGCGTCATGGCTTCCATCCTGCCGCAGACAAAGGCGGAATGCAGAACCTGGAACGCAGAACGTGGAACGCAGAAGGTGGAACGCAGATCGAGTACGCAGAAAATGTACGCAGAACCTGAAACGCAGGAAGCCCGCACCGTTGCCGGTGCGGGCTTCCTAAGAACTTTGCGGGAAGTGAATTACTTCTTGCCGCCGAAGCCCTTGAAGCGAGCGTTGAAGCGCTCGACGCGGCCTGCAGAGTCCATGATGCGCTGCTTACCCGTGTAGAACGGGTGGGACTCGGAGGAGATTTCGACGTCGATGACCGGGTAGGTGTTACCGTCTTCCCACTCGATGGTCTTCTTGGAAGACACGGTGGACTTGGTCAGGAACTTGACGCCGGAAGCCAGGTCGTTGAAAACAACAGCTTCGTACTTCGGGTGGATATCAGACTTCATAATGGGACCTTTGTTCGCACAACTGGATTTTGCCAGTTGCCAGGTATGAATGGGATGGCCGCTTTCCGCGACGCAGATAAAGCATTGCGGCCAGCTACCAATAATAGCGGATCGTGGGGGTCCCCGCGAACCGCTTTCCTGCCTACTGCCGGGTCCGTAGCTCCCAAAAGGCCACGGCAGAGGCTGCGGCCACGTTGAGTGAGTCAACGCCTGCCCGCATGGGGATCTTGACAGCGAGGTCGACGGCGGCGAGAGTCTCCGCGCTCATGCCCGCGCCTTCGGTGCCCAGCACCAGGGCCAGCCGGGCCGGGTTGCGCGCGGCGAGTTCATCCACGTCCACGGCGTCGGGTGTTAATTCCATGGCGGCCACCGTGAAGCCGGCGTCCCTGAGAACGTTCAGGTCATGCGGCCAGCTTTCCAGCCGTGCCCACGGCACCTGGAAGACGGTGCCCATGCTGACCCGAACGCTCCTGCGGTAGAGCGGATCCCCGCACCGCGGCGAAATAAGCACCGCATCAATGTCCAAAGCGGCGGCGGACCGGAAAATGGCGCCCACGCTAGTAGGTACTGCAATATGCTCCCCAGACATGATTACAGCTACTGATAGTCCGTCAGGAAGATTCAGCAATGTGGAGTCGGTAGTTGTCGCGGGCGCGGTATCCGCGGACATCTCGACAGCGGGCGGCATCTATCACGTCAGGACGTCACTCCCGTCGCCAATGGATCGCACCATAGATGAGGGTGCGCTCAGAGTTTCCGCTGCCGTCCGCCTTCATGGTCTGGCACGCATTGCCCGCCCTCCTCGTCGTCCGACTACTGAGTGGGCTCGGCATTTGGCATGCTGACGGCAACCGCTACGGCGCACCTCACCGAGCTCTACAGCCGGGCACGACCGCGCTGGGGACCTCGCCGCGCCGAAGTGGTCTCGACTGCGGCCGACATCGGCGGCCTCGGCCTGGGGCCGCTGGCAAGCGGAGTCCTGGCCGAGTACGTTCCCTCGCCACTGTTCACCCCCTATTTCGTGTTCGCGCTCCTCCTCGTCATCGGGGCGCTGCTCCTGCTGGCCGTGCCGGAGACGGTCCAGGCTCCTGTCGGGCCGTGGGTGTACCGCCCTTAGGCGCGGAACAGCATCTGGGTGTAGAGCACGAAGACCGCGAAAACGATGGTGACGATGGGGTCATGTGGATGAGGAAGTCGGCTGAAGGCCAGTCCGGCGCGACCTGGCACCTCGAGTGCCTCGCAAACACCTTCTCGCCGACGAAGTCGGGCACGTTCGAGCAGCTCTTCCGCCCGTAGGTCAGGCGCAGACCGGGCGATAACCGGTCGGGCGGCCGCCCGACTGTACCTGCGCACCGGAGGATTCCCCGCGCAGCCGGCCAAGGCTACTATGAGTGCGTGCGAGGGCGCATCGAAGCCGACTATCTGGTGGTCGGCGCTGGGACAGCGGGGATGGTCTTCACCGACCGGATCCTCGCGCATTCGGATGCCACGGTCGCGATCGTCGATCGCCGGCACGCGCCCGGGGGACACTGGCAGGACGCATATCCGTTCGTTCGGCTGCACCAGCCCGCGAACCTCTACGGCGTCGAATCCGTGCCATTCGGAGCCGACAGGCGCGACGTCAGCGGCACGAACGCAGGCATGTACGAGCTGGCCGGCCCGAGCGAGATCTGCGCGCACTTCGAAGAGGCGATGACGCGGGTCTTCCTGCCGACCGGTCGTGTAGTCTACCTGCCCGAGTGCGAGTTCGTTGACGAGGGTCGGATCGTCTCCCGTCTGGACGGCCGCACCGTGCCCGTCACCGTGCGCCGCCGCGTGGTGGATGCGAGGTACCTCGAGGGCCGCATCCCCGCCACCTCCGCCCCGCCGTTCGCTGTGGCCGAGGGAGTCCGCTGCATCCCCACCGGTGGGCTAGCCCGACTCGCCCACCCGGCCGGACGCTTCACGGTGATCGGCGCGGGAAAGACCGCCCTCGACACGTGTGTGTGGCTTCTCGAGCGGGGTGTGGATCCCGCCGACGTCACGTGGATCAAACCGCGTGAGGGATGGTGGCCGAATCGACGCTACCTGCAGCCGCACGACCTTGTCGTCGACCAGTACGTCGCGAACGCCGCGCAGATCGAGGCCATGGCCCAAGCGACGACGGTTGACGATCTCTTCGCACGGCTCGACGAACAGGGAATCCTGCTGCGGGTCGATCCCTCGGTGCCACCCACAATGTTCCACGGCGCGATCGTCGGAGAAGCCGAGATCGCCCTCCTCCGGCGAATCGAGGATGTCGTCCGCCTCGGTCACGTGCGTACTGTCGAGCGCGACCGCATCATCCTCGACGACGGTATCATCCCCACGACACGCGACACGCTGCACCTCCACTGCGCGGCGTCGGGGCTCGTCCGGCCGCCACTCCGTCCGATCTTCGGGCCTGGCCGCATCACGCTTCAGCCGATGTTCTGGGGCACCGTCTCGTTCCAGTACGCGATGCTTGGCGTCGTCGAAGCCGAACTCCACGACGACGACCAGAAGAACGAGCTGTGCCGCCCGCTGCACCTCTGGGATCGGAATGTCGACTTCCTCATCTCCTACGCCGCGCTGATGGCGAACGCCCGGGCTCGCGGCCAGCATCCGGCCGTGTCCGCTTGGTCGCGCACGAGCCGACTGTATCCTTTCGCCGAGCTGGAGCGTTACGCCGACGACCCACGCCTCCCCGAGGCTCGCGGGCGCAGCCGAGCCCATGCCGCCGGAGCGCTCTCCAACCTCCCCCGGCTCATCGCCTCGGCGTGACCCGGCCATCGGCGGCCGGCGATCGCTGAGGGGCGGTGAGACTTGTGCTGCAGGCTCGAGACGAGACCGACGGCTGCGGCTTCGTGCCCGATGGGGCGGGATCCTCACGTTGTTGATGTGTGGTTGGTGGGCTTTGTATGCTCGCCGTCACCCAGGGGTGCCGGGTGTGGCTTTGGCGGGTCAGCCGGAAGGGTGGCTTGAAAGGATTGGCCGGCCGGGCTGCCACGGCCTTGCCCTCGTTGCCGTCGACGGGCACGAATTCGGGGTCTTCGCCCCGGAGCTGAAGATGTAGTCCAGCGCGATCGAGTCTGCCCGGATCGGGATCGCTCCGGGTCCCGTGTCGTCGCCGGTCCGATTGGAGCCGTTGTCGTCGTCGTCTCACGTCCCCGACGTCCGGCCGTCGTCGATCGTGCCGGTCCACACGACGCGGTACGCGTCCTCGTCGCTGCGGTGCACAGCAGGCGGCCCCTGTGGCCAAACCCAAGCAGGATGTCGGTCATGGCCTGAGTACCAGTCCGGGCCACCGGGGCCTGGCACCGCACCGCCCAGAGCCACAGAATCAAGACCCATGTGTGGATTCATAGTTCGCCCCAGACACCGCAGTGAGGTGGGTCCAGTTGCCGAGACGTCGTGACCGAATCGAATCATGCGACTTCCGGCCAAGCCACTACCGCGTCGCATAGAAAGCGACGGCCGACGAGGCAGCGACATTGAGAGAGTCCACGCCGTTCATCATCGGGATGGTGACCCGCCGGTCGAGCACCCGATCCGTCTCCGGGGTAAGCCCCTCCCCCTCAGTACCGAAGACCAGCGCTAGGTTCTCATGGTCCTCGGCGACCAGCTCGTCCAGCGTGATCGCCCCCTCCCCCAGCGTCATCCCCGCCAAGACATAGCCAGCCTCCTTCAGCAGCCCGACGTCCTCGGGCCATGACTCGATCCGCGTCCACGGCACCTGGAACACCGTGCCCATGGACACTCGGATCGAGCGGCGGTAAAGGGGGTCGGCGCACTGCGGCGTCACCAGCACGGCATCGACGCCGATCGCCGCGGCGCTGCGAAAAACCGCGCCTACGTTTGTATGATCAGTCAGATTTTCAAGCACTGCGATCCTCGAACGCCCTCGTCTCTCAGGATCGACGCCCGACATTTTGGAACACCCGACGTTGGTGTGGTCCACAATGTCCTCCAGGACTGCCACCCGCCGCGCGCCTGCGAGCAGTTCCGCAAGCGGGACGGGCGCCGGGCGCTGCATCGCCGCCATGGCGCCGCGGTGCAGGTGGAAGCCGGTGATTTCCTCCAGCAGTGCCGCACTGCCGATGAAAGCCGGGACGTCCGGATAGGAGCCGAGGATGTCCTGCAGGTCATCAAGCCACTTCTCCGCGAGGAAAAAGGAACGCGGCGTGTGGCCCGCCGCCAGTGCCCGGCGCAGCACGCGGGAGGACTCCGCTATGTACATACCCTCGGCGGGCTCGCGTAGTTTTCGCAGGTGCACATCCGTCAGCTGTGTGTAGTCCGAGACACGGGGATCCCCGGCGGACTCAAGGTAGTGGATTGTCACCGGTTGATTATTTCAGCAGATTGGCAATCATAAAGCCCAGCGCCATCAGGCCGAGCGCGAAGATAATCCCCCGCAGCACGGCGGGCGACAGGCGCCTGCCGACCCTCGAGCCCAGGAGTCCCCCCACCGTGGAGCTGACGGCGATCAGGAGCACCACCAGCCAGTTGATCCGGTCAAAGGCGAACAGCAGGTAGGAGACGGCCGCGACGAAGTTCACGCCCAGAACCAGGATGTTCTTCATGGCGTTGGCGTTCTGGATGGTTCCGGTCAGGAATATCCCCAGGATGCCAACCAGCAGGATTCCCTGGGCCGCGACAAAATACCCGCCATATACGCCGGCGAGGTAGACCAGCACCACCAGGAGAAACCCATGGCGCTTGTCCCGAATGGCATGCTCAGGATTCACCTCGCGGTTGAGCACCCAGGACTGCAGCCGCGGCTGGAAAAGGACCATAAGAAGGGCCATGACCAGCAGCACAGGGGCCACGAAGTGGAAGACCCTCTCCGGGAGGTGGAGGAGCAGCCAGGCTCCGGAGATCCCTCCCAGCAACGAGGCCGGCAGCAGCCTGAGCAGTTGCCTGCCGCGGCCCGTGAGTTCACGGCGGTAGCCCCACGCGCCGGCGGCGGTGCCGGCCACCAGGCCCATGGCGTTGCTCATGGATGCCACAACGGGAGTGACGCCGAGGGCGATCAGCACCGGGAAGGTCACCAGGGTGCCGGACCCTACGACGGCGTTGATGGTGCCTGCCCAGAGGCCGGCGAAGGTCACAAAGGTACTGCTGAGAAGGTCCACCTGAGGTTGCCGCCGCCGGTTTAGCGGCGGGCGGTGGCGGTGTAGCGGCCCCCGGTGACGGTGACGTCAAGGTCCAGCCCGAAAGTCTGGCTCAGGTGGGCGGCGGTCAGCACGTCGGCGATGGGTCCGGCGGCCACAACATTCGCGTCGCGGAGCAGCATGGCATGGGTGAATCCGGGCGGGACCTCTTCAAGGTGGTGGGTGACCAGGACGATGGCCGGCGCCGACTCGTCCTGGGCCAGCTCACTGAGGCGGTGCACCAGGTCTTCGCGCCCGCCAAGGTCCAGGCCGGCGGCCGGCTCGTCGAGGAGCAGAAGTTCCGGATCTGTCATCAGGGCACGGGCGATCTGCACACGCTTGCGCTCACCTTCGGACAGGGAGGCGAAGGGCCGGTTGAGCAGCGGTCCCATGCCCCATTCGTTCAGCAGGGTGAAGGCCCGGCGTTCGTCGTCGCGCTCATAGCCCTCACGCCAGCGGCCGGTTACGCCATAGGCGGCCGTCACCACAACGTTGAGGACTTTCTCATGCTCGGGGATCTGGTTGGCCAGCGCGGCGGAGGAGAGCCCAATGCGGGGACGGAGCTCAAACACGTCCACAGCACCCAGGATTTCCTCCAGGATGCCGGCCATGCCGCTGGTCGGATGAAGCCGCGCGGCAGCAATCTGAAGGAGCGTGGTCTTGCCGGCGCCGTTGGGGCCCAGGATGACCCAACGCTCGCCCTCCTTGACCTGCCAGTCCACCTTGTTCAGAAGCGTTTTGGCTCCACGGACAACGCTGACGGCGGCCAATTCAAGAACTTCACTCATAGGAGTAGACACTAGGACAAAACGCGGGCGGACTGATAACTGATACCCGACGACTGCAGGGGAAGTCCGGGGCAGGCGCAAACGGCGCAACGAATTCGGACAGGACTCCCCCGCTGGCTAAGATTGCAGCCATGACTTCGAACGTGACTGCGGTCAGCTACGGCCTCAAACTGACCCCAGGGGAGCTGGAACAGCTGCGTTCCCTCCTGATCGAAAACGGTGCATCCGTTCACGACGAATCCCGTGCCGCGGACAGCCGGTATGAGGTTCACACCGCGGAACTGGGCCTCCCGGAGGCTACCCATGCCGGCATCGCCGCCCTGCGGAGGGCCGTGGCAGGAGCCTCAGAGGACGGACCGGAGAGGGCCATGGACACCGCGATTGTGCCGTCGGGGTTGCGAAATGCTCCCCGCAAGCTGCTGATCATGGATGTTGACTCAACGCTGATCCAGCAGGAAGTCATTGAGCTCCTTGCGGCCTATGCAGGCAAGCGGGAGGAAGTCGCCGCGGTGACAGAAGCCGCCATGCGCGGCGAACTTGATTTCGCACAGAGCCTGCATGCCAGGGTTGCCGTCCTCGCCGGCCTCCCGTCGGACGTCGTCGACGCCGTCCGCAGGGAAGTGAAGCTGAGCGCGGGAGCTGCCGAACTGGTGGCTGCCTTCAAGGCCGCCGGTCACGTCGTCGCCGTCGTTTCCGGCGGGTTCAACCAGATCCTGGAGCCGATCGCCGACGAACTGGGGCTGGACTACTGGATGGCCAATGAGCTCGAAATCGTCGACGGTGCCTTGACCGGCAAAGTGCTCGGGGCGGTCATTGACCGGGCCGCCAAGGAAAAATACCTGCGCGAATGGGCCGCGGCCGAGGGCATCCCGATGGAGCACACCATCGCCGTGGGCGATGGCGCCAACGACCTGGACATGCTGGGTGCCGCAGGAATAGGCGTTGCCTTCAACGCCAAGCCCGCGGTTCGCGCCGTTGCTGATTCGGCGATCAACATGCCGTACCTTGACGCCGTGCGCCACATCGCGGGCGTTTGACGGACAAAAACGAGGTGGCGTTTGGCGGCAGTGTTCATGCAGAACACTGCCGCCAAAATCCCTCCGAAGGTCTACTCAGCCCTCCGTGACCGTGCTTACTTGACGCTCTTGCCGAAGTAGTCGGCACCGCCCGCGTATTCAGTGTGGCCGGACTCCACGTCTGCGGTGGCCATGCCGGCCACCACTTCAGCGAACTCTTCCACTGAATACAGCTTGCCGGCCTCTGCACGGCGTGCCTCGATGGCGCCCGGGCTGGAACGGTCCAGGAGGGTGGCGGTGACCGTGCCCTCGATCATGTCGCCTGACACCACCACCAGGGAGATGCCCTTTTCAGCCAGGTTCGGCAAAAGTTCACGGAGCGCATCTTCCCCCGCGCGCTTGCTGCGGGCGACCGGCTCGTATTCCGGCATGGTGGGGACGGAATTGATGAAGTGGGCCTGGTGGCTGGTCACGAAGACTACGCGGGAGCCTTCCTTCATCAGGGGCACTGCGGCATTGAGCATGTTGACCTGGGCGTCGCGGTTGAGCTTGAGCGCGTAGTCATCTTCCATGCCGGACTCCATGCCGCCGGATGCATTGAGCACCAGGACATCAAGTGACCCAAAGTTCTCCATGGCCGCGCTGGCCAGCGCCTGCACGCCTTCCCGGGTGGTGAGATCTGCGCCCACCGCCACGGCGCGGCCGCCGGCGGCTTCGATGCCAGCCACAACCTTGTTGGCGCGGGGCGCCTTCTGACGGTAGTTAACAACGACGGCGGCACCCTCGGCAGCGAGGTTTTTGGCCACTTCGGCGCCAATTCCGCGCGAGGATCCGGTCACGATGGCTGTTTTGTTGTCCAGCAGTCCCACAGGTACTTCCTTTGTTCGAAACGTCTAAATATGTCTAGGCCTGCAGTCCATCATGCCAGCGCAGGACTCCATTACGCTTGTTCAAGCCCAACAAAGAAGCCCCGGCCGGCTAGTTGCCGGCCCGTCGGCAGGCGTAGGCTGCCGCCATGCCTAGGTGCCATAAAGATGCAGGGCCGCAGCCTTGACTGGAGCGCATGGCGTTGATTCCAGCCCGGAGGAGCTCTTTCAATCGTCCCCGGACGGGCTGGAACTGTACCGTGCAGCGCACCGCCTGATCACCACCACCGTGGAGGCCACCGTACGAACGACCGCCAGCCAGGTGGCGTTCCGCCGTCGGCGTGGCTTTGCCTATGTGTGGAATCCGCGCCGCCATCTCAGTACCGATGTTCCCGCGGTGCTTTCCCTTGCGCTGCCCCGGCGGGTCGATTCGCCCAGATTCAAGGAAATCGTCCACCCGTCCCCCACGGTATGGATGCACCACCTGGAGCTCCGCCGGGCGGATCAACTTGACGCCGAGGTGGCTGACTGGATCCGGGAGGCGCACGGCGCCGCGGAATGAGCCGCGCGCTAGTGGCCCATGCCCAATCCGCCGTCCACCGGAATGACTGCTCCGGAGATGTACGCTGCCTCGTCGCTGGAAATCCAGCGGACAACGTTGGCAACCTCGGAGGCGTCGGCAAAGCGTCCGGCAGGAACCTTGGAGAGGTAGTCCTTTTGGGTTGCCTCGTTCAATTCAGCGGTCATGTCCGTATTGATAAAGCCCGGCGCCACAACGTTGGCCGTGATTCCGCGGGAGCCCAGTTCACGGGTGAGCGAGCGGGCGATGCCCACCAGCCCCGCCTTGGACGCCGAGTAGTTGATCTGGCCCGGGGCTCCGTACAGTCCGGAAACGGATGAGATGAGGACCACTCGGCCCTTCCGCATCCGGATCATGCCCTTGGAGGCGCGCTTGATGACGCGGAATGCCCCGGTGAGGTTGGTATCGATCACCGAGGTGAAGTCGTCCTCGCTCATACGCAGCAACAGCATGTCCTTCGTGATGCCTGCGTTGGCCACCAGGACCTCGACCGGGCCGTGGGCGGCTTCCACCTCGGAGAAGGCAACATCCACGGAGGCCTCGTCCGTCACATCGGCTTTGACGCCCAGGATCCCCGCCGGAAGCTGCGACTCGCTCCGGTAGGTCACTGCCACCTTGTCGCCGTTGGCGAGGAACGCCTCGGCGATGGCCAGACCGATTCCGCGGTTGCCTCCGGTGATCAGGACGCTGCGGGCCGCGGTAACTGCTTCAGACATTAAACGCTCCGGGATTCTGCGGCATGCTGGGCCGCTGTAGCTAGGGGTGGATTTTGCTGCCTCCGATCTTAGCCTCCGTTTGGGCGCCACTGCCGATGGTGAGAGAATTGAGGCAAGCCTTTGGAGCGTGATCAATCAACCGTGACCCTTGAAAACCATGCCGGACAGTCCGTGCCCGGAGATCGTGAAAGGTTCTCCGGGGACCCGGAAGTCCACAGCATCACGGATGCCGCTGCGGCCCATTCGGAGGACATGCACGAGCGCATGGTCAAGTACGCGCTGGCCATGGGAATCCGCATGGTGTGCCTCATCCTGATCTTTGTGGTGGATGGATGGTTCAAAATCGTTATGGTTGCCGGAGCGGTTTTCCTGCCGTGGATTGCAGTGGTCATCGCCAACGGCAGCGACAAAGCGGAAATCCACAGCGATTCGCTCCTCGACTCCGCTCCCCTGGCTGAACTCGAGCGCGGCGTGGCGGAATCGCCCGCCGACGAGGACCCCGTCTCGCCAGTGCTCCAAGGCGAAGTCATTGATGATAACGACGACGACGAACCACACAACGGACAGGAACGGCGCGCTTCATGAACATTTTCGACCTGGCTGCAGGGACGGATCCCGGGCCGGCCGGGCCTGCCATGTGCTCCCGGAAAGCCTGCCGTTCGAATGCCGTCTGGCAGCTCCTCTGGAACAATCCCAAGATCCACACTCCGGAACGGCGGAAGATCTGGCTCGCCTGCAACGAGCACCGTGCCTGGCTTGAGGACTATCTCCAGACGCGTGGGCTTTGGAAGGACACCGTAGCCCTGGCTCCCGAGGCGGAGGCCGGACATGCCCCTGCAAGGCAGGACGGCTGAATGTACCGGTTCCTCTTTTCCAGCAAGTGGCTGGGCTACCTCCTGCTGGCCGCCCTTTTCGCGGCGGCCTGTGTCTTCCTGGGGCGGTGGCAGATGGACCGCAGGGCTGAAACCCTTGCAGAGATCAACCGGGTGGTCTCCAATTATTCGGCAGCCCCCATTCCCTTCGCTGACGCGAGGGACGACTTCATCAGTCTGGATCCGGAGAAGGAATGGACTCAGGTTGAACTGAAGGGCCGCTATGACGTCGCAGGCCAACGGATTGTCAGGAACCGTCCGCTGAACGGCCAGCCGGGTTATGAGGTAGTGGTTCCGTTCAGGCTTGATTCGGGCGAGACAGTGGTCATCGACCGCGGATGGCTGCCCATTGGCAACAACAATCCGGGCAGCCCCGACTCGGTCCCGGAACCGCCCTCCGGGGAAGTGACTGCCGTTGTCCGGCTCAAACCAGGTGAGCCGCAGCTGCAGCGCGGGGCCCCGGCCGGGCAACTGGCCTCCATTGACCTTCCCACCTACTCGGCTGAGCTGGGCTATCCCCTTCTGACCGGCGCCTACGGGCAGCTGGCCAGCGAGTCGCCGCCAGTGGCTGACATGCCTTTTCCCTTCCCCATGCCCTCCACGGAGGAGGGGACGCATCTGTCCTACTCGCTGCAGTGGTTTGCCTTTGGAGTCCTGATGTTTGTGGGCTTCGGCTATGCCGCCAGGCAGCAGGCCCGTAACGCGGCGATCGACGCGGAAGAGGAAGCGGAGGACGGAATTGACTCCGGTAGCACAATGCACTCGGCGGCCCGCCGTCGTCCCGCCGTTGCCCGTAAACGCAGGAACGCGACGTCGGAGGAAGAGGAAGACGCCATCCTGGACGCGCGGGGCATGTAACGGATATCCGTCCCCGTTCCCACGGCGGCCGCAGCCGCCGCGGGGTTACTATGACGGCATGAGCGAGAATCCAGCCGAAGATGACCCGCCGGTACGCGATGACGAAAGCCCGCGGGAATTCCTCGCTGATGCCCTTTCGCCGGTAGTGGATCCGGACGTTGAGGCGGACCGGCCGAGCGCGCCAGGAGAGCCTTCCGAGTAAAAACCTGAATCAAATGTTGCGCAGGTCACATCGATTGCCTAGTCTGGGTGAGGCCGCAGCGTCGCGGCCACCCCTAACGAAGGGCAGCGTCTTGACCGACAAGCTCAGTATTCTCGTTCGAGTAGACCTCGATTCCGCCCGCGCCCAGGTTTCCACCCGAGGCCATGTGACCACCAAAAGCATCCAGGCCCTTTACGTTGTGGTAAAGCGAGCCAACGCCCTCCGGGAAAATCTTGACCTGGAAATCGACATGACCCACGCCTGGGTTGAGCCGGACGCGCTGGAGCAACTGAACAAGTGCTCCCGGACGCGTCACCTGCCCGTGCAGATCGATCCCTACCAGGCGGACTGCAGGCTCCGGGTGGTACCGCCAAGCACTGCAGTCATGACTGCACCGGCCATGAGTGCACCGGCTTCGGCCGCGACGGCCGGGACACTGACACAAAGGACGCCAACCAGCATGGCACGAACGAAGATGGCTGGCCTGGCTGCCTGAGCCCCGCTGAGAGCCTAGGCCAGTGTGATGAGGTCCAGGTAGTCCTCGTTCCAGAGGTCCTCGACGCCGTCCGGCAGGAGGACTACCCGCTCCGGATTCAGTGCTTCCACTGCGCCTTCGTCGTGGCTGACAAGGACCACGGCGCCGCTGTAGTTGCGCAGGGCGCCCAGGATCTCGGCGCGGCTGGCAGGGTCCAGGTTGTTCGTGGGTTCGTCCAGCAGAAGCACATTGGCGCTGGAAGCCACAATGGTGGCCAGGGCCAGGCGGGTTTTCTCACCACCTGAAAGGACGCCGGCCGGCTTGTCGACGTCGTCCCCGGAGAACAGGAACGAGCCAAGGATGCCGCGGACTTCGGCGTCCTGCATGTCCGGCGCTGAAGAACGCATGTTCTGCAGGACGGTCCGGTCGACGTCCAGGGTTTCGTGCTCCTGGGCATAGTAGCCCACCTTGAGCCCGTGCCCAGGGATGATGTCTCCGGTGTCGGGCTTGTCCACGCCGGCGAGCATGCGCAGCAGGGTGGTCTTTCCGGCGCCGTTCAGGCCCAGGATAACCACCTTGGAACCGCGGTCGATCGCCAGATCCACATCGGTGAAGATCTCCAGGGAACCGTAGGACTTGCTGAGGCCTTCTGCCGTCAGCGGGGTCTTGCCGCAGGGTGACGGATCCGGGAAGCGGAGGGCGGCCACGCGGTCGTTTTCGCGGACGGCTTCCAGCCCGCTGAGCAGCCGCTCGGCACGCTTGGCCATGTTCTGGGCCGCAACTGCCTTGGTGGCCTTGGCCCGCATCTTGTTGGCCTGGTCAAACAGGACCTGGGCCTTCTTTTCCGCGTTGGCGCGTTCCCGCTTGCGGGCTCGTTCGTCGGTCTCCCGCTGGGTGAGGTAGCGCTTCCAGTCCATGTTGTAGAAGTCGATCTGGGCGCGGTTGGCGTCGAGCAGGAAGACCTTGTTGACGGTGGCTTCCAGGAGCTCGGTATCGTGGCTGATGACAATGAGCCCGCCCTGATGGTTTTTCAGGAAGTCGCGGAGCCACGCGATGGAGTCCGCATCAAGGTGGTTGGTAGGTTCATCCAGCAGCATGGTCTCGGCGTCGGAGTACAGGATCCGTGCCAGTTCAACACGCCGGCGCTGCCCACCAGATAGCGTCTTAAGCGGCTGGTTCAGGATACGGTCCGGCAGTGCCAGGTTGGAGCAGATGGCGGCGGCTTCGGCCTCAGCGGAGTAGCCGCCGGCGGCCAGGAACTCTGATTCCAGCCGGTCGTAGCGGTTCATCGCCTTGCGCTGGACGTCGGCGTCCTCGCTCGCCATCTCATCGTGCGCCTGCCGGAGCTTGCCGACGGCGATGTCCAGCCCCCTGGCAGCCAGGATACGGTCGCGGGCAAGCTGCTCCATGTCCGGGGTGCGGGGATCCTGCGGAAGGTAACCGATCTCTCCGGTGCGGGTCACTTTGCCGGCGGCTGGAAGTCCTTCACCGGCCAATACGCGGGTCAGGGTGGTCTTGCCTGCTCCGTTTCGGCCCACGAGGCCGATCTTGTCTCCCTTGTCGATGCGGAAGCTCACCTGGTCCATAAGGAGCCGGGCGCCGGCGCGCAATTCAAGATCCTGGACGGTAATCACAGCAGGTAAGGCCTTTCACAACGGGGAACGCCACGGCTCAACGGATGTCGTCTGGGATGAGGGCATCTGGAAGAAACGGGCAGATTGGCCAGAGAACGGCCTTTACAAGTCTACCGGCCGCAGCTTCACTGCATAACCGCCCTGCCGCCGTCGTGATTTCCGTGGCCCGGAAGGCCGCCTGGCCGCCGGTACGTCACGGCTCGAAGTGCATTGCCCTGGGCGGTCCTGCAACCCCGGCGACGACGCCACCGGCAACATCATGCAGCTTCTCGTTTCGGGTGCTTGAAACGCGACGCAGGATATCGAAGGCTTCTTCGCCCGTGCAGCGGTTCTGCGCCATGATGATGCCACGTGCCATGTCGATGGTGGTCCTGGACTCCATGGCCGAGGCGAGGTCATGGGCGCGCAACTCGGCGGCGGCGATCCTGAGGCCCAGGCGGAGCGCACGCGCGGCCACGTCACCGAAGCGCTCAGCCTCGTCGATCGTTTCCTGGGTAAAGACGCCCCTCTCGGCAGCGAAGAAATTCAGGACGGCCGACGCATTGCTGCCCACTTCCAAGGGGATGCCCAGGGCGCTGTGAAAGCCCTTATCCCCCAGTTCTTCACGGAACTCCGGCCAGCGGGCATCGGATGATACATCGCCCAGCAGTACCGGGACGCCTGTCCGCACCGCCAGCAGGCACGGCCCGTCTCCGAGCCGCTGTTCGATGCCGTCCAGGAGGACCGCATCATCGCTGCTACCGGCGATCGTCGCGGAGCGCTTGCGGCGCCGAAGCGTAACGGCACACTCAATGCGTGTGTTCGTGGCGCGGGTCATTGCAGCGGCTGCCCGACCCGTCATGCCCTGGAGGAACCCTTTGATGTCTTCCATGTCGGCAACAAGGTCCTGCAGCCGTTCGACGTCGTCCATCTCTTCAGGTGTATCCATAGTGGTCAATCTATTGGAGCAGGAGTGCGGCTACAACAGCGGCCCACTGCAGCAGGAAACGCGGCAGGCCTGCCGACTCCCGCAACCCCTGCCGGCCCGGGATTTTGACATCCCACACCTCACAAATTGCAGCAATGCCGTTGCCGGTCTTGTGGGGTGCGGGTAGCAGAAGCAAGGATTGGTTATGGAAGACCTGCGGCACACGGCGAGGATCCTGCTGCAGCGGGATGATGTGGCCTTGACTGACCTCTGGATCCTGTACTGGAACCACGGTGGGGATTGCCATCCCTTTGATTTTGATGCCTTTATCCATGAACTGTTGCCGGTTGCCTGGTTCGACATGAACGCCCTGGCCTCGGCGGTTCATGAGCTGGTTCTGGAAAACACCGGCTGAAGCTTCCGCACACATACCTTGGGTGTCCGTGCCGGGACACTGCCTTGGCCCCGGACGTTTTTGTGGGCTGCCATCAGGTGCGGGACCCGCGGTTAGTAGGTTGCCTACAAAATGGCCGCTTTCCTGGGCCGGTAACGTCAGGATGACCCCTATCCCCGCTTGTATACCCCCGACAGGACTTCCATGAGCAAGACTGACACTGCTGTCTCCGGCACCGCCGCCCGTGAACGCACCCGCTGGAACGCCACGGACCTTGGGCTGATCGCCGTTTTCGCCGCGCTGGTGGCAGCATCAGCCATGATTCCCGGCATCGCCGCCAATGTCTTCGGCGTTCCCATCACCTTCCAGACGCTCGCCGTGATGCTCACCGGACTGATGCTGGGCCCTGGACGCGGCTTCGCCGCCGTCGGCCTCTACACGGTCCTGGGGCTGGCTGGACTGCCGATCTTCAGCCAGGGCCGCAGCGGCCTGGGTATCCTCGCCGGACCGTCAGCAGGCTATATCATCGCCTTCCCCATCGCCGCGGCCGTGGTCGGCTGGCTGGCAACAGTGGTTATCCGCCGCACGTCGCGTGCCAGGGCGCTGTGGTTCTTCGCCGCAGCCACGGTAACCAGCATTGTTGTGGTGCACACCCTCGGGATTGCCGGGATTGCCCTGAACACCAAGGCGACCCTGGGCGAGGCCTTTGTTGCCGACCTCATCTTCTACCCCGGCGACGTCGTCAAGAACGTCCTGGCGGCAGCGATCGCGGTTGCCCTGCACCGGGCCTTTCCTGACCTGCTGGTGCGCCGCGTTAAGCGGATCGCGGCGTAGGGTTACCAGCCATGGCCAGCATTTCATTCCAGCATGCCAGCGTGGAGGTGGCTGTAGAAGGCCGGAATGAGTCCAAAGCACTCCTCCGGGACGTCACGTTGGACCTGACTGAACAGCGGATCGGCGTTATCGGGGCCAACGGCTCCGGCAAGTCCACGCTGCTGCGCCTGATCAATGGGCTTGTCCAGCCAAGTTCGGGCTCGGTCAGTGTGGACGGCGCCGATACTGTCCGGGCCGTCCGTGCTGTTCGCCGGCAGGTCGGGTTTGTTTTCACCGATCCGCTGTCGCAACTGGTGATGCCCACAGGACGCGAGGACGTTGAACTGTCATTGCGCCGGCCGGTCCGCAACGGACAGGAGCGGCGCCGCCAGGCGGAAGCCGCCCTGGACCGGTTCGGCATCCTCCCGCTCGCCGACCAGAGCATCTACGAGCTCTCCGGCGGAGAACGCCAACTGATGGCACTCGCGGCCGTTCTGGCCGTAAACCCTTCGGTACTGGTACTGGATGAGCCTTCAACGCTGCTGGATCTGCGGAACCGCGAGCTGCTGCGGCGTACGCTGTCGGCTCTTGACCAGCAGATCATCATGTCCACCCATGACCTGGATTTGGCACTGGAAATGGACCGTGTGCTGGTGGTCGAAGCAGGCCGGGTGGTGTTCGACGGCGGCCCTGCCGAGGCGGTGGACGGGTACCGGGCGCTTTGCGCCAACGGCCTGGCATCCCCGTGAGGGGGCATGGCTTCCTGCTGGCCAACTATGTTCCCGGCAACTCAGTCATCCACCGGGCACCGCTGGCAGCCAAGTTCCTGCTGGTCATCGGCTGTGGCCTGTCGTCGTTCCTGATTGCCGACTGGCTGGCGTCCGCCGCGGTCCTTGCCGTGATGTGCGGGCTGTTTCTCCTGACCGGCGCGGGTGCGCTCAGGCTGCTCGCCGCCATCCGGCCGCTGATCCTGGTACTGCTGGTGATCGGCCTGTTCCAATGGTGGCAGCTGGGTGGCCCCACCGCCGCACGCATTGTCCTGAACATCCTGGTCTGCGTGGTTGCGGCGTCCCTGCTGACAGCCACCACCCCGATGCAGCGGCTGCTGGACGGTGTGGTTTCCCTGGCCAGGCCCTTCCGCCGCTTTGGCGCCGACCCCGAGCGCTTTGCCCTCACCATCGCCATCATGCTGCGGAGCATCCCCTACATTGCCGGCGCGTTCGCCGACGTTCGGGACTCCGCCCGTGCCCGCGGGCTGGAGCGCAACCCCCGTGCCCTCGTGCTGCCCGTCATCATCACCACCGTGGCGTTCGCGAGGCAGACCGGCGAGGCACTGGCGGCCCGCGGACTGGGCGAGCCCGAAGAATGAGGGCTGAAAAGCGGCCGCTGAAAACGGACAGCCTGAAAACCCTGAACAGCGTGAAAACCCGAACGCGCTTGATCAGCCGGCAAACTTCTCATACTGCAGCAGTGCCGCGGTACCCATGCCGCCGGCAATGCTGATTATGGCCAGGGCCAGGCAGCCTGCCTCGGCTTTCCGCCTTGCCTGAGCCAGCAGGCGCGTCACCAGCACGGCCCCTGACGCCCCGTACGCATGGCCCAAAGCCAGCGCACCGCCGTCGTGATTCACCAGAAGCGGATCAACGCCAAGGTGGTCAAGGCACGCAAGTGCTTGCGACGCAAAAGCCTCATTGAACTCCACCAGGCCCAGCGCCGCGACAGACAAAGCCCTGGCCGCAAGAAGCTTTTCCGCGGCCATCGCAGCCCCGATTCCCAGCAGCCGCGGTTCCACACCCACAGTCTCAGTGGCCAGAACCAGCAGGCCGTCCGGCACGCGCAATTCCCGTGCACGCTCCAAGGACGTGATCACGACGGCGGACGCCGCATCCGCGTCGAAGCATGAGTTCCCGGCGGTGACAGTTCCCTGATCCACAAAGGCTGCCGGGAACCTGCCCAGGACGCCGGCAGTCAGCCGCGGACGTGGGCCGTCATCAGTACTGATGGTCCCGGACGACGTTTCCAGCGGAGTGATTTCGCCGGTAAACAGGCCCGCCTGGACTGCTTCGACTGCCCGTTGATGGCTCCGCAGGGCAAAGGAATCCTGGCTCTCCCGGCTGACCGAAAACCTGGCTGCGACGTTCTCGGCAGCCACACCCATGTCGGGGTCACCAAAGCTGTGCGGCACAAACTGCGCCCGGGAAAAGAAGTCAGGCCCGCCGTCGTCGTTCCGGTGTGCGCGCAGCGGCGCGGTGCTGATGCTTTCCACTCCCCCGGCCAGATAGACGGGACCGCCCCCGGCGGCCACCAGCCTGGAGGCCAGCACGATGGCATCCAGCCCCGAGCCGCACTGCCGGTCCACGGTGACGCCCGGGACGCTGACAGGAAGGCCCGCCTCCAGCAGGGCGAGCCGGGCCACATTTCCACCGCCGCCCACCGCGTTGCCGATCACAACATCGGTGACGGCCCCGGACGGAATGCGGCTGTCAGCAAGCAGCTGAGCCAGGACAGGCGCCAGCAGCTGGTGTGCCCGCAGCTCCTTCAGGGCCCCGTTCGCGCGGCAGACTGGGGTGCGGCGAGCACCGATGATGACTGGCTGCCGGTCTTCGGGAAGGAGATCAGTGGCCAAGGTGCCGGGCCCTTTGGTCCTGCGAGCCGATCCATTCGAGGAACATGTTCCGGCTGACCTTGCCGCGATCGGTGGTGGGGAGTTCGGTCAGCGCAAAATACTGCAGGGGCCGTTTATCCCGGGACAGGATGTTTTCCAGTCCTGCCCTGAGCTGCGTGGCCGTGATTCCGCCGTGCGAGGGCAGGACCCCGGCCACCACCCGCTGACCCCTGAGGTCGTCCGGCATCCCGGCCGCGACCGCAGCGGCGACGCCCGGCACGGAAGCCAGCGCAAGCTCCACCTCGTGCGGATAAACGTTCTTTCCGGAGGTCAGGATCATGTCGGCGCGGCGGCCCAGGATGTGCAGTTCACCATCCGCCAGGTAACCCTGGTCCCCCACCGTGTACCAGCCGTCGAAAGAGCGCAGGGCCTCGCCGTCGTCACCCCAGAGGTAGCCGTTGCTCACCATCGGGCTGCGCACGCAGATATTTCCCGCGGCGCCATCCGCCAGGGGCGCTCCGGCGTCGTCCAGGATCCGTACCTCCACACCGGGAAACGGGTGTCCGATCCCGGTTCCGCCGGCATCAGGCAACTCTCCCGCAGGGAGGCCTGTCCCCGAAACGAAGCTGAGTTCGGACGCGCCATAGTATTCGAAGATGGTGGCATGGGGAGCCCAGCGGCGGGCCGCTTCCAGCGTACGCGCGTCGAGCTTCGAGCCGGCGCAGATGATGGTGCGGACACCGGACGCATCAACACAGCCTGTCAGCCCGCGCTCGCTCAGCAGCCGAAGCATGGTGGGAACCAGCACCAGCCGGGTCACGCCGTCGTGCGCTATGGCAGCGTGAACGTCACCAACATCGAAATGTTCGAGGGTCTGGAATTCCGAACCGGCGTAGAGGCACTCGGCCAGGGCGTAGAGGTTGAGGCTGGCAGCGAGCGGGCCGGGCGCCAGCGTCACGTCGTCCTGCCGGAGGCCAAAGAACTCGATCGAGGCGTCAAAGGACTGCTGCCAGGACCGCCGCGACCTGGTGAAGGCCTTGGGCACCGAGGTGGTTCCCGAGGTGAGCCCGATCAGGAAGGTGGAGTCGGGTGAACCGTCAGCCAGCGGGTCTTCCCCGGACACGGCAGGCGGTTGCTTGGATACGCGGAGCCGCTGATGGATCTCCTCGCGCAGCAGGGCCGGCCACGCCGGATCCAGGACGGCGCATTGCCGTTCCCCCGCAACACCCGCCGCGAACCTGATGGCGAAGTCCACAGAGTTGGCCTCAGCAAGGACCGTTACGCCAGCAGAACCGGCCACTGCTGCTGCGGCGGCATCCCGGAGTGTCAGCCAGTCCAGGCGTTTGCCTTCGACCACGACGGCGGTGTCGTGCGGCCGCTCTTCGGCCCAGCGCTGGATTCTGTTCAAGAAAGGCATCAGATCAACTTTACCGGCCAGACACCGGCTGCCACCCAAGCGCGAGGACTATTGTGACTCTATGAGTTTCAATGACAATGTCCAGCTGGACCCCTCGCAAGTGCAGGACCGCCGTGGCATGGGCCGCGGGGCTAAAGTGGGCGGTGGCATCGGGGGCGGGCTCATCCTCCTGGTCGCCTTGCTTCTCGGCGTGAATCCGCAACTGCTGGAGGGGCTGGGCGGCGCGGCGCCCGATCCGCAGAGCCAGGGTACCGCGCCCGCGTGCAAAACGGGAGCCGACGCGGACGCACGCCTGGACTGCCGGATCACCGGGACTGTCAACAGCCTCAACGCTTTCTGGCCCGGTTACCTCCGGAACTACAACGTGCAGTACCCCCAGCCGGAAACGGTCATCTTCGACGACGCCGTCAGCACCGGTTGCGGGACGGCGTCCAGCGCTGTGGGCCCGTTCTATTGCCCCGCGGACACCACTGCCTACTTTGATCCCGGATTCTTCCAGGACCTGGTGGACAGGTTTGGGTCCTCGGGCGGCCCCCTGGCCCAGGAGTATGTGGTTGCCCACGAGTTCGGCCACCACATCCAGAATGTGCTGGGATACCTTGACCGCGCCCAGCAGGATCCACAGGGGCCTGAATCGGGCGCTGTCCGCGTGGAACTCCAGGCCGACTGCTATGCCGGCCTCTGGGTCAAGCATGCCTCCACCCAGCCGGGACCCGACGGCCAGCCCTTCCTGGAGCCCATTACCCAGCAGGATCTGAACGACGCCCTGTCGGCAGCATCGGCAGTGGGCGATGACCGGATCCAGCAGGCCGCCACTGGAAGGGTGACGCCGGAAGCCTGGACCCATGGATCCAGTGAGCAGCGGCAAAAGTGGTTCTCCCTGGGGTATCAGACCGGCGACATCAACCAGTGCGACACGTTCTCGGCGGCCACCCTCTGATCCACCGTACTGGTCCTTAAATCCGTACTTATTCTTAAAGCCGGACTTCTTAAAACCGGACGACAACGGACGGCACCTTCGCTGGGAAGGTGCCGTCCGTCGTCGTACTTGCGTGAAGGGTCAGATGTTGAAGCCGAGGGCCCGCATCTGGTCCTTGCCGTCGTCGGTGATCCGCTCCGGACCCCATGGCGGCATCCATACCCAGTTCAGGCGCCAGTCGTCCACGATGCCGTCCAGGGCCTTGCCCACCTGCTCCTCGATGACATCGGTGAGCGGGCAGGCGGCCGTGGTCAGCGTCATGTCGATCAACAGGGCGCCGTCGTCGTCTGAGTACTTCAGGCCATACAGCAGCCCGAGGTCAACGATGTTAACGCCGAGCTCGGGGTCGATGACGTCCTTGAGTGCTTCTTCGACGTCTTCGAGGCCCGTGCGGGCCGAATCGATTTCGGTCATGGCAGGTCCTTACTAAGCCTGTGCCGTTGCTGCGGCGATGGAGGCAGCGCCGGCGCCCTTGGCGTAGCGGTCGTAGCCTTCTTCTTCGAGGCGGTCAGCCAGCTCGGGGCCGCCTTCTTCGACAACCTGGCCGTCAACAAACACGTGGACGAAGTCCGGCTTGATGTAGCGCAGGATGCGCGTGTAGTGCGTGATGAGCAGCGTGCCCATGTTGCCCTCGGCGTGTGCGCGGTTGACACCCTCGGAGACGACCTTCAGCGCGTCGACGTCCAGGCCGGAGTCGGTCTCGTCCAGGATGGCGAACTTCGGCTTGAAGAGTTCCAGCTGCAGGATCTCCACACGCTTCTTCTCGCCGCCGGAGAAGCCTTCGTTGACGTTGCGCTGGGCGAAATCGGCATCGATGCGCAGCTTCTGCATGGCATCCTTGACTTCCTTGGTCCAGGTGCGCAGCTTGGGAGCTTCGCCGTCGATGGCGGTCTTGGCGGTGCGCAGGAAGTTGGTCATGCTGACACCGGGGACCTCCACGGGGTACTGCATGGCCAGGAACACGCCGGCGCGGGCGCGCTCGTCAACGCTCATGGCCAGGACGTCTTCGCCGTCGAGGGTGATGGAGCCGCTGGTGACGTTGTAGCGGGGGTGGCCGGCGATGGTGGAGGCCAGCGTGGACTTGCCGGAGCCGTTGGGTCCCATGATGGCGTGGGTCTGGCCGGTCTTGATGGTCAGGCTGACGCCCTTCAGGATCTCCTTGGTGCCCTGCTCAGTGTCAATGCTGACGTGCAGGTCCTTGATCTCAAGAGTAGACATGTGTCTTGTTCTCCTTTGCCCCGCGCCTTCCGGCTGCGGTGCGGTCTTAGTCTGGAAGTTGGTTCTGTTGCTGGTGCTGTTGTTGTTTGCCTCAGGCAAGGTGGCTGCTAGCCAAAGTTGGGGGCTTCCGCGCCGTTGACCACGTTGGTGAAGTCCACGTAGACCTCATCCCCGACGATCTCGACGGCGAACACCGGGACCGGATCATACGCCGGAAGCTGCAGCGGTTCCCCGCTTCTCAGGTCGAACTGGGAGCCGTGGCCCCAGCACTCGATCATGCAGCCTTCCACCTCGCCCTCGGACAAAGAGATGTCCGCGTGCGAGCAGGTGTCGCCGATGGCGTGGATCTCGCCCATGGAGTCCTTGACGATGGCTACGGGGTAGTCATCGATCAGGATCCGCAGCGCCTGCTTGAGCTGGATTTCATCGACCTTGCAGACGAATTCGCCCTTTGGCTGGTCAGTCATCTGTAGTCCTGTGCCGTCTAGTTGTTGGTCACGGCGAGCTCGCGCTCAACAGCATCCGTGAGCCGCTCTTCGAGGGCCGGAACCTTGATCTGCTGGATGATCTCGTAGAGGAAGCCGCGGACTACCAGGCGGCGCGCAACATCCTCGGGGATGCCGCGGGCCATGAGGTAGAACAGGTGCTCGTCGTCCAGGCGCCCCGTGGCGCTGGCGTGGCCGGCACCCTTGATCAGGCCTGTTTCAATTTCCAGGTTCGGAACCGAGTCGGCGCGCGCGCCGTCGGTGAGCAGAAGGTTGCGGTTGGCCTCGTAGCTGTCGGTGCCTTCGGCTTCCTTGCGGATCAGGACGTCGCCAACCCACACTGCGTGCGCGTTCCTGCCCTGCAGGGCGCCCTTGTACAGGACGTTGGAGGTGCAGTTGGCCACAGCGTGGTCTACGAACAGCCGCTGCTCCAGGTGCTGGCCGGCGTCGGCGAAGTACAGGCCGAACATTTCAGCCTCGCCGCCGGGGGCGGTGAAGCGGGCCGAGGGGGTCACCCGGACGAGGTCTCCGCCGAGGCTGACCACCACGTGCTTGAGCTTGGCGTCACGGCCGATTTTCGCCTGCTGGGAGGAGGCGTGGACGGCGTCGTCGTTCCATTCCTGGAGGGAGACAACGGTGAGGTCGGCGCCGTCTTCAACAACGATTTCAACGTTTTCGGAGACCACAGCCGAGCCCTGGTGATCCAGGACCACAACAGACTTGGAGAACTTTTCAGCCACGATCAGCAGGTGCTGGGCGGCCGCTTCTGTCGACTGGCCGGTGATGAGGACCGAGATTTCCGTATCAGCCTCGAACTCGGCCGGGACGGTGATGACGGTGGCTTCGCTGAAGTTCTCCCAGGCGTTGGCGGACACACGGTCCTCCGGGATGCCGGCAGAACCAATGCGTTTGTCACCGCGGGCCACCGTCTCCACCTGGATCCGGTCCGGGCCGCTGACGGTAACGGCCGGAGCCGCCCCCGCGAGGACTTCGCTGTGAAGTCCGCGCAGCCGCTTGAGCGGCGTGAACCGCCAGTCCTCTTCCAAGCCGGTGAGCGGCTTGAAGTCGGCCAGGTTGTACGAGGTCAGGCGGCCGGCGCGTGAGCTGTCCGGGATACCAACGCCGCCGCCATGTGAATGGCTCTTAACCGCTTCACCTGCAAGCGGGGCCTTGGAGGCGGCCGCGTTGATCGGTGACAGGCTTTCGCCCTCTTCGGTGAAACCGTTAATAAACGGCTGGGCTGAGGGCGCGCCGATGCGCGCCTTTTCAGTAGTGATTTCAGTCATCGTTATCCGACGGACCCTTCCATCTGCAGTTCAATCAGGCGGTTCAGCTCAAGTGCGTACTCCATCGGGAGTTCGCGGGCAATTGGTTCGATGAAGCCGCGGACGATCATCGCCATGGCTTCGTCTTCGCGCATGCCGCGGGACATCAGGTAGAAGAGCTGCTCTTCGCTGACCCGTGAAACGGTTGCTTCGTGGCCCATGACAACGTCATCCTCGCGGATGTCGATGTACGGGTAGGTGTCCGAGCGGCTGATGGTGTCCACCAGCAGGGCGTCGCAGCGGACGGTGTTGGCAGAGTGCTTGGCACCTTCGCGGACCTGGACCAGTCCGCGGTAGGCTGCACGGCCGCCGCCGCGGGCAACAGACTTGGAAATGATGGAACTCTTGGTATTCGGCGCGATGTGCACCATCTTGGAGCCGGTGTCCTGGTGCTGGCCGGCGCCGGCGAAGGCGATGGACAGGGTCTCGCCCTTGGCGTGCTCGCCCACCAGGTACACGGCCGGGTACTTCATGGTGACCTTGGAACCGATGTTGCCGTCAACCCATTCCATGGTGGCGCCTTCTTCGCAGATGGCACGCTTGGTCACCAGGTTGTACACGTTGGTGGACCAGTTCTGGATGGTGGTGTAACGGACGCGGGCGCCCTTCTTGACGATGATTTCCACCACGGCGGAGTGCAGCGAATCCGAGGTGTAGATCGGAGCCGTGCAGCCTTCGATGTAGTGGACGTAGGAGTCCTCGTCGGCGATGATCAGCGTGCGCTCGAACTGGCCCATGTTTTCCGTGTTGATGCGGAAGTATGCCTGCAGCGGAATGTCCACGTGGACGCCCTTGGGGACGTACACAAAGGATCCGCCGGACCAGACTGCGGTGTTCAGGGAAGCGAACTTGTTGTCGCCCACCGGAATGACGGTGCCGAAGTACTCCTGGAAGATCTCCGGGTGCTCGCGCAGTGCCGTGTCGGTGTCCAGGAAGATAACGCCCTGTGCTTCCAGGTCTTCACGGATCTGGTGGTACACAACTTCGGACTCGTACTGTGCGGCCACACCTGAGACCAGGCGGCTGCGCTCAGCTTCCGGGATACCCAGTTTTTCGTAGGTGTTCCGGATGTCCTCGGGCAGGTCTTCCCACGTGGCGGCCTGCTTCTCAGTGGACCGGACGAAGTACTTGATGTTGTCAAAGTCGATGCCGGAGAGGTCTGCACCCCAGGTGGGCATGGGCTTGCGGTCGAAGTACTTCAGGCCCTTCAGGCGAAGGTCCAGCATCCATTGCGGCTCGCTCTTCTTGTCCGAAATATCGCGGACAACCTCGTCGCTGATACCGCGGCGGGCGTTGGCGCCGACATCGTTCTTGTCGGACCATCCGTACTCGTACGTGCCGATGCCGTGAAGCTCAGGATTCTTTTCCAGAATCTCCGAGATCACAGTGTCTTCGGCTACCGCTTTCTCTGATAGTTGGTCCGTCATCACGGCCTTTCTTGCTGATGGTTGTTTACTTCATTCAGGCTGGCGGGGGCGGCTACCGGGATTTGGGGTCCCATAGCAGCCAGCCTGCCTGTAGGTATGTGGGTGGTACAGACGTGTCCGCCGCGTGCCAGGGTGGACAGACGGCGCACGTCCACGCCTACGAGCCGGGCAAAGACCTCGGTCTCGACATCGCAGAAGACGGGGAAATGGGCTGCCAGCTGCTGGATGGGGCAGTGCCCCTGGCAGAGCTGGACGCTGGAAAGCGCCGCGGGCAGCGGGGCTTTGGCCTCGATCGAGGCGGCCGACGCCACAAAACCGTCCCGGCTGAGGGCGGCGGACAGCGCACGGGCCCGGGCGGTGATATCCGGACCGGCCTTTTCGATCTCCGGCGCATACCGGCGCTCCATGTCAGCAAAACGCTCGACGGCGAATTCCCGCACCGCTGCTTCGCCGCCCATTTGCTGGAGCTGCTTGAGTGCCAGGGTGGCGATATCCAGGTAGTCGTTGCCGAGAGTCGATTGCCCTTGGGAACTGAGGACGTACCGGCGGGCCGGCCGGCCCGCTCCGGCACCGGCCCTGGCCACGCGCTTGACCTCAATGACACCGCTGCGGGAGAGGTGATCCAGGTGACGGCGGACGGCGGCCGGGGTAAACCCGAGCATGTCACCGAGCTCGGCCGCGCTGATGGGCCCGTGCTCCAGGACGGCGCCCAGGACACGGTCCCGGGTGCGCTCGTCCGCGTCAGCCACCGGCACGGCAGCGAGATGGCCGCCCTCGGTGGTCCGCGGCGCCCCGTGCCCGGCAAAAGGCACAGCAGAAGCATTGGTCATGGAATACACAACACAATCATGTCGTAATTTAGTCCCCCCTTCCAGTAAGGTGAGGCTGGCCTGCGTATGGCATCGAAACAAAACCGGTGCAGTACTACATCGCGTAGAATGCTGGGGTGCGTTCCCCCAAATCCCCGGTTCTGTCCATCAGCGGGTTAATTAAGGATGTTGGTCCGCTGGCCGCCCTGGATGGAAAAATGCTCCGTGTGGTCAGCGGTGTTTCGCTGGTTGCTGAGCGGGGCCAGGTTACTGCCCTCCTTGGCGCGAACGGCGCCGGAAAAACCACCACCATTGAATGCGCCCAGGGCCTTCAAAAGCGCAGCGGCGGGACTATTTCCCTGCTGGGCGAGGATCCCGCCCGTGCGGGCGCCGAACTCCGCTCCCGGGTAGGGATCATGCTCCAGGACGGCGGCCTCCCGCCGTCGGCCCGTCCGATCCCCCTGCTGAAACACATCGCGGGCATGTATTCGCGCCCACGGCCGGTCCATGAGCTGGTGGAGCGGTTGGGGATCGACGGATTCAGCCGGACCACCGTCCGCCGCCTTTCCGGCGGACAGAAGCAGCGGCTGGCACTTGCCGCGGCGCTGATCGGAAACCCCGAGGTCCTGTTCCTCGACGAGCCCAGCGCAGGACTTGATCCCCAGTCCCGGCAGCTGGTGTTTGAACTGATCTCGGAGCTGCGGGACGGCGGGATGGGCATCGTCCTGACTACCCACCTGATGGACGACGCCCAACGGCTGGCGGACTACGTCTACATCATCGACGCCGGCAGGAACGTGGCGGAAGGCACTGTGTCCCAGCTGCTCCAGCGGGATCCCGCTGTCGAGGACGGCGTTGACCACGTGCGGACGCTCTTCTTTGAGGCCCCTGCGGGCCTGGACTTTGCCGGTGTCCTCCCCGAAGCCATCGCGGTCAGTGAGACGCGTGCCGGCAGCTACGTCGCCACCGGAGCCCTCACCCCCCAGGATCTTGCCTCGTTGGCAACCTGGTGGGCCGCCCATGGTGTGATGCCCGGTTCCATGAGCCTTGAGGCGCGCAGCCTCGAAGACGTTTTCCTTGACATTTCCGGAAAGGAGATCCGATGAACGGTCTGCCCACGGTTACCGTCCCGGCATCCCCGGGCAACCGCTCCGCGTCGCCGCCGGCTGCCGCCCCGCTGCTTCGCCGCATCCTGCTGCAGGGCAAGTACGAGTCCCTGACCATGATCCGCAACGGCGAACAGCTCATCCTGGCAGTTGTGCTGCCACTCCTTGCGTTGGTTGGCCTGACGGTCACCCCGTTGCTCGACGGGCTGGGGGCGAGCCGGATCAACGTGGCAGTCCCGGGCATCCTGGCGCTCTGTGCCATGTCCACGGCATTTACGGGCCAGGGAATTTCCACAGGGTTCGACAGGCGCTACGGCGTGCTTCGGTTCCTCTCCACCACTCCGCTGGGGCGCGTCGGCCTTATCGCCGGCAAGGTGCTGGCGGTCCTTGTGGTGCTGGCCCTGCAGATCGGCGTGGTCACGGCCGTTGCCCTGCCGTTGGGCTGGCAGCCTCCCGCCGCGGGCTGGCTTCCCGGCATTTCCCTTCTTGTCCTGGGCGCCGCGGCGTTTACCGCACTGGGACTTCTGGTTGCCGGGACGGTACGGCCCGAGGCCACGCTGGCCATCACCAACCTGCTGTGGATCCTGCTCGGCGCCCTGGGCGGGATAGTTATCCCTGCCGTACGGCTCCCGGACGCGGCACAGGCAGTGGTGCATTACCTGCCTTCCGGCGCCCTGGGCGAAGCCTTGCGCGAAGCATTCCTGCACGGCACGCTCAATGGCGGCGCCGCGCTTATCCTGCTGTCCTGGACCATCCTTGGCGGGGCCGCAGCCATCCGTTGGTTCAAGTGGAATTGAGATATTCGTGAGCACGGCTTCACGCCTCCCCCAGTTCGCCGGCCGCCTCATCGCAGGTTTGCCACGCACCGTCGATACCCGTGTCCGCCGCCTTGCGGTGGCATCCCTCATCGGCCAGACCCTCCTGGTGGTCACCGGCGGCGCTGTCCGGCTCACGGCGTCGGGCCTTGGCTGTCCCACCTGGCCGCGCTGCACTGACACGTCGCTGGTGAACACCCCGGAAATGGGCATCCATGGATTCATCGAGTTCGGTAACAGGCTGCTGACCTTTGCCCTCGCGGCAGTGGCGGCGCTCATGCTGGTCTACCTGTGGAACCTTCGCAAGGAACGGCGGGACCTCTTCCTGCTGGCGCTTGGCCTGCTGGCGAGTATTCCGGCGCAGGCCGTGATTGGGGGCATCACGGTGCTGACCAATCTCAACCCGTGGGTTGTCGGGCTGCACTTCCTCGTCTCGATGGCCCTGGTGGTGTTCGCCACGCTGCTGGTGAACCGGGCCTACGGCCGGACCGGGCGCTTTGCCAGCGCCCTGCTCCCCGCGCTGCCGGGCGTCCTGCGTCCGGTGACGGCCGCCGTCGCGCTTTTCTCAGCCGCTGCCGTGATGTTGGGCGTGGTGGTGACTGGGGCGGGCCCGCATGCCGGCGATGCCGACGCGCCGCGGAACGGGCTGGACTGGGACCTCTTCTCCCATATCCACGCCGTTCCTGCCTACCTGATCACCGCCGGAACGCTTTTTGCACTGGTGATCGTTTTCACACGGCGCATCTCCGGGCCCTTCAGGACGGCGGCGTTGATGCTGCTGGCTGTGACCCTGCTACAGGCGGTCATCGGCTTCACGCAGTACTACAACAGCATCCCTGCCCTGCTGGTCGCGGCGCACATGCTCGGTGCGGCGCTGCTGATGAGCGCAGCAACCAACGCGGCCGATGTGGCCCGGTCCAGCCCGGTCAAGTAGCCAGGCGACACCCCTCCCTCAGATCCTGCGCAAACGGAAACCCTCACGCACTGAATGAACTTGAAAGTGCGAGAGGGTTTCCGTTTTTTCTGCGAAAGGTGAGAGAGCGTTGGGTCTGGTTGGCTTTAGCCCACGATGGCGGAGCCGACGAAGGGGTCGACGGCCAGTGCGATGAAGAGCAGCGTCAGGTAGCTGATGGATCCGTGGAACACCTTCATGGCCCGCTTGTCCGGGATGTCCTCGCGGTGGGCGCGGATGTACAGGGAGTGCGATTCGTACAGGAACCAGGCGCCGGCCACTACCGCTGTCACGGTGTAGACCCAGCCTGCCCCGCCTGCCGGAACCATCAGCAACGAGCAGGCCACCATGGCCCAGGCGTAGAGGACCACCTGGACCGAGACCACCTTGGCGCCGGCGATGGCACCAAGCATGGGAACGTTGGCGTTGCGGTAATCCTCGCCGTAGCGCATGGACAGCGGCCAGTAATGCGGCGGTGTCCACAGGAAGATGACCATAAAGAGGATCACCGCCGGCCACTCCACCGAGTTGGTGACGGCAGCCCAGGCGATCAGGACCGGAAAGCAGCCCGCGGCCCCGCCCCACACAATGTTTTGCGCCGTGCGCCGCTTCAGGATGATGGTGTAGATGACCACGTAGAAGAAGATGGCGGCCAGTCCCAGCCACGCCGCCAACGGGTTGGCGCCGAACCAGAGGATCACGATCGCGGCAACGCCCAGCAGCCAGGAGAAGATGAGTGCTTCACGGGGCGTCACCTCGCCCGTGACCAGGGGCCGGTTCTCGGTGCGATGCATCAGTTTGTCGATGTCCCGGTCAATGTAGCAGTTGAAAGCTCCGGCGCTGCCAGCGGCAAAGGCACCGCCCACAAGCGTGGCCAGGATGAGCCCGACGGACGGAAAACCCCGCTCGGCATAGATCATGGTGGGCAAAGTGCTCACCAGCAGCAGTTCGATAACCCGGGGCTTCGTGAGGGCGAAATACGCCTTGGCCTTGCGGGCCAGCCCTGCTCCCCCTCTGGCCCGGGAAGCGTTCAACGGCGTATCGGTTGTGCTCACGGTGGCAGTCACCCGTTCTGTTTGGCAGTTCTGTCTGCTGTGCAGCTGTCATTGCGGCCGTATTCCCCGGGCTACTCCACGGAAAGGACGATTCCAGGAGTTCGGGCAACGGCCGAAGGTTTCCGTCAGCCCTGATCAGGGCCGGGCAACCCGGCATAAGCCTTCCCTATCATACCGTGCCTGCACCGGATGGACGGCGCCGCTTTAGGCCCAGATGATCGTGCGCAGGCTGTTTCGATCAGATTAAGTCAGCGGCCCGGAACAGTGATTCACATAAGGGGAAATTGCGTCCACTACGTGAGATTTGCGCTGACCGGACAGTGGAATGGAGCTAAGCTGTCACCAGATCAGCACGCAGCGGGAGAAGCAGTGGAAAACGCATTCCCACCATGCCGGCGACTGAGTGATAGATCAACGTTTCGATGGTGAACGGCTGGTACACACCGCAGCGGGCACCACAGCGTGCCCCCGACCGGATCCGGTGTACCGCCCGCCATCAGCACAGAGAGGGGCCCGGTTTTCGTGCCACATTTGGAAGAGCAAGAACTGTCATGGACCAGCTTGGACCAGCGCGCCGTGGATACCGTCCGCGTTTTGGCCGCGGACGCTGTGGAGAAGGTGGGCAACGGCCACCCCGGAACCGCCATGAGCCTTGCGCCCGCCGCATACCTTCTCTTTCAGAAGCTCATGCGCCACGATCCGCGGAATCCTGACTGGCTGGGACGTGACCGTTTCATCCTGTCCCCCGGCCACACGTCACTGACGCTGTACATCCAGCTGTTCCTCTCGGGCTACGGCCTGGAGCTGAAGGACCTTGAGGCCCTGCGCACCTGGAATTCCCTCACCCCGGGGCACCCGGAATACAAGCACACTGCCGGTGTGGAGATCACCACCGGCCCGCTGGGCCAGGGACTCGCGTCCTCCGTTGGCTTCGCGTACTCACAGCGCCGCCAACGCGGACTGTTCGATGCCGATGCTGCCGCCGGCACCAGCCCGTTCGACCACACCATCTGGGTTATCGCCTCCGACGGCGATCTCCAGGAAGGCGTAACCGCCGAGGCTTCCTCGCTGGCCGGCCACCAGGAGCTGGGCAACCTGGTCGTTATCTACGATGAGAACCACATCTCCATCGAGGACGATACCGACATCTCCTTCACCGAAGACGTCCTGAAGCGCTACGAAGCCTACGGCTGGCACACCCAGCGCGTCGACTGGACCAAAACCGGCGAATACAAGGAAGACGTGCAGGAGCTCTACTCGGCACTGCTCGCCGCCAAGGCCGAGACGTCCAAGCCTTCCATCGTCTCGCTGCGCACCATCATCGGCTACCCGGCCCCGAAGAAGCAGAACACGGGCAAGATCCACGGTTCCGCCCTCGGCTCCGAGGAAGTAGCGGCACTGAAGGAGGTCCTGGGGTTCGATCCCGCGAAGTCCTTCGAAGTTGACCAGGACGTCCTGGCCCACGCCCGCGCCGTGGTGGACCGCGGAGCAGCTGCCCGCAAGGAATGGGAGGAATCCTTCAACTCCTGGCAGGCGTCCAACCCGGAAGGCGCCGCGCTCCTGCAGCGCATCGAAGCCCGCGAACTGCCTGAAGGCCTGGACGATGCACTGCCGGTCTTCCCAGCCGGCAAGGACGTGTCCACCCGTGCCGCATCCGGCAAGGTGCTCAACGGTCTGGGCCCGGTCATGCCGGAACTCTGGGGTGGCTCCGCTGACCTCGCCGAATCCAACAACACCACCATCGAGGGCTCGCCGTCGTTTGTGCCGGCGTCCAAGCAAACTGATGCATGGTCCGGCAACCCGTACGGCCGCGTGCTCCACTTTGGTATCCGTGAGCACGCCGCGGCAGCCATCGTGAACGGCATCAGCCTCCACGGCAACACCCGGTCCTTCTCCGGCACCTTCCTCATCTTCAGCGACTACCAGCGCCCCGCCATCCGGCTAGGTGCCCTGATGGGCGTCCCGTCGCTGTACGTCTGGACCCACGACTCCATTGGCCTGGGCGAAGACGGTCCCACCCACCAGCCGGTGGAACAGCTTGCCTCTCTGCGCGCCATCGTGGGCCTGGACGTTGTCCGCCCGGGCGACGCCAACGAGGTGGCCGTGGCATGGAAGACCATGCTGGAGAACCACGAAAACCCGGCCGGCATTGTGCTGACCCGCCAGAACATCCCTACCTACGCCCGCGGCGAAGGCAAGGCCGACGGCGACACGTTCGGTTCGGTTTCCGGTGTGGCCAGGGGCGGCTACGTCCTGGCTGAGGCGTCCAAGGACGGCGCCACCGTTCCGGCCGACGTTATCCTCATTGGCACCGGCTCCGAAGTCCAGCTTGCCGTCCAGGCACGCGAAGCGCTCCAGGCTGAAGGCATCGCCGCCCGCGTCGTCTCCATGCCTTGCGTGGAGTGGTTCAACAAGCAGGATGCCGCGTACCGCGAATCCGTACTTCCGGCCGGCGTCAAAGCCCGTGTATCCGTCGAAGCCGGGCTCGCCCTGGGCTGGAGGGAATTCGTCGGCGACGCCGGCCGTTCCATCAGCCTCGAGCACTATGGCGCTTCCGCCGACTACAAGCGCCTTTTCCAGGAGTTCGGCATCACGGCGGAGGCTGTCGCCGCCGCTGCCAAGGACTCCCTCGCTGGCCTGCAGGCCTGAACCCTATTCCAGGAGATACAAAAAATGACTACCCCCACTCAGCAGCTCTCCGACGCCGGAGTTTCCATCTGGCTCGATGACCTTTCCCGCAGCCGCCTCGAAACCGGCACGCTGCGCAAGCTCATCGAAGAGAAGAACGTTGTTGGTGTCACCACCAACCCGTCCATCTTCCACGCCGCGATCACCTCGGGCACGGACTACGACGCCACGATCGCGGCCCAGGCCGAGGCCGGTGCCAGCATCGAGGACACCATCTTCGAGATCACCACCACGGACGTTGCCGACGCCTGCGACCTCTTTGCACCGGTCGCCGCCGCAACCAAGGGAGTTGACGGCCGCGTTTCCATCGAGGTGGATCCCCGCCTGGCATGGGACACGGCCGGCACCATCGCCGAAGCGAAGCACCTTTACAAGAAGGTCAACAAGGACAACGTCCACATCAAGATCCCGGCCACCCTCGAGGGCCTGGAAGCGATCACGGCCACCCTCGCCGAGGGCATCAGCGTCAACGTGACCCTGATCTTCTCGCTCGAGCGCTACCGCGCTGTCATCAACGCCTTCCAGCTGGGTCTTGAGCAGGCCAAGGAGAACGGCCACGACCTCTCCCGGATCCACTCGGTGGCCTCGTTCTTCGTTTCCCGCGTTGACTCCGAAATCGACAAGCGCCTTGACGCCATCGGCACCGACGAGGCCAAGGCACTCAAGGGCAAGGCCGGCGTGGCCAACGCCCGCCTGGCCTACCAGGTCTACGAGGAACTCTTCGCCACGGAGCGCTGGGCCCTGCTGGCCGACGCCGGTGCCCTCCCCCAGCGCCCGCTGTGGGCTTCCACCGGGGTGAAGGATCCGGCCTACCCGGACACCCTGTACGTGACCGAACTGGTTGCCCCCGGTGTGGTCAACACCATGCCAGAGAAGACGCTGGACGCCACGTTTGACCACGGCGTCATCACCGGTGACACCATCACCGGCCGCTACGCCGAGGCCAACGCAACCCTTGACGCGCTGGACGCCCTGGGCATCTCCTACAACGAAGTCGTTGCGCTCCTCGAATCCGAGGGCCTGGACAAGTTCGTGGCCAGCTGGAAGGAACTTTTGGCTGACGTTGAAGGTGCCCTCGCCTCTGCACGGAAGGCTTCCTAGTCCATATGAGTACTCTCAGCTACGACGCCACCGGTGCCGCACAGCGGGCACTTGAACAGCACCTGCCGGTCCTCGTCGAGGAGCGCATTGCCACCCGGATCTTTGCCAAGGACCACACCCTGTGGGGTCCCGACGCCGAAGCCGAGTCGGCAGTCCGCCTCGGCTGGGTTGAGGCAGCCACCGTCTCGCAGCCCTTGGTTCCAGGCATCCTGGAACTGCGCGATGCCCTCAGGGCCGAAGGTGTCACCCGGATCGTGCTTTGCGGCATGGGCGGATCATCGCTTGCCCCCGAGGTGATCGCCGGCACCGCTGGCGTCGAGCTGACCGTATTGGACAGCACCGACCCCGACCATGTCAGTGCAGCCCTCGCGGACCGCCTGGCCGAGACCGCCATTGTGGTTTCATCCAAGTCCGGTTCCACCCTGGAAACCGACTCCCAGCGCAGGATTTTCGAACACGCCTTCAACGAGGCCGGCATCGATGCCAAGAGCCGGATCATCATTGTTACCGATCCCGGTTCCCCGCTGGACAAGGCATCCCGTGAAGCCGGCTACCGGGCCGTCTTCAACGCCGACCCCAACGTCGGCGGCCGCTACTCTGCCCTCACCGCATTCGGACTGGTGCCCTCGGGCCTGGCCGGCGTGGACATCCAGGCCTTCCTGGACGAGGCCGAGGAAGCTGCCGAAATCCTGAACGAGGACGCCCCGGAGAACATCGGGCTGGCCCTCGGAACGGCCCTGGGCGGAACCAGCCCGCTGCGGGACAAGATTGTCATCGCAGAGGACGGCTCCGGCATTGTGGGCTTCGCGGACTGGGCCGAACAGCTCATCGCCGAGTCCACCGGCAAGCTCGGGACAGGTGTCCTGCCGGTCGTGGCCGGCCCCTCCTCGCCTGAGGTCACTTCCGGCGCCGAGGACGTCCTGGTGGTGCGGCTGGTAGCTGCTGACGCCGACGTTCAACTCGGTGAAAACGAGGTGGCCATTGCCGGCGGCCTGGCAACCCAGATGATGGTCTGGGAATTCGCCACGGCCGTCGCCGGACGGCTGCTGGGTATCAACCCGTTTGACCAGCCCGACGTCGAGGCTGCCAAGGTGGCTGCCCGCGGCCTGCTGGACGCCCAGCCGGAACCCACGCCCGCTGCGTTTGTTGACGGTGCCGTCGAAGTACGGGGCGGCGACTGGCTCGGCGACTCCGCCACGGCCGAGGACGCCGTACGCGCACTGCTGGCGACTCTTGCCGGGGACAGCTACCTCAGTGTTCAGGCATACTTTGACCGGCTCGCGTTCGCGCAGCTCGAGGGCATCCGGGACGAACTGGCAGCAGTCAGCGGCCGTCCCGTCACCTTCGGCTGGGGACCGCGCTTCCTGCACTCCACCGGTCAGTTCCACAAGGGGGGCCCCGCCATCGGCGTCTTCCTCCAGGTCACGGCGGCTCCCGCCACCGATCTGGCCATCCCTGACCGTCCCTTTACCTTCGGGGAGCTGATCTCAGCGCAGGCCGCCGGGGACGCCCAGGTCCTGGCCGGCCACGGACGGCCCGTACTGCGTCTGCACCTGACCGACCGCGCCGCCGGGGTGGCACAGCTGCAGGAGATTGTCGCAGCCCTTGCCGCTCGGTCAGCATCCGTCACTGAAAGCTAAGGCAAAAAGCAACCATGCCAGAAACTGAATACGGCAGGACATCCGGGTTGCGTCCGGGTAAATCGGGGCGTAATCCGTTGCGTGATCCGCGGGACCGCCGCCTGAACCGAATCGCCGGTCCGTCCTCGCTGGTACTCTTCGGAGTCACCGGCGACCTTGCCCGCAAGAAGCTCATGCCGGCCGTGTATGACCTGGCGAACCGGGGGTTGCTGCCGCCGAGTTTCGCGCTGGTCGGCTTCGCGCGGCGCGAGTGGGACAAGGAGGATTTCGCCGCTGAGGTGAAGGCCTCCGTGCAGGCCTACGCGCGCACGCCTTTTGATGAGGCGGTGTGGAACCAGCTTTCGGAGGGCATCCGTTTTGTCCAGGGCGAGTTTGATGATGACGGCGCTTTCGAGCGGCTCGGCGAGACCATTAAGGAACTCGACGATGTCCGCGGGACCCGGGGGAACCATGCGTTCTACCTCTCGATCCCGCCGAAGGCGTTTGAGCAGGTCTGCCGGCAGCTGTCCAAGCACGGACTGGCGCAGGCCGAGGGGGATAAGTGGCGGCGGGTGGTGATTGAGAAGCCGTTCGGCCATGACCTGGAATCTGCCCGGAAGCTCAATGACATTGTGGAGTCGGTGTTCCCCGCGGACGCGGTGTTCCGGATCGATCATTATTTGGGGAAGGAGACGGTGCAGAACATTCTGGCGTTGCGGTTCGCGAACCAGTTGTTTGAGCCGTTGTGGAACGCGAACTACGTGGACCATGTCCAGATCACGATGGCTGAGGACATTGGTACCGGCGGCCGGGCGGGGTATTACGACGGTGTGGGCGCGGCCCGCGACGTGATCCAGAACCACCTGCTGCAGCTGCTGGCGCTGACCGCGATGGAAGAGCCGATTTCGTTTAATGCCGATGATTTGCGCGCCGAGAAGGAAAAGGTCCTGGCCGCCGTCAAGCTCCCTGATGACCTGTCCACGCATTCAGCGCGCGGCCAGTTCGCCGGCGGCTGGCAGGGCGGGGAGCAGGTCCAGGGCTACCTGGAGGAAGAGGGCATCCCGGCCGATTCCACCACCGAGACGTTCGCCGCGATCCGGGTGGACATCCATACCCGGCGCTGGGCCGGAGTGCCGTTTTATCTGCGCGCGGGCAAAAGGCTGGGACGGCGGGTGACGGAGATCGCGGTGGTGTTCAAACGCGCCCCGAACCTGCTCTTCCGTGATCATGGTGAGGATGACTTCGGTCAGAACGCTGTGGTGATCCGGGTCCAGCCCGATGAGGGCGTGACCATCAGGTTCGGGTCCAAGGTCCCGGGCACCCAGATGGAAGTCCGGGACGTGACGATGGACTTCGGCTACGGGCACTCCTTCACCGAATCGTCCCCCGAGGCGTATGAGCGGCTGATCCTGGACGTGCTGTTGGGTGAGCCGCCGTTGTTCCCGCGGCATGAGGAAGTGGAGCTGTCCTGGAAGATCCTTGACCCGTTCGAGGACTACTGGGCCGAACTGAATGAACAGCCCGAACCCTACGCCCCGGGTTCCTGGGGCCCGGCCAGCGCTGATGAGCTGCTGGCCCGTGACGGACGAACCTGGAGAAGGCCATGATTGTTGATTTGCCGGACACCACCACTTCGAAGGTGTCCAAGAAGATCATGGCCCTGCGCGAGCAGGGCGGCGTGATCGCGCTGGGCCGGGTCCTGACCCTGGTGGTCGTGACCAAGTCCGGGCTCGAGGAAGAAGCGATCGAGGCCGCGAACGAGGCCAGCCGGGAACACCCCTGCCGGATCATTGTGCTGGCCGACGCCGGCAAGGACGCCCCGGACCGGCTGGACGCGCAGATCCGGGTCGGCGGGGACGCCGGCGCGTCCGAGGTGATCGTGCTGCGCGGCTACGGCCAGCTCGCACACGAGTCCGAGTCCCTGGTCGCCGCGCTGTTGCTGCCGGACGCCCCGATCGTGGCGTGGTGGCCGCACGGCGCCCCGGAAAACGCCTGCGAAACCTCGATCGGGCGGATCGCGCACCGCCGGATCACCGATTCCGCGAATGAACCGGACCCGCAACAGGCCCTGGAGAACATCCGGACCACCTACAAAGCCGGTGATACCGACCTGGCCTGGACCCGGCTGACGAACTGGCGGATCCAGCTCGCCGCGGTCCTGGACCAGGTAGACCCCTCCCCCGTGACAGCCGTCGCGGTCGAAGGCGCCTCCGACTCCCCCTCCACCATCCTCCTCGCGGCCTGGCTCACCCTGTCCCTGGACGCCCCCGTCACCATCGTCGCGGACCCCGCCGGAACCGGGATCCGCCGCGTCCGGCTCAGCCGCCCCGGCGGCGACGTCCAACTCTTCCGCCCCGGACTCTCCATCGCCGAACTCACCCAACCCGGACAACCAGCCCAACGCATCTCACTCCCACGACGCAGCCTCCGCGACTGCCTCGCCGAAGAACTCCGCCGCCTGGACCCCGACGAAGTCTTCGGAGAAGTGATTACTATTGGACTGCCACGTACCAATCTAAGGAGCGTCCGACCCAGTGAGCGTTGAGCCAAGAGTAAGCATTCATCCTGATTCATCCGTCCTGATGGCTGCCATCGCAGCCCGCCTGATCACAAAACTTGTTGATGTGCAGGATAAGTACGGTGAGGCCACGGTGGTGCTTACTGGCGGCACGGTTGGCATCGGTACGCTGAAGGCTGTTGCTGACTCTCCGGCGGCGCCTGCCGTTGACTGGTCGCGGGTGAACTTCTGGTGGGGCGACGAACGTTTCGTGTCCGCCGGCGACGCCGACCGTAACACCAAGCAGGCTTTTGACGCGCTGCTGTCGCACATTCCGGTGGATCCCGCCAGGATTCACGAGCCTGCCTCCGCGGATGACTTTGACACCCCGGAGGAGGGGGCAGAGGACTACGCCCGCAGGCTTCGGGAGGCGGCTGAGGCGGAGCACGCTGCGGACATGTCAGATGACCGCGCGGACCAGCCTGGCGTGCTTCCGCGGCTGGATGTGGTTCTGCTGGGCGTTGGCCCCGACGCGCATGTGGCATCGCTGTTTCCGGAGCAGGGAGGCATTCGGGAGAAGTCGCTGACGGTTGTTGGCGTCCGAAACTCCCCCAAGCCCCCGCCCCTGCGCATTTCGCTGACGTTGCCGGCCATCAACACTGCCGCCGAAGTGTGGATGGTCGTGGCGGGCGAGGACAAGGCGGGAGCGGTGGGCCTGGCGCTTGCCGGCGCCAACCCGGTCCAGGTACCGGCGGCCGGCCCTCGAGGCACGTCCCGCACACTCTGGCTTATTGACGAGAACGCCGCGTCACGGGTCCCCCGGCAACTGGTCCGCAAGGACGCCGCGGGCGCGTAAGCGTTCGAGCGCTCCGGCCAGGACGTCTTCGGCGTCCTGGTCGGAGCGCCGTTCTTTAACGTATTCCAGATGGCTCTTGAAACCTTCTTCGACAGCTTCGTCGAGGGCAGCTTCCTGCCCGTCCCTTGACGCCGTGGCCCCACATCTGCGGCAGTCCCAGACCAGGGGAACCTGGTCTTCCGGCAGCTTAATAAAAACAGGCCGCGTTTCGTGTCCCTTGGCGCACCAATAGGAAACACGCATACGCGGCAATCTGTCACCGGGAAAATCATCGGACTGGTTCTTGAGGCCGGTTCCTTCCGTGACACCCACGCGGGTGCCACGGAATCCTGACGCTGTGTTTACCATCGGGACTCCTGGCTGTTAACTGAAACTGTGGCTGTTGGGTGCCAACAGCCACAGTTTAGTTCGGAGTGTCCCCTGGCGGCAGTGCCGGTCCAGGATCAGCAGGAATAAGGGTTAGGAGTCGCCCGCGCCACTAAAGCGCATAATCAGGCCCAGGGCAATGATGACGACGCCCCAGGTGACGCCAAGGATGACGGTGAACCTGTTCAGGTTGCGCTCGGCCACGCCGGAAGAGCTGAGGCCGGAGCTCATGCCGCCACCGAACATGTCCGACAGACCGCCGCCCCGTCCCTTGTGCAGGAGGATAAGCAACGTCAGCAGAAGGCTGGTGATGCCCAGGAGGATCTGCAGAATGACATGAAGAACGTCCACGACGGCCTTTCAGAAGATTGGAATTGCGGGAGCCTGGCGCTGCGTCCGGACTACTCCGTCAGCAAATGACTCTCGAACCTGACAATATTAGCAAACTCCGCCGGATCAAGGCTTGCCCCGCCCACCAACACGCCGTCGACGTCCCGTTCGTTCAGGATGGCAGCAACGTTGCTGGACTTGACTGAGCCGCCGTAAAGCAGCCGGATTTTTGCTGCAACATCGTCGCCAAACAGGGTGGCCAGTTCGGCGCGGATGGCTGCACACATCTCTTGGGCGTCTTCCGGTCCCGCTACTTCGCCCGTACCGATGGCCCACACGGGTTCGTAGGCAACAACCAGCTCGGCTGCCTGTTCGGGGGTGAGTCCCTCGACGTCCGCGCGGAGCTGGTTCAGCGTGTGCTCTACATGGGTTCCGGCCTGGCGGATTTCCAGGCCTTCGCCGACACACAGCACCGGGGTTACTCCATGCTTGAACGCTGCCTTGACCTTGGCGTTGAGTACTTCGTCCGATTCCAGGTGGATGGTACGGCGTTCGCTGTGCCCCACCAGGACGTACTTGCAGCCCAGCTTGCCGAGGAACTGGCCGGAGATGTCGCCGGTGTAGGCTCCGGAGTCGAACTGCGACAGATCCTGGCCGCCATAGGCAATATCGAGGTCGTCGCCCTGAACCAGGGTCTGCACGCCGCGAAGGTCGGTGAAGGGCGGGAAGACGGCAACCTCAACGCGGTTGTAGTCATGCTTGGCGTCGGACAGGGTCCAGGCCAGCTTCTGCAGGAGGGTGATGCCCTGGACGTGGTCCATGTTCATCTTCCAGTTGCCCGCGATGAAGGGCGTGCGGTCAAAAGCGCCGTTCGTTGACGTAGTCACGTGTTCTCCAAAAGTTTTGAATGTATGTGCGGCCGGCAGGGTGCCCGCGGGCACCCTGCCGGCCGGAGGATATGGCGGTGTCCGGTGACCTAGCGGTCCAGGACGCTCAGACCCGGGAGTTCCTTGCCTTCAAGGTATTCCAGGCTGGCGCCGCCTCCTGTTGAAATGTGGCCGAAGGCGTCGTCAGCGAAGCCCAGTGTCCGCACGGCAGCGGCTGAGTCTCCGCCGCCCACAACGGTGAACGCATCGGCTTCGGTGAGTGCCTGCGCTACAGCCCGGGTGCCGCCGGAAAAGGCTTCAAACTCGAAGACTCCCATGGGACCGTTCCAGAACACGGTTTTTGCACCCTTGATCCGGTCCGCGAAGGCGGCCGCCGAATCGGGGCCAATGTCCAGGCCGATGCCCTTGGCTCCAAAGCTGCTGCCCTCGATGGCGTCTGCAGGAACGGTTTCGTGCGTGGCGTCTGCGCTGAACTTCTCGGCGACAACGACGTCGGTGGGGACAATGAACTCCGTGCCGGCAGCTGCCGCCCGCTGGAGGTAGTCCTTGACCACCGGGATCTGGTCCTCTTCCAGGAGGCTGCCGGCCACTTGGTGGCCAACGGCAGCAAGGAACGTGAACAGCATGCCGCCGCCCACCAGGATGGTGTCAGCCTTGCCCAGGAGGTTGTCGATGACGGCCAGCTTGTCAGAAACCTTGGAGCCGCCAAGAACCACCACGTATGGACGCTGGGTATCAGTGGTCAGCTTCTGGAGAACTTCCACTTCCGTGTGCACCAGATCGCCCTGGTAGGACGGAAGCCGGGTGGCGACGTCGTAGACGCTGGCGTGCTTGCGGTGGACAGCGCCAAAAGCGTCATCCACAAAGGCGCCGTTACTGCCCGTCAGGGCCACCAGCTCATCGGCGAACTGGGCCCGCTGTGAATCGTCCTTGCTGGTTTCGCGCGCATCGAAGCGCACGTTCTCCAGGACCAGTACTTCACCGTCCTGCAGGGATGCAGAAAGCTCCTTCGCGGAGCTTCCGACGGTGTCCTCGGCGAGAACCACCTTGAAAGGCGCGAGTTCCGCCAGCCGTGCCACGGCGGGCTTCAAGGAGTACTTTTCTTCCGGGGCGCCCTTGGGACGTCCGAGGTGGGCTGTGACCAGTACGCGGGCACCGGCGTCCGTGAGCTTTTCCAGCACTGGCAGGGAGGCCTTGATGCGGCCGTCGTCAGTCACCGTAAAGCCGTCGAGCGGCACGTTCAGGTCACTTCTGACCAGAACGTACCGCCCGCGGACACCTTCAGCGATCAGTTCGTTGAGGGTGTGAAATGTCATGTGTCTAACCCTAGCCCAGCTTGGATGCGACGAGCTTCGTCAGGTCCACCAGGCGGTTGGAGTAGCCCCATTCGTTGTCATACCAGGACACAACCTTGACCTGGTTGCCGATGACCTTCGTCAGGCCGGAGTCGAAGATGGAAGACGCCGGGTCCCCCACGATGTCGGAGGACACGATCGGGGCGTCCGTGTAGGTCAGGATTCCCTGGAGTTCATCCGACTCGGAAGCCTTCTTCAGCGCCGCGTTGACTTCTTCCACGGTGGTTTCGCGGGAGACGTTGACGGTGAGGTCGGTGGCGGAACCGGTGGGCACGGGAACGCGGATGGCGTAGCCGTCCAGCTTGCCCTTGAGCTCGGGCAGGACCAAGCCGATTGCCTTGGCGGCACCCGTGGAGGTGGGGACCATGTTGATGCCTGCGGCACGGGCGCGGCGGAGGTCGTTGTGCGGGCCGTCCTGGAGGTTCTGGTCGGCGGTGTAGGCGTGGATGGTGGTCATAAGGCCACGCTCGATGCCAAAGGTGTCGTTGATGACCTTAGCCAGCGGGCCGAGGCAGTTGGTGGTGCAGGACGCGTTGGAGATGATGTGGTGCGCGGAGGAGTCGTAGAGTCCGTCGTTAACGCCCATCACGATGGTGATGTCCTCATCGGAGGCCGGAGCCGAGATCAGGACCTTCTTGGCGCCTGCGTCGATGTGCTTCTGGGCAGCGGCTGCCTTGGTGAAGAAGCCGGTGGACTCGATGACGATGTCGACGCCCAGTTCGGCCCAGGGGAGGTTTGCGGGATCGCGCTCGGCGAGAACCTTGATGACGTTTCCGTCGACGACGATGTTGCCGTCCTTGACCTCAACGGTTTCCTTGAGGCGGCCACCAACAGAGTCATACTTCAGCAGGTGGGCAAGGGCTTCGGGGCTGGTGAGGTCGTTGACGGCAACGATCTCAAGGTCCGCGCCCTGTGCGAGTGCTGCGCGGAAGTAGTTGCGGCCGATACGGCCGAAGCCGTTGATACCAATACGGGTCGTCACTTTTTTGTCTCCTTGGTGCTTGTAAAAGCACAACTAGTTGAGCAGGCGTTCAAGCCAACTAACAGATCCCGCACGCCATTGGGCAGAGATGATTACCAGATCGGAGGGCGACCAGCCACGTTGCTGAAGGCTAACCGCCTTCCGTGACCTATCTTACGTTTAACTGGGTCTGCCCCCGCAACTGCGGGGGCAGACGGTCCACATTCCGGCCCAAATGCCGCTAAATGTGAAGTTTGTTACAGGTGCGTGTACCGCACGTCACTACGGGAGGGTGATGAGGCCCGTCGCGTTGGAGCGGGCAGCATCGAAGCGCTTGGCGACGTCGGCCCAGTTGACGATGTTCCAGAATGCCTTGACATAGTCCGCCTTGACGTTGACGTAGTCCAGGTAGAAGGCGTGCTCCCACATGTCCAGCATCAGCAGCGGGGTGGTGCCCAGCGCCACGTTGCCCTGCTGGTCGTAGAGCTGCTCGATGACAAGGTTGCCACCGATCGGCTCGAAGGCCAGGAAGCCCCAGCCGGATCCCTGGAGGCCCAGGGCGGCTGCGGAGAACTGCGCACGGAACGCGTCGAAGGAGCCGAAGGCGTCATCGATGGCAGCGGCGAGCTCGCCCTCGGGCTTGTCCCCGCCGTCCGGAGACAGGT
Source organism: Arthrobacter sp. CDRTa11 (assembly GCF_026427775.1). Taxonomy (NCBI): domain Bacteria; kingdom Bacillati; phylum Actinomycetota; class Actinomycetes; order Micrococcales; family Micrococcaceae; genus Arthrobacter; species Arthrobacter sp. CDRTa11. The sequence continues at coordinate 2,846,203 of NZ_CP044532.1, read as the reverse complement.
TGTTCCAGAACACGGAGTGGTTGACGTGGCCGCCGGTGTGGAACGCGAGGTCCTTGGAGAGGCGGTTGATGTTGGCGAAGTCGCCCTTGTCACGGGCATCAGCCAGCTGGGCCAGGGCGTTGTTGGCGCCTGCAACGTAGGCTGCATGGTGCTTGCTGTGGTGCAGCTCCATGATCCGCGCCGAAATGTGCGGCTCAAGGGCTGCGTAGTCGTAGCTGAGTTCTGGCAGTACGTACTCGGTCACAAAATCCTCCAATGTCGTGGACTGTCTGTCCGGTTGGTAACTCTCGGATTGTGCATCCGGATGACAGGCATCCGGAAAATTGCGGTAACGGAACCGGCGGGGCCGGGCCCGTTCGCCGGGCATAACCTTCGTCCCGGTTCAGGTATTTCCGTCACAGTCTCTGATTCTAGGGGCGCTCTTACTCGTCCAGCATTTCCGGCGTCACATTGGCGTCCGTGCCGGGGATCCCCAGGTCGATGGCACGTTTGTCTGCCATGGCGAGCAGCCGGCGGATGCGCCCGGCAATCGCGTCTTTGGTCATCACGGGATCTGCCAGCCGGCCCAGTTCATCGAGGCTTGCCTGCTTGTGGGCCACCCGGAGCTCGCCGGCGTACTTCAGGTGGTCCGGGACGTCGTCGCCGAGGATTTCGAGTGCACGGTCAACGCGGGCACCTGCTGCCACTGCCGCCTGCGCGGACCGGCGCAGGTTCGCGTCGTCGAAGTTGGCAAGCCGGTTGGCGGTGGCGCGGACTTCCTTGCGCATCCGGCGTTCCTCCCAGACCATCAGTGCGTCGTGGGCGCCCATGCGGGTCAGCAACGCTGCGATGGTGTCGCCGTCGCGGATTACCACGCGGTCCACTCCCCTGACTTCCCGGGCTTTGGCCTGGATGCCGAGGCGGCGGGCCGCCCCAACCAGTGCCAGGGCGGATTCCGGGCCGGGGCAAGTGACCTCCAGGGACGACGAGCGGCCCGGTTCCGTGAGCGAGCCATGGACCAGGAACGCACCCCGCCAGACGGCCTCGGCATCGGCGGCGGAGCCGTTCACCACGGCTGACGGAAGCCCACGGACAGGCCTGCCCCGGCCGTCGAGCAGTCCGGTTTGCCGTGCCAGCGCTTCGCCGTCGCGGACCACGCGGACCACATACCGGCTCCCGCGTCGCAGCCCGCCGCCGGAAACCACGATGATTTCGCTCTGGTGGCCATAAACCTCCGCCACCGCCGCCCGCAGCCGGCGTGCTGTGGATGCGAGGTCCACTTCGGCCTCGATCACAATCCGGCCCGAGATGATGTGCAGGCCGCCCGCGAACCGGAGCATGGCCGAGACTTCAGCCTTGCGCACTGATGACTTCTTGATGTCCAGACGGGACAGTTCTTCCTTGACCGATGCTGTCAGTGCCATGGCACCTTCCTAACTGTTCCCGAAAATGTCTTGGTACGCCGTCGCCAGACGCAGGGGGTCATGGATGGGCCGGCGGCCCGACGCCCCTACTTTACCCAAGACAACCTCGGCACCGATCATCTCCGCCGCCTTCTCGAACTCGGACAGGTCCGGAACGGACGCAGGATCCGCCAGCACCACATCCACGCTGAAACCCGGAGCGTAGCGGCGCAGCGCATGCAGGTGGTCGGCCGCGGACATCCCCGATGTCTCTTTCGTATCGGTGGCCAGGTTCATGGTGAGGCAGCGCTTGGCCGCAGTATGGCACAGCGCCTGCCGCATCTCGGGCAGCAGCAGGTGCGGCAGCACCGACGTGTACCAGGAGCCGGGGCCCAGGATGACCCAGTCGGCCAGTTCGATCGCGGTGAGGGCCTCCACACACGCGGGAGCGGCCTCGGGGAGCAGGCGGACCTGTTCCAGCGAACCGGCCACCGCGCAGCGTGCCTGGCCGCGGATGGTTTCAAGTGCGGACGCACCGTCCGGTGCAGTGATCCGGACGTCGCCCTCGATGGTCAGCGGGACGGTGGACATTGGCAGTACCTCGCCCCGGGCGCCCAGCAGGGCCCCTGCCCACTTGAGTCCCGCCACGGTGTCGCCCAGGAGCTCCCAGAGCGTCACGATCAGCAGGTTACCCATCGCGTGTTCATCCAGGGAGCCACCGGGACCCTTGCCCGGCCGGAACCGGTGCTGCATCACGTCGCGCCACGTGCGTCCCCAGTCGGTGTCGTCACAGAGCGCGGACAGCGCCATGCGCAGGTCCCCCGGCGGGAGGACAGCGTACTCTTCCCGCAGACGCCCCGATGATCCGCCGTCGTCCGCTACCGTGACGACGGCGGTGAGCTGTGACGTGAGCAGCCTCAGGGCTGACAGCGAGGCGGACAGGCCGTGCCCGCCGCCGAGCGCCACCACGTTGGGACCCTTGTCCTGCTGGCCTGCTCCTGTTCCCCCTGAAGGCGGAATCAAGGGCATCGGCCCGGTAAGCAATCCCATTACTCGCGGCCCAGGTCCCGGTGGCTGGTGGTGACGGTGACCCTGGGATATTGGGCCAGTTTCTTGGAAAGCTCGACGGCGACGGCCACCGAGCGGTGCTTGCCGCCCGTGCACCCGACCGCGATGGTGGCATAGTGCTTGTTCTCGCGCCGGTAGCCGTCCAGGACCGGTTCGAGCGCCAGTACATAGCGGTCAACGAAGTTCTTCACGCCTTCGGCCTCCAGGACATAATCGCTGACATCCTTGTCCAGGCCCGTGTGCGGGCGCAACTGCGGAACCCAGTGCGGGTTGGGAATGAAGCGCACATCAGCCACGTAGTTCGAATCTACCGGCAGGCCGTACTTGAACCCGAAACTCATAACGTTCAGCCGCAGCGCCACAGGTCCGGTCTCGCTGAAGAGTTCGGTGATAGCGGTGGCCAGGCCGTGGACGTTGTACGTAGAGGTATCAAGGACGACGTCGGCGCTGTCGCGGAGTTCTGTCAGCAGCTCCCGTTCTGCGGCGATGCCGTCCAGGATCCGGCCGCCTTCCTGCAGCGGGTGGGGCCTGCGGCCCTGTTCAAAGCGGCGGACCAGGACGTCGTCGTTGGCGTCGAGGAACAGGACCCGGAAGGTCACGCCGCTCGCGGCAAGGGCACCCAGGGCAGCGCGGATGTCGGCGAACAGGCCCTTGCTGCGGACGTCCATGACCACGGCAAGCCGCGGAATGGACTGCGGTGCGTGTGACACCAGTTCGGCGAGCGTGCTGAGCATCTGCGGCGGCAGGTTTTCCACGACATACCAGCCGTGGTCCTCCAGCGCGTCCGCAGCCGTGCTGCGTCCGGCCCCGGACATCCCGGTGACCACGAGCAGCTCCGCTTCGAGGGGCTTGACCGGCGTCAGCCCGTCCTGCTCCGTCCCGGATTCCGCCGTTGACTCTGCCATTAAATTCCGCTCCGTTTCTCTCCTGCATGAGGCGAGGAACCGCAACCGCGGAAACCCCCTCCTTACCCTAGCTAAGTTTCAAGGATTTCGCCGGTGCTCATGTTGATGGCCGGGGCGGTTTCGCCCGCCGCGGCGTCTGAGCTGAAATGGGTGGCGATGGCGGTGGCGAGGGCGGGGCCGATGCCTTTGGCTGCCGAGAGTTCGTTGACGGACGCTGCCTTGACTCCCTTAACGGAACCGAAGTGCGCGAGCAGGGCTTTCCGCTTCGATTCCCCCAGGCCCGGGACGCCGTCCAGCGCCGAAACCGTCATGGCCTTGCCGCGCTTTTGCCGGTGGAAGGATATGGCAAAACGGTGCGCTTCATCACGGATGCGCTGCAGGAGGTAGAGTCCCTGCGATGTCCTGGGCAGGATGACCGGGAAGTCGCTGTCCGGCAGCCAGACTTCCTCGAGCCGCTTGGCCAGTCCCACTACATAAACGTCATCAATGCCCAGATCAGCCAGCGCCCTGGCAGCAGCGTTGACCTGTGGCTTGCCGCCATCCACCACCACCAGGTTTGGCGGGTAGGCGAATTTCGTCCGTGGGGCCGGCGTGGTGGTGTCCAGGACTGCGGCGTCAGCCGCAGCATCCAGGGCCGCCTGGTGTCCGTCGAGGGCGGCGGCTTCCACCTGGGCCGTCTTGTCCTGCAAGTAGTGGCGGAAACGGCGGGTCAGGACATCATGCATGGCTGCTGTATCGTCTGTGGCGGCTGCGCCGGTCACGGAGAACTTGCGGTAGTCGGACTTCTTCGGCAGGCCGTCCTCCACCACCACCATGGACGCCACCACGTTGGTGCCCTGGACATGGGAGACGTCAAAGCACTCGATCCGGAGGAGCGCCACCGGCAGGTCCAGAGCTTCCTGGAGCTCCTGGAGGGCCTGCGACCGGACGGTCAGGTCCCCTGCCCGCCGCGTCTTGTGCAGTTTCAGGGCGTGTTCCGCGTTCTCGCGGACGGTAGACATCAGCGCCGCTTTGTCGCCGCGCTGGGGCACCCTGATGTCCACTTTGGCTCCCCGCAGGCCTCCGAGCCATTGGGCAAGCTCTGCTGCGTTACTCGGGGCAACGGGCACCAGGACTTCCCTGGGCAGCCTGCCGTGGCTGTCCCCATCTTCGCCGTACACCTGCTGGAGGAGGTGTTCCACGAGGTCCGGCGTGGTGGCGTCTTCCACCTTCTCGACAACCCAGCCCCGCTGGCCGCGGACCCTGCCGCCGCGGACGTGGAACACCTGCACGGCTGCTTCCAGCTCGTCTTCGTGCAAGGCAAAGATGTCGGCGTCGGTGTCCTCGCCAAGGACCACGGCGTTGCGTTCGAATACTTTCCGCAAGGCAGAGATGTCGTCGCGGAGCCTGGCCGCACGCTCGTAGTCGAGGGCTGCCACGGCCTCGGCCATCTGTTTTTCCAGCTTGGAGATAAAGCGTTTGGCTTCACCGCCCATAAAAGCGCAGAAATCCTCAGCCAGCGCCCGGTGTTCCTCCGGCGTGACCCGGCCGACGCAGGGTGCCGAGCATTTGTCGATGTAGCCAAGCAGGCAGGGCCTGCCGCTGGCCTGGGCCCGTTTGAGGACACCGGCGCTGCAGCTGCGGACGGGAAAGACACGCAGGAGCGTATCCATGGTTTCGCGGATGGCGCCGGCCGTGTACGGGCCGAAATAGCGGGTGCCCTTCCTGCGGTCACCCCGCATGACCTGGACCCGCGGCAGCTTCTCGCTCATGGTCAGGGCAAGGTACGGATAAGTTTTGTCGTCGCGGAAGACAACGTTAAACCGCGGCTTGAATTCCTTGATCCAGGTGTATTCCAGCTGCAACGATTCCAGCTCGCTGCTGACCACTGTCCATTCGACGCTGCTGGCGGCATGGACCATGGCATGGGTTTTGGGCAGCAGTCCGGCCGGATTCGCGAAATAGGAATTCAGGCGTGAGCGGAGGCTTTTCGCCTTGCCCACGTAGATGACCCGGCCATGGGGATCGCGGAACCGGTATACCCCGGGGTTGATGGGTATCTCACCCGTCTGGGGCCTGTAACTTGCTGGATCTGCCACGTTTCCAGTCTACTGAGGCTGCAGGGGCGTCAGTGCCACCACAGGCTGCCACGGCCGGGAACCGCCACTGCTGGTCCATTGCCCTGCTCTAGTCCACTGCCTTGCTCTGGTTGTAGCTGGTGGAACGGTCCTGGCCGCTGAGTTCGGCGATGGAGTCCATGATCTTGTCCGTCACCTGGCGCCGGGCCGGAAGGGAATGGTCCGGACCTGTCTTGTCGAAGTAGAGCGGCGCCCCGACCTTCATGGTGAAATGCTGCGGCTTGAAGCCCTTCTCGCCGGCAGGCTGCAGGTTCTCGGTGCCGATCAACCCCACGGGCACCACGGGGGCGCCGGTGGTCAGGGCCAGCCAGCCAACGCCGGTCCGGCCACGGTAGAGGATGCCGTCGCGGGAGCGGGTGCCTTCGGGGTAGATGCCGATGCCCTTGCCCGATTCAAGGATGTCCAGGAGTGTCTTGAGCGCCTGTACGCTGGCCGCCTGCTCGCCGCGTTCTACCGGGATGGAGCCGACGGACTCGAAGAAGGACTTCATGACCTTGCCCTTGATGCCACCGGTGTTGAAGTACTCGGCCTTCGCGAAGAAGGCCACGGGGCGCGGCATCAGGGCCTGGACAATGACACTGTCAAAAAATGAAAGGTGGTTGGGCGCAACGATAAACGCGCCGTCCGTGGGCACGTTTTCAAGTCCGACGACGGTGGGCCGGCAGGAGCCCGCGATCAGGGTCCGGGTGGTCCAGCGGACCGCATCAAAGAGTGCCATCGTTTTGCACCTCGCTCATGGCTGCTGCATGGATGGCTTCCAACCGCTCGATGGCGGCCACAAGGTCCGGTGCGGTGTCCACCAGCGTGACGGCCCCCGCATCCTGCAGTTCGCCGTTGGGAGCAAAACCCCAGTTCACGCCGATGCAGTCAAGCCCGTTGGCAATGGCGCCGGCCACGTCCTGGGCACGGTCCCCCACCATCACCGCGTGGTGGGTGGAAAGGTCCCGCAGGGCAGCGGCAATAATGCCTGTTTTCCCCACGGGGCCGGCGGCCGCGGCGGATTCGTCGTCGGCGGAGCCCCTGATGGACTGGAACAGGCTTGCTATCCCGTGGTGCTCAAGGACCGTCCGCGCCAGGCCTTCAGGTTTCTGGGTTGCCACGGCAACGGGCCGGCCTGCCGCTGCGAAGCTGTCCAGGACATCCATGATGCCGGGGTACAGCCGTCCCTGGCCAATGCCGGTGGTGACGTAGTACTCCCGATAGAGGCGGATTGCATCATCCAGCAGGTCTGCCGGAACCATGGCGACGTTCAGCAGGGAGTCGCTCAGTTTCGGGCCGATCATCGCGTCCAGCAGGTCCTGGCTGGGAACAGGGAGTGCAAGCTTCCGAAGGGCAGCTGCAATTCCGTCTGTAATTCCGCCTGCGGGATCGACAAGAGTGCCGTCCAGGTCAAAGATCACGGGCACTGTTGTTTGAGTCACCGGCTTAGTTTCTCATGACACCAGTCAACCCTGAAACTCGCATACTCCTCTTGGAATACTTCTTTGAATACTTCATGGATGCCGGGCATCTCCCGGCGCTGCTAGCCCAGAATCTCGGCCAGGAAGGCAGCGGTGTAGCTTTCCTCGGACTTTGCCACCTGCTCAGGGGTTCCCGTGGCAACAATCTGGCCGCCTCCCGAGCCGCCGTCAGGACCGAGATCCACGATCCAGTCGGCGCTCTTGATGACGTCAAGGTTGTGCTCGATGGTGATGACCGTGTTGCCCTTGTCCACCAGGCCCTGGAGGACCAGCAGCAGCTTGCGGATGTCCTCGAAGTGGAGGCCGGTGGTGGGCTCGTCCAGGACGTAGACGCTGCGGCCGTTGGAGCGCTTTTGGAGTTCAGCCGCCAATTTGACGCGCTGGGCTTCTCCGCCGGACAGGGTGGTGGCAGGCTGTCCCAGGCGCACATAGCCCAGCCCTACATCCACCAGTGTGTTCAGGTGCCGGGCGATGGGCGAGAAGGCAGCGAAGAACTCAGCGCCCTCTTCGATGGGCATGTTCAGGACATCGGCGATGGTCTTGCCTTTGTAGTGCACCTCAAGCGTTTCCCGGTTGTAGCGCGCGCCGTGGCAGACTTCGCAGGGCACGTAGACGTCGGGGAGGAAGTTCATCTCAATTTTCAGTGTGCCGTCGCCGGAGCAGGCTTCGCAACGCCCGCCCTTGACGTTAAAGGAGAAACGGCCGGGCAGGTAGCCGCGCACCTTCGCTTCAGTGGTCTCGGCGAAGAGCTTACGGATGTTGTCGAAGACGCCTGTGTACGTGGCCGGGTTGGACCGGGGGGTGCGCCCGATGGGGCTTTGGTCGACGTGGACCACCTTGTCCAGGTGCTCAAGGCCCTGAACGGACTTGTGCCGCCCGGCGACCTGCTTGGCGCCGTTGAGCTTGTTGGCCAGCACCTTGTAGAGGATTTCGTTGACAAGGGTGGATTTGCCGGAGCCGCTCACGCCGGTGACCGCCGTGAAAAGCCCCAGCGGGAAGGCAGCGTCGATATTGATCAGGTTGTTCTCGCGGGCACCCACCACTTTGAGCTCACGCTTTTTGTCGTACTTGCGCCGCTTCTTGGGGATGTCGATTTTCTTTCGTCCCGACAGGTAGTCGCCGGTCAGGGAGGCGCGATTCTTCAGCAGGTCCTGGTACGAGCCCGAGTGCACTACCTCGCCGCCGTGCTCGCCGGCGCCGGGTCCGATGTCCACAATCCAGTCGGCCTCGTGGATGGTGTCTTCGTCGTGCTCCACCACGATGAGGGTGTTTCCCATGTCGCGGAGCCGGGTGAGTGTCTCGATGAGCCGGCGGTTATCGCGCTGGTGCAGCCCGATGGACGGCTCGTCCAGGACGTAGAGGACCCCCACCAGGCCGGAACCGATCTGGGTTGCCAGCCGGATACGTTGAGCCTCGCCCCCCGACAGTGTGGCGGAGGGCCGTTCGAGGTTCAGGTACTCCAGGCCCACGTCAAGGAGGAATGTCAGGCGTGCCTGGATCTCCTTCAGCACCTGGTGCGCAATCTGGGCCTCGCGGCCGGTGAGCACCAGGTTGTTCAGGAAGTCCGCACACGTCCGCATGGGCATGGCGGCGACGTCGGCAATGGATTTTCCGTTAATCAGGACGGACAGCGACGCGGGGTTCAGGCGGGCGCCGTTGCAGGCGGGGCAGGGAATCTGCCGCATGTATTCTTCGTAGCGGTCCCGGGCCCAGTCGGAGTCTGTCTCGCCATGTTTGCGGTGGACGTACTGGATGGCGCCTTCAAAGCCTGTGCTGTACTTCCGTTCCCGGCCAAAGCGGTTGCGGTACTGGACCACCACCTTGTGGTCCTTCCCGTGCAGGACCGTCTGGCGGACGTCGTTACCCAGCTTCTCCCAGGGAGTGTCCATGGAAAACCCGAGTTCCTTCGCCAGGCCCTCGAGCAGCCTGTTCCAGTACTCAGTGGTGGCGGTCCCCAGGGACCAGGGGGCAATGGCCCCTTCCGCCAGTGACAGCTCCGAATTCGGGACGATCAGTTCCTCGTCCACCTCCAGCTTGGTGCCGATGCCGCTGCAGGCCGCACAGGCCCCGAAGGGGTTGTTGAAGGAGAAGGAGCGGGGCTCGATCTCATCGATGGCCAACGGGTGTTCGTTCGGGCAGGCAAGGTTTTCGGAGAAAGCGCGCAGCCGGGCGGGATCGTCGGCGTCGAGGTCGACAAAATCTGCCAGTACGCGGCCCTCGGCGAGGGACAGCGCTGTTTCGATGGAATCGGTAAGGCGCTGGCTGATGCCTTCCTTAACCACCAGGCGGTCAACCACCACCTCAATGGTGTGCTTGAACTGCTTGCCCAGCTTGGGGGCGTCATTAAGCTGGACCAGCTCGCCATCCACCCTGGCACGGGAGTAGCCCTTCGCGGTCAGCTCCTTGAAGAGGTCCACGAATTCGCCTTTTCGTCCCCGGACCACCGGGGCGAGGATCTGGAAGCGTGTGCCCTCCTCGAGCTCCAGCAGCTGGTCCACAATTTGCTGTGGGGTCTGCTTGGTCACCGGCTCACCACAAACCGGGCAGTGCGGACGGCCCACGCGCGCCCAGAGCAGGCGCATGTAGTCGTAAATTTCCGTGATGGTGCCGACGGTGGAACGCGGGTTCTTGCTGGTTGACTTTTGGTCGATGGAGACGGCCGGCGACAGTCCCTCGATGAAGTCCACGTCCGGTTTGTCCACCTGGCCCAGGAACTGCCGGGCATAGGCGGAAAGGGACTCGACGTAGCGCCGCTGTCCCTCCGCAAAGATGGTGTCGAAAGCCAGGGAAGACTTGCCGGAACCGGACAGGCCCGTGAAGACAATCATGGCGTCGCGGGGCAGGTCGAGGTCCACGTTGCGCAGATTGTGCTCGCGGGCGCCCTTGACAACCAGGCGTGACAGGTCCGGACGCGTGGGCTTGACGGGGGTCCGGGCCGCGGTGGCGGGAACGGGTTCGACTGCTGTTTCTTCAGCTACGGCTTTAGGCACCCACTAATGCTAATCGAAAACTTCTTCGAATATCCACGTGGCATCCTTCAGCGGTCGTAGGCCGCAGCCAGTAGCTGGACCGCCTCGGCGAACGAGGCACCCTGCGCCTTGGCTGCTCCTGCATAGGCGGCAGCCGCAGCTGAGAGTGCGTCCCACCGTTCATCCCGCGCGCAGACCACCGTGCCGTTCCTGCCGCGGGTGGCCACCACGCCTGCCGCCTCAAGTTCCTTGTAGGCCCGGGCCACAGTGTGCGGGGCCACATCCAGCCGTTCGGCCAGGGCACGCACTGCGGGAAGCCGGGTGCCCGGCGGCAGTACGCCACTGTCCGCCAGTTTGATCACGTGAAGGCGCAACTGTTCAAACAGCGCCACGGTGCTGGCCTGGTTTGGCTTCCAGCTCCCGGGAAAGCTGTTCCCTGCACTCATAGCCCGGCTTCCAAGGCACCTGGTTTTTCCGCGCGGCCGGCGAACTGGGCGTTGTAAAGCCTGGCGTAATAGCTGTTGGCTGCCAGCAAGGCACTGTGGGTTCCCTGCTCCATAATGCGTCCGTGATCCATGACCAAGATTAGATCAGCGTCACGGACTGTGGACAAACGGTGGGCAATAACAAAACTGGTCCTCCCCTGCCGCAGCCGTTGCATGGCCTGGCGGATCAGGAGTTCGGTCCTGGAGTCCACGGAGCTCGTGGCCTCATCCAGGACCAGGACGCTGCGGCCTGCGAGCTGGGCCCGGGCAATAGTGATCAGCTGGCGCTGACCCTGGCTGAGCGGGTCTCCCCCGTTGTCCAGCATGGTGTCGTATCCGGCCGGGAGCGACCGGACGAAATGGTCTACGTAGCTTGCTTCCGCTGCGGCGACAATGTCAGCGTCAGTGGCGCCTGGCCGGCCGTAGGCGATGTTCTCCCGAATACTTCCCGCGAACAGCCATGCATCCTGGAGCACCACTCCGAATCCAGCCCGCAGGGCGTCCCGTGGCATGGTGGCGATATCCGTGCGCCCCATGGTGATCCGCCCTGTATCAATTTCATAAAAGCGCATCAGAAGGTTAACGACGGTGGTTTTGCCTGCTCCGGTATGACCGACAATTGCCACTGTCTGTCCCGGCGCCACGGTAAACGAGAGGTTCCGGACAACGGGGACGGATGGCTGGTACCCAAAGGTGACATCGTCAAAAACAATACGTCCGCCGGCTTCCGGCGCTGTGCGTGTTCTCCGTGGTTCGGCCGGAACTTCGTCGGCGTCAAGGAGTGCGAAGACCCGACCTGCCGACGCGGCGCATGACTGGATGACGTTCAGCATGCCGCCGATCTGCCCGACGGGCTGGGTGAAGAGCCGGCTGAACTGGATGAAGGCCTGGATGCCGCCAATGGTCATGGCTCCGGCGGTGACCTGCAGCGCTCCGACCACTGCCACCGCGATGTAATTAAGGTTGCCGATCAGGACCATCAGCGGCTGCACCATGCCGGATGAATACTGCGCCTTCGCGGCCGCCCGGGCAAGCCTGTCGTTACTCGCCGCAAAAATAGCTGCTGCCTGTTCCTGGTACCCGAAGGCCTTGATCACCTCATGCCCGCTCACGAACTCCTCCACGTGCGCGTTCAGTTCCCCCGTTTCGGTCCACTGGCGTGCGAACTGCGCCTGGGACCGGCGGGCCACCAGGACAGTGATCAGCGTGGACAGTGGGACAAAGGCAAGGGCAAGGCCGGCCAGGAGCGGGGAAATCCAAAGCATCATGGCCAAGGCACCACAGAGCATCAGGACCGACATGATCAATTGGGTCAGGATCTGGTTGAGCGCCTGGGAGATGTTGTCCATGTCATTTGTGGCACGGCTGAGGACGTCGCCGCGGGACTGTTCCTGGAAGTAGGTCGACGGCAGTCTGTGCAGCTTGTCCTCCAGGGAAGCCCGGAGGCGGTACATGAGGCCGTGGACGGAACTCGCTGTCAGCGAGCCCTGGACCCAGTTAAACAGCGACGCTCCGACGTACATCAGGGCGACGCCTGTCAGCAGGCCTGCCAGCCTCTGCTCGTTCAGGACGCCGTCAAACACCCCGTCCACCACGACGTCGGTGGCGTCACCCAGGTATTTCGGTGCCGCTACATTGAGGCCGGCAAAACCGCAGGTTGCCGCGATGGCGGTCAGCATGTGCCATCTGTACGGCGTCAGCAGGCCAAGCAAGCGGCGCGATGTGGCCCAGAACAATGCCGGAGCTTCCTCGGCTGCCAGCGGCGCCGTCACAGGGTGTCCTCCAGGGCAAGCTGCGATTCCGCGATCTCCCGGTATGTGGCGGAGGCTGCCAGCAGCTCAAGGTGGGTGCCCTGGGCCACCAGGCGGCCGTCGTCGAGCACCAGAATCAGCCCTGCGCCCGCCACCGTGGCAATCCGTTCCGCCACAACGATCACCACCGCCATATCCAGGGCCGCTCCCAGCGCATCCCTCAGCCGGGCATCGGTGTCGTAGTCCAGGGCGGAGAAACTGTCGTCGAAGAGGTAGAGGGAAGCCGGACGAAGCAGCGCCCGCGCAATGCAGAGCCGCTGCCGCTGGCCGCCGGAGAGGTTTGTCCCGCCCTGCCCCACGGCCGTCTGCAGGCCGAGTGGCAGCCGCCGGACAAAGTCCGAGGCCTGGGCAATATCCAGCGCTCCCCACAATTCGGCATCCGTCGCCGCCGGCGCAGCGATCCGCAGGTTATCGGCGACCGTTCCCGTAAACAAGTGGGAGCGCTGCGGCACAACGGCCATTTGCCTGCGCAGCAGGTCAACCGTGACCGCCCGGATATCCCGGCCGCCTACAGTGATAACTCCGCCGGTGGAATCCATAAACCGGGGAATCAGGTTCAAAAGCGTCGATTTTCCGCTGCCCGTAGACCCCACGATGGCAGTGGTGGTGCCGGGCCGGGCAGTGAAGGTGATGTTTTCCAGCACCGGGGCTTCCGCCCCGGGGTAGGAGAAGCTGACATTGCGGAACGAAACGCTGCCGCCGTCGAAAACCACGTCCCCGCCGCGAAGATCGGCACCGTCCCTCACCGTGGGCACGGCATCCAGGACAGCCCGGATGCGCTCGGCGCATGCAGCGGCACGGGGGGCCGTCATGAGCACATACATGGCCATCATGATGGCCAGCAGGATCTGGAGGATGTAGGCGACAAAGGCTGTTAAGGCGCCGATCTCCATCTGACCGTTGTGCACACGGTGGCCGCCGAACCACACGACTGCCACCGACGAGAGGTTCACCACGATCATGATCAGCGGCAACATCCCCGCCACCACGAGGGCTGACTGCAGATTGTTCCCGGTGAGGCTGGCGTTCGTGCGGGCGAAACGCCGGGTCTCGTGATCCTGCCGGACAAAGGCCCGGATCACGCTGGCTCCGATGATCTGTTCCCGCAGCACGGCGCCGGTGCGGTCGAGCAGGTCCTGCCCTTCCCGGTAGAGCGGCACGAGGCGCCGGACGATCAGGTACATGACCAGGAGCAGCACGGGCACGATGATGATCACCACCGCCGAAAGCACCACGTCCTGATGCAGGGCCAGCAAGACACCGCCCACTCCCATGACGGGCGCCGCAACAAGCATGGTGAACACCAAAACCGCGAATGCCTGGATCTGCTGGGTATCGTTGGTGGCCCGCGTCACCAGGCTTTGTGTGCCGAACGCCGCCACCTCCTGGGATGACAGGCTCTGGATTTTGCCAAAGAGCTCCGCGCGAAGCTGGCGCCCGAGCTTCATGGCCACCACGGCACCGAGGTATCCGGCGGCGATGGCCGCCCCCGCCTGGACAGCAGCGATCCCCGTCATTAGTGAGCCCAGCCGCAGAATCACCGGCGTGTCACCGGCAACGATGCCATCGTCAATGATGGCCGCATTCACTGTGGGGAGCAGGAGGTTGCCAGCCGTCTGGAGCAGTTGCAGGAGGACAATCGCCATCACGGTTGCCTTGTGGCCGGCCAATAGCCGGATCATCATCCGGAAAAGCACCGCACCTCCAGAAACTGTTCGGGAGGCCCATCGCGGCCTGGCCTGACGCCTCCCCGTGGCCGCTCCGCCATTGTAAGCCTCATCACATTCCAACATTCGTCATGGCGCGTGACACACCTGTAGAGAACATATATCGAATGGAGTTTGGGGCGTTAGCCTTTCTTACGCGCCACGGCGAAAATCCTCCGGAAAGGAAATGCAGTGCCGTGTTTCGTTTCCGGATACGCCGACGTGAGCGCCGCTGCATACTCGGACTCGAAGGTAAGTGCGTCCTCGGCAGAAAGTGCGGCAAGGACCGGCCGCAAAGCCGTTCCCCGCACCCAGGTGAGTACGGGATCGGTGCCGGTGAGGAGTTGCTGGTAACTGGTCTCCCAGGTGTCAGCCTTGCAGTTCGCGTCCAGCATGATTTCGAGGTAGTCGGCCGGCTCCCCCACCGACTCCCCGCCGCGCAGCACGCCTTCCAGTTTTGGTTGCCAGCGTGAAGTCGAAGCCAGTTCCCGCATCAGGACATGGGACGGTGCATTGAAGTTGCCGGGGACCTGCATGGCGAACCACGCGCCCGGTTTCATCCGGTCAAGCCACCGGGCCAGCAGGTCCTGATGGCCCGGAACCCACTGAAGCGCCGCGTTGGAGACCACCACATCCGTAGTGGGCGACGGCATCCACTCGGCAATGTCCTCGAACTCAAAGCGCAGCCGGGGTTCCCCACGCGCTTCCGCGGCCGCCCTGGCCAGCATCTCTGCGGACGAATCGAGCCCCAGCACTTTGGCATGGGGCCAACGCCGGGCCAGCGTTGCCGTGAGGTTCCCCGGTCCGCACCCAAGGTCCACCACCTCATGCGGGTGCTGGGTGTGGATCCGGCCGGTCAAATCGAAAAATGGCCGGTCCCGGTAGTCGCCGAACTGAACATATTTTGAAGGGTCCCACTTCACATTTATCTCCACACGGTCTGGTGCTGTGTCCGGTAGGGCGAGCCTAACCCGGTCCTCCCACAAACTGCTGCACCGGCTGGGCACTAAGCTGGAAATCAATGAAACTCGTTGACCAGCTGCCCGTCCTGTCCGTTCCAAGCCTCTCGGGAGCGGGCATCGACCCTGACGCGTTGTACACCCAGTTCCTTGAGTGGACTGACAGCCGTGGACTTGCCCTGTACGCAGCACAGGACGAAGCCATCATGGAGTTGGCCACCGGCGCCAACGTCATCCTGGCCACCCCGACGGGCTCGGGAAAGTCCCTTGTAGCGATAGCCGCCCATTTCCAGGCCATGTCCCGCGGCCAACGAAGCTACTACACCGCGCCCATCAAGGCCCTGGTCTCTGAGAAGTTCTTTGCGCTGTGCGACATCTTCGGGGCTGAAAACGTCGGCATGATCACGGGCGATTCAGGTGTCAACCAGGATGCCCCGATCATCTGCTGCACCGCCGAGATCCTGGCCAACATAGCCCTCCGCGAAGGCGCCGGCGCGGAGCTGGGAGCCGTCATTATGGACGAGTTCCACTTCTACTCGGATCCGCAGCGCGGCTGGGCGTGGCAGGTTCCGCTGCTGGAACTGCCGCAGGCCCAGTTCCTGCTGATGTCCGCGACCCTGGGTGACGTCAGCCGGTTCGAGGAAGGCATCACCGAACTCACCGGCCGTCCCACCACAACGGTAAGTTCAGCGGAACGGCCCATCCCGCTGCACTACTACTACCACCAGACGCCGGTGCACGAAACGCTTGAAGAGCTTCTCTCGACCCGTCAGGTGCCCGTCTATGTGGTGCATTTCAGCCAGATCGAAGCCATTGACCGCGCCCAGAACCTGATGAGCATCAACGTCTGCACCCGTGAGGAAAAGGACAAGATCGCGGAGCTGATCGCGAACTTCCGTTTCGCTGCGGGGTTCGGAAAAACCCTCAACCGGCTGGTGCGTCACGGTATCGGCGTCCACCATGCAGGGATGCTTCCCAAATACCGCAGGCTGGTGGAGCAGCTCGCCCAGGCGGGCCTGCTGAAGGTTATCTGCGGCACTGACACGCTGGGTGTGGGCATCAACGTGCCCATCCGCACCGTCCTGCTCACGGCCCTGAGCAAGTACGACGGCGTCCGCACCCGCCTGCTCAACTCCCGGGAGTTCCACCAGATCGCGGGCCGCGCCGGCCGCGCCGGGTATGACACTGCCGGAACCGTTGTGGTCCAGGCCCCCGAACACGTGACGGAGAACGTCAAAGCGATGGCCAAAGCCACCGCAAAATTCGGCGATGACCAGAAGAAGCTCCGCCAGGTGGTGAAGAAGAAGCCGCCTGAGGGATTCGTTTCCTGGGGTGAACCGACTTACAAGCGCCTGGTGGAATCCGTCCCGGATCCGCTGACTTCCAGCTTCAGCGTCACCCATTCGATGCTGATGAACCTGATGGAGCGCCCTGGTGACCCGTTCACCGCCGCACGGCGTTTGCTGACGGAGAACCACGAGTCGCGGTCCTCGCAGCTGCAGCTGATGAAAAAGGCCCTCGGGATCTACCGGGAACTGCTCGCGGCCGAAGTGGTGGAGCGCATCCCGCCGGAGCAGCAGGGCGCGGATGGCCGCAGCGTGCGGCTGACAGTTCACCTGCAACCGAACTTTGCGCTGAACCAGCCACTTTCCCCGTTTGCGCTGGCAGCACTGGAACTGCTGGATCCGGAGTCGGCGTCGTACGCATTGGACGTGGTGTCAGTGATCGAGGCGACACTGGAAAAACCCCGGCAGATTCTCTCCGCCCAGCAGAAAAAGGCCCGCGGCGAGGCAATCGCTGCGATGAAGGCGGACGGGATCGAGTACGACCAGCGGATGGCGATGCTGGAGGAGGTTACGTACCCGCAGCCTTTGGCCGAAATCCTGGGCGAAGCCTTTGAGGTCTACCGCAAGGCCGCGCCCTGGGTGGGTGACTTCGAACTGGCCCCGAAGTCCGTGGTCCGTGACATGTATGAACGGGCCATGAACTTCGGCGAATTCGTCCAGTTCTACGGCCTGGCCCGCTCCGAGGGAATTGTCCTGCGCTACCTCGCCGACTGTTTCAAGGCGCTCCGCCAGACAGTGCCGCAGGACCTGCTCCGGGAGGACCTCGAGGATCTCATCGCCTGGCTGGGAGAACTGGTGAGGCAGGTGGACTCCAGCTTGCTGGATGAATGGGAGGAACTGACCTCCGGTGCCGCGCCCACTCCCCATGACGCCCCGCCGCCTCCTCCCCCGTCGCTGACGTCCAATATCCGGGCCTTCCGTGTGATGGTCCGCAACGAGATGTTCCGGCGGGTGGAACTCTTCGCGGATGAGAACGCAACCGCACTGGAAGAGCTCGACGGCGGCGCCGGCTGGGACGCTGACCGCTGGGAGGACGTCCTGGACGGCTACTTCGACGAACATAACGACATCGGCACCGGCCCCGACGCCCGCGGTCCAGGGCTGCTGATCATCACCGAAGAGCCCGGGCAGTGGAAGGTGCGCCAGATCTTTGATGATCCGGCGAGGAATCATGACTGGGGAATCTCGGCGGTGGTGGATCTGGCCGCCTCCGACGAAACGGGTACGGCCGTAGTCCGCGTGACCGACGTCAACCGGCTCTGAGGTCGCCAGTAAACTCGAACCATGAGTGTAATCCGCCCCGCAACAGTTCAAGACGTCCCCACGATCCTGCGCATGATCCATGATTTGGCCATCTATGAGAAGGAACCGGACGCCGTCCGGAACACCCCGGAGAAGCTTTCGGAGGCGCTGTTCGGCGAGAATCCGCGCGTGTTCGCCACGATGGCCGAGAATGAGGCCGGCGACGTCCAGGGATTCGCGCTCTGGTTCCTGAACTACTCCACCTGGGAAGGCGTCCACGGCATCTACCTTGAGGACCTCTACGTCAGCCCGGATGCACGGGGCGAGGGCCACGGCAAGGCCCTGCTGCAGCACCTTGCGGCCACGGCCGTCGAAAACGGATATGCACGGGTGGAGTGGAGCGTCCTGGACTGGAACGAGCCGTCCATCAATTTCTACCGGAACCTCGGCGCGTTCCCCATGGACGGCTGGTCCACATTCCGGCTGACCGGCGATGCGCTGGAGCACTTCGGCAGCACCCGCCCCGTGTCTGTCCATGGCTAAGGCAGCACGGGCTGCGGTGAGGGCCGCCGGCCCGGTAGCCCATACGGTCCGGGCCCGCCACGAGTTCCGCGGCATGCGCACGGCGGAGCACTATTTCACAGTTCCCCTGGACCATTTCGGGCACGACGCGGTGCACCCTGATCGGCAGGCAGGGCCAGCCTCGGAGACCATCACCGTCTTCGCACGCGAGTACGTTTCCGCTGCCCACACCGAGGCTGAGGCGCAGAGCCTGCCGTGGCTGCTGTTCCTCCAGGGCGGCCCCGGAGGCCGCGGCCCCAGGCTGGCCTCGCTGGGCGGGTGGAGCAAAGCGGCCGCCAAGGACTTCCGGATCCTGATGCTCGATCAGCGCGGGACCGGCCTCTCCTCGCCCATCGACCGGAATACCCTGCCGCTTCGGGGCACACCGGAGCAGCAGGCCGCCTACCTTGAGCACTTCCGCGCAGATTCCATCGTCGCCGACGCCGAACTCGTCCGCCTGGCCCTGGGCTCAGGACCGTGGACCATCTACGGCCAAAGCTACGGCGGTTTTTGCGCGCTCAGTTACCTTTCCTTTGCCCCCGGGGGCGTTAAGGAGGCGCTCATCACGGGAGGCCTGGCACCCCTCTCCGGCACCGCCGACGACGTCTACCGGGCCACCTTCCGGCGGGTCGCCGCGCGGAACGACGAGTACTTCACGTGGTATCCCGAGGACCGCACCACCGTGGAGCGGATCGCCGCCCACCTGCGGCAGGTACGCGAGGTTCTTCCCGACGGCGGCCAGCTCACAGTGGAGCGGTTCCAGATGGCGGGAGCCTTCCTGGGCGGAAACACCCGGGTGGACGCACTGCACTTTTTGCTGGAGGACGCTTTCACCGAGACACCACACGGCAGCCGGCTCTCGGACGCTTTCCTGGAACAGATGCAGGGAATCGTATCCCGGCAGTCCAACCCGCTCTATGCCCTGATGCACGAGTCCATCTATGGCCAGGGCCAGGCGACTGACTGGTCGGCCTGGCGGGTGCTCCAGGAGTATCCGGAGTTCAGGCCGGAAGCAGAACCCCTGCTGCTGACCGGCGAAATGGTCTACCCGTGGTACTTCGACCAGGACCCGGCCTTGCGTCCGCTGCGGGACGTGGCGGAGCTGGTGGCAGCCAAGAAGGACTGGAAGCCGCTCTACAGTCCCTCCCGCCTTGCCGCCAACACGATCCCCGTTGCCGCGGCCGTCTATCGCGACGACATCTACGTGGACCGCGACCTGTCCCTGGAAACCGCCGCAGCGGTCCGGGGACTGCAGGTCTGGGAGACGGCCGACTTCCACCATGACGGGATTTCGGACGACGGCGAGGCGATCTTCGGGCGCCTGCTGGGTATGGTTCGCTCAGCCCGCCGCTGATGGGCTGGCCGTGCTGCGGCTGCGGATATCCGCGGCCAGCACGGCCATCACCACGGCAGCAATGGCGACGGCAAACATGTTCAGCCCCTGATAGCCGATCCAACTCATCACCAGACCGGAGAAGCCGGCACCAATTGCTCCGGCGGCGCTCATCAGCGTGTCCGAAACGCCCTGGACAAGTACCCGGGAATCGACGCTGACACTCTCCGCAAGCAAGGTGGAACCGGCGATGGTGGCGGCAGACCAGCCGAGTCCCAGGAGCACCAATCCGGTGGTGACGAGGATGGGCTGTCCGGCGCCAAACCCCGCACAGCATGCCGCCGCCAGGATCAGGCCGTGCCCGCCGATGATGACGGGAACCCTGCCTGCACGGTCGGTAAGCCACCCCATCACCGGAGACAGTGCATACATCCCTGCAATGTGCAGCGAAATGGTGAAGCCGATCAGCACAAAGACGTCCGTACTGGCGGTGTGGGCGTGGCCTGCACCATGGGAGGCCAGCGGTCCTTCGCTCAGAAGTTGCAGATGAAGCGGCGTCATGGACATCACGGCGGCCATGCAGGCGTGGGCTGCAACGATGGCCAGCAGCGCCAGGCCGGCCTTTGGGGAGGACCTGATCGCGGCAAGCCCGCGGCGAAGTGAACCCCTGCGGGGGCCCGGGACGGCGGTAAGGGCGCCGCTGCCGGCGCCCCGCCTGATGGCGAGGGCGTGGAGCAGCGGATCCGGGCGCAGGCCGATCAGCAGGAGGAGGGCCGCCATTGCCAGTCCCGCAGTGGAGAATACAAAGGGCCCGGCGATGCCGGGCAGGCCCATGGCCTCCCCCACAACAGCGCCAGGCCTGATCAGGTTGGGGCCTGCCACTGCTCCGGCGGTGACAGCCCAGACAACAATGGCAAGGGAACGGCCCCGATGCTCCGGGTCCGCCAGGTCAACCGCGGCAAACCGGGCCTGGAGGTTTGCCGCAGTGGCCAGACCCAGGAGGGCGGCTCCGGCCAGGAGCACAGGAAAGAACCCCGACACCGTTGCCGCGATGACCACCATCGCCCCCAGCATTCCGGACAGGACACCTGTCAGGAGCCCGATCCGTCGGCCCCGCCGTTCGGCAAGGCCTGCCAGCGGCATGGCTGCAACCGCGGTTGCCAGGGTCATCACAGTGGTCACTGAGCCTGCCCAGGCGTTGGAGCCGGAGAGCTGGACGGCGAGGAGGGAGCCCACAGACAGGCTTGCGCCGCTGCCGATCCCGCTGAGCAGCTGGGCCAGGGAAAGAACCAGGACAGTGCGGCGTTGGACCCGGTGGGTGTCCAGCGCCGCAGCGGTAGAAGAAGTCACCGTCCGAGCATAGCCATTGGATTACAAGGCTTCGCTGAGGCTCGTCGGCCGTCTGCCAGGCATAGCAGCTTAACCGGCCAGTGGCTGACGGCGGTGTGCCACAAGTGTCACCAGGGCCGCCGCCAGGACGGCCGCCCCCACCAGGCCGCCGGCAAGGTTCAGCCCGAGGTAGCCCGTCCAGCTGAGGATGAGCCCGGAGGTGGCCCCGCCGACCGCTCCGGCGATCCCCATCATCATGTCGGAAACGCCTTGGACAACAACCCGTGATTCCTGGCCCACGCTTTCGGCCAGCAGGGTGGAACCGGCGATGGTCGACGCGGACCAGCCTATTCCCAGCAGGACCAGCCCGGTGGCCACGGCAGCCGTGGAGGCCTGCCCGAACCCGGCAACGGCTACAGCAACCATGAGCGTGATGAACCCCAGGATGATGGTCTCGGTCCGGCCTGCCTTATCTGTCAGCAAGCCCATGACCGGTGACAGGGCAAACATTCCGGCGATATGAAGGGAGATCGTGAAGCCTATAATGACCAGGACGTCGCCCGAGGCAGTGTGGCCGGCGTGGGACGCGCCCGGCCCTGCCACCAGTTCCTGCAGATGCAGCGGCGTCATGGACATGACGCCCACCATGATGGCGTGGGCTCCCACAACAGCTGCCAGGGCCAGGACGGCCGCCCTGGACTGCCGAATCGCGCGCAGCCCGCGGACGAGTGAACTTCCGAAGCCAGGCCGGGGCGCAGCCGCCTGCAGGTTTCCCGGCGGCTGCGGCGTGCCGGCGCCAGCTCCGTCCGCCTGGCGGGCGGCGAGCTCCCGTGCGAGCAGGAGGGGGTCTGGTCTAAGCCCGGCAAAAAGCAGGGCGGTGGCCAACACCAGACCGGCACCGGAGATTACGAACGGACCAGCCATCGAGGGCAGGCCCAGGGCCTGTCCGACGACGGCTCCAGGCTGAATCAGGTTTGGTCCGGCCACCGCACCCACAGTGACCGCCCATACCACTGCCGACAACGCCCGGCCCCGGTGTTCGGCTTCGGCGAGGTCAACAGCGGCAAAGCGTGCCTGGAGGCTGGCGGCTGCACCCACACCGATTCCGGCTGCCCCGATCAACAGGAGGAAGAAAAGCCCGGTGACAACCGACAGTACGATCAGGAAAGCACCCACGACGGCGGCAGACAGCCCCGCGACCTGGCCAACCCGCCGCCCCCGGCGGTCAGCCAGCGAAGCAAGGGGAAGCGCCACCAGCGCAGCGCCCAGAGTCATGATCGTGGCCACTGCCCCTGCCCAGGCAGTGGAGCCCGACAGGTCCACGGCAAGGAGGGACCCGACGGATACCGTTGCTCCCGTTCCAATGCCGCCCAGGACTTGGGCCGCGCTCAGCAGCGCCACAGTGCGCCGTTGCACCTGGCGCACTCCGATTTCGGTGTTCAGGGTGCGGGCCATGGTCTGAGCATAGTACCGGCCCCGCGGGTCAGACAGAGGCAAGTTAAAACGACAACCCCGGCCGCAGGCGGCCGGGGTTGTCCGTACAAATTGGCAGAATGCCGGAGCTGTTACTCGACGTCGCTGAGGCTCTTCTTGGCATCTTCCTCGAGGCGGGGATCCAGCTTGGACTGCTGGGCCTTGGAGCTCACCAGGCTGGCGATAACGGCGATGACGATGGTGCCAATGATGACGCCCAGGGACACGTATGTCGGGATCTCGGGAGCCCATTCGATGTGGTGGCCGCCGTTGATGAACGGGAGTTCGTTGACGTGCATCGCGTGCAGGACCAGCTTGACGCCGATGAAGGCGAGGATGACTGAGAGCGCGTGCTTGAGGTAGATCAGCCGGTTCATCAGTCCGCCCAGCAGGAAGTACAGCTGGCGGAGGCCCATCAGCGCGAAGATGTTCGCCGTGAAGACAATGAATGCGCTCTGGGTCAGGCCGAAGATTGCGGGGATCGAGTCGACTGCGAAGAGGAGGTCGGTCATGCCGATGGTGACGAAAACGATGAGCATCGGGGTGAAGACCTTTTTGCCGTCCACCACCGTGCGCAGCTTGCCGCCGTCGAACTTCTCGGACATCGGAATAACCTTGCGGAGCTTCTCGATGATCGGGTTTTCCCGGTCCTCTTCGTCTTCGCCCTCATCCTGGGCCTGCTTCCAGGCGGTCCACAGCAGGAACGCGCCGAAGATGTAGAAGACCCAGCTGAACTGTTCGATGACCATGGCGCCGAGCAGGATGAAGATGCCGCGGAGCACCAGCGCGATGATGATGCCCACCATCAGCACTTCCTGCTGGTACTTACGCGGGACCGAGAAGCGGGCCATGATGATGATGAAGACAAACAGGTTGTCGATGCTGAGGCTGTATTCAGTGACCCAGCCGGCAATGAACTGCCCGCCATACTCCGGGCCGGTGAACAGGAACATGGCGCCCGCAAAGACCATGGCCAGGGCCACGTAAAAAGCCACCCACAGTCCGGCTTCCTTCATGGAAGGCTCGTGGGGGCGGCGGAGCACCAGTAGAAGGTCAAAGGCGAGGATGAGGCCGAGGACGACGAATGAGCCGACTTCGAACCAGACGGGAAGTTCGAGCACAGGGGATACCTTTCGTAGGGTACAAAGAAGCGGTGTAAGTCTCTCCGGCAGCCTGTGCACTTGGTGCTGAAACGGCGGCCCGCTACGCCCGGCCGGGCAACTGTGCCTGGCGTGTTGACGATCGTAGCGCTCGGGATACTCCCCTACGTGACGTTAACTGTACCAGCACCGATGGTGTGCGCTCCCCGCGTTCCCCGGGGCGGCGGTTCAGGCGTGCCCGGCGGCCTGCATTTGGCGTAGCTCCTTCTTCAGGTCGCTGACCTCATCACGGATCCGGGCGGCCACTTCGAACTGAAGTTCGGCGGCTGCGCCATGCATCTGTTCGGTGAGCTGTTCGATCAGGCCCACCAGGTCCTCGGCCGGAGCCGCTGCCAGGCCGTCTGCACGGACCTGGGCGGCACCCTTCGCTGCGGACTTCCCCCGTTTCGCGCCCTTGGCCAGCCGGTTGTTGCTGAGCAGTTCCTGGGTGTCGGCGTCTTCCTTGGCGAGCTGGTCCGTGATGTCGGCAATCTTCTTCCGGAGCGGCTGAGGATCGATGCCCTTCTCCGTGTTGTAGGCCACCTGGATGGCGCGGCGCCGGTTGGTCTCGTCGATGGCGTGGGCCATGGAGTCGGTGATGCGGTCGGCGTACATGTGGACCTGGCCCGACACGTTGCGGGCAGCGCGGCCGATGGTCTGGATAAGCGAAGTGGAGGACCGCAGGAAGCCTTCCTTGTCCGCATCCAGGATGCTCACCAGCGAAACCTCGGGCAGGTCCAGGCCCTCGCGGAGCAGGTTGATGCCCACCAAAACGTCGAAGACACCCATCCGGAGTTCCCGCAGCAGCTCAACGCGCCGCAGGGTGTCCACATCGGAGTGCAGGTACTCAACCTTGATGCCGTGGCCCAGCAGGTATTCGGTAAGATCCTCGGCCATGCGCTTGGTCAGCGTGGTGACCAGGATGCGTTCGTTCTTCGACGTCCGTGTCTTGATCTCGCTGAGCAGGTCATCGATTTGGCCCTTCGTGGGCTTGACCACTACTTCGGGGTCGATCAGCCCGGTGGGCCGGATGATCTGTTGCACAAAACCGTCAGCCTTGCCTAGTTCGTACTTGCCGGGAGTGGCCGACAAGTAGACGGTCTGGCCTACCCGTTCGAGGAATTCGTCCCATTTGAGCGGACGGTTGTCCATGGCCGAGGGCAAGCGGAAGCCGAAGTCCACGAGGTTCCGCTTACGCGACATGTCGCCTTCGTACATGGCGCCGATCTGTGGCACGGTGACATGCGATTCGTCGATCACCAGGAGAAAGTCGTCCGGGAAGTAGTCGATGAGGCAGTGCGGTGCGGTCCCGCGGGCCCGGCCGTCAATGTGCGATGAGTAGTTCTCGATCCCGTTGCAGAAGCCCATCTGCTGCATCATTTCAAGATCGTAGGTGGTGCGCATCCGGAGCCGTTGGGCTTCCACCAGCTTGTTCTGGCTTTCCAGGACCTGCAGGCGCTCGGCGAGTTCATCCTCGATCCGTTTGATGGCCCGGGCCATCCGCTCGGGACCGGCCACATAGTGCGAGGCCGGGAAGACGTACATTTCGTCTTCGTCCCGGATGGTTTCGCCGGTCAGCGGATGGAGAGTGTGGATGTTCTCAATCTCGTCTCCGAAGAATTCGATCCGGATGGCCAGTTCCTCATACATCGGGATGATCTCCACGGTGTCGCCACGGACACGGAATGTGCCGCGGTGGAAGTCCATGTCGTTTCGGGCGTACTGCATCGCGACGAACTTCCGCAGCAGGTCATCGCGATTCATCTGCGCCCCCTTGCGGAGCGTGACCATACCGGCGATGTATTCCTCCGGGGTGCCGAGGCCATATATACAGGACACCGTGGCGACAACGATCACGTCCCGGCGGGTCAGGAGGGCGTTCGTGGCCGAGTGTCGGAGCCGTTCAACTTCCTCGTTGATGGAGGAGTCCTTCTCGATGAAGGTGTCCGTCTGGGCTACGTATGCCTCAGGCTGGTAGTAGTCGTAGTAGGAGACGAAGTACTCCACCGCGTTGTTGGGCAGCAGCTCCCGGAACTCGTTGGCGAGCTGGGCGGCAAGAGTCTTGTTCTGCACCATCACCAGGGTGGGGCGCTGGACCTGTTCGATAAGCCAGGCCGTGGTGGCGCTCTTTCCTGTACCGGTGGCGCCGAGCAGGACCACGTCCTTTTCACCGTTCTTGATGCGCTCGGTCAACTCGGCGATGGCGGCAGGCTGGTCACCCGCCGGCTGGAACTCGCTGATGACTTCAAACGGCGCTACGACACGGTTGATCTCCTGGGCAAGGCTCATGCATCTAATCTACAACCGGGGACCGACAGTGACAGCCCGATCAGTTACCGGCGAACACAGCGTAGGGACGGCGTACGGACGGAAACCGGCCGTGCCGGTGAGCGGTCAGGACGGGTACGACGGCGGGACCCACCCCGAGCGCTTGGCCCACTGCTCCATCGGCTCTTCCGCCGCGGCGAACCAGGCCTCCTTGGCAGCGGCGTAGGCGGCCGTAGAGGGGTCGGTGGCGTGAAGCTCCGCAAGGCGGCGCTTCAGGGCGAGATAATCCGCCGCAGTGTCCGGATCGGCCCGCAGCCAGTCCCGGAAACAGAGGGCGAAGCGCCAGCCGGCAGACCCGGCGGCCCTGATATGAAGGTTGACGGCCCGGCCGGGGTCGGCGCTGGCGTGTAGGCGTTTCGCCCACGCAGTGGTGTCCGGCAAAGTTGGCTTGGGCGTATCCGCCGTGATGGCGTGCACGCGGGGATATCCGGCGGCGGCCAGGGCGGGCTCCAGCGGCGCCGCCGCAGACAACGCCGGTACTGTCAGCTGCAGGTCAAGAACATCCTTGGCGTCCAGGCCGGGGACTGACGTTGAGCCGACGTGGTCGAGACCGAGCACCGCAGGCTCTCCGTCAGGCGCGTCCTTCCGGAGCGCGGCGAGGATCCTGGTGATCAGCCGTTCCGCGGTCCGGGGCCACTCCGAGCTAGCTGCGTGCAGGACCGGTCCGCCAGGGCGGTCAGCGGGCGTCTGCGCCAGGAGATTGCGGGCGAACGGGGCCAGCCGCTCCGCCCAGAGCGCATCCACCTGCGCCAGCAGTCCGTCCATGGAGCCGGAGTTGTCCAGCACCACATCGGCAGCGGCGAGCCGTTCATCGCGCGAAGCCTGCGCGGCCATCCGTGACTGCGCTTCCTCGGAGGTCATCCGGCGGTGGTCCAGCATCCGCCGGATCCGGACCTCGTCCGGGGCGTCCACCACCACAACCAGGTGGAAGTCACTCCCCTGGCCGGTCTCCACCAGCAGCGGAATGTCCTGGACCACCACGGCACCGAAAGGAGCGGCCGCCACGATGCCCGCCGCCGCCTGGCGCACCAACGGATGGACGATGCCGTTCAGTACAGCCAACCGCTCCGGGTTGCCGAAGACCACGGCACCAAGCTTCGCCCGATCCAGCCGGCCCCCGCCGTCCAACATTCCACTGCCGAAGGCCTCAACGACGGCGGCCAGTCCCGGCGTGCCTGGCTCCAGCACCTCCCGCGCCAGGGCGTCAGCGTCAACCAGCACCGCCCCAAGATGGGCGAGGCGGGAGGCGACCACTGACTTCCCGGAGGCGATGCCGCCCGTCAAACCGATTTTCAGCACGCAACCACATTAGTACCCGGCGTCCAGGTCTGATGCCGTAATGGGCCCACGCCGCCGGGGGGCGGCGGGCCTGGACTGGGGGCGGCGGGGCCTAGACTGGGGCGGTGCAAGAGCAAGAAAGCCGGACCACCGCCTACACCACGCTTGCCGCAGGAACGGATTTCCGGCACGAGATCGAGCTCAAGCGGTCCCGCTTCATCACTGTGCTGCGCCGCACCGCTACCGAAGAGGCCGCGAAGGACCTGGTATCCGGACTGCGCCGGGAGTTCCACGACGCCCGCCACCACTGTTCCGCTTTTGTCCTGGGGCCGGACCGCGATGTTCAGCGTTCAAACGACGACGGCGAACCCTCCGGCACGGCCGGTACCCCCATGCTTGAGGCCCTTGTCAAAAGGGAAACGACGCCGGGGGTGACGGACCTCAGCGACGTGAGCGCCGTCGTCGTGCGCTATTTTGGCGGTATTCTGCTGGGCGCCGGGGGCCTGGTTCGGGCGTACTCGGAGTCAGTGTCCGCGGCTCTGGAGCGGGCCCCGCTGGTGCGCCGCTGCCGGCTGCGGATCTGTGAATCGTCCGTGCCGCACGCCGCCGCCGGCCGGCTGGAGAATGACCTGCGGGCGGCCGGGTTCGTGATGGCGGAAACGGGGTATGGCGCACAGGACACGATCCTGCGGCTGGCCATCCCCGATGAGCCGGCGGACATCGCCGCGGCTACGGACCGCGTCTTGTCGCTCACTGCCGGGAAGGCCACGCTCAGGCCCGGTGGAACGGAGTGGATTGATGTCCCGCTCCCCTGACGTCCGGCTGGCAGACGTCGATGAGGCCATGCTGGATCAGCTCATGGCGCTGGCCATGACCGATGCCTCGCCCGACGAGGTCACACCCCCGCTTGGCTCCGGCCCGGGCTGGAACGCTGAGCGGATTGACTGGTTCCACGCTTACCACCGGGCCTCGTCCGCAGGCCTTGACGGGGCGGCGCAGGAGAAGTCGTGGGCTGTGCTGTGCGACGGCGGCGCCGCCGGTTCCATCAGGCTGAAGCGGACGGGGCCGGCAACGGCGGAAACCGGCATCTGGCTGGGCCGCAGCTGGCGCGGCTCCGGCATCGGAAAAGCCGCGTTGACCCTGGTCCTGGCGGAGGCCCGGCGGGCCGGCCTGCAACGGGTGACCGCCACCACCACGGGCGCCAACATTGGCGCCCAGCGCCTCCTCACGGCGGCGGGGGCCTTGCTGACGTTCGACGACGGCGGCGCGGTGAGTGCCGCCGTCGAACTTCCCGACTGACTCGCAGCAAACGCACCGAAACGCACGTTTGACAGCGTTAGCTGCCAGTCAGATGGCGTGTTAAACACAGTGGGCCCCTGCTTTCGCAGGGGCCCACTGTGTCAGCCCGGGAAGCCCGGGCCGGTGGCAATTAGTTGCCGGTCAGCTTCTCGCGCAGAGCGGCAAGAGCCTCGTCCGAAGCCAGCGTGCCGGCTCCGGTGTTGGACTCAGCAGCCGGCTCCGAGGAGTAGCTGGTGGTGCCGGAGTCGCTCTCACCGGACGTTGCAGCTGCAGCATCGTCGGCAGCGTGCTGGGCAACCTGCTTCTTGTGTGCTTCCCAGCGGGTCTGGGCGTCAGCGTACTGCTGCTCCCAGGCAGAGCGCTGGTTCTCGTAGCCTTCAAGCCACTCGTTGGACTCCGGGTCGAAGCCCTCCGGGTACTTGTAGTTGCCCTCTTCGTCGTACTCAGCGGCCATGCCGTACAGAGCAGGATCGAATTCGGTGCTTTCGGCGTCGACGCCCTCGTTGGCCTGCTTGAGGGAGAGGGAGATCCGGCGGCGCTCGAGGTCGATGTCGATGACCTTGACGAACAGCTCGTCACCAACGGAGACAACCTGCTCAGCCAGCTCAACGTGGCGCACGGCGAGCTCGGAGATGTGAACCAGGCCTTCGATGCCATCTTCGACGCGGACGAACGCACCGAACGGAACCAGCTTGGTGACCTTGCCCGGAACAACCTGGCCGAGGGCGTGGGTGCGGGCGAAGGTCTGCCACGGATCTTCCTGCGTAGCCTTGAGCGACAGGGAAACACGCTCGCGGTCCAAGTCGACCTCGAGGACCTCGACGGTGACTTCCTGGCCAACTTCGACAACCTCTGACGGGTGGTCGATGTGCTTCCAGGACAGCTCGGAAACGTGGACGAGACCGTCTACGCCGCCCAGGTCCACGAAGGCACCGAAGTTGACGATGGAGGAAACGACGCCGGGACGGACCTGGCCCTTTTCCAGCTTGTTGAGGAACGTGGAGCGGACCTCGGACTGGGTCTGCTCGAGCCATGCACGGCGGGACAGCACAACGTTGTTGCGGTTCTTGTCCAGCTCGATGATCTTGGCTTCGATCTGCTGACCGATGTACGGAGCAAGGTCGCGCACACGGCGCATCTCGACGAGGGATGCGGGCAGGAAGCCGCGCAGACCGATGTCGAGGATAAGACCACCCTTGACAACCTCGATGACGGTACCGGTGACAACACCGTCTTCTTCCTTGACCTTCTCGATGTCGCCCCAGGCACGCTCGTACTGAGCGCGCTTCTTGGAGAGGATCAGGCGGCCTTCTTTGTCTTCCTTGGTGAGCACCAGGGCTTCGACCTGATCGCCAACGGAGACAACGTCTCCGGGATCAACATCGTGCTTGATGGAAAGCTCGCGGGAGGGGATGACACCTTCGGTCTTGTAACCGATGTCGAGCAGAACTTCATCGCGGTCGACCTTGACGACGGTACCTTCGACGAGGTCTCCGTCGTTGAAGTACTTGATGGTGGCGTCGACTGCTGCGAGGAAGTCCTCAGCGGTACCGATGTCGTTAATAGCGACTACGGGGGTACCGGGCTTCTCGGTGGAGGTGATGGTCATGTAGTAGGGGCTCCGTTGTGGATAGTAAGTCGGTCAGGCAAACCACCGCGCCCGCGTTATGGAACGCAGGCGCAGGTTTCGGCAGATCACACAGACCTGCCGGGTCATCCTGATTTTGTGGATTCTAGATACGTGCACGTAGTACACGCCCGTTTATTCTAGTCGCAGTGGCCAAGGCTGGTCAAAGCGCGGGCACCGCGGGCGCCGGCAAGTCTCACGAACGCACGCAAGGCTTGCCAGTCCATGGCCAGGCGTCAGAAGTGGGTGAGGCAGTGCGTGGGCCGCTCCACGGTGAACATCTGCCGGGCCTGGAACGCTGCGCCCTTGGTGTTCTCGCGGATCCGGCCCGCCGCAGTCAGGGTCACCGGGCAGACAGCCCCCAGATAGATCGAAGACAGCGCTGACACGTCCAACGTCAGATCAGCCTGGCCCGGTGTTTCCCAAGGAACGACGGCGGCCTCGCCGCCGGTAACTTCCAGGGCAAAGGTTCCTGCGGTGAGCCCCAGCGGATCCAGGACTTCCAGGACCAGCCGGCCGTCCACAGGAAAGTACCGCGCCTCCAGTGCTTTCCGGACGTCCAGGATCCTGAGCCACAGCATGTCCCTGCTGTTCGAGGAGTCGATGCAGCGGGGGTCGTTCAGGGCCCATGTGAGCGGGTCGTCCAGCGGGGCTTCTTCCCACGTCACCCGCTCCACCAGGTCGATGGCACCGAGGAACTGCCACAGTTCCAGATAGGCCTCATTGCTGGCGGCAACAAGGTCCACTATCTCCATGGTGTAGGGCTCTTTCTCCCACCCCAGGAACTTGTAGGACACGTACCCGTCAACGGCTCCGTGCGGCCCGTAGTGCAGGGCCACTTTGATGGCGGGATCCTCCTTGCCGTCCGGGCCGACGGAACCCGACGCCAGGAGGCGGTACCAGTCCTGGCGGCCCATAGAGCCCGGAGTCAACCGGTGCACCTTGTCGAAGACCTGGGGAGCCAGGTCCAGCAGCACCTTCGGTTCGGCGA
The DNA here is from genome assembly GCF_026427775.1 of Arthrobacter sp. CDRTa11. Classification (NCBI taxonomy): domain Bacteria; kingdom Bacillati; phylum Actinomycetota; class Actinomycetes; order Micrococcales; family Micrococcaceae; genus Arthrobacter; species Arthrobacter sp. CDRTa11. Next base: position 2,815,395 of record NZ_CP044532.1, on the reverse strand, counting down.
CTTCAACGTAGCCCACGGGCTGGTGGTTGAGCCTGAACCTGGCGGTGGTGTCCACTTTCACGCTGCGTTCGAAGCTGGCTACTCCGTAACCGAACCGTCCATAGATCGACCCCTCGGATGCCGTCAGGGCAGCCATGGCCATGCCGTCCCGCCGCGCCATCGCCAGGTCTTCTGACATCATCCGGCGCAACAGGCCCCGGCGCCGGTGGGACGTCCGCACCGTGACCGCGGTGACCATCTGCGTCTCCAACTGGCGGCCGAAGCCAATGTTGAGCGTCTTGCGAAGAGTAGCGAAGGTGGCGACGGGAACGTCTGCCGGCAGCGACCCCGCCGCAACGTCCCGGGTCTGGTAAGCCCCGGTGAGGACGCGCTGGTCTGCCCGGTAGCTCTCAAGGGACCTGGCTATCCGCTCCGGCTCGCGCGCGGGCTCATGGAAACCGAAGGCCACAGCCCTGATCCACGATTCAGCCTCGGCATAGCCCTGCTCGCCCTTGGTTGCCGCACCAAAACGCCGGATTTCATAGTCCCCACTCAGATCATCCACACCGCCGAGCCTAGCCAATAAATCCATCGTCTGGCCAGTGCTCCCCTGTCGTGTCGCCGACGCCCCCTGCGGCCGGTTCGTCAGGCGTCCCGGCGCTGCGCCTCACCCAGTTCGCGGGTTGCCCGGGGAGTTTCTCCGATGACGCTTTTGTAGCTGCGGGAGAAATGCGGGTAGTCCGTGTAGCCGAGCGAGGCAGCAAGTCCGGTCAGCGAGGTGGACGGTTCAGCAAACAGGACAGTGGCCGCATGTTGGAGGCGGCGGCACTCAATGAGCCATTTGGGCGAGACACCCAGATGGGAGTACACCAACCGCTCAAGGGACCGGGGCGGCACGTTGACCCTCTCCGCAAGATCCGAGGAACGCAGGATTCCGTCATCATTTTCGGCCAGTTCGCACACAGCATTGACGAGCGAGGCCCTGTGGTCCAGAAGCGAAATGAAGGGCAAGAGCCAGCTTCTGAGGGTTCCGACCAGCGCGAGGCGGGCCCCACTGGCTCGCGGCGATTCGTTCATGAGGGCGGCCACTGCCTGAACAGGGGCATCCTGCAGGCGCTCCCCGGATGCTGGTACCAATGCGGGCTCCGTCCCGGAGAGGATCCGCGCGGCCGCCGGGCGGAAGAGGACGCCGACAGCCCAGGACGTCCCGGCAAGTTCCTGTACCTGGACGCGGGACGACGGCCCAAACAACCTTGCAGAACCGGCGTCGAATACCGCGTTGAAAGCCGGGTACGTCAGGACACGCTGGGCACGTACCTGTCCGGCCGGAATTTCCCACCGGACCACCCAGACGTGGCGCACCAGTTCAGCGAGCCCCGGGCCGAGCTCGAACCGGTCAAAAGCCACATCCGGTGAGCCCGGGTTCAGATGGCCTTTGGAAACTGGCACAACGCTCCTTTTGTCGCAAAAGTACAAGACGGCGGTGCCGGACACTGCGCACCATGGACGGTATGGAAAAAGCACCTTCACAGAAACACCTGGACACCCCTGATCCGACCGAGGCTGTGACCGGAACCTACACCACCGGCGGCATTCCTCACGGAAGCACTTCGCTGACCCCCCACCTGGTGGTCGATCCTGCAGCAGAGGCCCTCGCATTCTACGAAACTGTGTTCGGGGCCCGTGTGCTGGACACTACGCGCTTTCCCGGCGGAGACCTCATGGCCCATGCCGTGCTGGATTTTGGATCCGGGCTGCTGACGTTGAGTGATCCGCTGGAGGAATATCAGCTGGCCGCGCCCACTCTGGGCGCAGGATCGTCATTTTCGCTGGCCGTGTATGTGCCTGATACGGACGAGGCTGTTCGTCTGGCGATCTCGCTGGGAGCCACTGTCCGTGAACCCGCGATGACCTTTGTGACCGGTGACAGGTTCGCCTCGATCCTTGATCCCTTTGGCGTCCGTTGGTCCGTCATGACCAGAGTCATCGACCTGTCACCCGAGGAGAGCAAACGGCGCGTGCAGGAGTGGGCCGGCCAGCAAAGTTCCAGCTGACGTTTGCGGGAGGTGCCTGCCAGGCGGGCGCGGCTAGGTGCCGTCCCTTACTTCGGCCAGCCGCTGGGTATCGAACCTGACCTCGCTGAATGTCGCCGTCGTTCCCTCCCCGGAAGGGGACTGCGCCGCGAATCCGATTTTGACGGCATCAGGTGCAGGCTCGCCCATGCTGAAGTAGCGCACCATGTTCCACCATTCGCCGTCGATGGACGCGTGCAGCGCGAAAGCCTGGCCGAGGCGGGAAATCCGCAGGTAGGTGCCCGATCCGTCGATTGGCCAGCTGTCACAGTCGTCGGACGTGCCGTTCCGGGTGACAACCGACACCACCCTGGTGGTCCCGCTGGGATCCAGCTCCGCGCAGACTTTGAACCAATGCAGTGGATCGACGTAGCCAAGCAGCACGCCGGAGTCGAAATCAGAGACAAACACGGGGCTGACGAAGGCGCTGAACCGAAAGTCACCCGTGACGGGCCAGACGAAGCGTTCAGCATCGGACGTGCCCGGATCTCCGCCGGGGTCAAGGAACATATCCGCGCCGGCGTCCGCCGTCAGGACCAGCCTCTCCCCCTCAAGGAGCGGGCCAACCAGAGCCGGCGGGCCTTCACTGACCAGGGGGAAGGGAAGTGACCCGATCTGGATTCCGCGCGTTCTGTTCACAACATCAACCCTACTCATCACCCGTGGTTTGCCGTCCCGTGGATTGGGTCGAGCGAACGCTGGATTTCGACGTCGCCGTAGGAGGTCCGGGCGCGGATCTCCACCGTCTCCTTCTGCCCGCCAGGGCCGTCGGCGGCGTTCAGGGAATTGATCACCCTTCCGTACTGGGTGCTGACGTCGAGCCAGGCCGCAGTTCCTTCCTGGACGCCTACGCGAACGTCGCCCATCGCCGTTTCCAGCAGGACGGAGCCGCGCGCCACTCCGCCAACCCGGATCCTGCCGTTGGCGGACTTGGCTGTGACGGACCCTTGCGCCTGGCCAATGGAAATTTTGCCGTTGGCAGCCTTGACCTGGACATCGCCGGCCACCCAGCCGATATAGACGTGCCCGTCTGAGCTCTTGATGTGGGCGGCGCCATCAATACGGCGGGCACTGATCTCGCCGGACCCGGTTTTGATCTCGACGTCGCCGGCGGCACCTTCCAGCGTGACGTCCCCGTAGCCGGTCTCAGCCTTGACGGAAGCGGTCCGGTCCAGGCGGATCCTGCCCATGCCGGTTTTGAGCGAACACCGGCCCAGTTCCCCCTGGCACTCGAACTTGCCCATTCCTGCCTCTGCCCGGAGGTCGGAACGGGAGGGAAGGCTGATGGTGACGTCAACGGATCCGTTTCCAGTGAAAATGGCATACCGCCTCCAGTCACTGGACCCCTTGACGACGAGCCGGCCATGGGAAAACTCCACCCTCGTTTGCTCGGCCGCCCGGATGTCCGAGGCCTTTGTTTCATCCGTGGGCTGCACGTCAACAACGGTGTCGCTGCGGTCGCTCGCTTTAATCCGGACGTCTCCGAGGTTCAACTCGATGGTGACGGAAATGGGTTCCGGGGTTCCGAAATCAAACATGGAACTCACAGCACCCAACCGCTGTAGCTGCGCCCCTCGGAGGACCTTTTCTTACTGCCCCGGGGGGATGGGCCGGGATGCTCCAAAGAAGCCGCAAGAGAGCGGACCAGCCACGAGTTGACAGAGAGTTTCTCCGCTGCCGCCGCAGCCTCTATGCGCTGCTTTAGGTGTTCCGGCAGGCGCAGCGTAAACCGGGACGTCCCGCCCTCGTCCCCCTCCCCTGGCAAGGCCGGCTGGGGTTCAGTGACAGGGAACTCCTGAGGGGTATCGTCGAAGTCCGTCCGGGCCGGTGGAAGGGAAACAACGAACTCGGGATTGCGGCCGCGCAGGCGCACCTCCACCGATCCTGGCGCGAGCTCCCCGGTGATTTCCCCGGCGGCGGCCGCAAGTGCTTCCAGCAGGACAAGCCGAGTAGCGGTTTCCAGGGGCGCTGCGAGCCGGAGCGCCACCTCACGCGTCTGCTCGCCGCCTGCGCCGGCGGCGTTGGCCAACTGTTCCTGGAGGCTGTTGACATACGTTTGAAGTTCCATGATGTCATCATGGCGTCAAAATGGCGTCACGGTCAAGATGGCCGGCGTCCAGCAGGCGGCACATCGCCGGCCCTGTATCCCGGGGGTATGCAGGGCCGGCGAGACCGCCTAACGAAGTGCGGGATTCCTAGTGGCCGGCGTCGTACCAGGTGGTGCCAACACCGATCTGCACTTCCAAGGGCACGGTGAGATCGGCGGCGGAGCCCATCTGCTCGGTGACCAGCCTCTCCACGACTTCCCGCTCCCCAATGGCCACCTCAAGCACCAGTTCATCGTGTACCTGCAGGAGCAGGCGCGATTTGAGTCCCTGGGCCTGCAGTTCGTCGTGCACGCCCAGCATCGCCCTCTTGATGATGTCCGCTGCCGAGCCCTGGATGGGCGAGTTCAATGCGATACGCTCCGCGTTTTCCCTCAGCTGCCGGTCCGTGCTGGTGAGGTCCGGCAAATAGCGGCGCCTGCCCTCAATGGTGGCCGTGTAGCCATCGACCCGTGCCTGGTCCACCACTCCGCGGAGGTAGTCACGGACGGCCCCGAACCTGTCGAAGTAGTCCTTCATCAGGTTCCGGGCCTCGTCTACCGAAATTTCCAGCTGCTTGGAAAGCCCAAATGACGTCAGTCCGTAGGCAAGCCCGTAGGACATGGCCTTGACCTTGGAACGCATGGCGCTGGTCACTTCTGCCGGCGGAACATGGAAAATGTGCGAGCCAACGAAACGGTGAAGATCTTCGCCTTCCTTGTACGCAGCAATCAGTCCGGGATCTCCTGACAGGTGGGCCATGATCCGCATTTCGATCTGCGAGTAGTCAGCGGAGAGCAGGCACTCGTAGCCGTCGCTGACCACGAAGATGCCGCGCACGCGCCGGCCTTCCTCGCTGCGGATGGGGATGTTCTGGAGGTTGGGGTTGTTGGACGAAATCCGACCCGTGGCGGCAACGTTCTGCGCGTAGGTGGTATGGATGCGGCCATCCTCGGTGACGGACTTCTTGAGTGTTTCGAGCATCTGGCTTAGTTTCGCGGACTCGCGGTGCGCCATCAGCTGGACCAGGAACTCGTGGCCCGTCTTTTCCAGGAGGTTCTTCAAGGAAGCGGCGTCGGTGGTGTAGCCGGACTTGATCTTCTTGGTCTTCGGCAGCTGGAGTTCGTCGAAGAGGACAGTCTGGAGCTGCTTGGGGGAACCGAGGTTGACCTCGTGGCCAATGGCGGCGAAGGCGAGTTCCTGCGCGTTATCGATGACCTTCGCCAAATCAGCAAGCTGTTCATCCAGGTGGGGCATGTCGATGGCTATCCCGGCGAGCTCCATGTCGGCAAGGACCCGGCTGACGGGCAACTCCAGGGTGGACAGCAGATCCTCGGCCTGGCGCTCCTTGAGCTCGGACTCGAAACGCCGGCTCAGGGTCTGGACCACCGCGGCCACCTTGACCAGCGCATCCGCGGCGGCGGCATCCTCGCCGTCGAACGACAGTTCAAGCTGGCCCGCCTTGGCCGTCTCCGGCGAGATGCTGATGTTCAGGTGGTGCTGCGCCAGTTCCGCGAGTTCATAGGTACGGCGGTCCGGCTGGATGAGGTACCCGGAGATGGAGGTGTCGTCCACTACTCCTGAGAGTCCCAGCCCACGGCTGGACAGTGCCTTGAGGGCAGCCTTGTAGCCATGCATGACCTTGGCGGAGGTGTCATCCCGCAGCCAGTCTGCGAGGACGTTTTCAGCTGCGGCGTCCTGGGCGGCGAGGTCGATGTAGACGGCGGCGTCGTCACGGACGATGGCCACTGCTGCGGCGTCTTCGCCGATACGGCCCGGTACCAGGTCAACGGCGATGGCTGAGCGTTTTCCGGCCCCTGCAGCGAGGAACGCAGCCAGCCCTGCCGCGTCCGCCGGGGTGACAAAGGCAGGGGTGTCGATGGTCTCGCGTTCCGCGGACTCCACTTCGTCGCTGCCGTAGAGGGCGAACAGCCGGGCGCGGATGGTCTTGAATTCGAGTTCGTCGAAGAGTTGCTCCAGGGCGGCCTCGTCAGGCCTCGGCTCGGCGAGGTCCTCCAGCGTCAGCGGCAGTTCCAAGTCGGTGTGAAGCCTGTTCAGCCGCCGGTTGCGCTTGACGTCCTCGACGTTTTCGCGGAGGGCGTCGCCCACCTTCCCGCCGATCGCGTCCAGGTGCTCCAGGACTCCTTCGAGCCCGCCATAGAGGTTGATCCACTTGGCTGCGGTCTTGGGTCCCACGCCCGGAACGCCCGGAAGATTGTCCGCGGACTCCCCCACCAGCGCGGCGAGGTCCGAGTATTGCGGAGGCGTGACAAAGTACTTCTCCTGGATGGCCGCAGCATCCAGGCGCGGGATGTCGCTGACGCCTTTCCGCGGGTAGAGCACAAAGACGTTGTCCGTGATGAGCTGGAAGGCGTCCCGGTCCCCTGTTACCAGAAGTACTTCGAAGCCGGCCTTCTCCCCCATGGCGGCAAGCGTGGCCAGGATGTCGTCAGCTTCGTAGCCGGGCATCTTGATGGTCTTGATGCCCCAGGCACCCATGACCTTGTCGATGAGGTCGATCTGGCCGCTCATCTCCCGCGGCGTTTCGTTTCTGCCGCCCTTGTATCCGCTGTACTCCGCCTTGCGGTGGGTGGTGTCATCGGAGACGTCGAAGGCGACCGCGATGTGGGTGGGCTTCTGTTCCTTGATCAGGTTGATGAGCATGGACGTGAAGCCGTGGATGGCGTTGGTGTGCTGTCCGTTGGCCGTGGAGAACTTGTCCGCCGGCAGGGCGAAGAAAGCCCGGAACGCCATGGAGTGCCCGTCCAGAACCAGCAGGCGCGGCTGGCCGGTGATGGGGATGACGGGAGCCACCGTGGCTGATACCGATTGGCTGGCCGGCGGCGGAACCACCACGTCCTGCAAGGCAGCGTCGGCGGGCAGGGCAGCATCGTCCCGGAGGTCAGAGGTTTGGGACGGGAAAGGGGCCGGTTTGGTAGTTTCACTCACAGGTGCCAGCCTAGTTCCCATGATGGACAATTTCACGCCCGGCCCATTTACTGATGAGTTGGTTGCAGCCGGCATCCCGGAACACCTTCACGGCTGGCTTGCCGAGTACGGAGTAGGCGCCCTGGTGGTGAAGATGGGGATCCACTTCCTGGAGATGAGCCCCGAACGGACCGTGGCCACCATGCCAGTGGAGGGCAATACGCAGGTGGCAGGCATCCTGCACGGCGGCGCCCACGTGGTCCTCGCGGAAACCCTGGGCTCCTTTGCGGCCGGGATGCACGCCGGGCCGGGGCGGCGGGCCCTGGGCATTGAGGTCAGTGCAACCCACCACCGCTCCATTGCCTCCGGGAGCGTCATCGGGACCTGCACCGCAATCCACCTGGGCCGCACGCTGACAACGCATCAGATCGTGGTGACCGACGAAAAGGGACGGCGGCTTTCCACCGCCCGGATCACCAACATGCTGCGTGACAACGGTCCCGACGACAGCTGACTGCTGTGTCTGTCCCCCCGCCCTATGCCCCGCCAGGCCGGGCGGCCGGGCTGAAGCCGTAACGAAGCTCCACGACTCCCCGCCCCAGGGTGCGCGAATCTGTTAACTGAAGCGGCGGCGTCGGGCCTTCAAGGGGCAGCAGCCGCTTTCCGTTCCCCAGGACCACGGGGATGATGGACACGATGAGCTCGTCCAGCAGGCCGGTTTCGGCGAACTGTGCCGCAAGGTTTCCGCCGCCCACCACCCAGACGTTCTTGCCGCGGGCGTCGTCCTTGAAGTCCTGGACAAATTCGCGGACATCACCCCGGATAAAGGTGACGTCCGCTCCCGGCGGCGCAGCGTACTCGTGGCGCGTGAAAACGTACGAGGGCGTGGAGGTATAGGGCCAGTTTCCCGGTTCGTGTTTCATCAGCCAGGCGAACGTTTCTCCGCCCATCACAATGCAGCCCACGCCGTCCATGAACGACTCGTAGCTTTCCTTGCCGCCCTCGAAACCGTCAAACTGCAGGAGCCAGCCGAGGTCATCGGTGGACGTTGCGATAAAACCGTCAAGGGACGAAGCAACAAAATACTGGATCCGTGACATGGCTCAAGCCTAGCCATCGGCTCCTGCCCTGCACAGGGACTACGCTCCACAGCGACTACTGTGGCCGGACTACTTGCTGAAGTAAGGAATGATCAGGTAGAGCCCGAACAGGACAGCAAGGCCGCAGAGGCCGAAGCAGGCGTATGCCAGGGAGCGCTTTATGCCGGGCGAGGACTGCTCAGCATCACCGGCAATGGCGGTGAGGCGGACACCCAGTGAGTACAGGAACACCACTGTCACGGCGGACACGAGGGTTGCGCCGCCTACTGTTACCAGTTCCAACCACTTCATTGCTCGGAATCCTTCGGATTGTTGGCTTTCGCCCTGGCCTGGGCCCGGGCGAGGCTCTTCTTCTTGGCGAAGCGGACGGCTTGCCCGGCTTCTTCGACTTCCACGGCATTGTGGTGGCCCACATGGGACTTGCGGGAATAGAAGAACATAAACAGCACGGCAGCAGTTCCGGCGACGGCGGCGATCACCACACCGACGACGCCCGTCTTCACGAGCAGGGCGGTCAGCGCGCCCACGATGCCTGCAGCCGGCAGGGTGAAGAGCCAGCCGACAAGGATCTTGCCCACCATGCCCCAGCGGACCGTGGTGCCTTTACGGCCCATCCCCGAACCGATGACGGAACCGGAGGCCACCTGCGTGGTGGACAAGGCGAAGCCCAGGTGCGAGGAGGCCAGGATGGCCGACGCGGTGCTGGTCTCGGCGGCGAAGCCCTGCGCCGGCTTGACCTCGGTGAGGCCGGAACCCATGGTCCTGATGATGCGCCAGCCCCCGGCGTAGGTTCCGATGGCAATGGCGAAAGCACAGGCTGCAATAACCCAGAACTGGGGGCCCGAGCCTGGATCCTGTGTGCCGGCGGCAATCAGGACCAGCGTGATGATGCCCATGGTCTTCTGGGCGTCGTTGGTGCCGTGAGCCAGCGCCACCAGGCTGGACGTGAAGATCTGTCCGTTGCGGAAGCCGCCTCGCTTCTGCGTCAGCTTGCTGCCGGTCTCGGGATCATGGCGTGAGGTCATGGCGTAGGCGAGGCGGGTGCAGATGTAGGCAACAATGCCCGCGATGAGTGGCGCAAAGATGGCCGGGAGGATGACCTTCTGCATGAGGCTTTCGAGGTTGATCGAGTTGAACCCGATGCCCGCGATGGCCGCGCCGATCAGTCCGCCGAACAGGGCATGGGATGAACTGGACGGAAGCCCTTTGAGCCACGTGATCATGTTCCACAGGATCGCACCCATCAAACCGGCGAAGATGATGTCCGGAGTGATCTGGATCCCGTCGGAGCCTTCCCTGATGATGCCGCCGGAAACTGTCTTGGCCACTTCCGTTGACAGGAATGCGCCCACCAGGTTCAGGATCGCCGCGAGAGTCACTGCAGTCTTCGGTTTGATTGCGCCGGTGGCGATGGGCGTGGCCATCGCGTTGGCGGTGTCGTGGAAGCCGTTCGTGAAGTCGAAAAATAGTGCCAGTGCTATGACCAGCGCCACCATTAAGGTGATATCCACCTGTTGCCCAATCTGCAGAGTCGACGTTCAGCAGTTTCTTTCCCCCGCCTGCCCCTGCACAGCATAATTCACCAGCTGTTCGCTTGGAATGACCTGTGGTGTTTGCAGAAGCGGCGTGAAACCTTATAGATCGTACGCGTCCATGGCATCAGGTCAAAACACCGGCTGTTCCAGAAAGGAGCTGACGGCGCCGAGCTCGGCAGGTGAGATTCCGCGGCGCGGGTCAGGTGACACCAGGAGGATGCGCCGTCCCAGGATCCTGGACCACGCCTGCGCCTCCACCTCATACCTGAGTTGGTCATCGATCCACACCACGGCGTCAGGGCCATACCTGTCCATGTCATCCTGGATGGCACGCAGTTTCCACCACCCTTCCCCGTGGGCTTCACCCAGGACTCCTCCTGCGCCTGCTCCTGCTCCTGCCGCCGTCAGGTAGGGCCAGTCCGCCGCGTTGAGGCCAATGGAGGGGCACAGGTACTCGGGTGCAAGGTCCTCCCAGCTGGTCAGCCACACGCACCGGAGTCCGTCAAGGGTGGCGAGTCCGTTCAGTCCGTCGACGAGCTCCTGGGCAAATGCGACTGACAACAGGCCGGCATTGGCGTAACGCCAGGGCGAGCCCCATTCACTGACCCCGGCAGGTCCGAACGGACAGATCACCCCGTCCACGTCGAGGTAAAGGGAGACTCTTTTCACACATGCCTCCCCCGGACCTACCGCTGCGGAGAATCCGATGGGCGGCCGGAATCGAGCATGGGCGCCACTTTCTCCTCCAGCGCGGCAACTGTGGCATCCGGCAGCACTATGAGGCCGTCCAATTCCCGGCGGGCCCGCTTATAGGCAGCCTGCCGCTCCGCGGGGGTGGCGGCGTCGTTCTCGGCGAGCCGCAGCAGCTTCCGGGCCGTGGCCAGCCGCAGACGCTCCGGGCCGGAAAAGTTGGTGTCCCTGATCCGTTTGGCTTCCCGCTCCGCGACGGCGAAGGCCACTTCAAAGGCATTGACCGACGCCCGGTAAGCCTCAAGCCGTGACGGTGCGGTCAGCTCTTTGGCCGCCGAAGGGCGCAGCCCGTCCGCCTCACGTTTGGCCCGCAGGAAAGCCACCGTGAGGGGTTCGCGGACATCAGTCATCAACGGAAAGTCAATCAGCTTGCCGACGTCCAGTTCGTAGTCCAGCCAGCGGCGGTTCACGGCATCATGGGCAGCCATGAGGGACTCGACGTCGGCGATGGCCACCTTCTCGGCCTGCAGGGACTGGTTCCGGAGTTTGTACAGCTCCACCCTGCGCTGATGCCTGCGTTCGGTGGACATCTGCCAGGACTTGGCCCACCCGCCCATCACACCGCTGAGGGGGAAAACCAGCCACCAGTAGTGAGCGAGAAAATCAAAGAGGGGCACCCTTCCATCGTCCCATCGCGGGTGGCCAGCTTCAAGGAACCTTAAGTCAGGGGACCGCCGGGCTGCGCGCCGTTGACATTGACCAGCCACGCCACGCCGAACTTGTCGGTGCACATGCCAAAAATGTCTCCCCAGGGCGCCTGCTCCAGGGGAACAGTCACACTACCGCCGTCGCCGGCCAGTTTGTCCCAGTAGCCGCGCAGCTCGGCCTCGTCGTCGCCGCTGATGGAGACAGAGATTGACCCGCCCGGTGCGTACTCCATGGAGTTGGGGGTGTCGGCCCCCATCAGGACCATCCCTTGCCTGGTGGTCAGCATGCCGTGCATGATCTTGTCCGTCTCGGCGGGGTCCTCGCTCGCCTGGAATTCGCCGAAGGTGCTGAGTGTCAATTCGCCGCCAAAGACGTTCTGGTAGAAGTTCATCGCCTCCCGGGCGTTGTCGCGGAAGCCAAGGTAGGGGTTGAGCACTGTGGGCATGGCTGGTTCTCCTTGAGGTCTTGGTACAGGAAAGAACAGTCAATATCCTGCCCCAAACACGGCGCTGTTGATAGGGGTGAACTGCACTTATCAGCCGTGGCACCGTAGGCTCGGGGTCATGGCCAGATACTTCGACGTTCATCCGCAGGATCCGCAGCCGCGGGCCATCACCCAGGCAGTCCGCATGGTGCTCGACGGCGGGCTGATCGCCTACCCCACGGACTCCTGTTACGCGCTGGGCGCCCAGTTGGGCAACAAGGATGCCCTGGACCGTATCCGGACCATTCGAAAACTTGACGCCAAACACCATTTCACCCTGGTCTGCAAGGATTTCGCCCAGCTGGGCCAGTTCGTCAACATCGGCAATGACGTCTTCCGCAGCATCAAGTCGGTGACACCCGGCAGCTACACCTTCATCCTGCCCGCCACCAAGGAAGTTCCCCGGCGGCTCCTGCACCCGAAGAAGAAGACCGTGGGCGTGCGCATCCCGGACAACAGGGTGGTGCAGGCGTTGCTGGCCGAACTCGGCGAGCCGCTGCTCTCCAGCACGCTGCTGCTTCCGGATGAGGCAGATCCGCTCACCAATGGCTGGGAGATCAAGGAAAGGCTCGAGCATGAGGTGGACGCCGTGATTGATGCCGGTGACTGCGGGGCCGAACCGACCACGGTCATCGACTTCTCCAGCGGCGTGGCCGAGGTGGCCCGTTATGGCGCCGGGGATCCGTCCCGGTTCGAATAGGCCCGCTAGTCCTGTTTGCGCGCCCGGCTGGGCTGCACACGCGGCGGCTCACCCGGCATCTTGGGGTAGTCGGGCGGGAATGGCATCTCTCCCAGTCCTGATGCAAGGTCGCGTTCCCACCACTCCAGCAGGGTGTCGATGGTGCCGGGCTTCGCACCCATGTCCGCCCACGGGTCTCCGACAGTCTTCAGGCGTTCCGGGACGGTGAGGATGGTGAAGTTCTTGGGGTCGGCGGTGCCCAGTTCATCCCACGTGATGGGGCACGATACCGGGGCATGCGGCAGTGCGCGCGGGCTGTAGGCGCCGGCGATGGTCCGGTCGCGGTTGGCCTGGTTGAAGTCCAGGAACACCCGCTGGCCGCGTTCCTCCTTCCACCACGCGGTGGTCACCTTGTCCGGAATGCGCCGTTCCACCTCCCTGGCTGCGGCGATCACCGCGTGGCGGACCTCCAGGAATTCATGAGTCGGCTCGATGGGCGCATAGACGTGAAGCCCACGGTTTCCGGACGTCTTGATAAAGCAGTCCAGTCCTGCCTCCGCCAGCACTTCCTTCAGCACCAGCGCGGCGGGAACAGCGTCATCGAAGTCCGTCCCGGGCTGGGGATCCAGGTCGATGCGCAGCTGGTCTGGATTGTCCGTGTTCTCGGTACGGGAGGGCCAGGGATGAAAGACCACTGTGTTCATCTGCACCGCCCACACAGCGGCTGCCGGCTCGTCAAGGACCAGTTGCGGATGCGAACGCGCGCTCGGGTAGACCACTTTCACCGACCGGACAAAGTCAGGGGTCCCTTTGGGTGGGTTCTTGGAGAAGAACATTTCGCCATCGATGTTGTCCGAGTACCGCTGCAGCGAGACCGGCCTGTCACCGTTGGCCGCTATGAAGGCTTCCCCCACTTCGACGATGTAGCGGGCCAGGTCCAGCTTGGTCAGGCCGAGGTCCGGCCAGAGAACCCGGCTTGGACTGGAGATGCGCATTTCGCGGCTGCCGCTGGGGCCGGGGACGGAAAGGGTGGTCTGTTCGCTGGCCATGGGGACAAGCTACACCCGAACTGCCATATCAGACAGATCCGGCTCAGACAGAGGCGGGCCAACAGGGAGGGCAGACACTTCGGGCTCTGCCGGGAAGGCCCCGGCATCCGGATCGGGCATGATTAGTCCATGCCCGTTCCAGAGTCCTCCCTCACCATTCCCACCGGAGAAACAGAAGTTTCCGGGGTTTATGCCCGCCCTGACAATCCTTCCGCCACGCTGGTGGTCGCCCATGGCGCCGGCGCCGGAATGGAGCACCCGTTCATGCGTGGCTTCACCCGGGCACTGAACGACGACGGCGTGGCCACGTTGCGCTTCAACTTTCCCTACCGTGAAGCCGGCAGGAAGTTCCCCGACAGGCCACCGGCCGCGATCGCCGCCTGGCGCTCAGCCCTCGACGCTGCCCGGTCACGGTCCGGCGGGGAGCCCGTGTGGGCGGCAGGAAAATCCTTTGGCGGCAGGATGGCCTCCATGGCCGTCGCAGAGGGCATGGACGCCAAAGGCCTGGTTTACCTCGGATACCCGTTGCATCCACCGGGCAAGCCGGAGAAGCTTCGGGATGAGCATCTGTACGGACTGGAACTTCCCATGCTGTTCCTGCAGGGAACCCGGGATACGTTCGCCACTCCCGAGCTTCTCGAGGGGGTGGTTGCCCGGATTGGTTCCGGCGCGACGCTTGAGTGGGTAGAAGGCGGCGACCATTCCTTCGCCGTGGCGGGCGCCAAGCGCAGCGCTGAAGAGATCGGGGCCTCACTCGCAGGGCGGGTGGCGGCGTTTATGCGGGCTCATGCCTGAAACAGGGCCGTTCAGGCATGGTTGCCGGCCGGGGCAACGTTGCCCGGCACCGGTTCGTGACGCAGGTAGCTGCGCCGGAAGCGGCCAGTCCCGGCGGTGAGCGCCCGCAGCTGGACGGCGTAACGCAACAATTCGCCGTCGGGCACTTCGGCGATGACTTCCGTGCGTTCGCCGCCTATCGACGTGGTGCCTGTTACCCGTCCCCTGCGGGAGGACATGTCACTCATGACCGGGCCGACGTACTCATCCGGAGTGGTGATGACCACTGAGGAAACCGGTTCGAGCAGCTGGATACGGCCCGCGGCGGCCGCTTCACGCAGTGCCAGCGCGCCCGCAGCCTGGAACGCGGCGTCCGACGAGTCAACGCTGTGTGCCTTGCCGCCCACCAGGGTCACCCGGATGTCCACGACCGGGAATCCTGCCGATACGCCCTTCTGCATTTGGGTACGGACGCCTTTCTCCACGGAAGGAATATAGTGGCCGGGAACGACGCCGCCAACTGTCTTGTCGTGGAACTCAAACCCCGCGCCGCGTTCCAGGGGCTCGACTTCGATATCGCAAATGGCGTATTGCCCGTGTCCTCCGGACTGCTTGACATGGCGGCCGTGGCCCGCGGCCGGTGCCGCGAATGTTTCGCGCAATGGCGTGATCACCGGAACTGTTTCCAGTTTCACGCCCTGGTCCCGCAGCCGGTCCAGGACCACCTCGCCGTGTGCCTCCCCCATGCACCACAAAATCAGCTGGTGGGTTTCGGAGTTGCGTTCCACCCGGAGGGTGGGATCGCCTGCCGCCACTTTCCCCAAGCTCTTGGCAAGGGCGTCTTCGTCACTGCGCGAGGCCCCCTCCACCGCGAGCGGCATCAGCGGCTCCGGCATATCCCACGATTCCACCAGCAGCGGGTTGTCCTTGGCCGATATGGTGTCACCGGTCTCGGCATTTGCCAGTTTGGCGATGGCGCAGATATCCCCGGCAATGCAATAAGGCACGGGTTTGAGGCTGGCCCCCACAGGCGAGTAGAGGTGGGTGAGACGCTCATCGCTGTCGTGGTCCTCATGGCCGCGTTCGGCCAGTCCGCGGCCGCCAACATGCACGGCTGAGTCCTCCCGCAGCGTGCCGGAGAAAACGCGGACCAGGCAGACCCGGCCCAGGAAGGGATCGATGGTGGTCCGGACAACCTCCCCGGCCAACTGTCCCGCAGGGTCGCAGGTGAGCGGGCCGGCAGGTTTGCCGGCCAGATCCGTCGCTTCCGGCAGGCTGCGTTCCACCGGCGAGGGAAACGCACGCGTCAGCATTTCCAGCAGTTCAGTGAGGCCCAGACCGGTTTCCGCGGATGTGGCCAAAACGGGAAAAAAGGAACCGCGTGCCACAGCAGTCTCCAGGTCATCCACCAGGACGTCGACGTCGATCTCCTCGCCGCCGAGGTAGCGGTCCATCAGGGATTCGTCTTCGCTCTCGGAGATGATCCCCTCGATGAGGGTACCGCGCTCGCCCACCGAGGCCGCAAGCTCGTCCGGTGTTGCGGCCCGCACTTCCGGGACAGGGCCACCGCTGGTGTAGTCGGATACGGTGCCGGAGAGCAGCCCCAGCAGCCCTGTGATGGCTGATCCCGTGCGCACCGGCAGATAAGCCGGAACGACGGCGTCGCCGAAGGCCCGGCGGCACGCCTCCACGGTTCCTTCGAAGTCCGCCCGGGGATGATCGAGCCGGCTGATCACCACTGCACGGGGCACATCAACCTGGTCGCATTCCGCCCACAACGCTGTGGTGGCCGCATCGATATCGTCCAGGGCGGACACCACAAAGAGTGCCGCATCCGCCGCGCGGAGGCCAGCGCGCAGCTCGCCGGTGAAGTCCCCGTAGCCCGGGGTGTCCAGAACATTGACCTTGATGCCTTCGAACACCAGCGGGGCAACAGATAACACCACTGAGCGCTGCTGGTGGATCTCCGAGGGCTCGGCGTCGCTGACCGTGGTGCCGTCCTCGATTGAACCCTTGCGGGAGATCACGCCCGTGGCGGCCAGCAGAGCCTCAAGCAGCAGGGTCTTTCCCGCGCCTGAGTGTCCCACGAGCGCAACGTTCCGGACCTTTTCCGGTGCATCTGCCGGCCCTCCCCCGGACCCGTCGGCCCGCCGGAGATCAGAATTAGTGCGGCCGGGGGCCTTGCCCCGGCCGTTGGTGCCTTTCACCGACATGACTGTCTCCTGCCGTCTCAATCGTCAGCCGCCACGCAGCCTTGGTAAGACGATTCGACACCCTCAGGTGACTGAACAGCAAGAGGAAAACGGGTGCCATCGCAAACCCGGGGCAGCGGCGCCGATGTCAGGTGAGACGCTCGGTGAGTGAGTTGTCCGGCCAGGTGGGTGGTTCCCAGTCTTGGTGTTCGCTTTTGTAGTGTCGGCCGGTGGGTGAGGTCCAGCCGGGTGGTTGGTTTTTGCTGGCTGGGGTTGGTTGCCAGGCGGTGTTGTGTTTGAGGTGGTGGTGTTTTCGGCAGGGTTGGCCGAGGTTGCTGATGCCGGTGGTGCCGCCGTCTGCCCAGGCGAGGAGGTGGTCTGCTTCGTTGTCGAGGGAGTGGTTGTTGCAGCCGGGGAAGGGGCATTTGGCGTCGCGGAGTCTGAGCCATTGGCGCATGGCTGTGGTGAGGCGGTAGCTGGTTCTGCCGATTTCCAGTGGTGCGCCGTCGCGGGGGTCGGTCAGGACGCGGTGGAAGGAGTCGGCTCCGTTGGCGACCAGGTTCCGGGCCATGGAGGCGGGGATGGGGCCGTGGCCGTCGAGGGTGGCAGGTTCATCGGTCAGGCCCAGGAGCGAGAAGACGGGCACGGTGACCAGTACCTGGGCCCGCGGCGGCGGGACCTGCCCGGCTGTGCGCTCTGCGTCGTCATCACGAGTGCGCTCTTCGCCGCCAGTGGGCCGGTTCTTTTCGCCGTTCGTGGTTTCTCCGCTGAGGAGTGCGGTGGCGAGGGTGTCGGCGCGGAGTTGGATGAGGGTGCGGGGCTCGGTGGGGCTTTGGAGGGCCCGGGCTGTGGTGGTGGTGTGTTCCCAGATGGCGGCGGCCTGGTCTGCGGGGAGGTAGGCGGAGAGCCAGGCCATGCCGTCGCGGTCCGGGGTGTATTCGACCCGGCGGTCCAGGACGCACTTGGTGTGGCGGGTTTCGATGGAGACGGGGTGGTGGCGTTCGCGCCAGGTCCGGGCCCTGGCGCGGAACCGGGAGGGTGTGAGGTCCCCGGCAAGGCAGCTGCGGGCGGCGTTGGGGGCGTCGGGGTCCAGGAAGTGGGTTTCGAGGGCTGCGGCGCCGGCGGGGCCCAGGCCGGTGGTTTCATCGCAGAGGATCCGGGCGTGCTGCCATGAGATGGCCCCGGCCTGTAGGGCTGTCAGGGTGCGGGGCAGTTCGGTGCTCAGTTGGCGGGACTGGACCAGGAAGGCTGAGGCGGTGCCTTCGCTGATGGTCAGGACACAGGCGACCTCGGCGACCATGCCCATCTCCGCCACAGACTGGTCGTGCAGTGAGGCCGACGGGGGAAGCAGGCGGCGGCAGGCGTCCGCGTAGGTGGCGGCCGCGCGGGCCTTCCGGGCAGCGGCCCGGGCCTCATCACGGGCAGCCTCCGCCATGTCGGCCAGGCATTCCTCGGCCAAATCCCGCAACGGATCAGAACGTGCGTCAGGATCAAAACCGGCGCCAGAGCCTGGCTCAGCATCAAAGTCAGCGCCAGAACTATAACCAGAATCAGAACCTGTGTCGGCAGAGGAGGAGGCTGCTTCGATCAGGACCAAGGCAGCGCCAGGTGCGTCTACTGCCTCCACGACGTCCCCGTTGTCCATACCCTTAGCTTGTCAGTGGGCACCGACATTAACGGTCCCGAACCTCGCCTGCTCCCGGAGACGTCCCGCACCCGCAAACGCAGCAGGAAGACGCACTGAGCTGCTGCGGGGATTATCGGCCCCGCTCGTGCTCGATCCGCCTCGAGTTCATTTGTCTAGCCTAGGCGTCGTCGTGCCACCACCCTTCCCAGGCGGTGGAGGTCAGCTGGCCATGGGGGAACCCGGTCTTGCCGCTTCCGGCCCCATGCGCAGGGCTGTCGTCATTCCGGCGGGCATCGAGCAAGAAGTTAAGGCTGGTAAAAAGCAACATCATTGCGTCCTTCCGTGTCTTGTGTGGACCACGTTGTCCAAGTAACCACGAGCCTAACGGGGGCATGTTTCAGCACGTCGACGCCACGTTTCGTCTATGTATCGGAGTTCTCACGCAGGGCGGAAACCCGCATGAGACTTTGCTGCGTTTCCGCCGACCTCGCTCCGATTGATCTGCCCCAGGCAGGTTACATTTTCCGTTTGGTCCGTGCGGTGGCCGGCGCTGACCACGGGTCCTCAGGCCATGGATGCCTGGGGTAGCGGCCCCGCATCTCCGCCCTGACCTGGGCATAGGGCCCGGACCAGAAAGAAGCAAGGTCGCCCGTCACGGCAAGGGGGCGCCTGGCGGGCGAGAGCAGATGGAACAACACAGGCACCCGCCCGTCCACCAGCCGTGGAGTCTCCGCCCAGCCGAAGCACTCCTGCAGCTTCACGGCGACAACAGGGCTGCTAGCCTGTTGCCGCGCCGCATCTGCCGTAGTTGCAGCATCCGTCGTTGCCTTCTCCGACACCGCGTCCTGCTCAACCGGGGACTCCGACAGGTCAGGGTAATCGATCCTTACCCTGGAGCCGCTGGGCACCTCGAGCCACTCCGGCGCGAGTTCCCCGAGCCTCGAGGCCTCGGGCCACGGCAGCAGCCGCCGGAGTGGGTCGGTGAGGTCTATTCCGCCGGCGGAAGCGCCAGCGGCCAGGGCTTCAAGCTCCGGACCCAGCCAGGTGGTCAGCTTCGCCAGCAATGCCCGCTCGGAAACATCCGGCCAGGGATCGCCGAGTTCCCGGTGCAGGAGGGCGAGCCGACGGCGCAGGGCGTCCGCCGCCGTCGACCAGCCGATCACGCCAAGGCCTTCGGCTGCCAGCGCACTTGCCACGGCCATTCGTCCCTCCTCCGCGGACGGGCGCACCGGCGTTGAGGAGAGGCCGATCGCGCCCAGTCTTCGTTCGCGCCGGGCGGTGATCCGGCCGTTGCTGAATGATGCCGCCACGGAATCGGTGAGCAGGCCGGCAGCCGCCGACTGGGCTATCTCCGCCGTGATGGGCGCGGCGGAGCGGATAACGGCGCCCGTCCCGGCGGCGTCGCGGCCCTGGGCCCGCGAAACTTCAGCGACCGCCAGCCATTCGTGCCCGGAGAGAGTGCTTGCCGCCGGCAGCCCGGCGCGTGTGCCCGAGGACAGCAGGTAACGCTCCTGCACTCCGCCCGGAACGCGCCATGCCACGCGGTCCGGAAACGCCAGGGCGACGACGGCGCCAACAGCTTCCGCTCCGGCGACAGTTCCCATGGCAATGGAAGGCCCGACGCCGGCCCGCTCCTGGCGTGCGATGGCTTCCAACCGCCGGACCTCCTCCGCCCAGCGCCGGGCGGCGGGGTCCTTGCCCCCGCGCAGGATGGCCAGGAGCCGGGTAAGGTCAGCGCCGGGAGCGCGCTGGTCGCCTGAGACCAGGGCGACAGCCTCCGCCGCAGCCCGGTGACCTGTCATGGCAGCGCCATCCAGCAAGGCGCGCGCAAGCCTCGGATCCACAGGGATCCTGGCCAGGATCTTTCCGTGTTCGGTGGCGGTGCCGTCCGCCCGCACGGCACCAAGTTCCCGCAAGACCTCAACCGCGTCGTCCATGGCCTGGCGCGGTGGCACGTCCGGGAGCTGCAGTCCCCGCCCTCCGGGTGAACCCCAGCAGGCCAGAACCAGGGCAGCCCCGGTCAGGTCGGCCACGGCGATCTCAGGGGTGACGTGGGCGGGGGCAGCGCCGAAGGTTCTTTGGTCGTAGCAGCGCACCACCGTGCCAGGCCCCTGGCGTGCGGCACGGCCCGCCCGTTGGTCGGCCGATGCCCGGGAGCAGGAAACAGTCACGAGGCCGGACATTCCGCGGCCGGCGTCGCGCCGCGGTTCACGGGTCAGTCCGGAATCGATAACCAGACGCACGCCCGGAACGGTGAGGGAGGATTCGGCGAGGTCGGTGGAGACGATGACGCGCGGGAGGCCGCCGGGACCCCGCCCTGACACGGCCCGGTCCTGGTCGGCAGGGCTTGCCTGCCCGTGAAGCTCCAGCACCTCCATCCCGGCGCCCACCCGGTTGCGCACCCGGGCAGCAACATAGGACACCTCCCAGGCGCCAGGGACGAAAACGAGGGCGTCGAGGCCGCCGTCGGCCGCGGCTGACTGCAGATACGAGGCCGCGGCGGTGTCCGCCACATGGTCCAGGAAAGAGCGGGTGACGCCCCGGCTGTCCAGCCGTGGCGCCGCGGGAGGTGACCATGCGATCTCCAGGGGGTACAGCGCGGACGGACAGTCGACGACGGGGGCCGGGCGCCCGCCGTCGTCCTGGCCGCCGTCTTCATCGCCGTGGTCCTGATGATCGCCGCTGTCCTGGGGATCAAAGCCCAGCAGCGCCGCGAACCGGGGCGCATCCAGCGTGGCGGACATCGCCACCAGCATAAGATCACCGCGCAACTGGCGGACCTCGGCAAGCATGCCGAGCAACAGGTCGGTTTCCAGGCCGCGTTCGTGGACTTCATCGAGGATCACGGCGGAGGTGGTTTCCAGGCCCGGATCTGCGAGCAGGCGGCGCAGCAGGATCCCTGGTGTCACGAACTCCACCAGGGTCCCCGGGCTCACCTGGCGTTCGCCCCGGACGGTGTATCCCACCCGGTTCCCCACCCTGCTGCCATCGAGGGAAGCCAGGCGCCGGGCCGCCGCGCGGGCTGCCACCCGCCGGGGCTGCGTGACAACCACCCGCGCAGGAGCAGGAGATCCTTCCGCGGCAAGGTTGGCGAGCAGTGGCGGTACCAGCGTGGTTTTGCCCGTGCCGGGAGGGGCCTGGACCACTGCCGTTCCCGCGGCCCCTCCCTGCCGCAGCACCGCCGTAAGCTCCGCCAGCGACTCCGCAAAGGCCAGGCCCTCACCGATACGGGAAAGCTGGAAGAATCCGCTGCCCGGACTGGCCGGGGCATTACGGCGGGGAGGGGTACTCGAAAAGGTCACCAGTCCATTGTGCGCACAGGCCCGCTGACCGGATGCACGGTCAGGAACCAATATGGGTCAGACTTGAATCCGACTACCAGGAAAGCGTGAACAACAGTGATTACCCTCCAGCAGGATTCCGAAGGCTTTATCCGCATGAGCAGGCACTTCCCGGGCAGCGCCGCCATCACCGTCGTCTTCACTGACGGAACACAGGAAGTATTGACCGGGCGCCGTCTCAACGAGGCGTACGACGACGCCCTGGCGGCCTACCGCGCCGGGAATCAGCTGGACGCCAAAGGCTTCTCGCGGGGTCCCACAAAGAAGGTAAATCCGGGGATTGAGTTCGTGCCCGTTCAGCCCGGGATGGCGGAGTAGCGGTTACGGCACTTCCTGGCCGAACGTGGCCGTACGGAGCCTGTACAGCGCGAGGGCCAGCGACAGGCGTACCCGGCCCGGCGCAGTGCGGACGTCAAAGTTGAGCTCCGTGGAGTAGTCAGCAGCCCGGGCCTGGACGCTGGAGTGGTGGAGGCCGGCCTCGTCTGCGACGGCGCGCAGGCTGTTCGCGGAGGCGATGGATTCCAGCAGGCCGAGCGCTTTGGGGTGCTGCCCCACAAGGCGTTTGAGTGCCGTGAGGTCGGGCGTTTCATACGCGGAGGCATCGGCCGCCTCCGCAAACACGAGCAGGCTCCCCAAATCGTCCGCAAGCTGCCGGGGGTGGCGCGGGCTCGTCAGCCGGAGGGCCAGCAGGGCAGTTGCCCACGAGCGGTGGAGCGACTCCGGGGTCATGGCCAGGCCGATCCCCGCCGGGGACGCGTCCGGCGTATTCCGGGCGGTATTCAGGCCGGTGTTCCGGGCGGTATTCCGGGCGGTGTTCCGGCCTTCGCCCCCGTCTGTTGCGGAGGACCGGAGCACCCCTGCACGCACAGGACCTGCGTCTGTGTAGATGACGGCCCTTGGCCCTGCGAGGTCCGTGGACGCCGGAACAGCAATCACCCGGTAGGACGTTTGACGGTCAAGGTGGAGCATGGCGGCCGCATCCATCCGCCTGTCCAAGGGCGCGCTGCCATCCAGGAGCGTTTCGACTGCCCGGCGTGAAGCGGCCACCGGACTGGTGCGGTCCAGGGAGATCCCCAGGGCGATCGCCACCCGCTCAAGGATCATTTCGTCGTTGGCAAAGGGCGGGCCCGAACGCTCGATCCACACCCGGCCGCCGTCGCCGAAAGCGTGCCCGGGCCAGCCGCCGTCGGGTGCTCCGGGAGCCGGAGCCCCGGCGTCGGTCTTCGTTCCGGAGGCGTCAACCCGGAAGGCGGTGCCATCACTGGCATATCCTGCTGGGCAGCCACTCAGGACGGCAGCACCGCTGAGCAGGACCTGGGCGCTGGCATGTCCGTCAACCAGCGCGTCAAAGTACGCGATGACCTTAAGGCTTTCGGACGCCTCAGGATCCAGCGCTTTGAGGCGCCATACCAATCCCTGCATATCTGCCGCTCGTTGATTTAGCTTGTAGCCCGAATTTTACTCCGCCACTAAGGTGCCGGCCTTTGCCGGACGCGTCAGGCGCCCAGGATGCGGCGAACCCACTTCGTCCGTACATCGCGGGCCTGGATCGACAATGCGGCCTGGGGCACGATCATGTCGAAGCCGTGGAATCCGCCGGCCCACACATGCAGTTCGGCGACGCCTCCCACCGCCCAGATACCGGAAGCGTAGGCCACCACTTCATCCCGGAAAACTTCTGCGGTGGCTACATCGATGAACGCGGGAGGAAGGCCTGAAAGATCAGTTGCGCGTGCCGGTGCTGCGTAGATGGACACCTCGGCGGTCTTGCGCCGGTCACCCAGCAAGGCATCCCAGCCGGTGTCGTTGCTGGTGCGGTCCCAGAGTCCAAAGCCGTCAATTTGGTAGCTGGAGACTGTTTCATTGCGGTCATCCAGCATGGGGCAGATCAGGACCTGGCCCGCGAGCGCCGGACCACCCCTGTCCCTCGCCAGAAGGGACACGCCTGCCGCCAGGCCGCCGCCGGCACTCGCGCCGGCGATGATGAGCCGCTGAGGGTCAAATCCAAGCTCTTCCGCATGCGCAGCTGTCCACACGAGGCCCGCATAGCAATCCTCTACCGGGGCCGGGTCCGGGTTTTCAGGCGCCAGCCTGTACTCAACCGACACGGCGACGGCGTCCATCAGCTCGACCCACTCGATGAGCATGTCAGCGCCAAGGAAGCGGTCGCCGATGATCATCCCACCGCCGTGGGTGTGATAGATCCCGGGGCCACCGGGAACGTGCCCGATTTTGGTGAAGATAGACACGACGATGTCAGGAGCGCCCTCGGGGCCTGGGATTATCCGCTCCTCGTGACGGACCGCGTGGCCGGCCAGCTGATCTTCGATGGGGGCGGTCAACGGACCGCCGCGCATACCGGAGATCATGTCCGGCGTCAGGGTTGGATTGAGCAGATCTCCCAACGCAGCGAGAGTTGAACCGAGCTCAACATCGAAGGGTGGGGCTTTGGGGGTTGGAATCATGGTGTCTCCTGGATGGCCGGCCACCGCGTTGTGACCTGAAATTCAGCCTAGGTATTGCCTCCTGGGATTCTAACCGCCAGCCACTCGCAAAGGGCTTCCCTTGAACCGCCAACTGGCGGTCCGGACGCGGGCGGAGGCGGACCCAGGCCCACCGTCTAAACCCTCCTGTCCTAACCTGCAGGCCTCAACTCGGGTGCCGCGCCTTCTGGCCGTCGACGGCCAGGGGAATGACCTCTATCTGTGCATCCGCTCCGGTGTCATGGCCGATCACCAGCAGGACATGGCGGGCGACGGTGCCTTCCAGCGCTTGCGTCACGCGGGCCGCGAGCGCGGACTCCTCATCAGACTCCCCCGGCCCTGAAGGCGCGGGCGGCTGGTGACCGACCTGCTGGGGAATGGCCCGCGGGTGACTGACGCCGTCGGCCCGTCTCCAGACGGTGACTTGCGCGCCGGTGGCCGTTGCAATGGCTCTGGACAAGGCCTCGGAATGGGAACCGCTGACGAGCGTGACGTGGCCGATGGATGGTCTCTTCTCCGTCTTGTCCGTCAGGTCAGCCGCCCCTGCCTCTGCCCCTGCCTCTGCCTGCGGCACTGCCTCCGATTCGCTGTGCTCGTGCCTCCAGAGGGAATAGTGATAGCCCGCAACGAGGCCGGCGGCCACCAGCAGGCCCAGTGGTCCCCGGATACGGTCTACGACGCTGCCCCCAGACACGTCGCCGAGGAAAAATTCGAAGAGACGGTATCCGACAACCAAAAGCGCAACGAGCGCCACCACTGCGCTGATTCCGAAGAAGGCCACAAGGTACACACGCCTGCCCGGAGGATGGGCGGCGCCCGGTTCGTGTTGTTTTGCCGGCTTCCATGCGAGCCACCAGATAGGGCCGCCCACCACCAGCGAGCTGACTCCCCCCAGCAGCAAGGAACGGGAGCCGTCCCCCGCCAGTGCGGCGACTGCAAGCGCCAAGGCGGCGTTGACCACCACGCCAATGCCCGACGCTGCGGCCGCGAGGGCGACGCCTGCTGTCACCAGCCGGCTGGCGCGGACGGTTCCGGCTGCACGGTCAGCGGCGAGAGTGCGGTGGTACCGCCAGATCAGGGCGCCGATGGCGGCGGCAGCCACCGCCGGACCAAGGGGTGCCAGCATTACCGTGTCAGGGTCCGTCCTGTCGAACGCCAGCCTCAGGAGGGCAAACAGCGCGACGCCGGCGCCGCCCAGTGCCGTGATGCCGGCGGCGAAGACACCCACGGCGACAACCGCGACGTCGGCCAGGCCGGTCTTGAGGCGGCTGCCGGGATCCCGTTTCCAGTGCCACCACCACACGGCAGTTCCGCCGACGGCCCAAACTGAAGCCTGAAGCACAGCCTGCCACCACGGCTCCACCGCCGTCGTGAGTAAGGTGATGCCGCGGATGGCATCGTCGAGCAACCTGCCCAGCGCTGTGATCCCTCCGGCCGCGCCGACCATCAGCCCAAAAACTGCACCCACAACGGACGGGACGTCCTCAAGGCTTCGCGGTCCCCTGGCCGGATGCCGCCACATCCACCGGTGCCAGGCCCACACCGCGCCCCAGACAACTCCGGTGGCCAGTGCCGAAGACCACCGCGGCTCCGAGCCGTCGACTAAGGACGCGGCCCATCCCAGCAGCGCCGTGGTGAAGATGATGAGGGCGATCGTGTACATGGCGGCAACGTAGAGGCCCCAGCCCACCGTGCCGCGTTCGTCGCCGTCGTCCAGCTTTTTCCAGACCAACCACCAGAGCAGAAGCGCCAGCGGCCCTCCAATCAGCGTGAACGCCAGCGCGCGGGCAAGCCCGGTGACATCGGTGGACGCCATTTCTGAGCCTGAACTGAAAAGGCGCTCCAACAGGCCGGCGAGGCCTGTGGCCGCCACGAGCACCAGGATAAACAGCAGCACGTACAGGATCAGTCGCCGCAGCACCTGTTGGGCTGTGCCTGCCACCGGGACAGCGGACGGTGTGACGTCAGGTGCTGCCGAAGGGTTCATGGCATTGGACTTGCTGGCCTGGCAGGCGCCCCGCCGCAGGACATCAGCTGGTAGGGCGCCTGGTTCACCTTCCACCTGCCGCCATCCTTCACAAGGGAGAAGGCCTCTTCCATCTCGAACTCGGAGGGCCCAAAGGGTCCTCCCGGAGAGGAGTGGACGATGGAGACTCTAACCGTAGCCGAGTCCCCGCGCTCGCTGGTGGAGACCAGAACCACCCTGGTGGCTTCGGGTGGCCCGAAATATCCGTTGCAGCGGCCCCGGGCTTCTTCTGTCAGGAACGTATCGGCTGTGGCGGTGTCCCCGGTAATGACCGCTGTGCTGTAGCGCTGGACTACCCCTGCCGGCGTCGATTCGTCCAGCTCCTGCGGCGCTCCGCGGAAGAAGACGACGGCCAGCGCGGTGATTACCAGCAGCGCAATGGCGGCCAGGATGGCGAGGAGGATCCGGTCTGGTTTTCTCGCCGCAGCGTTCATGCCGCCAGTATGACCTACCCGGCCGCCTCGGGACCATGCTCTTGTGTGACGGAGCACGCTGCAGTCGACCCATCCCTGGCAGTAATGTGACCGGCATTACTTGACGACCTCATTGTTAGCGTTCACACTTGCTGGCAGAGCGATCGCTCACTGATGCAGCAATGGTGTTGTTGGGGGTCCTGCCTGCCCGTCAGTACCGAGTCACCACTTACCTGATCCTCGGCCTGCGGGCAGAAAGAAGGCGCACCGATGCGACCCGTACGTTTGCTAACCAGGGCTGCTGCCGCAGGGGCCGTCGCCTCTGCGCTTGCCCTGACCCCACTGGTCCCGGCACTGGCCGAGACGTCCCCGGATCCCAGGCTTGTACTCCAATACGCGCTGGACCAGACCAGCGGGAGCGTCGCCGTGGACACCTCCGGAAACGGGCGCAACGGGGCGGTGGTCAACGGCGGCACCTGGACAGGCAGCGAAGGCCTGAAGCTGGACGGGGTTAATGACTACGTACGCCTTCCCGACAACATCATGCAGGGCCTGTCTGCCATCACCGTCAGCACCGAGGTGCTGATCGCGCCTGCCCAGGCCACGCCATACTTCATCTACGGCCTGGGCAACACCACATCCAACGCCGGCAACGGATACCTGTTCACCACCGGTGACAGCTACCGCACCTCCATTGCCTCCGGCAACTGGTCCACCGAACAGACGCTTTCCCAGAACCAGGCCCTGGCCCGCGGTGTCTGGAAGACCATCACGTACACACTTTCCAATGGGACAGCGACGCTCTTCCTGGACGGTGTGCAGGTGGGGCAGAAGACGGGAGTCACCATTACGCCGGGGAGCATCGGAAGCGGCCTGACCACCGCGAACTACCTGGGCCGCTCGGTCTACACAGCGGACAGATACCTGTCCGGATCGGTGCGCGATTTCCGGATCTACAACACCGCCCTGACGCCAAGCGAGGTGGCCGCATCCGTCGCGCCAAGCGACCAGCTCCGGAAAGACCGGGACGTCGCCGCCCTCAGCCTGGGCGACCTGTCAGCCGTCACAGCCAACCTGTCCCTGCCCGCAAGCGGCGTCAACGGCTCCACGGTGGCCTGGGCCTCCAGCGACCCATCAGTGGTTACTGCTGCCGGAGTTGTTACCCGCCCGAGTGCTGCGCAGGGTGCCGCAACCGTGACGCTGACGGCGACCGTTACCCGCGGTGAGGCATCCGGAACCAAGGTGTTCAGCGCAACCGTGCTCCCCGCCGAATCCGACCAGGAAAAGCTTGCCGCCGCCACCGCTGCCCTGGTGCTTCCCGCCGTCGATGACGTCCGCGGAAACATCACCCTGCCGCCCACCAGCGGCCAGGCAGCGGTAACGTGGCAGTCTTCAAACCCCATTATCGATGCCACCGGCATTGTTAACCGCCCGGCCGCGGACACCGACGTCGTCCTGACCGCAACCCTGACCGTCGGGGCAGCCAGCGGAACAAAACAGTTCACGGCCCGGGTGAAGGCAAAGCCGGCAGTTGCCCCCTACGCCGGATACGCGTTCGCGTACTTCACGGGCAACAGCATTGCCGGCGAAAACATCTATATGGCCGCCAGCCGCGGAAACGATGCCCTCCACTGGGACGAGACCAACGGCGGCAAGCCGATCCTGACCTCAACCATGGGAACGAAGGGCCTGCGGGATCCCTTTGTGATCCGCGCCCCCGAAGGCGACAAGTTCTACATGATCGCCACCGATCTTTCCATCGGCAGCGGCACGTCCTGGGATTCCTCCCAGCGCCAAGGCAGCCAATACCTGGAAGTCTGGGAATCCTACGACCTCAAGAACTGGTCGGAGCAGCGGCACGTCAAGGTGTCCCCGGCCACGGCCGGCAACACCTGGGCGCCGGAGGCCTACTATGACCAGGGCATCGGCGCGTACGTTGTGTTCTGGGCATCGAAAATCTACGCCGAGAATGATCCCGGCCACACCGCCGGCGTCGTCAACAAGATGATGTATTCGACAACCCGGGACTTCCGCACCTTCTCCGAAGCCAAGGTCTGGAATGACCCCGGCACGTCCGTCATTGATTCGACGGTCATCAAGGACAAGGACACGTACTACCGCTTCACCAAGGACGAAGGCGGAGTTTCGGGCTGCGTGGACATCATGCAGGAAAAGTCCAACAACCTGCTGGCCGTCGACCTGCCCGGCAGCAACCCAAGGAACTGGGCACTCCAGAGCTCCTGCATCGGCAAGAACGCAGGAACGGCAGCGGTGGAAGGTCCAACCGTGTTCAAATCCAACACCGAGGAAAAGTTCTACCTCTTCCTCGATGAGTTCGGCGGCCGCGGCTACATCCCGCTGGAGAGCCCGAGCCTTGAAACACCGGCCTGGAAGCTCTCCGCCAACTACGATCTTCCCGCCAGCCCCCGCCACGGAACCGTTCTTCCGGTAACCCAAACCGAACTGGACGCGCTTCGGCAGACACCAAAACCCGTCCAGGCGAACGCAAACGGTGAAATCCTGCGCTATGCCTTCGATCAGGGATCCGGAACGGACGTGGCCGATTCCTCCGGCAACGGCCTCAACGGAAAGATCGTGGGCGGCGGCAGCTGGCAGCCGGACGGTGCCCTCAAGCTCGACGGCACCACCGGTTACGTGGATATCCCGGACAACATCCTCTCCGGCGTCCAGGACATCACAGTGGAGGCGGACGTGCTGGTCAGCGCCGCGCAAAGTGGGGCGTACTTCATCTACGGATTCGGCAACACCGACGCCGCCGGCGTGGGCAACGGGTACATGTTCGCCACGGGAAATTCCGTGTACAAGACGGGAATCGCCTCCGGAAACTGGACCACCGAACAACTCGCCAACAGCACTTCAGCCCTCCCCCGGGACTCGTGGAAGCATCTGGTGTACACGCTCAAGGGCACCGTCGCCACCGTGTACCTTGACGGTAAAAAGGTGGGCGAGAACCTGAACGCCACCCTGAACCCCGGGGACATCGGATTCGGCAGCACCACGTCGAACTACCTCGGCAAGTCCGTCTACAACGCGGACAGGACCCTCAACGGCTCCCTCCGCGAATTCGCCATCTACAACCGGGCATTGTCAGCGGAGGAAGTACAGAAGATTTCAGGCGACCAGGCCGGCCTCGGAGATGTTTCCCTGGCTGACCCCAGCCTCCTGAAGGTGGCGCCCATCGTGGACAGCACCAGCAGGAAAGTCACTTACCCTGTCAAGCCGGGAACGGATGTGGGCAAGCTGGCTCCCACCTTCAGCCTCTTCCCCGGGGCCGTCTCCAGCCCGGCTTCCGGGGCAGCCGTGGACCTGGGCAGCCCGGTCACCTACAAGGTGACAGGGCCCGATGGTTCGACGGCGGAATGGACCTTTGCCGCTCTCGAAATGAAGAGCCCGGTCCTGCCCGGCTACACGGCCGATCCCAACATTGTGGTGTACGGCGACACGTACTACATCTATCCCACCACCGATGGAATTGCCTCGTGGGGAAGCACTAAATTCTCTGTCTACTCCTCGAAGAACCTTGTGGACTGGACAGATGAAGGCGTAGTTCTGGACCTGGCGAACGTCAGCTGGACGCATTCCAACGCATGGGCACCAACGGCAACATCGAAGAATGGAAAGTACTACCTCTACTTCTCTGCGGGTCAAAGCATCGGTGTGGCCGTGGCTGACTCACCCAAGGGGCCGTTTGTGGACTCCGGCGCTCCCCTGGTGGACAAGGCCGCGTACGGCGGCGCCCAACAAATTGATCCTGCCGTTTTTACCGATAACGACGGCGTGTCCTACCTGTTCTGGGGCAACGGCACGGCGCGCTACGTGCCCCTGAACGCGGACATGGTGTCCTACACTGCAGCGAATGTGAAGACCATTTCCGGCCTGAGCCAGTTCCGGGAGGGCCCGTTCGTCCACCAGCGCAACGGCACCTTCTACATGACCTATTCAATCGATGACACCCGGAGCGAGAACTACCGCGTCGGCTACGCCACGGCCAGCAGCATCGCCGGTCCGTGGACCTACAAGGGTGTCATTCTCGAAAAGAAGCCCGAACTGGGAATCCTTGGCACCGGCCATAACTCCGTTGTCCAGGTGCCGGGCACGGACGACTGGTACATCGTCTACCACCGTTTTGCCATTCCGGGCGGAGACGGGATGCACCGGGAGACCACCATCGACCGCCTGACCTACGCTGCGGACGGATCCATCAAACCGGTGGTCCCCACCCTTGAAAGCGTCGGGCCCCAGTTCGCTGACACGTCCGCCCCGGTGGTAGCCCTGGCCACTTCCCCTGCAGCACCCAACGGTGCCGACGGCTGGTACCTGGATCCTGTCACCATGAGCGCCAATGCCACTGACAACTCGGGCGCAGCTCCCACGGTGGAGGTAGCTGTCGACGGCGGCGCCTGGGTTCCGTACTTGTCCTCCTTCGAGGTGGCGTCCGACGGTGCCCACACCATCAGGGCACGGGCAACCGACGCGGCCGGAAACACCTCCGCGGAAGCATCCGTCGCTGTGAAGATTGACAGGACGGCACCGCAGGCAGGCGCAAGCCTGGATGAGGACCGGACGCTGACCCTCACCGCCACCGATCCGTACTCCGGCGTCGCTTCGCTGGACTACCGGGTCGGGACTGCCGAATGGCTGCCTTACACAGCGCCTGTTCCCGCGGGGCGTACGGCGGCCACCGTGGAGTTCCGGGCCGTCGACAAGGGAGGCAACGCCGCCACCGGCACGGTGGATGTGCCCGCTCCGGCCGGCCAGTCGATCTCCTTTGGTGAGATCACGCCCAAAACCCTTGGCGATTCTGACTTCACCATCAGCGCCACTGCAACGTCCAACCTGCCCGTCACCTTCGCAGCCTCCGGAGCATGTACCCTGCTGGACGCCTCGGTTCACCTGACGGGGGCGGGCACGTGCAGCATCACCGCCCGGCAGGAAGGCAGCGCGCGCTTCCTGCCTGCACCTGAGGTGGTTCGTTCATTCGAGGTCAAGGCGCCTGTCCTGGACAGCTTTGACCGGGCCAACGGCGGCGTCGGCAGTGCGTGGGGCGGCGAGAACGGACGCCAGGCCTACGTCATCAAGGACAAAGCCTTGAACCCGCTCCTGGGCGGCACCCTGCTCCATTCCGCGACCTTCGGATCAGACCAGACAGCGTCACTGACCTTGAAGACCATCGCGGCCAAGTCGGTCCAGGGCGTGGTACTCAAAGGGCAGTCCGGCAAGTCCTTCCTGACGGCAGGTGTGTCGGCGCTCTACGACGCATCCGCCAGGACCGTCCGGGTCTCCACGCTGGGCGTTGATAAGAACGCCTGGTACTCCTATGGCGACATTCAGGCCTCGTTCGCGGCCGGCGACGTCCTGACGGCGAAGTACGTGGATGGGACCGTCACGGTCTACCGCAATGCCGACGTCGTGGCTTCGGTTCCGCTGCGAACGGCGGATGTCCAGTTCTTTGCCGGGAAGGCCGGAAAGACCGGGATCTCGTCCACGCTGGCAACGGGCAGCATCCTGGATGATTTCCGGGCCGCGGCAATCGCCCGGTAGCGCAATCGCCAGGTAGCCAGGCACGCCAACCACGCCAACAAAAGCGGCCATCCGTCATTCTGATGGATGGCCGCTTTTGTGTTGTCCGGTTACGCCGAAGCAGCAGCCTGGGCGTGGGTGATTTTCTTGAGGTGCAGGCCCCGGCACGGAATGGAGGCCGACACCAGGTCCTTGCTGTGTTCGTGCTTCGGATCGGCGAAGAACTCGGACGTGCCGGCGACTTCCACCAGGCAGCCCTTGAACAGGACGGCCACCCTGTCGCACATATGCCTGATGACGTCCATGTCATGGGTGATCAGGATCAACGACAGCCCCCTGTCCCGGTGCAGGCGTTGCAGCAGGTTCAGGATGGTCCGCTGGGTCAGCGTATCCAATGCCGAGGTTGCCTCGTCGCAGATCAGCACCTGGGGATCCAGCAGCAGGGCCCGTGCGATGGTGATCCGTTGAAGCTGGCCCCCGGAGCACTGCCCGGGACGCCTGTCCAGAATGGCGGGGTCCAGCCCCACTTCCTCCATGGCGGCATCAAGGCGCCCGGACCTGCCGGCGGGGGTGAGGTCACTGCCCCGCAGGAGCGGAGCTTCAAGGCTGGTGCGGAGCGTCATGCGCGGATCGAAGGCATCGTGCGGTTCCTGGAACACCAGTTGCACAGCCGTGGCGGGTGTCGTCTTCTTGCCGTCCTGGGCAAGGTTCCTGGTGATCCTGCCGCCGTCGATGTCCTCGAGCCCCACAATCGAGCGCGCCAGGGTGCTCTTTCCTGACCCTGACTGGCCCAGGACACCCAGGATCTCCCCCCGCCGCACGTCCAGCGAAACGTTGTCCAGGGCTGCGCGGCGGCGCGCCTTACCGAAACGCTTAACGACCCCGAAACGCTTAACCACACCGTTCAGGTTAAGGACGTTCAGGTTCAGGACGGACCGGCCGGCAGTTGTGGAGCGGCGGATCGTGGCGGGCAGAAGGTTGGAAGCCTCCAGCAGCTGTTGGGTGTAGGCAGCGCGGGGACGGGCGAAGATTTCCCGGGCAGGGCCCTGCTCCACTATGTGCCCGGCGTCCATCACCACCACGCGGTCGGCGAACGCTGCCACCGAGGCAAGGTTGTGCGTGATGTAGAGGATGCCAAGTCCGCGTTCGTCCCGCTCGCGGTCCAGCAGGTCCAGGATCTGGCTCTCCAGCACCTTGTCCAGGGCTGACGTCGGCTCGTCCGCCAGCAGCATGGCCGGCCGCCCGGCCAGGGCAACGGCAGTCATGGCCCGCTGTGCCATTCCGCCGGACAGCTGGTGCGGGTAGGCCCGAAGACCCCAGGACGCGTCCTCGAAGCCCACTTCTTCCAACAGTTCAAGCGCCTTCGCCCGGGCCTGTTTGCCCTGCAGGCCGCCGTGCAGCTTCAACGGCTCCCGGAGGTGGCTGCCAATGGTTTTGTTGGGATTGAACATCCGCTTCGGTTGCTGGAACAGCATGCCCAGGCGTCCGCCGCGGACTGAGTTGAGTTCCGCCTCGGAGGCGGTGGTGAGGTCCAGCGGGCCCAGGCGGATGGAACCGGACTCAATTCTCAGTTGTGGGGGCAGCAGGCGGAGGGCCGACATTGCCGTCATGGTCTTTCCTGACCCTGATCCTCCGACCAGCGCCACGAACTCCCCGGGGGCCACTGAGAGACTGACCCCGGCGAGGATGGGCCGGGATACAGGCGATGCCCCTTTCCCGGTGGCCGGGGCGGTGCTGCTGACATGCAGGTCTTCGATGAACAACTCTTTGGGCATTATCCGCGCGCTCCTACGGGGAGTAGCAGCGGCGCGGCGGCCATGTGCGCGGCGCGCTGCCCGATCAGGGTGACACACAGTGCCACCGTGAAGATCGCCAGGCCGGGCGCGATGATCCCCAACGGCGCCCTGTCAGCGAAGGGCTGCGCGGCGGCCAGCATGGAGCCCCAGTCCGACTGGGGCGGCTGGACGCCGAGGCCCAGGTACGACAACGCGCCGACACTGATGAGCAGCTGGCCGAACCTCAGTGTGGCCAGGCCCAGCATGGGACCGGCCAGGTGCGGAAGGATGTGACGGAAGATGATGAACGACGGCGTGCATCCCACCACGCGCGCCGCCTCCACGAATCCCCGGGCGGACACGTCGTACGCCAGTGTCCGGGCCAGCCTGGCGAAGGGCGTCCAGCCCGTCACGGTGAGGGCCACCAGCAGGGACTGGAAGCCTGTGCCCATCGCGGCGACGATAAAGAGGGCCACCACCATCTCCGGAAGAGCCAGCAGGACGTCATTGGTGCGGGTAAAGAACTCGTCCAGCCAACCCCGGCGGCGGGCGCTGATGACGCCGACTGTTATGCCCAGGACGGCTGTCAGCAGTGTTGCCAGGGCCGCCATCAGCATCGAAAAGCGTCCGCCGTCGAGCAGGCGGCTGAGGGTATCCCTGCCGAGATGATCTGTTCCCAGCCAGTGCCCCGGCTGGGGCTGGGCAAGCCGGGCCACGAGATTCTGTTCGTCAGGCGGAAACGGCGCCAGCCACGGGGCCGCGGCGACAGCCAGCACCAGAAGGCCAAGGATGACGACGGCGGTCCTGTCCACAGGTGTCCAGCTACGCAAACTTGCCTCCTACTTTGGGGCTCAGGAACCGATGGACAAAGTCCGCCAGGGTGGTGATGCCCACCGCGAGGGCAACAACCACAACAACGCCTCCCTGGGCCAGGGGTATGTCACCGTTGACCACGGCGTCGTAGAGGAGCCGGCCCATCCCCGGAACGGCAAAGATCACCTCCACAATGACGGAACCGCCCAACAGGCCGGCAAACCAGACTGCGACGAGCGTTACCAACGGGACAAGCCCGTTGGGCACAACATGCCTGAGCACAGCCTGGGTTTGGGTGAGCCCACGCGCACGGGCGGCCGGAACGTGATCGGCTTCCAGCGCGTCGATCATCCCGGACCGGACGGCCGCCGTGAAGTAGCTGATGGGGCGAAGGGCCAAGGTGGCGGCCGGCAGGACTGCCGACCAGCCGTTGGCCCAGCCTGCTGACGGCAGCACGGACAGCTTCAGGGCGAAGACCAGCACCAGAAGCGGGGCCAGCCAGTATTCGGGCATGGCAATAAACGATTGAGTGACTGTGGTGATCAGCCTGTCGGCCCGGCCCCCTTGCCGGAGTGCTGACGCGATTCCCAACGGGAGGGCGATCAGCGTGGCTGCGGCGAGGGCCATGACAACCAGGCTGACGGTGACGGCGAGGGCCGGCATGACCTGATCGGCCACGGGGGTCCGGCTCACATGGGAGAGGCCCATATCGCCGCTGATAAATGAGCCCAGCCATCGAAAGTACTGGACCGGGAGCGGGTCATCGAGGCCAAGACTCCTGCTGAGGGCCTGAACTGTTGCTTCGTCCACCACGTCTCCGGCTACCCGGGAGCGGATAATCTTGCGGACAGCATCGCCAGGCGTCAGATAGGGAATCAGGAACACGGCGAAGGACGACAGAAGAACGGCGACCGTCAGGGTCGCCGTTCTTCTGGACAGAAAGGCAATCATCTGTGGAGTTTGTCCCTGGCTAGGAGCCGGTCTTCGCGGTCTGGGCGGTCAGGACATACCGTGACAGCGGATCCTGGACGTAGGACTGGACCTTGCTGCCGATGGCGTCGGTTGCCTGTTCGTTGACGAGCCAGATGTTGACGGCCTCGGATTCAAGAATGTTGCCGGCCTGCTCATAGAGCCTGTACCGGTCCTCCGTGCTTTGGGTCTGGGCGGCCTGGCGGATGAAATTATCGTATTCCTCGTTGCAGAAGTGGCTGAGGTTGTACGAACCCTTGCAGGTGTAGTCCGCCGTCAGGAAGCCGATGGGATCCGCGATGTCGATCAGGCGGTTCCGTTGGCTGAGCAGCATGTCGTAGTTGCCGGCGAGTACGTCCGGTTCGGCCGCCGCGTACTCCTTGGTCTGGATGGTCAGCGGGACGCCGATGTTCTTCAGGTTCTCCTGGATCACTGCAGCGACGTCTGCGAACTCGGCACGCTCCACGATGGCGATGATTTCCAGTGGCCTGCCCGCCGTGTATCCGGCTGACGCGAGCAGTTTTTTGGCTTCATCAAGGTCCTGCTTGGGTGACTCGGCTTTTCCGGACGCCCAGGGTTCTGATGGCGCGAAGGGCCCCGACGCCGGAAGCGCCGCACCCTCGTAAACGCTGGCTGCCAGTGCATCGAGGTCAAGCGCTGACCGGAGCGCCTTCCGGAAATCGGCGTTGTTCAGCGGTTCCCGGCCGTTGTTCAGGTAGAGGGTTGCTGTTCGTGGCGAGTCTGCCTTGAGTACGGTGACGTTGGGGGCAGACTCAAGCGCAGAGAGGCTCGAGACCGGGATGGAGAGGGAAATATCGGCCTCGCCTGTCTGGACCTGGGCCGCGCGGGTTGCTCCGTTCGTGACGAACCGGACCTCGGCACCGGCGAGCTGGACTTTGCCTCCCCAATAGTTTTCGTTGCGATCCAAAGTCAACGACTGCTTGGGTTTTTCCGACACAGGGGTGAAGGGACCGGTGCAGTGGCCAAACGGGTCCACTACAGCGTCTTTGTAGGCTGCCGGCGCGAGGATGCCGGTGTTGACGCTGGCCAGCCGGTACGGCACCAGAGGGCTCTCGGTGGCGGTGGTGATTCGGACGGTGCTGGCATCGGTCGCCGTGACTGCGCTGACCGTGGTCTTGTTGAAAGCCCTGGCCGGCACCTGGGCGTTAAGGACATGCTGAAGCGAGGCAACAACGGCCTCGGCCGTGAGGTCCGTGCCGTCCTGGAACTTCACTCCGCTGCGGATGGTGAAATCCCATTCCAGTGGTGAGGCCTGCTTCCATTCTGTGGCCAGGAAAGGAACCACCTTGCCTTGCTCGTGATCGTACTTTGTCAGGGTCTCAAGGCAGCCTGAAAGCGACAGGATGTAGGCGGCATCAGACTCCGGTGCCCAGTTCGCCACCGGTGCCCGGAAGTTGTTCACCACAATCCGCTGATTCAGATCCACGGGGCTGGCGGCCTGGCTGCCCTGGCCACTCATTCCACAGCCGCTGAGGACAAGCAGGGCTGCCAGGCCCAGGGCTGCTTTGGACCAAGGGAGTACACGCAAAAGAAACCGCCTAGAAGAACACCCGGCTGCAAAGAGGGGCGGGAAGGGAAACAGGAACGGTTTAGGTTAGCCTTACCTCTACTTAAAAGGAAAGTCGGGCATACCGGGTGCGTCGTAACAATGAACGTTCCGAAGGTCGCGAACGGCGTGCCGCGCCAAGGATCAGGCAGGCGCCGTGGGCACGTGCAGCGTCTCCTGGAAGTTCTCGTCGTACTTTTCTTCCCGTGCCTCGTCGCTGGGGAAGCCCCCGGGAAGTGACCCTTCGGCAAGGCCTATCATCACCAGCCGGTGCAGGGACGGCTGGCCGTCCGCCGATGCCTGGACGGCGAAAAGGGCGGAATTCTGCGTTTTCGAGTTTGCCATCTGATCCAGCCCGGCAGCGCCTGCCGCCCCCAGCAGGACAACCGCCAGAGCGGCGAGTACAGGCACGATGCTCGTTCGCCAAATCCTCATGAATCGATCCTGCTCCCCCACCATGTGAACAGGGGTTGAAAAGCATAGGCAAAGGCTGTGGTCTTCTAAACTCAAGATCCTTAGCTTTAGAATGGATGCCCGGCAAGCTTCTGGACCTGCGGAGCATGTGAGATGGATTGGCAAGGTTGGGCCGTTTTCGGTCTGTTGGCCACCAGCGCCCTGACCGTGGTGATGATTGCCGCGCAAATGGCTGGCTGGACGCGTCTTGACCTGCCGCTTGTCCTGGGCACTGTCCTCACTCCGGACCCGGACAGGGCGCGGATCGCGGGCTTTTTCATTCACTTGGCGGCCGGTCAGGTATTCGCCTTGGGGTACGCGGCAACCTTCGCCCTCCTGGGACAGGCAACGTGGTGGATTGGGGCGCTGCTCGGGCTGCTTCACGTGGCAGTTGCCCTGACGGTGATCCTGCCCCTCTTACCCGGTGTCCATCCCCGGATGGCGTCCACCCGTGCGGGGCCGTCCAACCGGGCTGTGCTGGAGCCCCCCGGCCTGCTGGGCCTGAATTACGGAATCCAGACACCAGCCGTCGCCGTCGTTGCCCACGTGATTTACGGCGCCGTCCTGGGACTGCTGCTGGGGGCGTCATGAGGGCCGGGCCCGTCAACACTGCGCCGGAGCCTGCCGGCAGCCGCGCTTCCCGGCGGGCTGAGCGCCAGGTTGGACGGCAGGTGCGGCCACGGCGCGAACTTCCCATCGCGGACTACGGTCTGCTGGGCGACACGCGGACCGCCGCACTGGTGTCCATCGAAGGCGGAGTGGATTGGTTTTGTGCCCCCACATTCGACGGCGAGCCTGTCTTCGGTGCGCTCCTGGGAGGCACCGAAGCCGGCACCTTCCTGATGGGACCGGCCGTGCCTTCCAGGCCTGCCAGCCGCCGTTACCTTCCCGGAACCGCCACCCTTGAAACAGCGTGGGCCTCGGATCACGGAACGCTTGTCCTCACCGAAGCCATGGTGGCAGAGGTGGCAGGCCAGTTGCTGCCGACGACAGTGCTGGTCCGGCGCCTGACGGCGGAAGGGGCGCCGGTGGCAGCATCGGTCTGCTTTGACCCCCGGCTCGGTGAACGCCACCGCCGCCCGCGCGTCCGCCATGGCGGGAACCTGGTGTGCGAATGGGGCCCCCTGGCCCTTTCCCTCGGCTGCAGTCCCGCACTGCAGCTGGAGCCGGGCAGGCCGGAAGCTGTCACTGTCGTCCCCGGCCAACCTGTGACCCTGGTCCTGGCTGTGGCGTACGGCGAACCGCTTATCCACGTTGATCCGGCGGCCGCGTGGGAGCTGGTGGAGGCTGATTCCGCCCGCTGGCGGACATGGACTGAAGAGGTGGACACGAGGATTCCGTTCCGCGAACCCGTCCTCCGCAGCCTGCTGACCCTGCGGCTTCTCACCTACTCCCCCTCGGGCGCGCCCGTGGCGGCACCCACCACCTCACTGCCCGAGGACATGGGCGGTATCCGCAACTGGGACTACAGATATGCATGGCCGCGGGACGCGAGCATCGGCGTCGGGTCTTTCCTGGCCGCAGGAAAATCGGCCGAAGCGCTCAACTTCCTCGGTTGGCTCCTGCATGCCAGCAGGCTGGAACGGCCCAGGCTGCCAGCCATCCTCAGCCTGTCCGGCAGGCACGTGCCACGGGAACGCACGCTGCAAGGCTGGCCGGGGTATGCCGGGAGTGCCCCCGTCCGTACCGGCAATGGCGCCGCCAACCAGCACCAGCTGGACGGCTACGGTTGGGTACTGGATGCCGCCTGGGTGCTGGTGAAGGGTGGACATCCGCTGTTTTCGGAGACGTGGCGGGCCATGCGCGGCTTCACTGATCTTGTAGCTGGCCGCTGGCAGGATCCGGACGCGGGAATATGGGAGATCCGGGGGGATGAAGCGCAGCATGTCCACTCAAAAATGATGGGCTGGCTGACGCTGGACAGGGCGCTGCGCATCGCAGAGACCCACCGCCTGCGTCGACGGCAAAGACGCCGCTGGCACGAGGCAAGGGAGTGCTTGTCCGAAGAGATCAGGGCCAAGGGCTTTGACACCGGGAAAAATTCCTACACACGCACCTACGGGTCCCCGGACCTGGACGCGGCCTTGCTCGTGCTGCCGCTTTTGGGCCTGGACGAACCGGGATCAGCCCGGATCAAAGGTACGGTGGACGCCATTGGGCGTGAACTGTCCGCCGGATATCCACTCCTTTACCGGTACCCGCCGGGCCAGGATGGGCTGCCCGGGACCGAGGGCGCCTTTCTGCCCTGTTCCTTCTGGCTGGTCCAGGCCCTCGCCCATACCGGCCGCCATGGCGAAGCCACGCAACTCTTTGAAGCCCTCCTTGGGAAGGCTAATGAGCTGGGCCTCTACAGCGAAGAAATCGATCCGGCCAGCGGCATGTTGCTGGGGAACTTTCCCCAGGCCCTGACGCACGCGGCGCTGGTCCAGGCAGCCCTGGCCCTCCGCGATACCGGGCCCGGGGAAAGTGCCCCTAAGCCATCACCCTAAGGAGCCGGCGTGACCACCATGGCAGAGCCGCCGCCACGCCTTTCCGGCTCGGCGGCGGCAACCATCCGGTTTCCCGGTCCAAACTCGATGGCGGTGGCAGCTCCGATTTCGGGCAGCGAGGTGAACGAGTCCCCTGCTTTGGTGAACACATGGCCGAGAGGCTCAAGTTCGGACGCATAGGCATCGATGAACTCCTGCTCGGCGCTGATATTGGCCGTGTTGCGCTGGGCTGCGCGCGGTGCGGCCAGCGCCTCGGAGATGGTCATCCCCAGGTCCACCCGGTTCAGGATGGTCTGCAGGACGGTGGTGATAATGGTGGATCCGCCCGGCGAGCCAAGCGCAAGGAACGGTTCACCCTCCTTCAGGATGATGGTGGGGGACATAGAGGAGCGTGGCCGCTTCCCCGGCTCGATCCTGTTGGGATCGGCGGGGTCGTACACGGTGGAGAAATCGGTCAGCTCGTTGTTGAGGATGAACCCCCGGCCGGGCACCACAATCCCGGACCCGCCGGTCTGCTCAATGGTCAGGGTGTACTCCACCACGTTGCCCCATTTGTCGGCGACTGTCAGGTTCGTCGTCGAGATGTTTTCGGTGTCCTTTTCGTCGGCGAGCGGGGCCACGGAAGCCGGGCATGCGCCGTCGTAGTTGGTTACGTCCCCGGCCGGTACCGGCTTGGGAACTGCCGCCTGCGCCGGGTTGATCTGGCAGGCCCGTTCCTTGCCGAACAGCGGGTCCGTCAGCGCGGCGGTGGGCACGTTCACAAACGCCGGATCCCCCACGTACTTGGCCCGGTCGGCGAAGGCAAGCGCACTTGCCTCAAGATAGTGGTGCAGTGCCCCGGAGGCTGGCATGTCGGCCAGGTTGAACGGCTCCAGGATGTTCAGGGCCTCACCCACTGTGGTTCCGCCGCTGCTCGAGGGCGCCATGCCGTAAACGTCATAACCGCGGTACTCCACGTGGGTGGGATCCTGGTCCAAGGCCTTGTACGCAGCCAGGTCAGCCGCCGTCATGTGCCCCACAGGGACTGGCAGCTCAGTGTCGGGCGACTTCGGGGGCGCCTGGACAGTGGCGGCGATCTCCTCTGCGAGGGGGCCCGTATAGAAGCCGTCAGTTCCCTGCTTCGCGAGGGTCCGGTACGTTTCGGCAAGGTCATGGTTCTGGAAGATACTGCCGACGGCGGGTGCGTCGCCACCCGGGAGGAAAAGGCTGCTGGTTGACGTGAACGCCTCGAAGCGGACCTTATTCTCCAAGGTCTGCTGGCGGAACGTTTCGTCCACCACAAAACCCCGGTTTGCTACCTTGATGGCCGGCTTTAGGGCCTCGCCGAGGCTTAACGTGCCCCAACGCTCCAGTGCCCGCTCCCAGGTGGCGGGTGTGCCGGGGACGCCTACGGAGACGCCGCTCGTCACCAGCTCTGGAGTGAAGGGATACGGTTTTCCGGTGGCCGGATTGATGAACGCATCATGGGACATAGCTGCCGGTGCCGTTTCGCGGCCGTCGATGGTGCCCACCTTGCCGGTTTTGGCATCGTAGAAGACGAAGTAGCCGCCACCGCCGATCCCAGCGCTGTACGGCTCGGTTACGCCAAGGGTTGCTGCTGCTGCCACGGCCGCGTCAGCCGCGTTGCCCCCCTTGCGCAGGACTTCGATTGCGGCGGCAGATGCCTCCGGGTCTACCGTACTCACCGCCCCGCCGTACCCGGTGGCGGTGGCCGATTTTTCGGTTTCGCGGGGATCGGCGAACGCAGGACTTGCGACAGCCCCGGTGGTTGCGGTCATGGCCAAGACTGCGGTGGCGGCAGCGAGTCGGCGTCTCACATGTGGCATGGTCTCTCCCAAAGTCAGAGTGCTGCGAGTGTGGTGTGGGCCACACTACTTGGGCGCGCTGCGACACTCAAAGCCGGAGGGCAGTACCGTGTCTCCTGGCCGTAGATTCCCTGCTGTGGTGCCTGCTGTAATGACCGCCTGGGTGCCTGCCTTTCTTCAAGGGCAGGTCCGGTACGGTGGGAACCAGCCAACTGAGGGGACAGCTGATGGACTACACGTACGATGTTCTGGTCATCGGCGGCGGGCCCGCTGGCATGGCGGCAGCGGAACGGGCTGCCGAACTGGGCGCCAGGACAGCTGTGGTGGAACGTGCGGCGCTCGGAGGGACATGCCTGAACTCCGGCTGCGTTCCCACGCGGGTGCTGGCCAAGACGGCAAGGCTGTACCGCGAGGTGAGGACCGCGTTTGACTACGGGATCGTGGTCCAGGAACCGGCGGTGGATTGGGAAAAAACGGTCACCCGAGTCCGTGAGACAGTGCAGCGCGTGCTTGCGGCCAAGCAATACGACGCCATGATGGAACGCCTCGGCATCCACCTCATCCCAGGACGGGCGCTCTTTACGGACCAGCACACTGTCAGCGTCGATGGGCAGGAGTTCACTGCAGCCTCCATCATTCTCTGTGTTGGCGGAGCCGCCAGGCGGCTCCCGGTCGCAGGAGCCGGGCACGCCATCCTTCCCGACGAGTTGCTGACCCTCAAGGAACTCCCGCGGAGGATGGCCATCATAGGGGGCGGTCACACCGGGGCGCAGCTGGCCACCATCTTCAACGCGCTGGGATCCGAGGTGCTGCTCCTGGATGTGGCGCCCCGCCTGCTGCTGACCGAGGACCATGACGTTGCCGCCTATGTAGGGCAAAGCTTCGCCGCCAAGGGGATCCGGGTTGAGACCGGAATTTCCGGCATCGAAGAGATCGCCAGGAACCAGGACGGGGATCTCGGAATCTCCTGGACAAAGAACGGCGGACGCTCCGCCGTCGATGTCGACGCCGTGGTGATGGCCGCCGGCTGGCCCGCCAACATCCCGGGCCTGGGCCTCGAGGCCGCGGGGGTGGCGACGGCGGGATCCTTCATTCCCGTGGACGGGTACCTGCGTACCAACGTGCCGCACATTTTTGTCGCCGGGGACGCGAACGGCACCAGCATGCTGGTGCAGGCTGCGGTGTTTGAGGGCGAAACGGCGGCGGGCAACGCGGTGCTGGGCGCCCACCGGACCACACCCCACCACCTGCTGCCGGAAGGCGGATTTACCGACCCCGACTACGCCGGGGTGGGGCTCACCGAGGAACGGGCGCGGGAACGCGACCCCGAATGCCTCTCGGTGACCGTCCCCTACGGCACGGTAGAGCGTCCCATTATCGATGACCGGGAAGCGGGCTTCCTCAAACTTGTCACTGACCGGCACCAGGAACTGATCCTGGGCGCCCATGCAGTGGGGGAAAACGCCGTCGAGGTGGTGCAGGCCGTGGCCTCAGCCATGGCGGCAGGTACAGACCTTGCCACCTTGGCGAGGGTCAAGTTCGCCTACCCCACGTACAGCGCCATCATTGGCCAGGCAGCCCGTGCGGCCACACGCACCGCCTGACTGGTTCACCGCCGAAAGGGGCACTGCCTCTGTCGGGGCTGTGTCAGCCCTGGGGCCCACGGATGGCGTCCGCCACGCTTTCCAGATGGAGCCTCATTGCCTCGGCCGCCCCTTCGGAATCGTGCCGGCAGACGGCGTCGATGATGGCCAGGTGTTGTGGAAGGGAAACAGCCGGCCGGCCTGGCTGCCGCGCAAGCCGGAACTGAAACCGCACGGCCTGGCCACGCAGCCGCTGAATTGTTGAGGCGGCGGTCTCCTGGCCGCTTACGGCAATGATCTTGGCGTGAAGCCGCTGGTTGCAGTCGGAGTACGATTCCCGGTCGCCCCGCGCCACAGCGTCCTCCATGTGCCTTGCAAGCTCCCGCAACTCCTCAGATTCAAGATCAGAGATTCGCTGCGCGGCTTTCCGGGCACACAGTGCTTCCAGGGCGCCGCGGACCTCGGTGATCTCAACGGCTTCCTCCACCGAGACTGCCCGGACCCGGGCGCCGCGGTTCTGCACCCGCTCCACCAGGCCCTCAACGCTCAGTTCCGACAGCGCCACACGGATGTTTCCGCGGCTGGCACCGTACTCGGCGGCAAGATCGGCTTCGACCAGCCGCTGCTTGGGTACCAGTTCACCGGTGATGATCGCCTGGCGAAGGACGCTGACAAGCTCGGACGCCGAAAGGCCTGTCCGCGTGGTCTCATCAATAATCGTCATACTCTCCCCGCTGGATTGCTTTCGGCACGTTTCCCTTTATTGTAAACAATTTCGTCAGAACGTCCCCGCCATCGCGCTGCCGATCTCGGAAATGTCGGCGGGCCTTCGATACTGACGGATTTCCATACCGGCCATCCATATGCTCCGAGTAGAGTGACATCGCTGAATCCGTTAGAAGCACGCGGAGAGGGTTTGAGGAGGCCTGGATGCAATCACTCCCCCGCATCACCGTGGAGGTGCCGGTGCTCAGCGTGGGCTCCGGGCTTTCTGACTACGAGCAACTGGGCAGCTACGTCCACGGTTTGCGCAGGCCGCAGGGGCTGCACCTGACCCTGCTGCACATCGGCATCCTCGAGGACTTCTCCCGGGACGTCGCTGAGTGGACCAACGGCATCACCAGCCCCGACGCTGTGATCAGCAGGACCGTTGGCTGGCTGCGGTCCCTGCCAGTGCTGGAAGGCTTTTCCGGGCGGGCGGAAAGACTGATCCTGCTCGGAGGGGGAAGCATCTCCGGACTGGAAGTGGACGTGCCGGAACGGGTCCATGATTACCAGGCGTCCCTCCTGCAGGGCCTGCGCGAACTTCTCGACGGGCTGCTGGTGGACCACGTGGACGACTTTATCCTCAGCTCCAGGGCGCTCGGCTTCAGGCACCCCCGCTGGACCCCGCATGTAGCGGTGGGGCGCCCCCAGACCAAAGATCGCGGACCATGGCCGATTCCCCCGCTGACCGTCCAGTGCGGCGAATCACGGATCAGGAACGCTCGATTCCTGCCCGCCGTCGCCTAGGCCCCGCGCCTGGTTTTGGTGCAGCAGGCTTTGGAGCGCTTAGTCTCCACGCGCCTTCCGGGTGGCGGTTTCATTGGCCTTTTGCAGCGCCTGGACCAGTTCGTCCT
Organism: Arthrobacter sp. CDRTa11; assembly: GCF_026427775.1. NCBI lineage: Bacteria > Bacillati > Actinomycetota > Actinomycetes > Micrococcales > Micrococcaceae > Arthrobacter > Arthrobacter sp. CDRTa11. The sequence goes on along the minus strand of NZ_CP044532.1, from coordinate 2,770,617 downwards.
TATTCATCCTCGAGCGGCCGTTGATGTGCAGTTCCTGCGCACGCTTGTAGAGGTGTTCCTTTGACGCGTTCGCATCCACGCCGCCGGCGGTGGGTGCCGATGAATCAAGTCCGCCCTCGGCCCGCTTGTCTGAAGGGCCGCGCTTCTCTTTCGGCTCCCAGTGGTCGCCCACCTTCTCATAGCTGTGCTTCAGCGAGGCGAAGGCGGCACGGGCAGCCCTGCTCTCGTCGTTGTCGTAGGTGTCAAGGGCGGAATCGTAGGTTTTGGCAAACGTGTCCTGGGCCTTCTGCTCAGAGCGCTGCAGGGTCGAGGGAAGCTCTTCCTTGCGGGCGTGGTTGTTTTTGCCGGTCTTGGGCATGGCACTCACACTCCTTGGGGGCCGCTGCGCATCATCGCCGCCTCGAATCAGTTGGCTGGCGGGGAAGGCAGCTTCGCTGTCAAGACATCAACTGTCCATACAACAACTCTAGGCCGCTCCTTCCAGCTTCAGGGGCAGTCTGCCGGCTTCGTCCCAAGGTCCAGGGCGGCAGGCGCGGCGGAGGCGTCTGATCCACACCCTGCGCAGCAGGCTTCATCCTCGCACGGTTCGTCCCGGCCAGCTTTGCCGCCGGCTGCAGACGGGATGGGGCAGCAAGCTTCTCCCCGCCAAGCATTGATGCCTTCCCGGACGGCGATGCCGGCAATGACCAAAGCGGCGCCGGCATCTGCCCACCACCAGCCCAGGGTGCTGTTGAGAACCAGGCCAGCCAGCAGGACGGCTGAGAGGTAGGTGCAGAGCAGGGTCTGCTTGGAGTCGGCCACCGCTGTCCTGGATCCGAGCTCCCGCCCCGCACGGCGCTGGGCCCATGACAGGACAGGCATGATGGCCAGGCTCAGGGCAGCAATGACAATGCCCGGAGTGGAGTGCTGTGCCTCTCCGGCGCCGGTAAGTGACCGAATGGCGTCAATGCTCACGAATGCGGCAAGGGCGAAGAAGGAGATGGCAATGATCCGCAACGTCAGGTGCTCACGCCGTTCCGGATCCTTGGCAGAGAACTGCCAGGACAGTGCCACAGCGGAAGCCACCTCGACTATCGAATCCAGGCCGAAGCCGATCAACGCCGAAGAGTCTGCGACGCCGCCGGCCCAGAGCGCCACAACCGCTTCGATGGCGTTGTACGTGATTGTCGCGGCCGCGAACAGCCTGATCCTCCGGCTCAGTACGGCGCGGCGATCAGGACGTGATGCATAGGGTGTCCGCCGATCAGGTTCCACCTAGCCAAAGTACAGGCCGAGATGTATTCATGCATCCTGTGTTGTATCCGGGCCCTGTCCCGCCGCCTCCCGGCCCCCGGCTGAACCTGTCTCTCGCCATCGGGGCGGATTCGTGTTGAGATGTTGCTCAGTCCACAGCGCCGGCCGCTTTAACGGGGAGCCATCATGAAGGAATCGAAAAGGCGGATCGTTGCCGCTGGTGCCGCGGGGAACGCAGGCAACCGGGGGCGACGGCGTTGACCGCCATGGAGGGAAAGGTTGCCCTCGTTACGGGCGCAACAGGCGGCCTCGGGCGGGCGATCGCCACGGCCCTGGCGCGCGAAGGCGCGGCTGTCGTCGTCGTCGGACGCTCCACCGCGCGGGCAGAACAAGCGGTCCGTGACATCAGCGCTGTGGTGCCCAACGCAACCTTGGAGCCGCTTGCCTGCGACCTCTCACTCCAGGCATCCATCCGGTCCGCAGCGGACGAGTTCCTTTCCCGCCACGACAGACTCCACGTGCTGGTCAACGCCGCGGGCGTGTTCCGCAAGGAACGCCAGGTTACCCCGGAAGGGCTTGAGGTCACCTTCGCTACCAATGTGATGGGCTACTTCCTGCTGACCACCCTGCTCCTGGAAGCGCTCAAGAAAGCGGCAGCCCCCGCAGGCCAGGTCCCCGGGGACACCAACCGGCCAGGCAACACCTCCAACACTTCACGGATCGTCAACATCGCCTCCAGGTATTCGGGTGGGCCATCCGGCACAAAAATCGACTTCGACGACCTCCAGACCGCCAAGGGCAAATACAGTTTCATGCGCGCCACACCTCCCACAATGCTCGCGAGGATTCTCTTCACCCAGGAACTGGCGGAGCGCCTGAGGGGGACGGGAGTGGTGGCGAACGCCGCGCATCCCGGCCTCGTCAAGGACACCACCCTGCTGCAGGACGTCGGCGGCCCGTTCCGCTGGCTCACCAACACTTTCGGCGCGTCCGCGGAAAAGGCGGCTGACACTCCCGTGTGGCTCGCCACCTCACCCGAGGCGGCGGCCGTCTCAGGCAAACTCTGGGCGAAACGCAAGGAGCTGCCTACTCCTGGCATGGGGTCAGATCCAGTGGCCCGGAAGCGTCTCTGGGAGGAATGCTCCCGCCTGTCCGGCCTCACCTGAACAGGACTCCAATCCGGTAGGAAAGCGGCGCCGCGGAAAATTGAAGCGTCTGGCATGAGCCCAGCCATCGGCGTAGATTCAACTACACGCACGGTTTGTGATGTTTTTCAAAGGAGCCTGGGATGGCCGGATGGAATGCAGACAACGCCGCAGGATCCACCGGCCAGGGCGCGGTAACCCTTGTCGCAGGATCGTCCTTCTGCATCTCCCTTCCCAACGGTGACATCTTCCCGCACCATCCGCACGGCGTTTTCTACCGGGATACCAGGATCTTGTCGCGCTGGGCGATCACGGTAAACGGCCAGCCGCTGGAGCCGCTGGGTGCGTGGACCCCTTCCCCGTACCAGGGCACCTATATCGGGAGGGCAGCCCGCTCCGACGGCCGGGCCGACAGCCCCCTGACGGTCCAGCGGAAGCGTGAGCTGGGTGCCGGCATCGTGGAGGACATCACTGTCAGCAACTATTCCCTCCAGCCTGCGCCCTGTGAGATTGCGCTGTCACTGGAAGCGGATTTCGCCGACCTGTTCGAGGTTAAGGACGGCCGGTTCCACCGCGTCTGGGAACAGAGCAGGCGCTTTAAGTCCGGTTCGGTGACGATCGAGGCGGCCTGGCAGGAGACACGCAAGGGCATCGTTGTCCGCATGCGCGATGCCGAAGCCAGCGCTGAAGGCTTCGTGGTGGGGATGACCATCCCGCCGCATGGAAAGTGGACAGTGCGGGCCACCGTTCTGCCGCTGACAGCAGAAACTGAAGTGGACGCCGGCCTGCCGACGGTCGCCCTCTCTGCCGCCATGATCTCGGCGCAGGAGCGGCTTCAGCGGACCTGGGAGGCACGAATCCCGCTTCCCCGAGTGGGCAATCCGTCCATCGAGCGGAGCCTGCTGCGCAGCCATGACGACATCGGCGCACTGCGCATCGTTGACCCCGACCATCCTGACCGGATGGTCGTCGCGGCAGGGGCCCCGTGGTTTATGGCCCTGTTCGGGCGGGACTCGCTGTTGTCCTCCTTTATGGTCCTTCCGGTGGACGCAACGCTGGCCCTGGGAACGCTGCAAACCCTGGCGGACCGCCAAGGTGCCAAAGTGGATCCGCTGACCGAAGAGCAACCGGGACGGATCCTGCACGAGGTGCGGCTCGACGTCGGGACCGGCCTTGCGCTGGGCGGCAGATCCGCCTATTACGGCACCGCCGACGCCACTCCCCTGTTCGTGACCCTCTTGGGCGAAGCGAGCCACTGGGGGCTTGCCGCCGGGGACATCGCCGCCCTGGTGCCGCATGCCGACCGCGCCTTGGACTGGATCCGTGATTACGGCGACCGTGACGGCGATGGGTTTGTCGAGTATGAGCGCCTGAACGAGCACGGCCTCATCAACCAGGGCTGGAAGGACTCCTGGGACGGGATCAATTTTGCCGACGGCCGCATTGCCGAGGCGCCCATCGCCCTGTGCGAGGTACAGGGCTACGTCTACAGTGCGTACATCGCCCGGGCGTGGATGGCCTACGACGCCGGTGACCTGGCGCTCGCAGCCGACCTCCGGAACCGGGCAGAGCGGCTGAAGAAGCAGTTTAACGAACAGTTCTGGCTGCCGGAGCAGGGGTATTTCGCCATCGCACTGGACGGGGACAAACGGCCGGTTGATGCCTGTGCCTCCAACATGGGCCACTGCCTCTGGTCCGGCATCGTGGATGAGGACAAGGCGCGCCTGGTTGTCCGCCGGCTGATGTCCCCGGAGATGTTCAGTGGCTGGGGCATCCGGACCCTGGCAACAGACATGGGTGCCTACAACCCGGTCAGCTACCACAACGGATCCGTGTGGCCGCATGACAACGCGCTCATCGTGGCGGGTTTCATGCGCTATGGCTTCGTCAAGGAGGCGCAGCAGCTCTCCTCGGCCCTCATGAAGGCAGCCGAATACACGGATAACCGGCTCCCCGAACTGTTCTGCGGATTCAGCCGGTCCGAGTGTCCGGAACCTCTGCCCTATCCCACCGCCTGTTCCCCGCAGGCGTGGGCGTCGGCCACCCCGGTGATGATTATGCGCAGCCTGCTGCGCTATGAGGCGCACGTCTCCCGGGGCGCGCTGTGGATGGATCCCGTGCTGCCAAAGTCCTGGGGAAGTCTGCACACCACCAACCTGCCCGTGGGCGGGGCACGGGTGACCATCGATGTGTCCGGATCACGCGTCGCAGTAGAGGGGTTGCCGGAGGGGATGATGTTCCGCAGGGGAACAAGGCCTCCGCTGGCAGCCCTGCTGGATGCCCCTGACCAACGCGTCTAGGCGCGTGGCTTCCTGACTTGGGGCCTCCGTCAGGACGCCTTGTCGGAGGAGACGCCCAGCTCCTGGGAAATGGTGCGTGCGGTCTGCAGCAGCTCCGCTGTCACCCTGTCCATTTCCGCCTTGTCCACGTCTTCGGCCGGGAAGACCACGGTGATGGCCAGCGGAAGCGAGTCAACGGACGAGAAGACGGGAGCCGCCACCGAAGAAACCCCGGGGATAATGCCTCCGGACGTGACCGCATATCCCGCCTGCAGGACTTCCCGGCGCTTTCGGCTGACATCGGCATCGGAGTACGCTTCAGCGCTCAGGCGTGCACGGTCGGCAGCCAACACCGCCGCTGACATGGATTCCGGCAGGTAGGCAAGAAAGATCAGGCCACCGGACGAAGTCAGCATGGGCAGCTTGGCCCCTACCCGGACGTTGAACGGCAGGACATGGGAGCCATAGTCCCATCTGACCACCACCGGCCCGTCCTCGCCCCAGACAGAAAGATTGACCGAGTGCCCGCAGGCGTCGCGGAGCCTCATGGCGTAATCCGAGGCCACCGATACTTCATTGGTCCGGCGCAGCGACTCGGCGCCAAGGCGGCGCATCGCGGCGCCAAAATCGTACCTCCCGGTCTTGGGCGACTGTGAGGCAAGTCCGGAGCGGACCAGGCTGACGAGGTAGCGGTGGGCTTTGTTGGGCTGGAAGCCGCTCCGCTCGGCAATTTCGGACAGCGGCATGGGCCCACCCCCGTCTTCCAGTGCCTTGAGTATGCGCATCGCCAACTCAACAGACTGGATGCCTTGCCGTTCGGCGGCTGACTCCTGGTCCGATTCGCTCAAAACCGCTCACTCCCCTGTGTCTGTTTCCGGCGCCTGGTCATTTCCCGGATCTGAAAAGCAGAAATGGACGCACCCCGGCCGGCCTGAAGGCAGGGACGGGGTGCGGCCAGTGTACTTGTTACGTGTGGACTTGGCCGAGCTACGCCTTGGGAGCGGGCACCTTGAGGGCGGGCAATTCCTGGGCAGGCAGTTCAGGAGCAGGGACTGCTGCAGCCTTAACCTTCACCTGGGGAACAAGGACCGACGCGAAAGCCCCGATCACTGCCGGGATGGCGAAGGCGTAGAAGTTCCACTCCACTGACAATCCTGAGGTCATGACCCAGGCACCCAGGGACGGGCCCACAATGGCACCCATCCGGCCAAAGGACAGGGCCCAGGCCAGTCCGCTGCCACGGATATCATCCGGGTAGCGGGTCAGGATGAATCCGTTGACCAGAATCTGGGACCCGATGAAGCCCACGCCGCTGAGGAACATAAAGATGAACAGGACCACGACGTTGGGATTCAGGCTCATAACCAGGAGGCTGACAGCCCCGGTGAGGAACGCGACAACCACCACGGGCTTCGCGCCGATCGCATCGGCGATGCGTCCGCCGATGATGACGCCCACGGCCACGCCGATCCACATGGCGGCCGTCTGGAGCAGGGCCGATCCCAGGGAATAGCCGCTGGCCTGCATCATGGTGGGAAGCCAGGCTGTGATGCCGAAGACCAGGAGCAGTCCGCAGAAGGTCATCATCCAAAAGAGCAGCGTGGCCACGCCCACGCCGGGGGAAAACAGCGGGCCAATGCCGGCGAGGTGCCGCTTTCCTGCCAAGGCGAGCACCGGCGTCGGGAGCCCCATGGCCTCGCTCATGCGGTGCGCCTGTGCTGTTTGGCCGATCCGGAGGAGGTGGACCGGCGGCACGGGCAGCAGTTTCCAGGCGAAGGGCAGGATGACCAGGACCGGCAGCACACCAATGATGTACAGCCACCGGAAAGAGGTGGCCGGAAGCAGCGCCGCGCCGAGCAGGGGCGCTGCCAAACCGCCGGCCGCGTACCCGGCCATCACGATGCCGGTGTTCCGGTTACGGTGCTGCGGGACGGAGAGGTCCGCCACGTAGGCCAGCAGGGTGGGCAGGACGATGCCAAGTCCCAGGCCCACGAGGGCCCGGCCCGCCCCGAAAAGAACAACGTTCTGCGCGACTGCCGAGATCAACATGCCGGCTGAGAAGACGAGGCAACTGGCCAGGATCAGCCGCAGTGCGCCAATCCGACGCATCAGGGCACCGGCGAGGCCCGCGCCTATCAGCATGCCGGCGCCGACGACTGAACCCAGCGCGCCGGCCGACGCCTTGTCTACGTTCAGCGACGTGTCACCCAGCAGAGCGGGGACGGAAACGCCGTACACGGCAAGATCGTAGCCTTCCAGCGCGGCGATAACGAAGGCGATGGCGAGCAGGGTCCGTTCGGTGATGGTGCGGAGATTCCCTTGGACGTCACTCTTATTGGTTGTTGACATGGTTCAGACTCCTACTGATGTGGCCGTGCTGCTCACCGTTGAGCAGGCTTTGCGGTAATCGCGGATCAGGGTTTGGTACCCGCTGGTGATACTGGCGGCCCCGAAGACATAGAAATCGGGGCGGACAAGGACGGCGGCGCAGGCGTTGTCCCTGAACCACCCCAGGTAGGTGCCGTTGGTATCGGCAAAGGATCCGCTGACGTCCCCTGTGTCCGGGTCAATAACGACGACGTCTCCCGGGCTGCCGTCGAGGACGTCAGCGCCAGGCGCGATGTTCTTTGAATACCACTGGGCATCACAGAGCAGCCGGAATCCGTAGCCGAAGATTTCGTCGAAGCGGCCGGCGGCAGTGTTGGTCCGGACCTCATCCTGGATGAACAGCCGCCCGTTGGCGGGATGCCCGGTTGTTGCCAGGAACCCCGGTCCCAGCCCCGGAAAGCGAAGTTTTTCCGGCTTCATATTGTTCCGGCGGTTCTCCAGGAACTGGACGTCGCGCTGCCGGGCTTTCTCAGGATCACGCATGGTCTGGACCTTGCCGAGCTCGATACCCTTGTGGACAACCGCCGCAACATGGGGCTCGCGCTCGGTCTGGTAGCTGTCAAGGACAGTCTCCTCGGCCCTGCCCGTGAGTACAAGGTCCAGTTTGAACGCCAGATTTTGGGCGTCCCGGATCCCGGAACACATCCCCTGGCCGAGGAACGGCGGCATCTGATGTGCAGCGTCTCCTGCCAGCAGAATCCTCCCCTGCCGCCAGGATGCGGCGATCAGGGAACGGAAGGTGTACGTGGCCACCCGGATGAGCTCCGCCTGGTCCGGTGCAAGGTAATTGGCCACGCGCGCCCACACTCTTTGCGGATCACGCTCCACCAGGAAAGCCTCTTCGGAGTCCAGCATGAAGCTGAACCGGTGGTGGGACGGCCCCAGCGAAATGATCGATTGGGGCTGGCGGGGATCGCAGACCTGCCGTGCATGGGGAAGGTCCACGTCACCGGTGAGCCGGAAATCACACACCAGCCAGGGCTCGGAAAAGCCGAAGTCTTCCATCCCGGATCCAAGCCAGCCGCGCGTGAAGCCGTTGCCGCCGTCGCACGCCACAACGTAGCCGGCCACCACTGCGCCGCCGGGTCCCTTCACCGCCACACCGTCGGCCGTTTCGGCGTACCCGTCAACGGGCGAGTTGAACCGTACTGTCACATTCGGCATGGAGCGGCACAGCCGGTCAAGCGCCTCCTCCAGCTCGGGCTGGTACATCATGTACCACTCTGCCCAGCCCGAGGCGCCCTTCAGCGCGAACTCATGCTCGATCAGAAGTTCACCGGCGGCGTTGCGCCATTCGTAATTGCGCTGGGCGTTGACCTTGGGAAGCAGCGCGTCAGCGATGCCAAGCCGGGCGAAGGTGCGCATGGTCTCGTCGTCGAAGATCGCAGCGCGGGGCAGGTTATACAGGCCGGCGTATCTCTCCAGCACCACCACTGTGTGGCCTGCCTGGCCCAGCAGCGCTGCCATGGCCATCCCTACAGGGCCGTACCCCACAACGGCAACATCAAATTTCTCCATCGTCATCCCTCAAGTCCTTGGATCGGACCACTGCTGTGATCCTTGACACACTCACAGGTTAGGATTCATTATTAGTGAAGTCAATGCATATAAGTGAATTGATTGTCAGTGGACAAAGGAGCTCGTTTTGAAGAAGATCGCCCTCGAAGAACACTTCGTCACCCCCGACCTCGTCGGCTACGGGAACAGCACCAGTTCCATTGCCCAGCCCCATGCCTGGGCGGATGCCTCCCGGCGCCTCCTGGACTTCACGGAGGAGCGCCTCCCGGAGATGGACCTGCACGGCATCGACATGGAAGTCCTGTCCCTGAACTCCCCCGGCATCCAGGCCGAGAGGGACCCGGCCACGGCGGTAGCCAAAACCAAAACAGTGAACGATTTCCTTGCCGGAGTCATGGCTGAACGCCCTACCCGCTTCTCCGGCTTCGCCGCCCTCCCGCTGCAGGATCCACAGGCAGCGGCACAAGAGCTGGAACGAGCTGTCAAGGACCTCGGCATGAAAGGGGCGCTGGTCAACGCCCACACCAACGGCATGTACCTTGACGACCCCCGGCTGCGTATCGTCTGGGAGATGGCCGAAGGGCTGGACGTTCCCCTGTATCTGCACCCGGCCAATGGTGTGGACACCGCCGACGTGCTCAGCGGCCATCCGGAGCTGGTAGGACCCATGTGGAGCTGGGGCATTGATACGTCCACCCATGCCCTGCGGCTGATTTTTGGCGGGGTCTTTGACGATTTCCCCAACGCCAAGCTCCTGCTGGGGCATATGGGCGAGGGGCTGCCCTACGTCCTCTGGCGCCTTGATTCCCGCTGGGACTTCCACAACCACCATGGCATCGAGCTCGCCAAGGGCAAACCGTCGCAATACCTTCGGGACAACCTCTACATCACCACCAGCGGTGTGTGTTCGCCGGCTCCGCTGCTGTGCGCCATGCTCGCGATCGGTGCGGACCACATCCTCTTCGGAACGGACTACCCGTTCGAAACCATCGAAGACGCCGCGAAGTTCCTGGACAACGCGCCGATCAGCGAATCCGACCGGGAGAAGATCAGTTTCCGCAACGCCGAGAAGCTGCTGCGCCTGGGTGACTCTGCCACTGCTGCACCCGGTCTGGTGGCGGCGGCCAGATAGTGCCCTGGCCGGCAGCCTTCAGGAGACGATGAGAGCAGGAGTAAGCAGGAAATGGCTGCGACACCGAAAATGACAGTGATTCCGAAATGACAGTGACACCAAAATGACTGTGACGTTTGAGCATGTGACCCTTGGGCAGCGCGTCCTCTTTGGCGCAGGAAAGGCTGCGGCCCACCTGAGTGCCGAAGTGGGCCGCCTGGGCGCCGGACGGGTGATGGTGATCGCCGGAAGTTCCGAAGCACCCTTGGTGGAAAAGCTGTGCGCGGGGATCGACGTCGTCCTGTACTACAACGATGTGGCACCGCATGTGCCGGTTGGGAAGGCGGAGAAGGCGCGCGCCGCCGCGCTTGCGCACGGAATCGATCTGGTTGTTTGCGTTGGCGGCGGTTCAACCACTGGCCTGGCGAAGGCCATCGCCCTGACCACCCATCTTCCGATCATTGCTGTGCCAACCACGTACGCCGGATCCGAAGCCACCAATGTGTGGGGCCTGACGGAGGCGTCCCGAAAGACAACGGGCGTGGACGATCATGTCCTGCCTGTGTCAGTGATCTACGACGCCGAACTGACGTTGTCGTTGCCCGCCGGGTTGTCGGTCGCATCCGGACTGAACGCCCTGGCGCACTGCATCGATTCCATGTGGGCACCGCGGGCTGATCCCATCAACCAGGCACTGGCCGCCGAAGGCATCCGCGCCCTTGCGGGCGGCCTCCCGTTGATCAAGCACAACCCCCAGGATCTGGCCGGGAGGGAGCAGGCCCTTTACGGCGCGTACTTGTCAGCGGTGGCGTTTGCCTCCGCCGGTTCCGGAATGCACCACAAGATCTGCCACGTCCTGGGCGGGGCGTACAACATGCCGCACGCCGAAACCCACGCCGTGGTCCTGCCCCACGTCCTGGCCTATAACGCCCCGTTCGCCCCTGACGCGGAGCGCCGGATTGCCGCCGCGCTGGGAACCGCCGACGCCGTCGCCGGGCTTGAGGCCCTGCGTTCAGTTTTGGCGGCGCCCACCGCTTTGAAAGACCACGGTCTTGCAGAGGCCGCCATCCCCCAGGCCGTGGAGCTGATCCTGCCGGCCATCCCGGGCTCCAACCCACGTCCTGTCTCCGCGATGGAGCTCGAACACCTCCTCCGTGCCGCTTACGTCGGAACCACGCCTGCCGCTCCGAGCATGCCCAGAAAGGAATCCAGCCATGCCTGAAACATCCAGCACCGCCGCGGCCGCGCTGATGCCGTCCGTCACAGCCGCGCAGGCCGCCGTCGAACAGGAACTCGTGGACACCGTCGTCGCGTCCTTCGACAACACCGAGGACCCCCGGCTTAAGGACCTGATGCAGTCCCTGACCCGGCACCTGCATAACTTCATCCGCGAAGTCCGCCTGACGGAGGAGGAATGGAATGCCGGGATCGCGTTCCTGACAGCCGCCGGACATATCACGGACGAAAACCGGCAGGAATTCATCCTGCTGTCCGACGTCCTGGGGGCCTCCATGCAGACCATTGCGGTGAACAACCAGACCCACAAAACCGCTACCGAGGCCACGGTTTTCGGTCCGTTCTTCGTCAATGATGCCCCCGGGATTCCGGTCGGCGGCGATATCGCGGGAGATGCCGCAGGCCAGCCCTGCTGGGTGGAAGGCACCGTTACCGATACCGAAGGCAAACCCGTCCCGGGTGCGCGGATCGAGGTGTGGGAGGCGGACGAGGACGGTTTCTACGATGTGCAGTACACAGACAACAGGGTGGCCGGACGGGCCCACCTGTTCGCAGACCAGGACGGGAAGTACGCGTTCTGGGGACTGACGCCCACCCCTTACCCCATCCCGCACGACGGGCCGGTGGGGAGATTGCTTGAGGCCACCCACCGCTCACCGGTACGGGCCTCCCATCTGCATTTTATGGTCACGGCGAAAGGGCTGCGAACTCTGGTGACGCACATCTTCGTTGAGGGTGATCCCCAAATCGACATCGGCGACAGTGTCTTCGGGGTTAAGGAATCGCTGATCAAAAGATTCGAGCCCCAGGCTGCGGGAACCCCGGCTCCCGGCGGCCGGAACCTCGAAGGCCAGGAATGGGCGCGTGTACGCTTTGATATCGTCCTCGCCCCGGCCACGAGTTGAGCCGGGGCGAATCCCTTCCTCAGCTGTGCCGGTCGAGCGCCTCGAGGAGCCGCGTGACTGATCCGCCGAGGTTCCACTCGGTGGCGAGCCGTTGCAGTTCGGCGCGCGGCTCGCCGGCCACCGCGCGCAGCTGCGCGCCGGATTCCTCCAGGGTGGGCAGCTCAAGGTCGCGCACGAGGTTCACGACGGCGGGGGCGACCTTGAGGTATTCCGCTGCCGCCGCAAGCTTGGACCCCACGGATGCTGACAGCCCGCTTCCCGGATCTGCCGCCGCTTCGAGGAGCCGCTCGAGCGTCCCATACTGTTTGAGCAGCGAAGCCGCGGTTTTCTCACCGATGCCGGCAACGCCCGGCAGCCCGTCTGATGCGTCGCCGCGCAGGGTTGCGTAGTCCGCATACTGCTGCGGCAGCACACGGTACTTGCCCACCACCACGATTTCGGTAATGACTTCAAGGTTCCTCATCCCGCGCGCGGTGTAGATGACCCGCACCTGGCGGGCGTCGTCGACGACCTGGAAGAGATCCCTGTCCCCCGTGACAACGTCCACCGGCAACGCGGCGTGGCTGGCGTAGGTGCCCACAACGTCGTCGGCCTCATGCTCGGCAGCCCCCACCACGGCGATCCCGGCCAGGTCAAGCACCCGCCGGATCATCGGAAGCTGCGCCTCCAGAGCGTCCGGCACCACCTCCACGTCGGAGGCGCCAACTATCACCTCTGCCACCCGATGCGACTTATAGCTGGGGAGAAGGTCCACGCGCCACTGCGGACGCCAATCGTCGTCCCAGCAAGCAATGAGATGCGTTGGCCCGTAGTCGGTGGTGAGCCGGGCGATCATGTCCAGCAGCCCGCGGACGGCGTTCACCGGCGTGCCGTCGGAACGGCGGATGGTGTCCGGTACGCCGTAGAAGGCGCGGAAGTACAGCGAGGCAGTGTCCAGCAGCATCAGGCGGTCAGGCATAACTGATCCTGACACAGATAGGTCCTGCGGGGTTGGACCGCCGGCGTTTCGAACAGGACCGGCCGCCCAACTTCTGGCCGTCCTCCTTGTAGGTACCCTCCAAAATCCATCGGTCAGCGAAAAACTAGCGTCAGCTGTGAGGCATTTTCCCGCCAGCGCAAAGGACTATCAATGACGATTCAGGCAGATCCTCCCATGACCCCCGGCCCCACACTTGAGGCATCCAACCTTCAGCCCAGCCTCGAGCCGAGCCTCGAGCCAGCGATACCCGAGCCGTCCATCCTGGGGATTGCAAGGAAACAGGTCCTGGAAGACGGCGTGGGGCTGACCGAAAGCCAGCTGGTGGAGATTCTCCGGCTCCCGGACGAGGCACTTCCGGCGGCCCTTCAGCTGGCACACGAGGTGCGGCTCAAGCACTGCGGCGAGGACGTCGAGGTGGAAGGCATCATTTCCATCAAAACGGGAGGATGCCCCGAGGACTGCCACTTCTGCAGCCAGTCCGGCCTGTTCGACTCCCCCGTCCGGGGCGTCTGGCTCGACATTCCCGAACTCGTCAAGGCCGCCAAAGAAACGGCAGCCACCGGAGCCACCGAATTCTGCATCGTGGCAGCCGTCCGCGGTCCGGACATCAAGCTCATGAACCAGATCAAGTTCGCGATCGATCGCATCAACGAAGCAGTTGAGATCAACATCGCCTGCTCCCTTGGCATGCTGACCCAGCGCCAGGTGGACCAACTGGCTGAGTGGGGCGTGCACCGCTACAACCACAACCTGGAAACGGCGCGCAGCTACTTCAGCGAGGTAGTGACCACGCACAGCTACGAAGAGCGCCTCGAGACCTGCAACATGGTCAAGGACGCCGGAATGGAACTGTGCTGCGGGGCCCTCATCGGCATGGGCGAATCCTTGGAGCAGCGGGCCGAACTGGCCGCCCAGCTCGCGGCCCTGGAACCGCACGAGGTCCCGCTGAACTTCCTCAACCCCCGGCCGGGAACGCCGCTGGAGAACCAGCAGATCATGGATGGAAAGGACGCCCTCCGGGCAATCGCCGCATTCCGGCTGGCCATGCCCCGCACCGTCCTCCGCTATGCCGGCGGACGCGAACTGACACTTGGCGATCTGGGAACGCGTGAGGGGCTGATGGGCGGGATCAACGCCGTCATCGTGGGCAACTACCTCACCACGCTGGGCCGCCCAGCCACAGCTGACCTTAACCTGCTGGTCGAGCTCAACATGCCCATCAAGGAACTCCAGAAGTCGCTATGATGCCCAACCGCTCCCTCACCCCGCAGGTCCCCGACGGCTCCCCGCCTTCGCAAGATCAGGCCGGGTCCCTCGCCGGTGTGGGCCCAGCCGGCGGGTTTTGCGGGCACTGCGGCCAGCCGTCCGACGGCGGCGACGGCCCGGCGTCGGACGTCCACCACCGCTGCGGCGAGCGCCTCGCGATGGAACCGCCGCGCTACTGCGTAACGTGCCGGCGCCGGATGAAAGTACAGGTGACTCCACTGGGCTGGTCGGCCGATTGCTCGCGCCATGGGGTTATTGCGCCATGAGCAAGGAGGCTCAGAGAGGCCTGATCCAGCGGGACCGCGCACGGTTATGGCATCCGTATGCCCCGGCTTCTCCCGACCTTCCGCTCTGGGAGGTTGAGGCAGCCGACGGCGTGCGGCTGCGGCTCAGGGGCGAGGACGGCAGCCGGCATGAGGTGGTGGATGCGATGTCGTCGTGGTGGTCCGCGATCCATGGCTACCGCCACCCGGTGCTGGACGCCGCTGCCAGGGAGCAGCTGGACAGTTTCAGCCACGTGATGTTCGGAGGCCTCACCCATGCCCCGGCAGTGGAGCTCGCCGAGCGGCTGGTGGAGATGGCGCCGGCTGCCGGCGGACGATCACCCCTGGAGCGGGTGTTCCTCGCCGACTCGGGCTCCGTCTCAGTGGAGGTTGCACTGAAACTGGCGGTGCAGTTTCAGACAGCACGCGGATTTCCGCAACGGCAGCGCTTCCTGAGCATCCGGGGCGGGTACCACGGGGACACTTTCGCGGCGATGGGCGTCTGCGATCCCGTGGACGGAATGCACTCTGCCTTCCCGGGTTTGCTGGCGGGCAACGTATTTGCGCCCCGTCCGCCGGCGGCTGCCTGCGCCACCGCAGACACCACCGGTGGCGCTGCCGCAGGCGCCACCGCAGACACCACCGGTGGCGCTGCCGCAGGCGCCACCGCAGACGCCACTGCTGGCAACATCAAGCAGTGGGCGTCGGCGGTCCGGGACATCGTGGCCTCCGGCTTCGAGGGGCTTGCGGCCATCATCGTCGAACCGGTCCTCCAGGGTGCGGGCGGCATGTTCGCGTACCCGCCCGAATGCCTGCGTGAACTGCGGCTCATCGCGGACAGCTACGGCCTGCTGCTCATTTTCGATGAAATCGCCACCGGCTTCGGCCGGACCGGGGAGCTTTTCGCTGCCGATCATGCCGGCGTGGTTCCGGACATCATGTGCGTGGGAAAGGCGCTGACCGGCGGTTACCTGACCCTCGCTGCCATGATCTGCACCGCCGACGTGGCCAGCACGGTATCCAACGGCAAAGCCGGCGCCCTGCTGCACGGGCCCACGTTCATGGGCAACCCGCTGGCCTGCGCGGTGGCCAACGCGAGCCTGGGCATTCTCGCCTCCGGAGACTGGCGGGAGGATGTGGCCCGGATCGGCGCCGGCCTTGAGGCAGGGCTCGCTTCCGCGCGGGACCTCGACGCCGTAGCCGGGGTCCGGACCATCGGCGCCGTCGGCGTCATTGAACTGCACGACGCCGTCGACGTCCCCTCCGTCACCGCGGCCGCCATCCGGCACGGTGTCTGGGTGCGTCCGTTCCGGAACCTCGTCTACACCATGCCCCCGTACATCAGCACCGCGGCGGACATCGAACAGATCACCGCGGGCATGAGGGCCGCCGTTGCAGAAGTCCATGAGCGCGTCCCTGTGCCGGCTGGAGGCCGGGCATGAGTACCTCCATGACGCAGTGGCTGGAGCGGCAAGCCGCGGTCCGGGACCGGCGCGGGCTGGTCCGCCGGCCCGTTCCCCGGTCTGCCGACGACCGGTGCATCGACCTCGCCAGCAACGACTATCTGGGGCTTTCCATGGACTCCCGGTTAACGAAGGCAGCCGCCGAAGCCGCGTCCCGGTGGGGTACCGGTGCCACGTCCTCGCGGCTGGTGGCGGGGACAACCCGGCTCCACCTCGAAGTGGAGCAAGAGCTGGCCCAGTTCACCGGGATGGCCGCAGGGCTCGTGTTCTCCTCCGGCTACCTGGCCAATCTGGGTGTAATCACCGCGCTGGGCGGGCCGGGAACCCTGATCGTGGCTGATGAGCACTGCCACGCTTCGATGATCGATGGATTCCGGCTCAGCCGCTCGCGGACCGAATTCTTTGAACACAACCATGCGGGCGAAGCGGGCCGGCTGCTCGCGGAACGGACCGAACCGCGTGCGCTCATCGCCGTCGAATCCGTCTACAGTGTGCTGGGCGATGAGGCGCCGCTCCAGGACCTTCTCTCTTTCGCGCAGGAATACGACGCCACGCTGCTGATTGACGAGGCGCATAGTTTGGGAGTGGCCGGTTCCGGCGACTTTCAGGGCCACGGTGCGGTGGCAGGAACCTCTCTTGCCGGGCATCCCAGCGTGATTGTCACTGCCACCTTGTCCAAGGCACTGGGCAGCCAGGGCGGTGTGGTCCTGGGCCCGGAGCTGTTGCGCGAACACCTGGTCAACCGTGCGCGCAGCTTTATGTTCGACACAGGACTGGCCCCGGCATCGGCGGCGGCGGCCCTGGCTGCGGTCCACGTCATCCGGGATGAACCGTGGCGCGCCGCATCCGTCCGGAGCATTGCCGCAGCCCTGGGCTCCGGCCTGGCCGACGCGCTGGAGAACATGGGCACCACCATGGCGCCTTCGGCGGGCGCTGTTCAATCCATCGCCATGCCCTCCTCGGAGGCGGCCCTGAAGGTTGCCGACGCTGCACGGGCCGCCGGCGTGCACATCGGCTGTTTCCGCCCGCCATCCGTCCCTGACGGAATTTCACGGCTTCGGCTCACGGCCAGGGCCACCCTTACGCCTGAGGACATCGAACACAGTTGCGCGGTGTTGCGCACCCTTTTGGAGGATCACCCATGAACCTGCCCCCCATCATCCTGATCACCGGAACGGACACCGGCGTCGGCAAGACAATAACGACGGCGGCCCTCGCAGCCGTCCTCGGCGGACTGGGACGCAGTGTTGCCGTCTACAAGCCATGCCAGTCCGGAGCGTCAGCGGGTGACTCCGACACAGCCGAAATCCTCCGCCTGGCCGGCGCCGTGACAGCCGAAACGGGAGTAGTGCTGGGTGAGCCGCTGGCACCAATCGCCGCTGCCGCCGTCGACCGGATGCCCCTTCCCCCGCTGGCAACGCACGCGGACAGGATTCTGGAACTCGCAGGATCCCATGATCATGTCCTGGTTGAAGGTGCCGGCGGCCTGCTGGTGCAGCTCGATTCCTCAGGCGGCACCATGGCGGAGCTTGGCGGCCTTTTGGCTGCGGCCTTCGTTCTTGTGGCGCGTCCTGCCCTCGGCACGCTCAACCACACAGCACTGACGCTCGAGGCGCTGGCAGCCCGAGGGCTTCGAGTGCTGGGCATTGTGCTGGGCAGTTGGCCCGGTGAACCCGGGTTTCTGCACCACAGCAACCTTGAAGTCATGAGATCCCTGCCCGTTCCCTTTCTCGGCGCCCTTCCCGAGCAGGCGTCAACCCTGCATCCGGTCCGCTTTCGGGCCGAAGCACCGCACTGGCTGAACGGACTGCCCGCATGACCCCGGGACCTTCAGCCACGGGAACCCTCACGCCCCCAGCCCAAACCCGCTGCCCGTACATGGTGGTGCGCAACCCGGATGATGTCCGTGAAATCCTCAAAAGACCCGCCGACTTCAGCCCCGCCAACGCCCTGGTTGCCGTGACGCCCTTGACCGGGCCCGCCCTGCGTGCGCTGCAGCGCGTGCGGTTCGCGCTGCCGCCGGTTCTGGCCAGCAACGACACTGATACCCACGCCGGGATCCGCAAGGTGGTGGCGGGCTACTTCACGCCCGCCAAGGTTGCGGCGATGGAACCCCGTATCCGTGAACTGGCCCGCGAGGCAGCGTTCAAGGCTGCCCAACAGCTTGACCGCGCCGAACCGGTTGACCTTGTCCAGTCCGTCGCGGCGTTTACCCCGGCCATTGTCATGCTGGAGCTGCTGGGGCTGCCCGTGCGGGACCTGGTGAGCCTGAAGCGCTGGGGACTTGACTCGATGGAGCTGTTCTGGGGCTGGCCAGACGAAACCCGCCAGCTGGAGCTCGCCCGGAGCGCGGCCGAATTCTATGTGTGGATTCGGGACCTGGTAACGGAATCCGTGCGGGCACCCGGGCGCAACCTGTTCAAATCGCTGGCGGAGCACGGTCTGTCCGTGTCGGAAATCTGCTCGCTTGGCTACTTCCTCCTGATTGCCGGGCAGGAAACAACCACCCAACTGATCAGCACCACCCTGTTCCGCCTCCTCGACGGAAACGCTGTCCAGAGCTGGCGGGATGCGGGGTCTGAGGCCGGCGCCCGTTCGATGGTCCGGCACGTACTGGCCACGGAATCGTCCGTTCCGACGTGGCGCCGGGTGACCAGCCAGGACACGGACCTCGGCGGGGAGCCTGTTCCGGCCGGAACCGAAATCCTCCTCGAGTTGAGCGGCAACTCCATCACTGGCTCCTTCGAAGCCGGGCCGGGGGCCCGAACCGCCAACTCTATGACCAACGGTCTGGTTTTTGGCTTCGGCATCCACCGCTGCCTCGGCGCCAAACTGGCGGAACTCGAGGCCACCATCGTTGTCCACGAAACGGCTTCGGTGCTGCCCGGGATACAGCTGCGGGACTCCGAGCCGGCATGGATCAGGCTGTTGTCCTTCCAGGCACCCAGGGCAGTTCCGGTGAAATATTCGGTTCTGGACACCAATAGTCAGCAGGCTTAGTGTTCAAGTGAGGGCGCTGGCCGGTCGACTCGCGGACCGCCGTGGTCCGTGACCGCGCGCTCTTTGTTAAATGGAGGAAGCGCCATGGAATCCGTCAAAGAGACCATCGATGTAGCCGTGCCGGTATCAACGGCCTACAACCAGTGGACGCAGTTCGAATCATTTCCGCAGTTCATGTCCGGTGTTGAATCCGTGACACAGCTGACCGACATCACCAATCACTGGGTCACAAAGATCGGCGGCGTGGAGCGGGAATTCGATACCGAAATTGTGGACCAGACGCCCGACGAACGCATCGCCTGGCGCAGCGTCGACGGGAAGTCCCACGCCGGCCTGGTCCACTTCACGCCGCTGGATGCCGGGAACACCAGGATTTCTGTCCACTTTGAATGGGGACCCGAGACTTTCACCGAGAAGGCCGGAGCTGCCCTAAATCTCGACGATATGCAGGTCAAGGCTGACATGCGCAGGTTCAAGGAGTTCATCGAATCCCGGGGAACCGAGACCGGTGCATGGCGCGGCGAAGTGAACGACACCGGAGCCACCGGTCAGGCTCTATGACCCCTGCCGACGTGGAGTCCCGGCGTCAGCCGGCTGACTGGTTCGGAGACTGACGGGCTGGGGACTGACGGGCTGGGGACTGACGGGCGGCAAGCGTGTAAACAAGCTCCACCAGCCCGGCGTCGTAGGTTGTGGCGCTCTGCAGATGCAGCAGGGCGGGATCCTTGCCGGCGGGAAACACACCGCGCCCCGCACCGATCGCGACGGGCATCGTGACCAGCCGAACGCCATCCACTTCGCCCGCCGAGAAGAACGCCTCGCTGAGCGTCAGGCTGCCCCACAGCACAATGGTGCCCTCGATCTCGCTCTTGATCCGGCGGATCGCCTCAACGGCGTCCCCGGATTCAAGAGTGGCCTCGGGGAGGTCCCCCCACGGTGCCCGCCCGAGTCGCCGGGAAAACACGAAGCGGCGCAGCCCATTGAGTGCCGGGGCGATGATCTCGCCCTCTGATGCCGGCGTGGGCCAGTACTCGGCGAACATCCGGTAGGTGGCGGCCCCCAGCACCATGGCGTCCACGGTCTCAAGCCATGCGAGTTGGCTTTGGT
This sequence comes from Arthrobacter sp. CDRTa11, assembly GCF_026427775.1. Taxonomy (NCBI): domain Bacteria; kingdom Bacillati; phylum Actinomycetota; class Actinomycetes; order Micrococcales; family Micrococcaceae; genus Arthrobacter; species Arthrobacter sp. CDRTa11. The sequence continues at coordinate 2,750,724 of NZ_CP044532.1, read as the reverse complement.
CGAACTGGGCCGTCCCGCCTTCCAGCAATTCGTAGGCGTTGAATTCGTTGTTGCTGTTGGCGGCAAACCCGTCGGCGGTTACGAACTGCTGGACAATCAATTGCCCCATGATTGACTCCTCACGTCATCGTTCGACGGACTTTACGCCGCGCAGGAAAGGCCCTCAACCCCTCAGGCTTGGTTCGGAGCCCTGCTGCCAAGCGCCGCTGCCCCATTGCTTCCCACCGGTTCCCACCGCTTCGTTCCTTCCGCACCGCCACGCTGCCCCGTCTCGCCCGCGGTCCTTGACTCATCGGGCACAATGAGCATCATGGTGCGTTGGAGCGAGGAGAAGGTGACCGGCGCCGCCCCCGATGATTCTTCGATGGCGGCCGCCCGCAAGCTGGCTCGTCCCGGCCCGTGGTCCGAGACCGGCAGCAACGACGTCCTGGTGTGGGGAAAATGCCAGGGCAGCGGCAAGACCCCGTACCAGGTCAGCGTTGACCTCGCCGCCCCGGCCTACCGGTGCTCATGCCCCAGCCGGAAGTTTCCCTGCAAGCATGCCCTGGCCCTCCTTCTCCTGTGGTCCCGTGGCCAGGCGGCCGACGCCGGCGCGGAGACCGCCGATTTTGCCCGGGAATGGGCGGACCAGCGGGGGGAACGGGCTGCAGCGCTTGAACGGCGCCAGACCGGCCAGCAGTCCGATCCGGTGGCGCAGGCCAAGCGCCGCGCCGACCGGTTGGCCCTGATGGATTCCGGGGTATCCGACTTCGCCCGGTGGCTGACGGACCTCGTACGGACTGGCCTGGCTGCCGCCCGCAACCAGCCGTATGCCTGGTGGGACGCTGTAGCCGCGCGGTTGGTGGACGCCCAGCTTCCGGGCCTGGCCGAGCAAGTCAGGGCGATGGGCTCAGACGTGCACGCCCGCGCCGATTGGGCCGATCATCTGCTCCTGCACGCGGGCCGCTGGTGGGCACTGACCAAAGCGTGGGGCATGCGGGATCAGCTGTCACCCACCGAGTTTGCCGACCTCCGGGTGGCCGTCGGATGGGCGATGGCGTCCGCCGATGTCCAGGGCACGGAGGCATTGCGGGGCCCATGGCTGGTGCTGGGAGCTTACCGGACCGACGACGGACGGCTGCAGCAACAGCGCACCTGGCTTCGCGGACCTGACGGAACGGTGGTCGTCGTGCTCGATTTTGCCGCCCAGGGACAGGCGCTCACCGCGCCCCAATTGGCCGGGGCGGAACTGGATACCAGCGTTGCACGGTATCCCGGCACCCCGCCGCAGCGGGCCATGTTCACAAGCCCTGTTAACGCGCGCGGGCTGGCCCAAACCCTCGGTGAAGGGTGCAGCATTGCCCAGGCACTGGAATCGGAATCGGCAGCCGTTGCCGTCTCGCCCTGGCGTGGGCGTCACCCGGTGCTGTTCGGCAAGGTCCGCGTCTCCCCTGGCGGCCACGGCTGGCTCCACGACAGCTCCGGCGATGCACTCCCCCTGGTGGACGCGCCCCTGGACTCGCTGCTGGCCCAGACCGGCGGGCATCCCGTGGACCTGTTTGGTGAGCTGGAGGAGGGCCGCGTGCGGCCGCTGTCCGTCGTCGTCGGGCAACGGGTGGTAACCCCATGACCTGGCTGGCAGACCTCCGGACGTCGGCGCTTCTCGGCACGGGACGCCACGCGGCGCCCGAGCCGCCTGCCGAATTGGGGTTTCGGCCGCCGGAGGGCCTGTCCCGGGAGGAGTCATTGCTCGATCAGGCGGCCATGGCCGACGTCGCCACCCGTGCTGCCCGCCGCCCGGGCGCTGCGGACTCCGATGAGCGGCCGGCCCCGGCCCCGCCTGACGATGTTCCGGAAGCGTCCGGTGAGTCCGCCCGGTTGCTGGACCTGCTGCTCAATCAGCCTCCGGTCAGTCAGGAACTCCGGAGGCAGCTGGTGATTGATTGGCTGCAGCTCGCGGAAGGCGCCCGACGCCGGGTGCCCCACCGCCTGCTCCCGGCGCTGCTCACGCTGGCCGACACCCGGCCCGGCGTGGCTGAGCATCTTTATCCGGCCATCGGTGCCCGTGGCCGCTGGCTGCAGGACCTCGCCCGGCATGGGGCTTCCGGCCCGCCTTCCGCCGCCGGCACCGATTGGGAGGTGCTGGGGAGCGCCGACGCCACGCTGGAACTGGAACGGCTCCGGCGCAGCGACCCCGCGGCCGCCCGCGGCCTGCTGGCCGGCCAATGGGACACCCTGGGCGCGCGGGAACGGGCCGCGCACTTGGGCACCTTCGCCGTCAACGTCCAACCCGACGACGAAGAGCTGCTGGAACTGGCCCTGGATGACAAGGCAAAGAGCGTGCGGGAGGTTGCCGCCAACCTGCTGGAGAGGCTCCCCGGCAGCGCCCGGGCCGGCCGCATGGCCGCACGGCTGCGCCCGCTGCTTCGAATCAAAGGGGTGCTGCGCAAACAATTCGAGATCGAGCTGCCACCGGACCCGGACGAGGCATCCGTGCGCGACGGGATTCCCGGGGATCCGCGCAGCGGCGAACCCGACAGGCTCGGCTGGCTGGAAACGATCATCCGGGGTGCCCCGCTCGATGTGTGGACAGCGGTTTCTGGGCGCGGCCCGGCCGCAACGCTGGCGCTGCTCGAGAATGAACCCCGGATCGTTGCAGCCATTCTCGAAGCCGCCGTGCTGCGCGCCGACCTTGACTGGGTGCGCGCGCTGGTGGAGCTCCGCCAGGAGCCGCGGCTGCTCAATTGCCTGCCCGCCGTCGAGCGTGAATCTGCACTGCTGCGGCACCTCAGCAGCAGCGGCCGGAATCCGTTGACGCTGGTCCCGTTGCTGCGGGACCAGCCAAGGCCGTGGGGCCAGCGCCTGGCTGACGAAGTGCTCAGGCTGATAACCGCCAAGAACGGCGGGCAGCTGGCAGCAATGCTGGCGGACGTTCTGCCCACCGGGCTTCCGCTGGAAGCGGCAGATGAGTGCCGCCGCCTGCTCGAGCGTTCAGACGACGATGCCGCCCGGCGCCGCGTGCTGCGCGATGTCGTACAGTACCAATCATTCCGAAAATCGCTGACGGAGGCCTTCCGATGACCGATGCCCAGTCCACCACTGATGTTCTGCGCGCCCATGCCGAGGACGCTTACGCGGCGGAACTCAGGGAGCTGGCAGCTGTGGATGACCGGCCCCGCCCGCCCAGCTGGCGTCTGTCTCCCTGGGCGGTGGCCACCTATGTCCTTGGCGGCACCTTGCCCAACGGGACTCAGATCAGCGCGAAGTATCTAGGCTCGGCGCGGCTGGTGGAAATCGCCGTGGCATCTCTGGCCACTGACCGCGCGCTGTTGTTGCTCGGCGTTCCGGGCACCGCGAAAACCTGGCTCAGCGAGCACCTGGCCGCCGCCATTTCGGGCACATCCACGCTGGTAGTGCAGGGTACGGCCGGCACCCCCGAGGAAGCACTGCGGTACGGCTGGAATTACGCCAGGCTGCTGGCCGAGGGCCCATCCAGGGCGGCCATGGTTGCCGGGCCCGTGATGCGCGCGATGGAAAGTGGCAGCCTGGTCCGGGTGGAGGAGCTCACCCGCATCCCCTCGGATGTGCAGGATTCCCTGATCACCATCCTGAGTGAAAAAGTCCTGCCCATCCCTGAGCTGAACCAGGAAGTACAGGCACGCAAGGGATTCAACGTCATCGCCACGGCCAACAACCGCGACAAAGGCGTCAACGACCTCTCCTCAGCCCTGCGCCGTCGGTTCAACACCGTGGTGCTGCCCCTCCCGGACAGCCTCGAGCAGGAGGTGGAGATTGTCAGCACCAGGGTACGCAGCCTGGGCGCGGCCCTGGAACTGCCCGCTGATCTTGCCGCGCTGTCTGAAATCCGCCGTGTGGTCACTGTGATGCGCGAACTGCGCGCCGGCGTCACCCAGGATCAACGCACCACCATCAAATCGCCGTCGGCAACCCTTTCGACGGCGGAAGCCATTTCGGTGATGACCAACGGGCTGTCCCTGGCAGCGCATTTTGGAGACGGAACGGTCCGGGCCCCGGACGTGGCGGCCAGCCTGGTGGGCGCCGTGGTCAAGGATCCCGTGCAGGACCGGGTGATTTGGCAGGAGTACCTGGAGACCGTCGTCCGCAACCGCCCGGAGTGGAAGGACCTGTACCGGGCCTGCCGCGATCTTGATTCGTCCAACTGAGGCTGGTCAGTGACAGACGTCCACGTCCTGGGCATCAGGCACCACGGACCCGGTTCGGCGCACTCGGTCGCTGAAGCCCTGGCGGCCCTCCGGCCGGACCTGGTGCTGGTGGAGGGTCCGCCAGAGCTGGACCAGATCCTGCCGCTGCTTTCGGATCCCGAGATGACCCCGCCGGTGGCCGGGCTGATCTACGCTGTCGAGCAACCGCGGCTGGCGTCGTTCTACCCGCTGGCCGGCTTCTCCCCCGAATGGGTGGCCATCCGCTGGGCGCTGGCAACAGGAACAGGGGTCCGGGCCATCGACCTGCCGGCAGCCCACAGCTTCGCGCTGCACCTGGCCGCCGCTCCCCCTGCCGCTCCCCCCGCCGCTGGTTCAGACGCTGACACTGATGCTGATGCTGATGAAGCAGAGGCTGACCCGGCAACCCCCGCCGAGCCCACCGAACCAGCCCCGGACCTGCAGCAGCCCTACCGGCCGGATGCGGTGGCGATGCTGGCTGAGGCTGCCGGGTACAGCGACGCCGAACGCTGGTGGGAGGACGCCATCGAGCACCGGAATGAGGGCCCGCTGGACCAGTTTGCCGCCGTCATCGATGCCATCGCGGAAATTCGGGCCATCGACACGAGGCCCCCCGACCATCCGGACGTGGTGGAGAACAACCTCCGGGAGGCATCCATGCGGCGGCTCCTGCGGGCGGCGATCCGCGAAGGGCACGGACGGATCGCTGTCGTATGCGGCGCCTATCACGCGCCGGCGTTGGTCAGCGCTGCTTTTCCTCCAGCCTCGGCCGACAACAGGCTGCTGGCCGGCCTGACCAAGATCAAGGTCGCGGCCGCCTGGGTGCCCTGGACCTCCGATCGGCTCAGCCTCCGCAGCGGATATGGGGCGGGAGTGACCGCACCGGGCTGGTACCAGCATCTCTTCAGCCACCGCGCCGCGCTGGATCCCCACACTGATGTAGCAACTACCTGGCTGGTCCGCGTTGCCCGTACCTTGCGCCGGGAAAACCTCGACGCATCCACGGCGTCGGTGGTGGAGGCAAGCCGGATGGCGAGTGCGCTGGCCGCGGTGCGGGGGCGGCCGAGCCCGGGGCTATCCGAACTGGATGACGCCGCCCAGGCAGTGCTGTGCGACGGCTCGCCGCTTCCCTTGGAACTGGTGCACCGCCAACTGACCATCGGACTGGAACTGGGGAACGTACCGGCATCCGCGCCCACCGTTCCGCTGGCAGCCGATCTCGCTGCCGCCCAGCGCAGGCTGCGGCTGAAACCCAGCGCGATGGAAGAGGTCCTGACAATTGACCTGCGCAAGCCGAATCAGCTGGCCCGCTCGGTGCTGCTGCACAGGCTGGCGCTGCTCGGCGTGGACTGGGGCGTCCCCAGCGAGACCGGCCGCACGACGGGAACGTTCAAAGAGGCCTGGACACTGCGGTGGGAGCCCGAGCTGGCCATCGCAGTGGTGGAAGCCAGCCGCTATGGCACCGCCATCGAATCGGCGGCAGCGGCATACGTGTCTGAACGGGCCCAGCTCACCAGCAGCCTGACGGACCTTAGCGACCTCCTCACGCGCTGCCTCCTTGCAGACCTGCCGGATGGAATCAGTGGCGTGGTGTCCGTCCTGGCGGAGCGCACGGCCCTGCAGCATGACGTTCCGCCGCTCCTGGAAACCATTGCTCCCCTTGCCCGGACCTGCCGGTACGGCAACGTGCGCGGCGTGGACGTCACTGAAGTGCGGAAAATCCTTGACGCCACGGCAGTGCGGGCGTGCGTTGGACTGCCGACTGCCTGCGCCGGGCTGGACGATGAGGCAGCAGCAGCGATGCGCCGGGCCATTGACTCGGCCCAGCATGGTTTGTCGCTGCTGCCGGACCTGCCCCAGGATGACTGGCACGTGGCGCTGGCTTCCGTTTCCGGTTCAGACGCCATTCACGGAGCCGTCGCAGGGCGGGCCACCAGGCTGCTGCTGGATGCCGGCCTGGTGGACAGGGACGACGTCGCTGCCCGGCTCAGCCGCCGGCTGTCCATCGCCACGCCGGCCCCGCAGGCCGCCGCTTGGCTTGACGGCGTCCTGTCAGGCGACGCTGTGCTGCTGATTCACGATCCGCGCCTCCTGCAGATCGTCGACGAGTGGGTGGCCGGTGTGCCCGACGACGTCTTTGAGGATGTTTTGCCCTTGCTGCGCAGGACATTTTCATTGTTCAGCCCTCCCGAGCGGCGCGAGATGGGTGAACAGGTGAGCCGCGGAAGTGCGGTCGCCCGGACTCCGGATGCATCAGCGCTGGACTTCACGGGCGCGGACAAGGCGATCCGGACGATGGCCAGGTACCTGGGATGGAAGGCAGTGCGGTGACCGAAACGAACGCTGAAGGCCGGGACAGGCTGAGCCGCTGGCGCCTGCTGCTCGGCGGTCACGAAGCGGACGGTGTCAGGACAGCCGACGGCCAGAGTGTGGTCCTCTCAGCCGAGGACCACCTCCGCGACAAGGCGTTGGAAGACTTGTACGGGGCAGCAGGCAAGGGGGCGGGAGGCCTGGGCGCGTCCAGTCCCCGGGTGGCCCGCTGGCTCGGTGACATTCGAAGCTATTTCCCCTCCAGCGTGGTCCAGGTGATGCAGGCCGACGCCATGGACAGGCTGGGCCTGCGCCAGCTGCTCCTTGAACCGGAGATGCTGCGCACGGTGCAGCCGGATATCGGCCTCGTCAGCACGCTCGTGGGGCTGGGCCGCGTGATCCCGGAGCATTCGCGCGAGACAGCCAGGGCAGTGGTCCGCCAGGTGACGGATCAGCTCGAGGACCGTTTGCGCGCCAAGACAGTCCAGGCCGTTTCCGGTGCGTTAAACCGGGCAGCACGGACCAGGCGGCCGCGGCACCAGGACATCGACTGGAACCGCACCATCGCCGCAAACCTGAAGCACTATCAGCCGGAATACCGGACCATTGTGCCTGAACGGCTGGTGGGCTATGCCCGGCGAAGCACCCAGGTGCAGCGTGAGATCATCCTGTGCATCGACCAATCCGGGTCCATGGCCGAGTCGGTGGTGTACTCCAGCGTGTTCGGTGCGGTGCTCAGCTCGCTGCGGTCCGTGCGGACACGGCTGGTGGTCTTCGACACCGAAGTTGTGGACCTGTCGGACGAGCTGGAGGACCCCGTGGACGTGCTCTTCGGCGTGCAGCTGGGCGGCGGCACGGACATCAACCGGGCACTGGCCTACTGCCAGGATCAGATCACGCAGCCCACCGAGACAATCCTGGTGCTTATCAGCGACCTCTACGAGGGTGGAATAGCTGAGGAGATGCTGCGCCGGGCCGCCTCCATCGTCGGAGCCGGGGCCACCATGATTGCCCTGCTGGCCTTGAGCGACAGCGGACACCCGACGTTCGACGCCAACCACGCCGCTGCCCTTGCCGGAATCGGCGTCCCGGCCTTCGCCTGCACACCGGACCTGTTCCCTGAGCTGATGGCCGCGGCCATCGAACGCCGGGACGTGGGCGAATGGGCCGCCTCCCGCGACTTTGTCACGACTCACGAAACCTAGCAGCCGATTGTCGCCCCACCAGCCCTGTATTTTGCGACACTACGTGTATGGCTGAAAACATCACCGTCCCCACTGGCGCCAGCGTGGAGGAGTTCCTTTCCAACATTGACCATCCCACCCGCCGTGAGGATGGCTTCGCCCTTCTCCGGATCATGTCCGACGCCACCGGGCAGCCCGCCGTCATGTGGGGTCCCAGCATCGTGGGCTTCGGAAGCTATCACTACAGGGGCGCCAGCCGCGAGGGCGACTTTGCCGCCGTCGGCTACTCCCCGAGGAAAGCCAATCTGGCGCTGTACGGGGTGATTTACCGCTCCGATACGTCGCTGCTGCTGCCCAAGCTCGGAAAACACAAACTAGGCGTCGGCTGCCTCTACATCAACAAGCTCGACGACGTGGACACTGCCGTCCTCGAGCAGCTGGTCCGCGAGGGCTATGAATACGTCATGACGGAACTGGACGTGCCAAGGAGCTGAGTTCCAGAAAACGGAGACGGCGATGACTGACAATGGACCCGTCCTGGTGGTGGGCGGCACGGGCATGCTTGGCGGTCAGGTGGTGGCCGAACTCCTGGCGCGCGGAAAACAAGTTCGTGCCCTCGTGCGTGTGGGCTCGGATGCTTCCCGTTTGAAAGCCGCCGGGGCCACCATTGCCCGGGGCGACATGATGATCCCGGGTTCGCTGCGGCGGGCGATGGACGGCGTCGACTGTGTGATTTCTACAGCGGCGGGCTATACCCGGCACCGGAAGGGGGACACACCGGAAACGGACATCGTAGGCAACGCGAACCTTGTTGACGCCGCGAGTGCCGGCAAGGTTCGCCGGTTCGTCCTGACCAGCATCCTGACGTGTGACCAGGCGCCCGGGGTTCCGCACTTTTGGCACAAGAAGCTGACCGAGGACCGGCTCGAAGACCGGGGCGTGCCATTCGTGGCGCTGCGGCCGGGCGCCTTTTTTGACCAGGTCACCCGTTTCGGTGGCGACCCCATCAGCAAGGGCCGCTTCAGATGGCTCGGGGACCCTCACGTCCCGCTGACGTTCGTTCTCACACCCGACGTTGCCGGCTATCTTGCCGCGGCAGTCGACGCACCCGGCGTCGAGGGTCAACGGATCGATATCGGATGGGACCGGCCGGTAAGCATGCAGCAGGTTGCCGAGATCTCCGGCCGGCTCCTTGCCAAGCACATTGGCGTGCGGGCGGTCCCCGCGAGGCTCGTCCGCACCATGAGCACCGTCTTTGGGCCGGTTAATCCGATGCTGAAGGACCTGGGTGCGATGATCGACTATTTCCAGACCGGCCGCTACGTCGCCGACACTACCCGGCAACGGGAGGTCTTTGGCGCCGTGCCTACGGCCGAAGATGCCATCGGCCGCCTGATAACCAGCCTGGGACACTCCCTCGCCCGTTAGCTGTCTCATCACGGGAGCGGCTGTTTCGGTGCCTGCCGCGCTCAGGGCAGAATGAGGGCGTGACTCTTACGACTTTCGCCCTCGTCCGCCACGGTCAGACAGATTGGAATGCGCAGCGCCGGTTGCAGGGATCCACTGACATCCCCCTGAACGACGTCGGCCGTGGCCAGGCGCGCGATGCCGTCGCTGTCCTGTCCGGCTACGAGTGGGACGCCATCGTGTCCTCACCGCTGAGCCGCGCCGCGGAAACCGCCGACCTTATCGCCGAGGGGCTGGGGCTGGACGTGATCCGGCGTGTGCCCGGGCTGACTGAGCGCAGCTTCGGATCCGCGGAGGGCCTTCAGGCCGGACCCGAACTGGACGCCTTGCGCGTCCCCGGTGGCTACCTCGGCGCAGAAGGCGAGGACGTCGCCGCGTGCCGCGGGCTGGCTGCATTGGAAGCACTGGCCGAGGAATTCCCGGGCCGCCGTATCCTTGCCATCGCCCACGGCACGCTCATCCGCGTCACTCTCAGCCGCGCCATGGGCCGCGCCTTGCAGAAGATCGACAACGCCGCCCTCAACCTTGCCCACCACCATGCTGTTGATGGCTGGCAGCTCGAATATTTCAACGGCGAACTGGTAACTGCCGGCGTTCCAGGCTGACCGGCGGGTTGGGCCGCGGCGGTGAACTACTCCTTGACTCCCCCGGTCGCCAAACCCGTCTCCCAGTAGCGCTGCAGGAACAGGAAGGCGATGATCAGCGGAATAACGCTGATCAGTGAGCCGGTGATAACCGTCGAGAAGAGGGCTTGGGCGCCGCCTCCCGCGGCGCTCGCGGACTGTTGCTGCGCCAGCCCGACAGTCAGCGGGTACAGCGAGGAGCTGTTCAGCATGATCAGGGGCAGAAAGTAGTTGTTCCAAGTGGCCACCAGCGCGAACAGGAAGACGGTCACTACCCCGGGGCCCAGGAGACGGAAGGACACCTGCCAGAAGATCCGGAACTCACCTGCCCCATCAACGCGGGCGGCTTCGATCATGGAGTCCGGTACGGCGTCGGCTGCGTAGACGCGCATCAGGAAAACCCCGAACGGGCTCACCAGCGAGGGCAGGATGATCGCCCAGGGTGTGTTGGTGAGGCTGGCCGCGTTGAACAGCAGGTACGTGGGCAATGCCAGGGCCGTGAGCGGAATCATGATGGCCCCCAGGGTGAGGCTGAACAGGGCCCGTGACCCGGGGAACGTGTACTTCGCAAAGGCATAACCGGCCATCGTTGCAATCAGTGACGCTCCCACAGCGCTCACCCCGGCATAGAGGACTGTGTTGAGCGTCCACCGGAGGTAGAGGCCGTCGCGGACCGTGAACACCGACGCGATGTTGTCCCAGAGCGAAAACCGGTCGCCAAACCACAGCCCGAAGCTGCTGAACAGATCAGAGTTGTCTTTTGTGCTGGCAATGAACAGCCAGAACAGCGGGAGAAGGAAATAGAGGGCGCACAGCCACAACAGGATGGTCAGCGGCAGGCTGCGCTCTTTCCTGTGGCGGCGGGCGGATGGCTTGCTCGGGACTGTCCTGGTTTTGGGACTGGGAGCGAGCGTTGTGGAGGTCATCGGACGGCCTTTCGCTGTTTGCGTTCGCTGCGCTGCGTGCCCAGCTGGACAACATAGGAGACGACGGCGATGATCGCCCCGAGGAGGAACGCCACGGCAGCGGCATAGTTGACGTCCTGGTTGACGAACGCAAGGTTGTACGCGTAGAAGTTCGGGGTGAACCCGTTGGTGATGGCACTGGGGGCGATGGCGTCCAGCAGGCTTGGCTCGTTGAACAGCTGGAACGTCCCAATGATCGAAAAGATGACGGTCAGCATGATGGCGGGCCGGATGGCCGGGATCTTGATGCTCCACGCGATTCTGTACTGGCTGGCGCCGTCGATGCCCGCCGCCTCATAGAGTTCGGCGGGAATGGAGCGGAGGGCCGCGTACAGGATGATCATGTTGTAGCCCACGAACTCCCACGTGACGATGTTCATCATCGATCCGAGGATGTTCTGGGAGTTGAGCAGGTTCGGGGACTCAAGGCCCACGGAGCGGAACAGCTGCGAGATGGGGCCGAAATCGGGGCCGTAGAGGTATCCCCACATCAGCGTCGCGACGACGCCGGGAACGGCATAGGGCATGAAGTACACGAGGCGCAGGGCCTTGGCACCGTGGGCCCTGCCGCTGTCGAGGCCGAGGGCTAGGAACAGGGCTACGCCGAGCATGATGGGCACCTGGACGAGCAGGAAAATCAGCATCCGGCCAATCCCTCCCAGGAAATCCGGGTCGGAGAAAGCCTGGATGTAGTTGTCCAGGCCGATGAATGAGAGTCCGCCGACCAATTGGTTCTTGAACACACTGAGGTAGCCCGAGTATCCGAGCGGGATGACAAGCATGGTGGTGAAGACCACGAAGAACGGCAGCACAAAGAGGTAGGCGGCGGTCGTTTGCCTGCGCTTGCTGACGGATGAACGCCTGGCGGTGTTTGTGCCGGCCGGATTCGCGGCGGAGATAGACCTGATGGCCACGGCTGATCCTTTACTTAGGGAAATGGGAAGGACGGGAGACGCCGCACCCGCAGGCAGCGGCGCCTCCCGCGTCTTATGTGACGGTGAATCCCTGGGCCTTCGCGTATTTGACGAGGACGTCCTGCCACTGGTCAAGCGCAGCGCCCAGGTCCTTCTTCTCGCCGATGGCGGTACCAACGATTTCGTTGAACTGCGAGTAGGCGTATTCGGTGAACGGAAGCCACTGGAACTCGGTATCCACCGTGCCTGAGATCTCGGCAAAGAGGTCGTTCACCTTTTGGCCGCCAAAGAACTGCACCGCTTTGTCGGTGAATTCCGGACTCTCGAGAACGCTTTTCGCTGCCGGGAAGAGGAACTGCTCGTTGGCGAACATCTTGGTGGATTCTTCATCATGGTTGATGAATTTGGCCAGTTCCTGGGCTGCGATGGGGTTCTTGGTGGTTGACAGCACGGCGTCCGAGGAGCCGCCCCAGTTTCCCGAGACTTCCTTGCCCGTTTCCCATTGCGGAAGGGGTGCGGCGCTCCACTTTCCCGAGGTGTCAGCGGCCGTGCCCTGGAGGAAAATGGGAGCCCATGCCGCCGTCAGCCATCCGGCATACTTGCCGCCGGCCAGGCCCTGGTAGAACTGGTCATTGAAATCCGCATCCGTGGACACGAGATCCTTTTCGATCAGGTCCTGCCAGTAGCCCAGGACCTGCTTGGCTTCGGGGCTGTTGACGTTGATGCTGACGGTTTTGTCGCCGTCGTATCCGAAGGGCTTCACACCGGCCTGCCAGAGGAGTCCGACCACCTGCGCGGGGTCGTTGGTTGCAAGGTTGGATATGTACGAACCCGTTGAGTCCTTTACTTTTTGGGCTGCTGCGGTGTATTCCTCGTAGGTCTTCGGGGCCTCCGTGACGCCTGCCTGGTTCAGGATGTCGCTGCGGTAGACGTTGCCCATGGGCCCGATGTCCTGCGGAATAGCCCAAACGCCGTCGTCGGTGGAGACCTGGCTCCAGACCCAGTCCACGTAGTCACCGGAGAGGTCCGCTGCGCCGTAGGGAGTGAGGTCCAGAATGGAATCGGTCAGGGTGAATGACGGGATGTACTGGTACTCCACCTGCACAACGTCCGGGGCGCCCTCTTTGGACTGGAGAGCCGTGCGGACCTTTTGGTAGTGCTCCAGTCCCTGGCCGACGTTCTCCACCGTGACATCGATCGCCGGGTATTTCTTTTCGAACAGGGCGACTTCCTTTTCGATGTCAGGCACCCAGGTCCAGAACGTCAGCTTGGTAGGTGTGCTCAGCGCCTTGTCGATCTGGTCCTGCGACACTTTCTCCGGTGCCGTGGTTCCGGCCGGTGTACTGCTGCTGCAGCCGGAGAGGAGCATTGCGGCCACCGCTGCGCTGCTCATCAGCGCCATTGCTGTTTTTGGTGCCTTTTTCATCGTTACTCTTTCTGTGTATTTGTTGATGCTGATGAGTTGTTTCGGATCGGTATCGGGCTGCGCCGGACGCCTCACTGGCTGACGAAAGTTCGTGTTGACCATGGGCTCAGGGAAATCTCAGCACCCGGTTCGAACGCGGTACCGGTGACCACCTCGGTGACGCGTCCGGCGAGGGCAACCGTTTGAGGGTCCCATCCCCAGTTGAAGACAAACCACACCCGGCGCCCGTCCGGCAGCGAACCCGAGGATACGGTGATGGGACGCTGGACCTCACCCACCAACCGGGACTCCGGAGCGTGCGGGACGGCCCAGCGGATCAGCGACGTGGCGAGTCCCGGCGAGGGCACGCAACCAACCACCGTCACCCTGCCGGCACCATGGATCTGCGTGGTGACCGCGGGAAAGTCCCCGAACCGGGGGTGCTCATAGGAGGCCAGTGTCTCGGCCCCCTGCAGGATGAGCCCGTCCACCCACAGCCGGGCATACGACGCATCACCGAGCTCAAGACCGGACGTACCGGTGACGGCAACATCCCGTTCAAGGTTGGAGAATTCCTCGAACCGCACGCCGGCAGCCTCGTGCAGGAAGTCAGGCGCGACGGCGACGCGGGCTCGCGCTTCCTCATCGGCATACCCTGTGCGGACGCCAAGGATGAGATGGCCGCCCAGTTCGGCGTACTCCCGCAGCAGCTCCAGGTCCTTGTCCGAGGCGATATAGACGCCCGCAGCCACCAGTACAGGGAATTGCTTGACCAGCTGCGCGGCGCCGAGCGCCGCTGCCTGGGCAAGATGGAGCACCCGGGACTGCCGGCCGGCGTCGATGACCCCGCGGTGAAACGAGTCAATGATGTGCTCATAGGATTCTCCGTCCGGCTGGCCACCGGCAGCAAAGGGAGGCATGAACTGGAAGGCAAACCGGCTGGGGTTCGACCACAGAATGGCGACGTCGGCGTCCGGCTCATAGCCGTCCAGCAGCGTCCCGATCTGGCCGAGTTCGGACCCCAGTTCGGACAGTTCCGCGTAGACCCGCCCGGGCACCAGGCTGTGGGGCAGGACTCCTCCCCAATACGTTTCCGCCCCGTACGGCAGGGTGTGCCAGTGCCAGTATTCGATCATCGCCGCACCCCGGGAAATGAAAGCGTAAGCCGCCTGCTTCAGCTGACCCGGATACGGTGGCAGGTTCGTCTCGGCGGCACCTATGGCCTGGGCGTTGGTCTCTGTGACCAGGTAACGTCCCTGCTTGGCTCCGTAGAGCCGGTCAGCCTGCCTGAACAGACCCGCCACCCCAGTGGTGGTCCAGTAGTTGGGTTGGTCGAGTTCTTCGAGCCCGTCAAGGTGGTCCTGCATACCGTAATAGGGGTTTCCGGCAGCAATATCGAGTCCATTGAAAAGCTTTTCGTCGTCGATGCCCCGGCGCGGGAACTGCAAACACGTTGTCACGAATTGATCGCCCCGCCGATACTCGGAGACCAGGTCAGCCTGCCATGCGATGAACTCCGTGGTGAGGTCCGCCTGGTAGCGCCGCCAGGCCAGATCGTACTGCGGGAAGGTGTTGCCGTCCGGCCGCCAGAGTTCGGCCCACTCCGTGATCCGGTGCGACCAGTACGTCAGGCCCCACTCCCTGTTGAGGGTCTCAACGTCGCCGTACTGCTTCTTGAGCCGCCGCACGAACCGTGTGAAGGCGCCGTGGTTATGAATGAGTTCCAGCCCGGGCTCGTTGTCTACCTGGAAGCCAATAATTGCAGGGTGGCTGGCATGCCGTTCCATGACCCTGCGGATGACGCGTTCTGCGTGGAAGAGGAATGCGGGGTGGGAGTAGTCCACTTCCTGCCGTGCGCCCCACGGAATCCTGGTTCCGGTGCTTCGTTCGGCGGCGATTTCAGGGTAGGCAGTCTGCAGCCATGGCGGGACAGCGTAGGTCGGGGTACCCAGGATGACGTTGATGCCGCGTTCATGGGCGCCGTCCAAAACGGGGGTCAACCATTCGACGTCGAACTCTCCATCCTGGGGCTCCCACGAGGACCAGACCGACTCGCCCACCCGGATGACGGTAAACCCAGCGTCCTTCATCAGGTCCAGATCCACTTTGAGCCGGTCGTTCAGGTGGTATTCGGCGTAGTAGGCGGCACCAAAGAGGATGCCGTTGGGGACGTGGGCGGAGGCGGTCGAATCCATGTGGGTGGGTACTCCATTAGTTGGGGTGTGAACGTTTAATGAATGTTAGCGCTCACTGTTACCGGAAACATAGACCCTGGAGGATAAATGTTTCCGGTAAACTCCTATGACGGGCAAGAGTCCGTGACCGATCACTCGTGTGGGGAAATCCGGAATGGACAACAAGGGGGCTGCACCAGGGGCGGCTGCGGGCAGTGGGACCGTTCCGCCGTCACCGGCAACCAGGCAGGCCACGATCTATGACGTGGCTGAAGCGGCAGGAGTTTCACATCAGACGGTCAGCCGCTTCCTTCGCGGTTTCGAGGGAATCCGGCCTGCGACGAAACAGCGGGTGGTTGACGCCCTAGAGAAGCTCAACTACCGGCCCAACCTGTCGGCCCGCTCGCTGACAACAGGTCAGTCCCATCGGATCGGTGCCCTCACCCACGAGATCGCCCATTTCGGGCCAAGCAAGGTCCTGCAGGGCGCAAGTGCCGCGGCAAGGGAGGCCGGATACCTGCTCGACATCGTCACTTTGGATGTCAGCGACCGCGGTTCAATCGAAGAAGCGCTGGCCCTTGTGATGCAACACGACCTTGCCGGCGTCGTCGCCCTCGCCTCGACCGACGAGATGAGGGAGGCTTTCGAGCGAACCGAATTCCGCGTCCCCTCATACATCGGTTCCGAAGAGGACGATGCCCTGACCGGCCGTCCGTCACAGTTGACCACCATTGGCTTTCCAGCGCTCATCGGGCACCTGGCGTCCCTCGGACACCGCCGGTTCCTCCACGTCGCAGGGCCCACCACGTTTCCTGCCGCCCGGAACCGCGCCCGGGCCTATGAAGCAGCGATCGCAGAACAGGGCCTCCGGTCTGAAGGAATCGTCTTCGGCGACTGGTCCGCCAAATCCGGGTATGAGGCAATCGCTGGAATGCCCAGCACTCTCCAAGCCACGGCCGTGGTCGCCGCCAACGATCAAATGGCGCTCGGCGCCATGCTCGCCCTCTCCGAACGGGGACTCAGCGTCCCGGGAGACGTGAGCGTGACAGGGGTGGACGACATCCCCGAGGCCGCCTACTTTGCCCCTCCCCTCACTACGCTCCGGGTTGACTTTGCCGCCCAGGGGCGGACCGCTGTGCAAGAGCTTCTGGGGCAAATCAACAGGACCACGCTGCCGCCCGGTGATGTGCTGGCCTCTGAACTTGTCCCGCGGCGGTCCACCGGGCCGGCGCCTGCACCGCTGCCGTAGCTGCCGAAACAGCAAACGGATTCTGCTTTGCTTCCACCCCTTGTCCGCGTTTCCCCGCACGCGTAACCTGTGAGCCACGTTGTTCGGCAGGAAAGGTCCGTCATGGCGTCAACAGAATCAAACAAGGAAGCCGTGGCTCGGCTGTTCGAAGCTTTCCGGGCGGGTGACACGGAGGCTTTCGACCAGCTGATTGTGGACGACTACAAGCAGCACAATCCGCTGGCTGGCAACGGACTGCAAGCAGTCAAGGGCTTTTTCGCCCAGTTCGGGCCCGTCGACGTCGAAGTCCACCGCGTGATCGCCGAAGGCGACTTCGTTGCCGTGCATTCGCACTACCGGACGTTAAATTCCGCTGCTGTTGACATCTTCCGCTTCAACGAAGCAGGCAAGATCATTGAGCATTGGGACGTTCTCCAGGAAGTCCCCACAGCGACAGCGAGCGGGAACGACATGTTCTCGCAACTCACCTAGACTGCAGCTTCCACGGCATGGCATCCATCCAGCGCATCCGTCCCCAGGGGCTCGTCTCGAGCCCAGCATTCAGCCACGTCGCCATTGTTCCGCCGGGCGCCACCACCGTCTATGTCGGAGGTCAGAACGCCGTCGACGCCGAGGGCTCGCTCATTGGCGAGGGCGACGTTGCTGTGCAGTCTGCCCGTGCCCTGGCGAACGCCAAGACCGCGCTTGCCGCGGCCGGCGCAACCCTCGGCGACGTCGTGCAGTGGACGGTACTCTTTGTGGACGGCGCAGACCTCGCCGCGGGATACGGGGCGATAGCGTCGGAGCTGGCCTCCGACGAGCCGGCACTGGTCACCGCAGCCCGTGTAGCAGGGCTGGGGGTTCCAGGTGCCCTCGTGGAGATCAGCGCCGTCGCAGCCGTGATGCAGTAAGCGGCACCGTGCAGTCCCGCGGAAGAGCCTACTTGGCGAGGAAGGCCAGCAGTGCCTCGTTGACTTCCTCGGCGTGGGTCCAGAGCAGGCCGTGCGGAGCCCCCTCAACCTCTACGTAGTCGGCCGTGGGCAGAGCCTTGTAGAACGGACGCCCGGTTGCATCGATGGGCAGGATGTTGTCGGCCGTTCCATGCAGGATGAGCGCGGGAACGTCAATCTTGGCAATGTCAGCCCTGAAGTCCGTGGTCCAGGTGGGCACGGCCGCACTGGAGGCGTACCAGGAGGCGCCGGCGGCAACGTTCCAGCTGTTGCGCAGCGCCTCTTCCGACAGACGTGTTCCCAGGGTGTCGTCGGTGTTGTAGAAGTTCTTGTAGAAGTCTGTGAAGTAGGCGTAGCGGTCGGTGGTGACGGCGTCGAGGATCCCGTCGAATACTTCCTGCGGGACACCCTGGGGGTTGTCCCCGGTCTGCAGGAGGAACGGTTCCAGGGAGGCCAGGAAGGCTGCCTTGGCAATGCGGCCGGATCCGTAAGTGCCAAGGTACCGGCCCACCTCGCCGGTTCCCATGGAGAAACCGACCAGGACGACGTTGCGGAGATCAAGGGTTTCCAGGAGGACGTTCAGGTCAGCGGAGAACGTGTCGTAGTCGTAACCGGTGGTGGGCTGGCTTGAGCGGCCAAAGCCGCGGCGGTCATAGGTGATGACACGGTACCCGGCGCTGAGCAGGGCTGCGCTCTGCTTTTCCCAGGAGTGTCCGTCCAGTGGGTACCCATGGATCAGCACCACCGGCTGGCCCGCTCCGTGGTCCTCGTAGTAGAGCTCGATGTCGGTGCTGTTTTCTGTTCCAACCGTAATGAAAGCCATGGGTGATCCTCTCAGAAATAGAGAACGACCGTTCTCGGTGTTCTTGCTCTACTATAGAGAACGATCGTTATCCGCGCAAGTGAACCTGGGAAAGGAGGCCTCCCGATGCCGAACCAGAGCGCTCCGCAGAGGAAGCAGCCCTCCGGCTCCACTGAAGACGACGTCCTGCGCGGCGCTGCCCTTGAGGCCGCGGACCGCCTCTTCTACGCGAAAGGTATCCAGGGCGTGGGAATGGATGAGCTTCGCAGCGCCTCGGGAATTTCGCTCAAGCGGCTCTACCGGCTTTTTCCGTCCAAGGACGCGATCGTGGAGCAGGTCCTGCTTGCCCGTCACCGCAAGTGGACCGAAGGCGTGGCCGCAGCGGTGGCCCGTGCGACGGAACCACGGGAGCGGCTCCTGGCCGTCTACGATTTTCTTGCTGAGTGGTTTATCCAGGAGGACTTCCGCGGATGCGCCTTTATCAACTCCTTTGGCGAACTGGGCGGCACGTCTCCCCGTATTGCTGAAATCGTCAGGAGCCACAAGGCGGACTTCCAGCAGTACCTTTCCACGCTGGCCGCGGAAATCGGCGCCCCGCCCGCGCTGGCGCCCCAACTCGCCATCCTCGCCGAAGGGGCCCAGACGACTGCTGCCATCTCGGGCAGTGCCGAGCCGGCCAGGCAAGCTCGTGAGGCCGCGGAGGTGCTGATTGGCTCTGCGCTGGCCCGCGGGCAGGCTGGTCCACACTGATGGCTGCGGGAATCCGGTTCCATGCCCTGCCGGGCGGCCTGCCGCCGTCGGACATTTTCTTCAGATTTTTTCCGGACCATGTAGAGATCCACCTGGCGGCTCCGACTTATCCATGAAGACACCATCAGGGGTGTACTTAAACCAAGGAGCCAAGATGAAATACATGATCATGATGTTCGGTTCGGCAGAAGGCATGATGGAAACTGCCGATCCGGCATGGATCCAGGAGATGATCGGCTTTATGATCCAGATCGACAAGGATCTCACCGAATCCGGCGAGCTGGTATTCAACGCCGGACTGGCCGACGGCAGCACCGCGAAAACGGTCAAACAGGCGGGCAACGGCGTGATCACCACCGACGGTCCGTATGCGGAGTCCAAGGAGTCACTGATCGGATACTGGGTGGTGGATGTGGCCAGCGAACAGCGGGCCATCGACATCTGCTCCAGCATCGTCAAGTACGCCGGAGCTGTGGAGCTAAGGGCAGTCCAGGACGGGCCGCCCGACGTCTAGGGCCACCAGAACGAAACACCATGGAACCGGGACGCCTTCGGCTGGAGGACCTGCTGCGCACCCTTGCGCCGCAGGTCCTTGGCATGCTTGCCCGCCGCCACGGGCAGTTCGATGCGTGCGAGGACGCCGTCCAGGAAGCGCTCCTGGAAGCCTCGCTCAGATGGCCGCAGGATGGCGTTCCGGACAACCCCCGCAGCTGGCTGGTGACGGTAGCCGGGCGGCGCCTGGTTGACCAGTGGCGCAGCGACAGCGCCCGGCGTCGCCGGGAAGAATCGTTCGCCCTGGAGACACTCCCCTTGCAGGCCGGGAGAGCTGTTACCGGTGCCGGAGGGGACGACGACGCGCTGGCGCCTGACGCCGATGACACCCTGACGCTCCTGTACTTGTGCTGCCATCCGGCGCTCTCCCCGCCGTCCCAACTGGCCCTGACGCTGCGGGCCGTCGGCGGCCTGACCACTGCGGAAATCGCCAGCGCCTTCCTGGTTCCCGAAGCCACCATGGCCCAGCGGATCAGCCGGGCCAAGGGCAGCATCAGCCGGGCGGGCGCCCGTTTCGAATCGCCCGCTCCCGACGAAGCGGTGGCGAGAACCTCCATCGTGCAGCAGGTGCTTTACCTGATCTTCAACGAAGGTTACGCCGCGAGTTCAGGGCGTTCCCTCCAGCGCTCGGACCTCACCGGCGAGGCCATCCGGCTTGCCCGGCTGCTGCTGGCCGTGACCCCGGCCGGATCTGCCGCCAGGGGCGAAACTGCCGGCCTCCTTGCCCTGATGCTGCTGACGGATGCCCGGCGGCAGGCCCGCACCCTGCCCGACGGCGGCCTGGTGCCGCTTGCTGAACAGGACCGGACCCTCTGGGACGCGGACAGGATCCGTGAAGGCGTCATGCTCCTGACCGGAACCCTGGGCAAATCTCCGGTAGGTCCGTACCAACTGCAGGCGGCAATAGCGGCGGTCCATGATGAAGCCTCAGCCGCCGTGGCTACGGACTGGCCGCAGATCCTGGCGCTTTACGGCGTCCTGGAGCAGGTGGCACCCAGCCCGGTGGTGACGCTGAACCGTGCCGTCGCCGTCGCGATGGTCCACGGACCCCTCGCCGGGTTGGCGGTGCTGGGGACAGTGGAAGAGGATGCGAATCTGGCCCGAAGTCACCGCCTGGATGCGGTGCGGGCGCACCTCCTGGAACTTTCCGGTGACGCGGCCGCTGCACGCGCAGCCTATCTCCGGGCTGCGGCCACCACGGCGAGCCTCCCCGAGCGCCGCTACCTCGCTGCGCGGGCCGCCCGGCTGACCTAGGTCCCTGGAACGGCGGGATTGCGGCCCGGTCCGGCAGTTCTGGAATCTCAAACAGCCCTGGCCTACCATTGAAAAGGCGTCGTCCCGTGCGTATTCGGTGAGGACGATGCCGGAATTCTTTCCACCCATAGGGGTCCGGGTATGTCGCGTCTGCATCCATCGTTAGCCCAGAGCCTTGACGTCCAACGGGCCAGGGAACCCGAGGAGTGGGAAGAAACATTCCGGCAGATGGTGATGTTCGATCTTGCCGAGGATATGGAGTTTGGCTTTTTCCTGGCCTACTACCGGAACTTCGCGATTCCTTCGGGCGCTGCGACGCTGGTGGGGAACGGAGAAATACCACAGCGGCCCATGAAGCGTTCCATCGATACCGGTGTAGTGATCTACGAGCTGGTTGCCAACGGATTGGACAGCGAGCGTGGGCGGAAGATGACTGAGTTGCTCAACCGGGTCCACCGGCACGTTCCGGCCAGCCAGGAGGATTTCCTGTATGTGCTGATGACGCTCCTGGTTGTTCCGATCCGGTGGACCCGCCGCCACGGCTGGCGGCCGCCCACGCAGGCGGAAATTGATGCTGCAACACGTTTCTTCCGGGAGCTGGGAACACGGATTCACATCGCACGGTATCCAGCGACGTTCGAGGACGCCGAGGCCTTTCTCGATGACTACGAGAACCGGCGGGTCAGCCCAAGTCCAGCGGGCCGGACGCTGATGGACTCAACTGTCCAGGTCCTGCAAAGCATGCAGCCCAGGATTCTTCATCCGGTAACGCGGCTGATGATCTCCACCATGCTGGACGACGAGCGTCTCACCAAAGCGCTTGGACTTCCCGGGAGCACCTGGTGGTCAAAAGCTGCGCTCGGAGCCGGGCTGGCAGTCCGCAACGCCGCCCGGCGCCGCCGCCCCTTGAACACGGAACCGGGTTTCCGCCCCGGTCAACCGGCTCCTCCGGTCTATCCCCGGGGGTACGACCTGGCTGATATCGGGCCGGAAAACGTGCTTGGTCCACCCGGCCGCAACACCCCATGATGTAACTCCGGGGCCGCAGGTCAGGCAGGAAGCCGGCGTGCCTGGCTGGTTCGAGCAGCTTCGGCGGCCGGAACGCCTTCGCCATCCTGGCCGTACAGCCAGTCGTTGTACTGGAAGTCGTTGTCCTTCCGGCTCTTGAAGAGCAGATTCCGTAGTGTCCTCGCCAGGCCGGAGACGTGCCAGGATTCGCCCCAGACGCGTGCGGTGCGCTGAACCCGGGCGGTACGGCCCGCGCGGATGGTGTTGAATTCCTTGATGGCGACGTCCCAGGCGGCCGGGTTCACGCCGTCCCCGGTGAAAACGCTGCCGGCGCTGACATCCTGGAGGATCGCTGCGTCTTCAAGGGCCTGGCAGGCCCCCTGGGCCAGATACTGCAGCATGGGGTGGGCGGCATCCCCTACCAACACCATTCGGCCGGCAACCCAGTTTTCGATCGGGTCGCGGTCATACATGGGCCACCGCATGCCGGTGCCCAGGTTCTTCAGCGCTGCCCGCACGGCCGGGACACAGTCCTTGTACGCAGCCTCGAGCTCGTCCACTCCCCCGTACTGCTCTTCCCCGCGCTCAAAGGAGGCGGACTTGAAAACGGCCACGGTGTTCAGCAGCTTGCCCTTGCGCAGCGGATACTGCACCAGGTGGCAGTCCGGTCCGAGGTAGACGATGACGTCCTCAAGGTCGGTTTTTGGAGTGTTTTCGGTGATGGGTACCGTGCCGCGGTAGGCCACGTAGGCCGAGGAGACCGGTTCGTCATTGGCTACCAGCGGGCGCAGGGTGGATTTGAGTCCATCGGCGCCGATCACAACGTCGGCCTCGTAGTCCACACCGGCGGCGGTGTGCGCCACACCCCGGCCGTTTACGGTCTCCACGCTTTCGACCATAACGTCGTTAACAAGCTTGACGCCGGCCGCCTCACAGCCTTCGAGCAGGACCCGGTGCAGGTCGCTGCGGTGGATCACCACGTACGGTGCTCCGTAGCGTTCCGCGAATTCCCCACCCAGCGTCTGCCGGGTGAGTTCCTCGCCGGTGATGGCGTCGCGGAACACCAGGTGCTTGGGCTGGACGCCAATCTCCAGCGCCTTTTCCAGCAGCCCCCAACGCTGCAGGACACGGGACGCGTTGGGGGCCATCTGCAGCCCTGCGCCTACTTCGCCGAATTCGGGCGCCCGCTCCACCAGCGTGACGTCGGCTCCATTTTCACGCAGCGCGAGGGCGCCGGCCAGGCCGGCCATGCCCCCTCCGATCACGAGGACATCAGTGGACGTTGCGTGCTCAGACATTGTTTGCTCCTGTTGGTGAGGGGTGGATTGAGGGGCTGGTAGAGAGTTTCGACGCGAGTTTGAGGCCGACGGCGGCCAGCAGGACTGCCGCGATGGCGGCTGCGCCGTCAAAGGCCAGGAAGTTCGAATTGACGCCCAGCCCGGCGGCCAGCAGAAGGCCACCAACCTGGGGTGCAGCCACCGCTCCGATGCGGCCTGTCCCCAGTGCCCAGCCGAGAGCAGTCCCCCGCAGGTGTCCCGGATAGTGGCTGGCCACAGCGGCAATGATCAGGCATTGCGTGCCGTGGGTACCTACGCCAGCGAGAACCAGCATCAGGTACACGATGGTGACGGACGGTCCTGTGACCAGGACCAGCAGCGCTCCGGCCGCAACTGCGGCGGCGGCGATCGCCGTCGGAATCGGTCCGAACCGGGTGCCGGCCCAGGCGGTGATGACTGAACCGGCCACCGCACCCAGATTCAGGGCCAGGGCGAAGGTCAGGGCGGAGCCAAGGTTGTAGCCGGCCAGTTGCATCAGGTTCGGCAGCCAGGTTCCCAGCCCGTACCAGGCGAAAAGTGTGGCGATGGTGGCCACGGCGAACAGTACGCTGATCCCCAGATAGGGTGCGCGGAGCAGTGACTTGAAGCCGGCGGGCCTGCTGACTGTGGTGCTGGACGCCGTGCCGGCGGCCAGTGTCTCAGGCAGGTACTTCAGGCCGAGGGGAACCACGATCAAAAGAGCCAGCACGGCAACAAGGAACATGGACTCCCAGCCGAAGGCCGGAATCATCTGGATGCCGACGACGGCGGCGATCGATCCGCCGATGGGGACACCGGACATCATCAGGGTGGCCACGATGGACCGCCATTTGCTGGGGACAAGTTCGGCCACCAGGGCATTTGCCGACGGCACCAGGCCGCCGAGGCCGATGCCGGCGAGGAGCCGCAGGATGCCGAAGATGGCAGCACTGGGTGCGAATGCGCAGAGGACCGTGAATACCGAAAAGACAATGGCGCAGCCCAGAATGGTGCGGCGGCGGCCCCACGAGTCGGCCATCCGGCCGGCGAAGATCGCTCCGATCATCATGCCCACGAAGGCCATGGACCCTATGGTTCCGGCCGTGGCCTTGCTCAGTCCCCATCCGGTGTCGGAGATCAGCGAGGACTGGACGGTGCCGTAGACGATTAGGTCGTAGCCATCAAAGACCACCAACAGCCAGCAGACCAGGACGGCCGCGGCAGAGGCTTTGGTGAACTTCGAGGAGGGACCCTCAGGGATCTCGGCGGCGGGATCCCCTGTTGAGGACCGTTGCGGCGCTGCAGCGGGAAGTGTGTGGTTCATTCCCCTACTGTCATGGCCAGCGGAGTTGGACCACCATAGAATTCTGATGTGCAGAAGAATCCTCCGGGGCAGCGGGCGTCCAAGCCGGCCCGCAAGCCAGCTCAGAAGAATCCCGTGCAAAAACGGCCGGCCTACTCCATCGAGGCGGTGGACAACGCCCTGCAGCTCCTCCAGCTGCTGCGCGACGGCGGGGCGCTTCGGCTCAAGGACGCCGCCATGGAACTGGGGGTTGCCCCCTCCACGGCCCACCGGCTCCTGGCGATGCTGGTCTACCGCGGTTTTGCCGTGCAGGATGAAAACCGGCGGTACGTTCCCGGGCCGGCCATGGGCGTCGGACCGGCAGGGCTGGGGTGGACCAGGCTGCTGCGCTCCCTCGCCCAGCCCCACATGGAACTGCTTTCTGCACAGCTCAACGAGACCGTGAACCTCATGGTGAGGGTGGGCACCAAAGTGCGTTTCCTGGCCACCGTGGAGGGAAACAACGTGTTGCGTGTGGGTGACAGGCAGGGAACGGTCATGCCGGCCAACAGGACTTCCGGCGGCAAAGCCATGCTGGCGGAACTTGAAACCCCGCTGATCGGCCAGCTTTTTCGCAGCAATAACGCCGAAATCGGAGGGGACACCATCTCGGATGAGGAGTATCCGGTATTCCTGCGCGAGCTGGAGACTATCCGCAGCAATGGCTTCGCTGCCAATTTCGAGGGAACGGAGGAAGGCGTATGCGCCCTGGGGATGGCACTGCACAACCGCCACGGGCACGTGGTGGGGGCGCTGAGTGTCGCCACCCCGGCAACACGTTTTCGCCGGGTGTTCGACGCCGGGCTTGTACCGGTCCTGCGTGAGAGCTGCCGGCAACTGGAGATCGATATCGCGGCGAACCCGGCCGAGCCCGACGCCGGCTAAAATACCTGTCAGCTCAAAAATTCTGGTCAGCAGAATGTGCTGTGGTTTAGATGGCCTGCGTCCATAGAGTCGGAGTACGCCAAGAACCGTTTCTGACCTCAGGAGGCCTGCGTGTCCATCAGCGCCGAGAACACGACCCACGAATCAGTTGCCGCCGGGCACTCCCTCCCGGAGCCCACGCCTGAAGAGGCTGCCCAGCTGGAGCAGCTGTACCGGGACTTCGACAAAGAGAACCTGATCCCGTTGTGGACCGAGATCGCGGACCTGATGCCCATGGTCCCGTCCCCGAAGGCTGTGCCGCATGTCTGGCGGTGGAACGACCTGTACCCGCTGGCCGCCCGTGCCGGTGACCTGGTGCCCGTTGGCCGGGGTGGGGAACGCCGCGCCATAGCCCTGGCCAACCCGGGCCTGGCCGGCACTCCGTATGCCACGCCCACGCTCTGGGCCGCCATCCAGTACCTCGGCGCCCGCGAAACGGCGCCTGAGCACCGCCACTCCCAAAACGCCTTCCGCTTTGTGGTGGAGGGCGAAGGCGTCTGGACCGTGGTCAACGGTGATCCGGTCCGGATGTCCCGCGGCGATTTCCTGCTCACGCCGGGCTGGAACTTCCATGGCCACCATAACGACACGGACCAGCCGATGGCGTGGATTGACGGCCTGGATATCCCGTTTGTGCACTACGCCGACGCCGGGTTCTTTGAGTTCGGCACCGAGCGCGTCACCGACGAGGCCACTCCTGACATCTCCCGCTCGGAGCGGCTTTGGGCCCACCCCGGCCTGCGCCCGCTTTCCGGCCTGGATGACACCACCAGCTCTCCCATCGCCGCCTACCGCTGGGAACACACTGACAGGGCCCTGGCCGAGCAGCTGCTCCTGGAAGACGAGGGCCACCCTGCCACTGTGTCCCAGGGCCACGCCGCCGTCCGCTTCACCAACCCGACCACCGGCGGGGACGTGATGCCCACCATCCGGGCCGAGTTCCACCGGCTACGCGCCGGCGCCACCACCGAGACCGTCCGCGAGGTTGGCTCCAGCGTCTGGCAGGTCTTCGAAGGCACCGGTTCCGTGACCCTGAACGGCGAAACAAGGCAGGTGGCCAAGGGTGACCTGTTTGTGGTCCCGTCCTGGGCTGCCTGGTCACTTCAGGCCGACGCGCAGTCAGAGACGCCGGCCGGCGCCGGGTTTGATTTGTTCCGTTTCAGTGACGCCCCCATATTTGAGCGCCTGAGCTTTAACCGCACCTACATCGAAGGACGCACCAAGTAATGAGACTCCTCACCCTCCGCACCGGCAACGGCACTGCAACCAAAGGCACTGTGGCGGTCCGCCAGGACGGCGACACCCTTACCGAGATCAACGGGTTCGCCGACGTCGGCGCCCTGCTGCAGGACCCCACCTGGGAAACCACGGCGAAAGCCGCCAGCGGCGCAACGCACCCGCTCGACGGCGCCGACCTCGCCGCCGTCGTGCCCTCCCCTGGGAAAATCATCTGCGTGGGCCACAACTACCGCAACCACATCAAGGAAATGGGCCGGGAAGTCCCCGAGTACCCCACCCTCTTCGCCAAGTACGCAGAATCACTGATCGGACCCAACGATGACCTGGCCCTGCCGCAGGAATCCGACGCGGTGGACTGGGAAGCCGAACTCGCCGTCGTGATCGGCAAGACCGGGCGCCGCATCCCGGAGGCCGAAGCCGGCAACCACATCGCCGGTTACGCAGTCCTGAACGACGTCTCCATGCGCGACTACCAGTTCCGCACCATCCAATGGCTCCAGGGTAAAACCTGGGAAAAGTCCACCCCGTTCGGCCCCGCCCTGGTCACCAAAGACGAATTCACCGCCGGCCCGCTGATGACCTCCGCCGTCGACGGGGACATCCAGCAGAGCACCCCCACCGGCGACCTCGTCTTCACCCCGGAATACCTGGTCTCCTACATCTCGACCATCATCACGCTGAACCCCGGCGACGTCATCGCCACCGGCACCCCCGGCGGCGTCGGCCACGCCCAGGACCCCAAGCGGTACCTGCAGGAAGGCCAACTCCTGGTCACCACCATCGAAGGACTGGGCCAACTGAAAAACCGCGTGGTCAAGGAAGCCTGATGGTAGCCCGCACCGACCAAACCACGGACCCGGTACTGCTGGAGGGGCTCCTGCAGGCGCGCCGCGGGACCGCGTTCTTCGCCCGGAAACTCAACGAGCTCTCCGACGCGGACCTTGACGGGCCCTCATTGCTGCCGGGCTGGACGCGCCGCCACGTCACCGCGCACATTGGCTACAACGCGCGCGCCCTGGCCCGGCTCATCGAATGGGCGGCGACGGGAATCGAAACGCCCATGTATGCCTCCCCGGAAGCCCGCAACCAAGAAATCGCGTTTGGTGCCACCCTGTCCCCGATCGCGCTGCGGAACCTCTTTGACCACTCCGCCGTGCACCTGAATGTTGAGTGGCGCGACCTCCCGGCCGACGCCTGGCACCATAAGGTCAAAACCGCCCAGGGCCGCATTGTTCCGGCAGAGGAAACGGTTTGGATGCGTACCCGTGAAGTCTGGATCCACGCCGTCGACCTGGACAACGGCGCCACATTCGCCGACATCCCGGTACCCGTCCTCACCAGGCTCCTTAAGGACATCACCGGCGCCTGGGCCACCCGCGGCACCGATACCGGGCTGCTTATCAAAGTGACAGGTACGGATACGGACCTGACGTTCGGCGACACGAGTGCTACTGACCAGACGGTCATCACGGGACCCCTGGCCGCCGTCGTCGAATGGGCCGCGGGCCGCGGCAGCACGGGAGTAACGGCCTCGGGCCCAGGAACAACGGAAGGTACGCCGGCCGCCCCCGCCTGGATTTAGAGGCCAACAGCGCATCTTGTGCAAGGCTGATGGCATGGATCTGGAGGTGTCACCCGCGCTGACCATTCCCGCCTCGGAACTCGGCTGGCGGTTTTCGCGTTCGTCCGGGCCAGGCGGTCAACATGTCAACACAACGGACAGCCGCGTAGAGCTGCTGTGGAATATCGGCGACTCTGCGGCGCTTACCGAGGGCCAACGCCTGATGCTGCTCACACGTCTCGGGCAACGCCTCGTGGACGGCATCATCACCGTGACCGCCTCGGAGCAGCGCTCCCAGCTGCGAAACCGAGAGATCGCCCTGAGCAAGCTCCTGGACATTGTGACGGAAGGTCTTGCACCTCCGGCGGCTCCTCGCCGGGCGACCAAACCAACCCGGGGCTCGAACCGCCGTCGTCTGGCTGCGAAGGAACAGCGGGCGGCGACGAAGCGGCAACGAAAGCGGCCGTCTGCGGAGTAGCATCGCAAAAGTTCAGGGGAACGGCGCTTCCAGCACCACCGGAATGCCGTTAGGGTTGGCGGTACCCAACCCAGTGCCCGCAAAAACAAGCCACCGGTAGGACATCATGGACAGCGTCACCTGCGATCTCACCATTTCCCTCGATGGATACCTCGCCGGGCCGAACCAGAGCCCGGAGAATCCGCTGGGCGAAGGCGGCGAGGACCTGCACCGGTGGATGTTCGAAGAGCCCGACGCCAATGCGGCGGAGATTGCCGGGATCCTCTCGTCGGGCGCCTACATCATGGGCCGCAACATGTACGCCGGGCCCGGACCGGGGCCGTGGGCTAAGGACTGGCGCGGCTGGTGGGGTGAGGACCCGCCCTACCACGCCCCCGTATTTGTCCTCACCCACCACCCGCGCCCACCCCTGCAGATGCAGGGCGGCACCACCTTCCATTTCGTGGCTGACGGGATCGGATCGGCACTGGACCAGGCACGGGAAGCAGCAGCAGGCAAGGACGTTGCCGTAGCCGGGGGCGCTGAAACTGTCCGCCAGTTCCTTTCGGCAGGGCTGATCGACGAGTTGCGGCTGCACATCGCACCCATCCTGCTCGGAGCCGGTGAGCGGCTGCTCGACGGCGTCCAAAACTTCAACGTGGAGCCCACATACGTCAGCGGAACACGCCTGGTGACGCACGTCCATTACCGCTCGATCCGCTAAGACTCAGCTAGTCATACATTTTCCTCAGGGACCTTGAAGCTCTCAAAGTCAACTGTCAACTGTTTACAGTTGTGCTAGGCTGAATCGCATCGAGCTTCGGGAAGGACGTGTGGAGATATGAACAGCGGAGCTGCCTTGAGTGCCATGACCCGCCAGTCAACACCCGTTAAAATTGCGGAGCAGTTGCGTGAGCGGATGATTGAC
This sequence comes from Arthrobacter sp. CDRTa11, assembly GCF_026427775.1. Taxonomy (NCBI): domain Bacteria; kingdom Bacillati; phylum Actinomycetota; class Actinomycetes; order Micrococcales; family Micrococcaceae; genus Arthrobacter; species Arthrobacter sp. CDRTa11. Next base: position 2,721,211 of record NZ_CP044532.1, on the reverse strand, counting down.
GGGCACTTCGCCCCGGGCCAGCAGATCAATGAAGTTCTCGTGGCAGGCCAGCTCAATCTGTCGCGTGGTCCGCTCCGGGAAGCCCTGCAGCGCCTGAGCCAGGAGGGATTGCTGGTCAGCAGGCCGAACCGCGGCGTGTTCGTGGTTCAACTGACAAAGGACGACGTCGACGAGATCTACCGAGTACGGGAGATCCTTGAACTTGGCGCCGCCGAAATCATCGCTGCCCAGCCGGCCCTGCAGAGAAGGCAGACGTCCCGGAAGCTCCTTGAAATTGCCGTGAAGCTCGCAGAAGCTGCCGAGGCCGATGACTGGGCCCAGGTGTTCAGGCTGGACCTTGAGTTTCACACCACCCTGGTGGCAGAGTCCGGAAAATCACGTTTGCTCCGCGCCTACACCACACTGGCCACTGAATCCCTGATGTGCATGACCAATCTGGACCAGGCGTATCCAGCCCTGAGCAGCGTGAGCAACCACACCGTTATGGCAGAGCTGATCGCGACAGGCACGTTCCCGGAGATCCGGGCGGCATTCCACAGGCACCTGTCTGTCCAATAAGGTCTCCCCGGACCTGACATACCGAGACCTGACTTACCCGGACCCGTCTTATGTCGGACCGCTGCCCGGCGGACCGCTGAGCACGGTGGGCACGTACTCCAGCAGCTGGAGCCGGCCATCAAAGGTCCGGCTCTCCACCATCTCCAGGGCAACGTCCGGATACCCGTCGTAGATCCGCTCCCGCCCGGTACGGCCTGTAATCACGGGGAAAACAACCAACCGGAACCTGTCCACGAGGCCGGCAGTCAGGAGTGAACGGCAGAGGCTCAGGCTGCCCAGGGTGCTCAGGGGGCCGGCAGCTGTTCGTTTCAGCTCCCGCACAGCCTGGACCGCGTCCCCGGTGACAAGGATGGAGTTCGGCCACGTGAGCGGCGCCGGCAGGGTGGAGGAGAAGACAACCTTCGGCACGGCTGCAAGGCCTGTCAGGCTGGCCCCCTCCTCCTCAGAAAACTCGGAGTCCTCCGCCGCGGCCTCCTCCGACATACTGGACATCACCCGGTATGTGTTGGCACCGAGCAGGAAGGTGTAGCCCTTCTCCCCCTCCTCCCCGAGCCACGCCAGGTACTCCGGGCCCTCCAGACCCCACCAGCCGGGCCATCCCTCAGCTGAGGCATACCCGTCCAGGGAGATGATCAGGTCCACCATCAGGTCCGCTGAAGACCCTTCAGAAGTTGTCTCGCCCATAGCCGCCTCCTCGATCTAAACGGCGTCAGTCCGCTGTGTGCCCGGCGCCCCGTGCCGGTCATGCTAAGTCCGGAGCGATCAGGCATTCAAGGCCCCGTGGGTAAATCGAGGGTTCAGGCCAGGACGCTCAGCTTCGAGCCTCTCCCGCCAAAGAGTGTGGCATCCGCAGAGAAGCGCCCAGCGCCGGTCAGGACAATTGCCAGGGCCGCGGCGGCGAGGGCCAGAACGAATTCGAAGCCGCCTTTCTCCACGAAGATGCCAGCCGGAGCGTGCACCACCACCAGGGCGCCAAGCATGTCCAGGACCAGGAGCGCGGCGAAAACCCGTGCCAGGACGCCGGCAATCAGGGCGATCCCTCCCAGCAACTCAAGAGTGGCCACAACGGGAGCCACGATCTGGGCTGCAGGAACACCCATCTGGGCAAAAGCGGCCTGCGTACCGGGAATGGTGAACTCGATGAATTTCTGCAGGCCGTGGGCGGCGAAAATAAATCCGACGGCGACGCGCAGGATGGTCAGGGCAGTGTTTGTCAGGGTGGACTGGTTCATAAGAATATTTCCGTTCGCTGGCTGTTGGATGGCTGGCACCTCGCGGCAGCGCCGCAAGGTGGAAGCCGTGATCTGAACTGCGACTCTGAAAAGTTCGAGCTGTTGGAATGTTCACCGCGGTTCCAGGGGCTAGTGGGCGTCCGCCTTCTCCTTCTTGCCCTTGCCGAAGGGCAGGATGCGCCGGATGGCTGATGTCCGCTTGGACGTCGCCTCCCATTGGGAGAGTCCGACGGCGGCGAGCAGCGCAACGCCGTTGAAAAGATCGTTGATCCAGGGTGCGGCACCGATGAGCTGAAGGCCCTTGATTCCGGTGGCGAGCACGTAGACCGAGATCAGGGTGCCCCAGACGTTAAGGCGGCCGCCGCTGAACTGCGTTGAACCGAGGAATACGGCAGTCAATGCCGGCAGCAGCAGGCTGGGGCCCACCGTGGGGTCGCCGGTATTGATCCTGGACGTGAGCAGCACCCCGGCAACGGCTGCGATGGCACCGCCGGCCATCAGCGCGCAGATCTGGATCCGTGCGACATTCACCCCCGCGAGCCTTGCCCCGTCCGGGTTGTAGCCCGCTGCATACATGCGGCGGCCCACCGGCGTCCGCTCCAGAACGTACCAGACGACGAACGCCAGGACGATCATGATGTACGCGGAGTTCGTTACCCCCAGGAATTTCCCTGTCGCCACGAGCCGGAAACCATCCTGGAGACCAGTAATCTGCTGGCTTGACGAGAGCCACGCAAGGGCGGCGAGCAGAACCGAGCTCAGGCCCAGGGTTGCGATGAATGAGTCGATTTTGCCCTTGGTGATGAGGAGGCCTGAGACGAGGCCCACCAGCGCGCCCACAAGCAGGGCCAGGGGGATCGCGACTGCAAACGGGATGCCTGCCTTCACCTGCAGGGTGGCAATAAGGATTCCGGCGAACCCGATTTCCGCGCCAATGGCGAGGTTGAAGGCGCCGGTCACCAGCGGGATCAGGACGGCGATGGCCGCGATAACGGTAATCGCCTGCGCGTCGAGCAAGGTGCGCCACACACCCGCCTGGAGAAAGGTCTGCGGCGTCACCAGCGAGAAGATCACAAAGATCGAGATGAAGATATAGATGGCGCTGATGTTCCGGAAGGAGAGCGCCTTCCCCCAGGCACCCGGATTCATGTCGCTCGGCTTCGTAGCGGCCGGTTTCATCCCGGCCGTGTCCGTACCTGCAATGTTCGTGTCTCCAGAGGAGCTTGCGTTCGCCTCGCCTGCGGCGGTGCTGGAGGTTTCGGTGGTGGTCATTGCTTTCCTTTGCTCATTTCACGGGCGGCGCCGGCAGCCGGCGCCGGCATGGCGTCAGCGCCGGCGTGGGCCAGTCCGTATCCGGCCAGCACCAGATCGGTCTCTGTCAATCGGTCCCCGGACAGCTCTGCCGCTACTGTTCCGTTCCGCAGGACAAGGACCCTGTCACACAGCCGCACCAGTTCCTTTGCGTCCGAGGAGCACACCAGAACGGCGGCGCCCTGGTCTGCAGTAGTTTCGATGGCGGTGTAGATGGCCTGCTTCGCACCAATGTCCACACCCTGGGTCGGCTCCTCGAGGAGAAGAACCTGCGGCCGGTTGCGCAGCCATTTCGCCATCACGATTTTCTGCTGGTTACCGCCGCTGAACTGCGAGAACTTCTGCTCCAGCCGTGGCGGCCTGACGCCGAACTGCTCCATGAGCGCGCGGGTGTGGGCGCGCTCCTTTTTTCTTTTGATGCCGCCGAAGCGGCTCCGGAGGCTTGCCAGCTCGGGCAGGGTGATGTTCTCGCGGGCCGTCAGGGCGCGGACAGCACCAAAGCGGGCCCTGTCCCCTGCCACAAACGCCATCCCGCGGCGGATACTTTCCGCCGGCCGGCGCTTCCGATACGGCTGCCCTCCCAGGACGTAGCTGTCAGCGCTTGACTCAATGGCCCCGAACATCAGGGCAGGCAGTGCCTCCCGGCCCGAGCCCAGGACACCGGCGACGCCAACCACTTCGCCGGCGTGGAGGGTGAGGTCCACGGACTCCACACCGGCACCTCTGAGTCCCGATATTTCCAGGATCGCAGCACCCTTCTCCCGGTTCGATTGCCGGGCCAGGGCAACGCCTTTGGCCACACCCGTCACATGGGCAATGAGCTGGTCATGGTCCAGGGTCTCCCGCTGCTCATCGGCTACTTTCCTGCCGTCGCGCAGGACGACTGCACGGTCCGCCATCTCCAGTACCTCGTCAAGCCGGTGGGAAATGAAGATGACACCGGCGCCGTCTGCAGCCACACGCTTGACGGCGTCGAAGAGGATCTTGACTTCACTGGCGTGGAGCGCCTCCGTCGGCTCATCGAGAATGAGGACGTTGTGGCTGTGCTGCCAGCCGTCCAGCGCGCGGGCGATCGCAATGATCGCCCGCTGGGCCGGAGTCAGCCCGCTGATGGGCACGTCGACGTCGAATTCCTCACCGAACCGGCGGATCAGCTCAAGCGCCCGGACACGCTCCTGCTTCCTCTTGAAGGGTGTCACCGCCGCCGCGCCTTTGTAGTGGGTCATGCCCAGGTTTTCGATGGCGTTGAGTTCTGAGACGAGGCCCAGGTCCTGGTGGATGATGTGCAGTTCGGTCTGCCTGCCCTCCTTGGCCGCCAATTCAACAGTTCCACCATCGGCCACGTAGAGTCCAGCCAGAATCTTGACAAGGGTCGATTTGCCGGAGCCGTTGTGGCCCACCACCGCAACAACCTCGCCGCTGTGAAGGTCCATCGACACGTCATCCAGGGCCCGCAGCGCCGGGAAGTCCTTGGTAACGCCCTGGATTCTCAGCAGAGGCCCGGAGCCAGGGCTCACCAGGTCAGCTGGCGTGCCGGCAGTCACGTGGTTCACTTGCCCCAGAGCTTCTTGAAGTCCTCCACCATGTTGGGGTAGGCAACGAAACCGTGCGGGTACTCGCCGGCATTCTGCGCGGTGAGTACTCGCGACATGTGCTGGGTGGCGTTGGCCCAGTCGTCGTAGGTCACGGTTTCACCCATGTGGCGGCGGAGTCCCTCGTCCATGAGCAGCCAGGCGTACATGTTGTAGTCGGCTGCGTAACCGGCGGACTGGAGTCCGCTGGCGATCTGCTCGACGTTCGGCGGGAGCGAGGAATGTCCAATGCCGGGAACATTTATTCCGGCGAGCTCCTGCTTTGCCTTCAGCCCGATCTGCATCTGGTCGGCAACTGTCATGAAGTACTGCGTTTCCGGATGCGCCTGCAGGTCACTCACAATTGCGTCACCGGCAGTGGTGTCCATGGTGGCTACCGGGATCTCCGCCACGCGGAGCTTGCATTCAGGGCACAGCGTCGGCAGGTACTCCCGGATCGCCTCAAGCTGCACCTGGGAGAACGTGAATTCAGGGACGTTGTAGAACACGAATTCCGTCCCCGTGCCACAGGTAAAGTTCACTGCGCTGGCAGCAAGAACCTTGCCGTTCTCGATCGACGCGCCGTGGCCGGAGAAAGAGTCGAGCAGGCCAAAGTCTTCCGCGTTGGTAGACCCCGCGTACACAACGGTGGTGCCGGCGGCCTCGAGTGCCTTGAGCTGGTCCTGGAAGAACGTGGCATCCGTGGCGGCCGCAACCAGGATGTCAGGAGCTGTTTCAACAACCGAGCTGAGCGCCGTGTTGATGCTTTGGGCATTCGTCCCGGTGGCTACACGCTGCATGGTCACGCCGGCTGTCTTGCCTGCTGCCTCCATGAATCCCCAGATAAGTCCCGAGACAGCCGAGCCGTTGTCCAGGTAGGCGACGGTGGTGCCGGGGTTGATGGGCTGTGGCAGCGGCTTGGTCACAAGCAGCCCGGTTGCCTTCTGCTCGAACGGCTTGAGGAATGCCTGCGCAGCACCGAAATCGACTCCCGCCAGCGGAGGTGCGGCACAATTGCCGCTTGCGTCACGGTAGGTGACCCCCGCCGTCGGCCCGTCACTGGCGCCGTCCGCGGCGCAGCCTGCGGCGGCAAGTGAGATGGAGGCGATGACTGCGGCAGAACTCAAGGCGCGTTTAATGCGTCGTTGCATAATGTTGCTCGCTTTCTGGTGACTTCTTTGTCATACCGCCCGGCAGGACGTGCCGGGATGATGGGTTTTGCTGAGCTGTGTGGATGTGTCGCTGTGCGGTTTTTCTCGTAGATACCGCTAGGACTTCAGATACTGAAGAGTATCTCAGGTCACATGGTGAGTCAATGGATTTCTGCCCTATGGCAGCGGTTTTATTCGGATGCGTTTGCTGCTCCCAGGGATGCTCAGATTTCGACGAGATAGCTGGTAAAACCGCCGTCGCCACTGGCGACCCCTGAGATGGCTTCATTGATGTCATCCAGTGGCCAGCTCTTAGGAGTCAGCACGGAGATGTCGATAGTCCCGTTGCGCAACAGCTCTGCAAGTTCGATCGCCTCAGCCGACGTGAACCACACCGAGCCAAGGAGTTCCATCTGCTCGTCCATCCACCACTTCACGTCAATGCTGAGGTCCCCCGCGGTTCCGCCGATGTTGATGATGCGTCCACCGCGCCGTACACCGTGCATGGCATCCTTGAGCGAGTCGAGCGAGGCAACGGCACCGAGGGTATCCACCATCAAATCCGCTCCCGCTCCCCCGGTCCTGGACTTGACCCAGGTTGCGGTGCTGCCTTCGGTGTTGGAGAAGATTTCGATGCGCTCCGGGGCAAGGGCCTGCAGCCTCTGCAGCAAGGGCAGTCCCCTGGCGACGGCGTAGATGCGGGAAATGCCAAGGGCCAGGGCCACCAGGGTGACACCCACTCCGAGCGTTCCCGACGCGCCGTTGATGATGAGGGATTTACCGGCCAGCGGGCCCATCTTCTTGACTGCAGCGTAGGACGTTCCCAAGTAACCCATCCGGGTTGCCTGGCGGAACTCTATGTTGTCCGGAAGCTTGACGATGGCGGTCTGGGGAGCCCGCATGTATTCGCAGAAACCGCCGTGGGGATAGCGCTTGAACATCTCAAGGCTGTTGGGGTTGTAGCCGAAGTAGCCGTTCAATGTCCAGTAGTCGCATTTTTGCGGTGTCCCGGCGGCGCAGGACTGGCATGCCCCGCACGAACGCCCCGGATTGACATAGACCCTGTCTCCCGGCTTCACGTTGAGCACCATCTCCCCGACCTCATGCACGATGCCCACCGGGTCGAGGCCAAAGATCGCGGGACGGGGCGGAAGCGGCATCTGCGGGTACCAGGTTTCCCAATTTGCCAGGACGTTGCCCAGGTTCGGCACCATTCCGCATCCTTTGACTTCAACCACTACGTCCGTGCCGGTTGCCCTGGGCCGTTCGACGTCCTCAATGACCATCTTTTCGCCGACGGCGTGGAGCCGCGCGGCGCGCATTAGTTGCTGCATAATTCCTCTTTCTGATTCAGCTGGACGCTGGATGGGTCAGTCCTCAGGCGCTACGGTGACCCGCATGCCGCTCAGGGGTGTGTCAAAGACCAGTTGGCAGGACAGCCGGGAATGGGATGTCAGGCAGTCCGAGGCGTCGAGGAGGTCTTCCTCGTCCCGGGACTTTGCGGGCAGTTCGGCACCGGCGGGCAGGCTCTGCACGTAGACGTGGCAGGTGGCGCACGACAGCGCGCCGCCACAAATGGCCTCAAGTTCCTCGATGCCGGCGTTACGGATATTCTGCATTAGCGAAATGCCGGTGCGGGCCTCGATGGTGTGGTCGACGTCGTCCCGGGTAGTAACAGTAAATTCCATGACTTTCCTCCTTCTGGGTAAGTTTCAAACCTGCGCTCGTGCAGCAGGTCAGATGGCAGCGGCCATCTCTTTGAGTGGTTTCCCTTGGTCCGCCAGGATGGCGGGATCGATGCGGGAGCTGGCTTCGACAAGCTTGCGTCCCTGCATGTAGTCCTTCGTGGCGTTGATGCAGTCCAGTGCAATGACGGCGCCCTGCTTCAGGTAGATCAGCGAGAAGCTCCGGCTTTCCGGGTCACCGCGCAAGACCGTCTGGTCATAGCCGAGGCTCAGGCCGATGGTCTTGAGCCGCAGATCGTACTGGTTTGACCAGAACCACGGGAGCAGATCCAGGGGTTCAGCCTGGCCGCTGATCGCTTTGGCCGCGGTTTGCGCCTGCTCAGTGGCGTTTTGCCTGGATTCGATGCGGATACCGGGTCCGCTGCTCAAGACTGCGCAGTCACCAATGCAATAGATATCGGCCAGTGAGGTGCGGCAGAGGTCGTCAACCAGCACACCGGTGGAACCCGCTGTCGCTTCCGCCCCCGCGAGGACAAGAGGCTGGATGGACGGAACAATCCCAATCCCCACGATGACCTGGTCAGCGTCAATGACCCGTCCGTCATTAAGGCGGACACCACTCACGGCACCATTGCTGCCCACGATTTCCGAAACACCCGTTCCGAGGTGGATGTCCACACCGCGGCTGCGGTGCTCAGTCTCATAGAACCGGGACACAGGTTCCGCAGCCACCCGTGCCAGGAAACGGTCAAGGGCTTCGATGATCACCACCTCCTTGCCGAGTTCCCGGAGGACGGCAGCAGCCTCCAGCCCGATGAAACCGCCGCCGATGACTGCGATGCGCCGGCTTTCGGGTAGTACGGCCATTAGCCGGTCGCAGTCAGCCAAATCCCGGATCGCGTGGATGCCTTCCAGGTCATGACCCGGGCAATTGAGCGTGCGCGGGCTGCCCCCGGTGGCCCAGACCAGGACGCCATAACCCATCTCGGTGCCGTCTTCACAGGTCACGGTCTTGCCCGGAGCATCTATCCCAATCACCTGCTGCCCGAGGCGGACGGAGACGTTGTGCTGGCCCCAAAAGTCCGACGGCCGCAGGAGAAGCTGGTCGAAGGTCTTTTTGCCGGCCAGGTATTCCTTTGACAGCGCCGGACGCTCGTAAGGGAGCACGGTCTCGTTGCCCACCAGGCCGATTGTTCCCGCGAATCCTGTCTGGCGGAGGGTAATCGCTGCCTCTGCCCCGGCATGTCCCGCGCCGATAATGAGGCAATCAAAACGTTCCATCGTCATTTCCACTCACCGCCGATCAGTACAAAAAGCATCTTCGCGGTGCGGTCGCCGGCGTTCCGCCAGGCGTGCCGGGTACCGCACTGAACCACCACATCGTCCGTCCGCAGGTGCGTCCGGTCTCCTTCGTCGAGCTCAAGCCAGATTTCGCCGTCGAGGACGACGCCGTAGTCCACCGTCTCGCTTCTGTGCATTCCGGGAGCGTCCTGCTCGAACAGTTCGGCAAGGCCCGGGATGAACTCCCGCTGTTCGGCATCCGCGGCGGCGGGATCAAAGCCGGGCAGCGCCAGCGACGAATCCGGCGGGAAGGTCACGATCATCAGCCGGGTTTCACCCGGCGGCGGAGGGACGTGCATCCGCAACGGCGCGGTCTCCACCTCTTCCTGGGGCAGCCCTGGTGAAGCGGCAGTCGCGTAAAGGACGGAGGTCATCATGCCCGGGATGGACGTGTAGTGGTGGGCATTGGGCACGGGGCCGTCGCTCACGACGACGGATCTGCCGTTCCTGACTCCCGTCACCACCCGGCGCGGGACAGCGGGCGCATCAGGCTTACTCATGGATAAGGCCTTTCTCTCTCAGTCGGGGCCGCATGTCATTGACGTCCAGGCTCAGGTGGCCGGCCTCATAGAGCTGTCGTTTCTCTTCCTCCATCGCGGCGCGGGCGCGGGCCTTCCCAAGCACCGTTGCTGCGCTGCCCTGCGGCACTACGCAGATGCCGTCGTCGTCAGCAATGACCACATCTCCCGGGATGATCAGGGCGCCGCCGCAAACAATAGGCACCTGGACGTCGGCGAGCGTTTCCTTCACCGTTCCCTGGGCGCTGACTGCCTTGCTCCAGACAGGAAAGCCCATGGCGCGCAACTGGGCGACATCGCGAACTCCCGCGTCAATGACCAGCCCCCGGATGCCCCTGGCCATCGCCGAGGTGGCGAGAAGATCCCCGAAATAGCCGTCATCACAGGGGGATGTCGGTGTCACCACCAGGATGTCTCCCGGCTGCGCCTGTTCCAGGGCGACGTGGATCATCCAGTTGTCTCCCGGTGCCACCTCGCAGGTCAGTGCAGGCCCCGCAATGGTTGTTCCTGATTGCCGGGGGCGCAGCCTGGCGCCCAGCAGCCCGGTCCGGTTCTGTGCTTCATGGGCGGTGGCCACACCGAGGGCGGCGAATCCTTCGCAGATCCCGGCCCCGGTCCGTTTGGTTTCTGTCACTACTTTTGCCATGACTTTTCCCTTCCTTATGCAGTTGCCGGCGTGGGTGCGGTGAGCTGCCGGACAAAGCCGGGGTCGAACGCGCCTTCTGCTGTGGTTCGGTGTTCGGACCCCAGCAACCCGACGCGGATCATCAGGTCAACGGTTGCCTGCAGCGCAGTGGGCACGATCTGGAGATTGCCCGGCCACATCCCCATGTCCCTGGTGTATGCGAGTCCCTGGGTGGCCAGTTCCACGTCTCCGGGTGTCGTCAGCCGCTGATAAATCGGCAGGGTAACGGCATCGTTGGCGGGATCATTGACGAACTCGTGGGCCTCGGCCAGCGCTGCCACGAGCTTCCCCACCGTCTCCGGGTTCGCAGAGACCCAGCCGGAATTGCCGATGAGGGCCGCGAACACAAGCTCAGGGATCACGTCATTCGTCTCGCCGATGAGGCGGTACCCCTCGCGTTCGGCAAGGAAGTTCCATGGAGCGGGCTGGGGTGCGGCATCGATCTCGCCATTCCTCAGCGCCGCCCACCTGGTGGTATGAACACCGGCAAGGACAAAGTCATAGTCAGCGGGGTAGCTCAGGCCTTCCTGCTGAAGCATCATCTGTGTGTAGATGGCGGTTCCCTCGGTCAGGGACGATGTTCCAATCCGCTTACCACGCAGTTCTTGGATGCCCGCGACGTCCGGCCGTGCCACCAGTGACATCGGGAGGCGGACGGCGTTGGCGCCGATGATCCGAAGGCTGCCACCGGAGACGAAGTCCGCGATGGCCCCTTCCGGCGGGGTGATGGCAAGGTCTGCCGTTCCTTCACGCACCGCGGTGGTGGCCTTGTCAACGGATCCAAGCTTCAGATATTCAATCGTCAGCCCATTCCGTTCGAAAAGGCCCTGCTCTTCGGCGACAAATACGGGAAGCCAGTTGAACCCCTGGGCACCTCCCGCAAGGCGCACTTGAGTCAAAGATGGTGTCATGGTGAGAACTCCTATGTTCCGGAAAGTTGTACTTCTCTAGCGGCCCTGGGCCGTAAGCAGCGCATCAAGCCGCGGGTAGACCTGCCGGGCGTTTCCGCCCAGGACCGCGTGATGCGTGTCTTGACCGAGGTTCAGGGCGTCGATGTAGCGTTTGGTGTCGTCAAAGCTGTGGCCTGTTTCCGGGTCATCGGCGCGCACCGCTCCCAGCAGTTCCGAGCCGAAGAGGATGTTCTTGGGCTCCACCATCCGGAAGAGCAGGTCGATCCCCGCCTGGTGGTAGACGCAGGTGTCGAAGAACAGATTCTGCATCACGTGTTCTGCCAGGGGCTGCTTGCCCAGCATCATGGACAGGCCCCGGTAGCGCCCCCAGTGATAGGGAGCCGCGCCGCCGCCATGGGGGATGATCAGACGCAGGTTTGGATGGCGTTCGAAGAGATCCCCTTCGATCAACTGCATAAAAACAGCGGTATCGGCAGCCAGGTAGTGCGCCCCCGTGGTGTGCAGTGCGCGTTCGCAGGAGCCGGAGACGTGGATCATGCCCGGGACGTCGAGCCTGGTCATGGCCTCCCAGAGCGGGTCCCACCAGGGATCGTAAAGCGGCGGAGCCGACCAGTGCCCGCCGGAGGGATCCGGGTTGACGTTGCAGCCAACGAAGCCGGCAGAGACGCAGCGCTCCAGTTCGGCTATGACAGGGCCAAGGCCGCCGTCGACGGTTTGCGGCAACTGGCAGACGGCGGCGAAGTTCAGCGGGAAGAGTTCACAGATTCGCCGGATCGTATCGTTGGACAGGCGGGCCCAGTCCACCGCCGTTTCCTGGCCCGGTACATGATGGCCCATTCCGGACGCCCGCGGCGAGAGGATGGTGAAATCCGATCCCCGTTCCTGCTGGATCCGTAGCTGGTTGTCCGTGATGATCCTGCGCAGGTCTTCGTCCGGGATGCCCGTATACACCGGCCGTTCTTCTGATCGTCCTTCAGCGAAGGCGACCTGGTCCTTCCGGAATGAGTGGAACTCCGGCGGCTCGGTGGTGAAGTGGCCATGGCAATCGATGGCCAGCGTGTTCAGGCGTTCCATGTGCCGGGAAGGTCTGACACGCCACGGAAACGCCAGCCCTTGAACTTCATCTCGCGGCTGCCATCGAGGCGAAGGCCTGGCAGCTGCAGGAAGGCTTCTTCCAGCGCGATCTCGCCCATGGCGCGGGAAAGTGCATGGCCGGAACAGAAGTGGGGCCGGAAGCCGAAGGAGAAGTGCGGGCGCTTCTTCCTAAACATGTTGAAACGGTCCGGGTCCTCGAAACGGCTCTCGTCGCGGTTGGCCGACGCCATGACAATGGCGATTGAAGAGCCAGCCGGAATGTGCGTGCCGGAGATCTCCACGTCCTCGGCGGCAACGCGTGGAGTGACGCCAATGGGTGAGACCCAGCGCAAGCCCTCATCGAACGCGCGCAGGGCATGTTCCTTGGGGTCGGCAGCCATGGCCTGGGTCTGCTCAGTGTCCAGGAGGAGCCCTGCGGCAGCATTCGCAGCAGCGTGGCCCGGCTCCTGAAGGCCTCCCAGAATGATGACCTTCATGGTGGGCATGATCTCTTCGATGCTGCGCACCTTGCCCTCCGGCATGCCGCCATGCATCACATGGCTCATCAGCGTGTGGTTGGGCTTTGACACCGCCTGCTCGTACAGATCCCCCAACTGGGAATCGATATCGGCCAATGCCCGGTCCAGCCGGCCCCATACAGCTGGGTCGTCATTGACGTTCTGCAGGCCTGCGCTCATCGCCTGGAACCATTCCACCAGCGTCTCGTTTGGCGTTTCCGTCAGGCCTATGACATCGCCGATGCAGCGGACCGAAATCGGTTCGAAGAGGTCGGCCGTGAGGTTTGCCTCGCCGCGGGGCAACAGCTCGGCAAGGTACCGCTTCACCACCGGCCGGGTCAAAGCGTCAACGAAACGGCGCACTGCCTCCTGGGTCAGGTTCTGGTCGATCGCTTCACGAAGACTGCTGTGTTCTTCACCCGTCATGCTCAACACGTTCGGCATACCCATAACACGCGCCTCTGGCCTTTCCGGGCTGTCCGACGGGCCAAAAACCCGGTCATTGGATCCTGCTGCACGGCAGTCGTCGAAACGGGTAATGAAGTATTCCTTGGTGCCCTCAAAGAAGGCGACCGGTTCTTCCCGGCGCAACCGGGCATAGACGGGATAGGGATCCCTGTACAGGTTGTCTCCTGTTAATTCTGTCGACATATCTCCTCCATCGCAGCAGTCTCTTGGTGCCTGTTGATCCGCTTTAGATACGGTCTGGCATTCAGATACTGAACGGTATCTCTGTGAATCATGCTTGTCAATGGATTGTGGAAGCCCGGGCGAGGGCCGCCGGATTGATTCGGAGGTTGACGCCGGACAGTGCGCTTGGGATACCCTCTAGTATCCCAATACTATTTCGCATATGTTTTGATACCCTCCCGTTGGCCCCCGGGACGGTCCATCTTTCAAAGGAGAAAGACATGAACAACCTCGCGGTGAACCTACCGACTATCCCGGACGACATGATCCGCGAGCTTTCAGCGGTAGTGGGCAAGGAATCGGTCCACATTGAGCGCGCCAAGGTAGACGAGTTCAAGGACCCCTACTGGCTCCCGGGAGACGAGACGTACGCCGCGTCGGCGGTCCTGCAGCCGACGTCGACGGAACAGGTGCAGGAAATCATGCGGATCGCCAACAAGTACGGGATTCCCGTGTGGCCGCACAGCCAGGGCCGTAACGTCGGACACGGCGGGCCGTCGCCCAGGGTACGCGGTTCTATCCAAATCGGCTTCCAGAAGATGAACCGGATACTCGAGATCAATGACGAGCTCGCCTATGCGGTAGTTGAGCCGGGCGTACGGTGGTTCGACCTCTACGATGCAGTGAAAGCGGCCGGCTACAGCCTTATGGTGCCCTGCCCCGACCTCGGCTGGGGATCGGTCATCGGCAATTCGATGGACAGTGGACACACCTACCAGTTCTACGGCGCGGACTACATGTTCCCCACCGGCTTTGAGGTGGTACTGCCTGACGGGGACCTGTTGCGGACCGGTGCCGGCGCGGTACCGGGCAGCAAGGCGTGGCACCTCTACAAGCGAAGCCTTGGGCCGTCCCTGGATCCGTTGTTTGTACAGTCGAACCTGGGCATCGTCACCAGGATGGGGGTCTGGCTGAAGCGACTGCCCGAGGCGTACGCCCCGGTGATGCTCTCGATCGGGGAGGATTCGGACCTGGAGCTTGCGATCGATACGCTCCGGGAGTTGAAGATCGAGGGCCACCTGGAGGGGGTTCCGACCTTGTATTCGGCCCTGCGCGCCGCCGTGATGCTTCGCGATGAGCCGGGTGCAGGCGGCCCCGGGCAGCTCACGGCCGATGAGGTTCGGGAGATCGGCGAACGGGCAGGAGTGGGCGCCTGGGCCACGCGTGCGGCGGTTTGGGGCGACGCCGAGATCGTCCGAATCAAGCTTCGCCGCATCCAGGAGGCGTGGGCCAAGATCCCCAGCGGACGCGTTGACGCTCCCCGCACCTATGCCCCCCATGAGTATGACGAGATTGTTTATTCGGCTGATCAGATCATGGCAGGCATTCCCACGCTTAAGGCGATCGAAAACACCCCCGACCATATTGCGCACGTCGATTTTTCCCCGATTGTGCCGATGCAGGGCACCGAGGTGCGCCTGGTCACTGACGAGATTCGCAGGCATCTCGAGGCGGCCGGGCTGAACTTCTCGGCAGCCATTATGCTGACCGGCGAGAGGTCAGGCATAGTCCTGGCGGGCGTTCGTTACGACAAAACGAACGCTGACGCGGTGCGCAACGCGTTCAACGTCGTCAAGCTGATGGTTTCCCGACTCGGCAGTCTTGGCTACGGCGTCTGCCGCCCCCACCTTGATTTTATGGACCTTGCGGCGGACCAGTATTCGTTCAATGGCCATGCCTACCGGCGTTTCGTCGAGAAGCTGAAGGACGCCGTGGACCCAAACGGCATTCTGTCCCCCGGCCGCCATGGCATCTGGCCGGCCGCGTACCGCGACGGAAGCGAGTGGAGCAGCCGCACCTAGGGCGGCCTGATTGAGAGAACTTCCGGGCATTGTTTGCCAGGGATCCCGCCCATCATGAGGCCGGCGGGTGGAAACGACGATAAGGGGGGACCAATGGCGCGGTTGACACGGGAACAGAGCCAGGCACTGACACGACAGAAGCTCCTGAAATCGGCGGGTGACGTGGTGGCACGCTACAGCTACGATGGTGCATCTGTGGAGCGCATCGCCGAAGAGGCAGGCTTCTCCAAAGGTGCGTTCTATTCGAACTTTGCCTCCAAGGAGGACATTCTTCAACAGCTGCTGGAAGGGAACGCGGGCAACGACGTGCGGGACCTGACGCGGCGGCTAAAAGGTGTCCAAACGACTGAAGAAGCAATAGATGTCGTGGCCGAGTGGAGCGATTCACGCGCCGAGGAACAGAAATGGGGGATCATCGCCATCGAAATGCTGCGCAGGGCGCAGCGCGATGGCACGCTGACTGACCGGCAAAGGCAGCTCTTCGCCAGCCAGTGGGAAGAGGTGGGTGAGCTCCTGCGCAGCAGGCTCTTTCCGGACAGCGACATCGACATCAGCGCTGTTGATCTTGGCGGCATAGTCCTGGACCTGACCTACGGCGGTATTGCCGTTTTCCTTAAGGTCAACACCGCCGGCCAGATGGTGCGCCAGGTTCTCACGGCGCTTCGCGGATCGGTGCGTGTACGCAACCAGTGAACGCACCCCACCCTATGCCTGGCTGCGGGGATGCCGCCAGCCCAGGCAGCTCGTAGTCCATCCGAAGGGATAGGTACAACCGCGTGCGAGGCAGAGGTAAACGTCAGCGCATTCCATGACTGTTGGCCAGGGCGATTGCCTCGGTGCGTGAACCGACGTCGAGCTTCCTGAAAAGATTCCGCACATGGAATTTCACGGTGTTCTCGCTAATACCCAGGGACGACGCGATGGTGCGGTTCCGTTTCCCGGCAACCAGGTGCTGAAGGACTTCCAGTTCGCGTGCGGCAAGATTCCACGCCGTGACATCACCGGCAGGAAGGGCCGGTGGGTCCAGTGGCAGCGTGACACTGACGTCGGCGCCCCAGCCGGCCATGACGTCGAGTTGCATGCGGCCGGACAGTGCCTGGACCCGGCGGTCCAGCCGGCCAATACTCGGGGCGTCGGCTGAAAGCGCGCCCAGGCCGTCGTCGCGTACATTTATCAGCAGGTTCTCCCCGTCGCAGTCCCACTGCGCCCGGACCCGCCTGACTTCCGGCTGTTCCATCATCGCCAGCAGCAGTCCCCTGACGATCGCCCTCGCCGCGTGGGCAACCTCACCGGGAAGCGCCCTCCCACTCAGGGGCGGTTCAATGAACTGGACGTTGATGCCGCTGAACCGGGTCAGCGGCCGCAGGTCCTCCCGCAGGCGTTCGAAGGCCTTTGCAACCGGCTCCTCCACCAGGTCGGCTGTGCGGTCACTGAGTGTCCGTAGCCCCACCAGTGCCTTGGCCGTCAGTGCGGTAACCGACGACCGCGCGGCGGCATCGTCCAGGGACGACGATCGAAGGGCGGCCAGCTGTGTTTCCAGCGTGGTGGAGTGCTGGTCCACCAGTTCGGCCGTGACGCGGATCCGCTCGGCCGACGCCGCCCGTGATTCAAGCAAGTACGACGGCGGAGCGTCCTTGACCTTTTCCTGGATCCTTTGGGCCGCGAGTTGCCAGAAGTACTGCACCAGTTTCAGTGCGGGGTCTGCCGCCGCATCCATGTCCAGGCAGGGATCAGTAATAACAAGCAGGGCGTTACTGGCCATGTGCCGCACGGCGAGTACCTGCCGTGGCTCAGCCGCTATCCCAGCCTCCCCCAGCCAGGGACTTCCATCGGCCAGGGACTCGCGCAGGCCCTGCAGTTCAGCGATGGACACCCGGGAAATAATCCCTTCTTCGCCGGCCTTCTTTTGCGGACGCCCCGTGCAATCCTCGGTGAAAATCACCAGTGCGGTCCCGCCCACTAAGGGAAGCAACGCCTCGCGCTGGCGTTCCGCGATGGAGGTGAGGGGGGCTTGGGCCACGGCGGACACCGCGTTCAGTAGGGCCCACGTCGCATCCGGGAGGTCAGGGACCGGCGCTGTGCCGAGTGGCTTTCCGGCTGTGTTCATCCGGACAGACTACCCGGAACAGCCAACTATCCCAAAGTGTAGGCACAACAGTTCAAAATCAGCGTTACGCCTACCCCGGATCTTGGAGAGGATGAATTCCAGAGAATGAAAAAGCTTCTCATCTGGCACAGCGTCGCTGATGACGAATGAAGGAACGAACACAGTGAATTCAACAACAGCCGGTGCATCGACAGCGGAGGACACTGTCGGTCCCATTGCTTACAACCTGTCGCTCGTCCGGAACGAGATCGCTGACACGGCAGCCCGGATAGATGACCGGCAACTTGCCGGGCTGGCAGCGAAAATCAGCCAGGCAGACCGCGTCTTTGTGGCCGGGGCAGGCCGCAGCGGCCTCGTCCTGAGGATGGCCGCCATGCGCTTAATGCATTTGGGCCTGACGGTCCACGTGGCTGGCGATACCACCACCCCCGCGATCAGCTCCGGTGACCTGCTCCTGGTTGCTTCCGGGTCCGGCACCACTTCCGGAGTGGTGAAGGCAGCAGAAACTGCAGTCAGCGCCGGGGCAAGCGTCGCGGTGTTTACCACCAACCAGGGATCACCGTTGGCGGGTCTCAGCGACGAGCTGGTGATTATTCCCGCCCAACAAAAGACCGACCACGGATCAGGGGTCTCCCGTCAATACTCCGGAAGCCTGTTCGAGCAGGTGCTTTTCCTGGCCACCGAAGCCGTTTTCCAAACACTCTGGGGCAACGCAGATGTGCCGGCGGAGCAACTCTGGCTGCGGCACGCCAACCTCGAGTAGCCGCCCCTTTCCCTTTCCCAACACAATCGTTCCAAAAATCACGCAGTTCCCAACAGAAAGAAAACAACGTCATGAAACTTCAGGTTGCCATGGACCTTCTCACCGTCGAAGACGCCCTCGAACTGGCCGGCAAAGTCGCCGAATATGTTGACATCATTGAGCTCGGCACGCCCCTGATCAAAGCCGCCGGCCTGGGTGCCGTCACCGCCGTCAAGGCTGCGCACCCGGACAAGACCGTGTTTGCTGACATGAAGACGATGGATGCCGGAGAGCTTGAAGCCGACATTGCCTTCAAAGCCGGCGCCGATCTGGTGTCCGTTCTCGGCAGCGCCGACGACTCCACCATCGCAGGAGCCGTCAAGGCTGCAAAAGCCCACAACAAGGGCATCGTGGTGGACCTCATCGGCGTTCCGAACAAGGTTGCCCGTGCGAAAGAAGTCCGTGCACTCGGCGCCACCTTCGTGGAGTTCCACGCAGGCCTGGATGAGCAGGCACAGCCCGGCTTTGACCTCCACGGGCTGCTCAGTGCAGGCGAAGAGGCCCGCGTTCCCTTCTCTGTTGCCGGTGGCGTCAACCTCAGCACCATTGAGGCTGTCCAGCGTGCAGGCGCTGACGTGGCCGTAGCAGGCGGTGCCATCTACGGCGCCGCAGATCCGGCCCTCGCAGCGAAAGAACTGAAGGCCGCCATCATCTAGCACCACCCCCATCGGGACGGCGGCGGCCTGCACCTATATAGGGTGCAGGCCGCCGCATCCATGTCAGAAACAGAAAGCCCCAATGTCGGAAACGAATCTGCTGTCCCGCACCCCGCTGCCGCCGGCTACGCCCTCCCCCACTGCGGCCTGTTCCGGCGCGGGCTCTTCCATCAGGACAAATGAATTGCGTCCGGGTAAATCGGGGCGTAATCCGTTGCGGGATGCGCGGGACCGCCGCCTGAATCGGATCGCCGGGCCGTCCTCGCTGGTGCTCTTTGGGGTCACTGGTGATTTGGCGCGGAAGAAGCTCATGCCGGCCGTGTATGACCTGGCGAACCGGGGGTTGCTGCCGCCGAGTTTCGCGCTGGTCGGCTTCGCTCGGCGCGAGTGGGACAAGGAGGATTTCGCCGCTGAAGTGAAGGCTTCCGTGCAGGCGTATGCGCGGACGCCTTTTGACGAGGCGGTGTGGAACCAGCTTTCGGAGGGCATCCGTTTTGTCCAGGGCGAGTTTGATGATGACGGCGCTTTCGAGCGGCTCGGCGAGACCATTAAGGAACTCGACGATGTCCGCGGGACCCGGGGGAACCATGCGTTCTACCTCTCGATCCCGCCGAAGGCGTTTGAGCAGGTCTGCCGGCAGCTGTCCAAGCACGGACTGGCGCAGGCCGAGGGGGATAAGTGGCGGCGGGTGGTGATTGAGAAGCCGTTCGGCCATGACCTGGAATCTGCCCGGAAGCTCAATGACATTGTGGAGTCGGTGTTCCCCGCGGACGCGGTGTTCCGGATCGATCATTATTTGGGGAAGGAGACGGTGCAGAACATTCTGGCGTTGCGGTTCGCGAACCAGTTGTTTGAGCCGTTGTGGAACGCGAACTACGTGGACCATGTCCAGATCACGATGGCTGAGGACATTGGTACCGGCGGCCGGGCGGGGTATTACGACGGTGTGGGCGCGGCCCGCGACGTGATCCAGAACCACCTGCTGCAGCTGCTGGCGCTGACCGCGATGGAAGAGCCGATTTCGTTTTAATGCCGATGATTTGCGCGCCGAGAAGGAAAAGGTCCTGGCCGCCGTCAAGCTCCCTGATGACCTGTCCACGCATTCAGCGCGCGGCCAGTTCGCCGGCGGCTGGCAGGGCGGGGAGCAGGTCCAGGGCTACCTGGAGGAAGAGGGCATCCCGGCCGATTCCACCACCGAGACGTTCGCCGCGATCCGGGTGGACATCCATACCCGGCGCTGGGCCGGAGTGCCGTTTTATCTGCGCGCGGGCAAAAGGCTGGGACGGCGGGTGACGGAGATCGCGGTGGTGTTCAAACGCGCCCCGAACCTGCTCTTCCGTGATCATGGTGAGGATGACTTCGGTCAGAACGCTGTGGTGATCCGGGTCCAGCCCGATGAGGGCGTGACCATCAGGTTCGGGTCCAAGGTCCCGGGCACCCAGATGGAAGTCCGGGACGTGACGATGGACTTCGGCTACGGGCACTCCTTCACCGAATCGTCCCCCGAGGCGTATGAGCGGCTGATCCTGGACGTGCTGTTGGGTGAGCCGCCGTTGTTCCCGCGGCATGAGGAAGTGGAGCTGTCCTGGAAGATCCTTGACCCGTTCGAGGACTACTGGGCCGAACTGAATGAACAGCCCGAACCCTACGCCCCGGGTTCCTGGGGCCCGGCCAGCGCTGATGAGCTGCTGGCCCGTGACGGACGAACCTGGAGAAGGCCATGATTGTTGATTTGCCGGACACCACCACTTCGAAGGTGTCCAAGAAGATCATGGCCCTGCGCGAGCAGGGCGGCGTGATCGCGCTGGGCCGGGTCCTGACCCTGGTGGTCGTGACCAAGTCCGGGCTCGAGGAAGAAGCGATCGAGGCCGCGAACGAGGCCAGCCGGGAACACCCCTGCCGGATCATCGTGCTGGCCGACGCCGGCAAGGACGCCCCGGACCGGCTGGACGCGCAGATCCGGGTCGGCGGGGACGCCGGCGCGTCCGAGGTGATCGTGCTGCGCGGCTACGGCCAGCTCGCACACGAGTCCGAGTCCCTGGTCGCCGCGCTGTTGCTGCCGGACGCCCCGATCGTGGCGTGGTGGCCGCACGGCGCCCCGGAAAACGCCTGCGAAACCTCGATCGGGCGGATCGCGCACCGCCGGATCACCGATTCCGCGAATGAACCGGACCCGCAACAGGCCCTGGAGAACATCCGGACCACCTACAAAGCCGGTGATACCGACCTGGCCTGGACCCGGCTGACGAACTGGCGGATCCAGCTCGCCGCGGTCCTGGACCAGGTAGACCCCTCCCCCGTGACAGCCGTCGCGGTCGAAGGCGCCTCCGACTCCCCCTCCACCATCCTCCTCGCGGCCTGGCTCACCCTGTCCCTGGACGCCCCCGTCACCATCGTCGCGGACCCCGCCGGAACCGGGATCCGCCGCGTCCGGCTCAGCCGCCCCGGCGGCGACGTCCAACTCTTCCGCCCCGGACTCTCCATCGCCGAACTCACCCAACCCGGACAACCAGCCCAACGCATCTCACTCCCACGACGCAGCCTCCGCGACTGCCTCGCCGAAGAACTCCGCCGCCTGGACCCCGACGAAGTCTTCGGCCAGGTTCTGCAGACGGCGACTCCCGCCGGCCGCTGACTACCCCAACGCAGGAGCACTGATGGGCGACCCGTCGCGACGTCATGCGACAAGTACGTGGTCCTCCGGCCGGCAGACGAAGAAGTGCGGCTGTTCCACCGGTTCGAATGGCACAATCAGCCACTGGTTTCCGTAGTACTCGACATAGGAGTCCTCCGGGCAGAGCAAATAGGCCTCCTCGCGGGTCATTCCGTCCGCCCACTGGCTTGGCAGCGAAAGCAACCGCGGGTGCGGATCGAGGCCGCGGTACAGGTCCCGGGCCGGGTTGCCTGCTGCTGGTAACGACATAGCTCCTCCATTGAAACTCTGCGGGCCTCTTCCCTGGGCCGGGGCTTACGGAAAGGACAACGATTTGACATTCCACTAAGAATTCAGATACCTGATCGTATCTCGATGGGAGGGGGGCGTCAATGCCCTGCTGAAGGCCAAGTGTGTTTCAAGCACAGGCTGTCAGGGACGCGGCAACCAGCTGCTAAATCCGGCCGGGCAGGCTCGCATACTAGTGTTAGACAGACTTGGACTGAACGAATATCTAAGGGGCATCGATGGCGCGGCTGACACGGGAACAGAGCCAGGCACTGACTCGGGAGAAGCTCCTCCGATCTGCAGGCGACGTGGTGGCACGCTACAGCTACGACGGCGCCTCCGTAGAGCGCATCGCCGAGGAAGCAGGGTTCTCCAAAGGCGCGTTCTACTCGAATTTCTCCTCCAAAGAAGACATTCTTCAACAGATGCTCGAAGGAAATGCCGGCTTCGATGTCAAGGATCTGACCCGGCTGCTCAATGGAATCGATGATCCCGGCGAGGTGATCGACGTCGTTGCCCAGTGGAGCGATGCACGGGCGGGCGAAAAAAAGTGGGGCATCATCGCCATCGAAATGCTGCGGCGGGCGCAACGCGATGGCACGCTGACTGACAGTCAGCGCCAGCTTTTCACCAGCCAGTGGGAACAGATAGGACATCTCCTCCGCAGTAAACTCTTCCCAAGCGGCCACCCGGAAATAAGCGACACGGATCTCGGCGGAATGATCCTGGACCTGACGTACGGCGGCATCGCGGTCTACCTTGAGGTCAACACGGCCGGGCAAATGGTGCGGCATATCCTGTCCGCACTTCGCGATTCCGCCCGGGTAACACACGGCAAATAACCTTCCCCGGATCCCTGGCAGGCGGTATGAAGCGCACGTTCGGGGCGCCGTCGTGCGCTTCTGTGATTTAACCCACAAAACGCCGAAAAGCGCCCGACTTGTTTTGAACTTAGCCTCTCCTTGCCCATAGAGTCACAGCCATTAGGCAACACCTCTGTGACCTATTTACCTGACTGGAGAATCCGACGTGACGAAGAAGCTCTCGAGGTGCCTTGCGGCCCTTGCGGCCGGGGCGGCCCTTCTGGCCATGTCCGCGTGCAGCGGCAATGCAGCCGCCACGTCCAATGCGAGCACCATCACCATTGACCACGTGCAAGGAAGCACCTCCGGCATACCGGTGAATCCCACAAAAGTATTCACCTTCGACCTCGGGGTCCTGGACACCCTTGACGCCTTGGGCGTGGAGCCCAGCGGCGTGCCCGAGGCCAGCTACCCGGAGGCGCTCGGAAAGTACTCCGATGCAAAGTACACCAAGATCGGATCCCCCACAGAGCCTGACTTCGAGGCCGTCAGTGCCGGAGCCCCGGACCTCATCATCATTTCCGGCCGCACCGCGGGGGCCTACGAAGAGCTGAGCAAGATCGCCCCGACCATCGATTTGTCCATTGACGCCGCCGGGCCGATGGAAAGCTTTAAGTCCCAAACGAAAACCCTGGGGACCATTTTCAAGAAAGAAGCAGAGGTCGAAGCCAAGCTGGCTGCCGTGGACGCAACGATCGCTGTGACGAAAACCAAAGCGTCCGACGCCGGTAAGGGACTGATCGTCCTGACCTCCGGTGGCGAGGTGACAGCCTACGGCGCCGGATCACGGTTCGGGCTCATCCACGACGTCCTGGGAGTGCCCGCCGCCGCGGATATCAAGCTTGAAGGAGCACACGGCCGGGCCGTTTCCTTTGAGTACATCAAAGCGGCCAACCCGGACATCCTCTACGTCATCAACCGCGATACGGCCATCGGCTCGACGGCCGCAGCCTCCAACCCCTTGCTGGAGAACGAACTGGTCCAGTCCACCAACGCGGCCCACAACAACAGGATCATCAACCTGGACCCCGCCGGCTGGTACGTCGTGGGCTATGGCCTGAACAACATCAGGACCATGGTGGACGCTGTCGCCGCCTCAGTTTCCTGAGCCGACTGACTGACCATCCCATGTCCACCACGGTCCGGCCTGCGGAAGCAGCGGTGCGGGGCGGCCGGACCCGCGAGCATCTGAGCCTGGCGGCGGTCGCCACCGTTGTCCTGGCATTGGCTGCTGGAAGCATGTTCGTTGGGGTCAGCGATGTGTCCCTGCCTGCCCTGCTCAGCGGGGATTCCGCCACAGCAGATGTCTTCTGGGTTTCCAGGGTCCCGCGCACCCTCGCGGTGGCCCTGGCCGGGATGTCAGTTGCCGTTGCCGGCCTGATCATGCAACTCATGGCGCGAAACCGGTTTGTGGAGCCGTCCACGGTGGGAACGGTTGAGTCAGCCACACTGGGGATCCTGGTGGTCACTGTCTTCCTGCCGGGAGCCCCGGTCTTGCTGACGATGGGCGTTGCCAGCATATTCGCCGTGCTGGGAACCGGCCTTTTCCTGGCCATCCTGCGCCGCCTGCCCGCCCGCAACACACTCCTCATCCCGCTCGTGGGCATCATGCTGGGCGGCGTCATTGCCGCCGTCACCACTTTCTTCGCCTACCGTTACGATCTTCTCCAGACGCTGAGCAACTGGATGATCGGCGACTTCTCCGGAGTCCTCCGCGGCCGGTACGAACTGCTCTGGATCGTCGCCATCCTGACGCTGGTGGGACTGTTGGCCGCGGACCGTTTTACAGTGGCCGGGATGGGGCAGGAATTCACCACCAATCTTGGCCTGGACTACGCGCGGACCATGCGGCTGGGCCTGGTGATTGTCTCGCTGATCGCCGCCGTGGTTGTCACGACAGTGGGTGCTGTGCCTTTCCTCGGCCTGGTGGTGCCCAACATCGTCTCCTTGCTGTTCGGTGACAATCTGCGCAGGGCCGTCCCGTGGACTGCCCTGTTCGGGGCAGGGTTCGTGCTCGTCTGCGATGTTATCGGCAGGACCATAAGGTACCCCTATGAAGTCCCGGTGGGTGTGGTGATGTCCGTGGTGGGGGCCGTCCTGTTCCTGTTCCTGATCCTGAGGAAACGCAATGCCTGATACAGCTACAGTCCGGCAGGTACCGGGCAGGCCTGCCCGTGCCCTGCGCAACCTGTCACCGCGGCTCGTGACAGGAATCCTGCTTGCCGCGGCCCTTGCCGCCGTCGCATATTTCCTCTTCAGCGACCTCAAAGGCAACGTGGGCTACGTGCTGACCCGGCGGAGCCTCAAGGTGGCCGCCATGCTGCTGGTGGCTGTGGCTGTGGGCGTTTCCACGCTGCTGTTTCAAACAGTCACGGCCAATCGGATCCTGACGCCATCCATCATGGGCTTCGACTCATTGTTTATCCTGCTGCAGACCGTGCTGACCTTCACTCTGGGGGCGGCCACGGTGGTGGCCGCCCCGCCTTCCCTGCGGTTCGGGCTGGAGGTGGTCCTCATGGTCGCCTTTAGTGCCCTGCTTTACCGGTGGATGTTCACCGGCGCAACGCGTTCCCTGCACTTGCTTCTCCTGGTGGGTGTCATCCTGGGAAGCCTCTTCCGTGGTCTTTCCTCGCTGCTTCAGCGGCTGATGGAGCCGAGCGAGTTCACCATCCTGCAGGATCTCTTTTTTGCGAGCTTCAACAACGTGGAGCCCTCGCTTTTGGGAGTCTCCGCCGTGATCATCGCCGTTGTGTGCGGGGGTGTCTGGAAGTCCCGCCATACTCTGGACGTGCTGGCCCTGGGGCGGGAGATCGCCATTAATGTGGGCGTGGACCACCGGCGCGCAGTCATGCGTATCCTGCTGGCCTGCTCACTCCTGGTGGCCGTCTCTACTGCCTTGGTTGGTCCTGTGACGTTCTTTGGCCTGCTGGTAGTCAGCCTTGCTTATCAGCTGTGCCGTGGCTTCAGTCACGCCCGCCTCTTCCCGATAGTGGCGCTCATCGGCGTCATCGCGCTGGTGGGCGGCCAGGTGGTGCTGGAGCGCGTGTTCGGCTTCGCCACCGCCCTCAGTGTGGTCATCGAGTTCACCGGCGGCATTCTGTTCCTTTTCCTCCTCCTGAAGGGCTCCCTGAAAATGACCGGGACACGCCAATGATTGACATCCGGAACGTTTCCAAGGCGTACGGAGGCCAGCAGGTCCTCGACGACGTCAGCTGTGTTATTCCCCGCGGCGGCATCACCTCGATCATCGGCCCGAACGGTGCCGGAAAGTCCACCTTGCTTTCACTGATCAGTCGGCTGCAGCCGCTGGAGAGTGGCACAGTAACCGTGTCAGGCCTGGACGTGGCCAGCACGCCGGGCAGGGAGCTCGCCCGGACCATGGCCATCCTGCGCCAGGAAAACCACCTGACCATGCGGCTCACGGTCCGCGACCTGGTTGCTTTTGGCAGGTTCCCGCATACCGGCGGCAGTCCCACGGTGGAGGACCTGGCAGTGGTGGAGGAATCGATCCGGCAGCTGGATCTGACCGCCATGGCAGACAGGTTCGTGGACGAACTCTCGGGAGGCCAGCGGCAGCGTGCCTACATCGCGATGGTCCTGGCGCAGGACACCGAATATCTGCTCCTGGATGAACCCTTGAACAACCTGGACATGAAGCATTCAGTGGAAATGATGCGGTTGCTGCGCCGGCTGGCTGACGAGCTGGGCAAGACCATTGTCCTGGTGGTCCACGACATCAATTTTGCGTCCTGCTACTCCGATACGATCCTGGCCATGAAGGACGGGCGCCTGATCCATCAGGGCAGCCCCCAGGACATCATGCACGGCTCCATGCTCCAGGATGTTTATGACATCGACATCAGGATCGAAGAGATCGACGGCAACCGCATTGGCGTCTACTTCGCCTAAGAACTGACTCTTGGGAACCATCATTTCGGGCGGGTTCAATCCGTGTGGGCCATCGGCCGCAGCCCGGCGTGGAACGATGCACGTGAGCCCACAGCAGATTCGGGGGTAGCCAGGAAGTCCGTGAGACCCTTGGCAGCCTTCCTGACGGCACGCTCCATGTCCGCCATTTTGTAGGTTCCCGTCGCCGCGATGCCGGCTATGGCTCCGGCTACCCGTTGATCAGGCCAGAAGACCGGCGCTGCACAGGCATCCATGCCCGCTACAAGCTGTTCCATGCTCCTGGACACCCCCTCCTGCCGGATCACAGCCAACAGTCTCCGGAGAACAAACGGATCTGTTGTGGTCTGAGGCGTGAAGGCATTCAGGGGAGCCGCCAGCACAGCTTCCTGAAACGCACTGGGGGCATACGCGAGTAGGACCAGTCCGGCAGCGCTGGCATGCAGCGGCATTTTGCTCCCGGTCCGGGAGATGGTCTTCTCGGCATGGGGCCAGGACAGCTTTTCCAGGACCAGTGCGCCGTGTCCGTGCAGCGCAGCCAGGTGGACATGGCCATGCGTTGATGACAGCACCTGCTGCATGTAGGGCGTCGCCGCGTCACTCAGGGCGTAATTGTGCGGTGAACGGGCCGCAATACCCCACAGCCGCAGGCCGATGACGTAGCGGCCGGCAGCGGTTCGCTCCAGGGCTCCGCATTCCACCAGCTCCTGGACCAGGCGATGGACGGTGCTGGTGGGCATGGCCGTTGCCCGCGCCAGGTCTGACAGCGCCAACTCCGTGCGCTCTTCCGAGAAGACTCCCAAGATGTTTACGGCCTTGCTGACCACTGACAGCCCGGGGTGGGTGCTGTTTCCAGCCATTGCATTTTCCTCTCGAGGGAGTGCGTTTTCCCCCAATGCGATCTTAGATCCTCAGACCGCGCCGGTCCTCCTCACGGACGTTGCGGCGTCGTACTCCACGACGGATTATCCGATTCACGAGCGCTGCAGATCATCTGGCGCGCGTTCGTTGTGAGGCGTAGATTCAGTCAATCTGATGCGATGACGCGGCGTTCTACAAAGGGGGCCAGGATGGCCGGATGGAATGCGGACAATGCTGCCGGTTCTACGGGACTGGGAGCTGTAACACTTGTAGAGGGTTCATCCTTTTGCATTTCGTTGCAGAACGGAGACATCTTCGCCCATCATCCCCATGGTGTTTTCCACAGGGACACAAGAATCCTGTCCCGCTGGTGCCTCACGGTTAATGGCCAGGAGCTGGAGCCGCTGGGGGCATGGACTCCTTCACCCTTTCGCGCAACCTACATTGGCCGGGGAGTTCGCGCCGATGGGAGGGCCGACAGCCCCCTGACAGTAGTCCGCAACCGGGAGTTGGGCGCCGGAATACTGGAGGACATCGCTATCTACAATTACTCCCCGCACCCGGCCGCCTGTGAGGTTGTGCTCTCCGCCGATGCGGATTTCGCTGACCTCTTTGAAGTGAAGGACGGGCGTTTCCATCGGCAGTGGGCACAGACACGCCGGGCGGAGGACGGCGCGCTGAGGATCGAGGCGCTTTGGCAAGGGGTGAAGAAGGATGTCATTGTGCGGGCACCCGGCTGCGAGGCCAGCACTGATGGCCTGCTGTTCAGCACCGTCATTCCTGCCCAAGGCGAGTGGAGCGTCCGGGCCTCGGTGATGCCCGAACTGGGGGAATCCGCGGACGGGCATCCTTTCCATCCGGGTGTGGCCTCGGATTCTCCCCAGGACAGGCGGCAGCAGGCCTGGGCCAGAACTATCCCTGATGTCACCATGGGAAATCCTTCCGTGCAGCGAACCATGATGCGCAGCCACGCCGATCTGGGGGCCTTGCGAATCGTGGATCCGGATCATCCCAACCGCATGGTTGCCGCCGCGGGTGCGCCGTGGTTCATGGCACTGTTCGGGCGGGATTCACTGCTGTCCTCATCCATGATCCTGCCGCTCGACGCGTCCCTGGCCCTCGGAACGCTGCAGACCCTGGCCGACCGGCAGGGGACGGTGGAGGACGTCCTGACGGAAGAGCAACCGGGGCGGATCCTGCACGAGGTGCGGTTCGGCGTCGGGACGGGCCTGGCGCTTGGCGGCAAATCCGCCTACTACGGCAGCGCCGACGCAACGCCCCTGTTCGTGGCACTGATGGGCGAAGTCTCCCGCTGGGGCGTCTCCGCGGAGGACATCGCCGCGCTGCTGCCCCATGCGGACCGTGCCCTTGACTGGATCCGGGACTACGGCGACCGTGACGGTGACGGGTTCGTCGAGTACGAGCGCCTCAACGACCAAGGCCTGATTAACCAAGGCTGGAAGGATTCCTGGGACGGAATCAATTTTGCCGACGGCCGCCTCGCGGAGGCTCCCATTGCGCTGTGCGAAGTTCAGGGTTACGTCTACAGCGCCTACATCGCCCGTGCCTGGATGGCCCATGATGCCGGTGACAGCGAGTTGGCCGCGGAGCTCCAGGACCGCGCGGCACGGCTGAAAGAGCGGTTCAACGAGGCATTCTGGTTGCCCGACCGCGGGTACTACGCCATCGCCCTTGACCGGGATAAGCGGCAGGTTGATGCTTGCGCTTCCAATATGGGCCACTGCCTGTGGTCCGGCATCGTCGACGCCGACAAGGCGCAACAGGTTGCCGATCGGCTCATGTCTCCGGAGATGTTCAGCGGCTGGGGTGTACGTACCCTGGCCAGCGACATGAAGGCGTACAACCCGGTGAGCTACCATAACGGCTCAGTCTGGCCACATGACAATGCGCTGATCGTGGCCGGCCTGATGCGCTACGGGTTCGTCGAGGAGGCCCAGACCCTGTCCGTTGCTTTGTTGGAGGCGGCCGAATATACGGACAACCGGCTTCCGGAGCTGTTCTGCGGGTTCAGCCGCGACAAGTGCCCTGAGCCACTGCCCTACCCCACGGCCTGCTCTCCCCAGGCATGGGCCTCTGCTGCCCCGGTGATGTTGCTCCGAAGCCTGCTGCGCTATGAGGCCCATGTCTCCTTGGGCGGGCTGTGGATGGATCCCGTGCTGCCGGAATCCTGGGGCGCCATGCATGGGTCAAATGCACCGGTGGGTACTGCGCGGGTTACCGTCGACATTTCCGGCAAGGAGGCAACGGTCAAGGGATTGCCCGAAGGAATGGTGCACTACAGGGGAACACGCCCTCCGCTGGACAACTTTTCCGAGCTGGAAGTACTTCGCCGGAACAGGGTGCCCGGGCTCAACGGCTAGCTGCACGTCATGGCCGGGCACCCGTTGCCGACAGGCACCAGGAGGGCTTACGCCGGCTTCCTTCCGATCAACACGAAGAAGACAGTCGCCGGCTGATCGGTATGGTTCCGCCATGCGTGTCTCGTTCCGTTCTGCACGATAATGTCGCCCTGCCGCAGGACAGTTGTTGCGGATCCAAGGTCAAGCACGACCTCACCGCTCACCACGACGCCATAGTCGACGGTGGGAGTCGTATGGAAGCCTGGATTGTCCTGCTCGAACAGTTCAGCGAGGCCAGGTGTGATCTCCATCTGTTCCCGCGCCGCTTTCGGGCCGTCGAAGAGCGGGTCCGCGAACACGGTATCCGGAGGAAAGGTGACCAGCAGGGCAACCGTTTCCCCGGCACCCGGAACAAGAGTGACGAGGTCCGGCGTGAGGTCACGGTACCCGGACTCCGGGGGCGCCGCCGTCGCCCAGACGACGGAATTGACCATGCCCGGAACCGCCACGTGTGCCCTGGAGCGGGGCGGTGGACCGTCGCTTACGATCTGTGGCTCACCGTGGGTGGAGACACCTGTGACAACCCGACGCACGGCCGAAGCCTGCCCGTCTGCGCCCTGAAAGTGGTTGTGGTCCCTCCCCTGGATCGCGTCAACAAGAAGCGGTTCAGACATGCTCCCGCCCACCGGTCGGCGAGACGATGTAATTGCTGAAGCCTCCATTGCGGTTTTCCAAACCGTTGATGGCGTCATTGACATCCTCGAGGCCAAAGACGACATCTTCGAACACCGACAGATCGACGGCACCTGAACCGGCAAGGGCCGCCATCTCCTGGCCTTCGCCGGGCGAGAACCAGCAGGATCCGATCAGGGATTGCTGCTGGTCCATCAGGTGATGAACATCGACGGGGACGTCGCCGGCCGTTGCACCGACGTTGACGGCGCGGCCGCCCCTGCGCAACGACCGAAGACCCTCGAGGAAGGGAGCGTGCGGGGTATTCGGTCCGAGGGCGCTGATATAGCCGTCCACTCCACCGTCGGTTACCCGGCGGACCCATTCATCGATGGGGCCATCATCCGTGGAGAACACCTGGATCCGTTCCGGGGAAATGGCACGCACCCGCTCGAGGAGCTCGCGGTTCCTGCCCGTTCCCAGGATGGTGGTTACGCCCTGGGCGAGGGCAAACAATGCGGTGCCGAGTCCGAGGGTTCCGCTGATTCCGTTGATCAGCAGGCTGCTGCCTGGTTCCAGGCGAGCCTTTTGCAAGGCTGCGTAGCCGGTACCGAGGTATCCGAACCGTGCGGCCCGGTTGAAACTGAGGTTGTCCGGCAAGCGGACCAATGAACCTGCAGGAGCAAGCATGGCCTCGGCCAAGCCGCCATAGGGGTACCGGTCCAGCATCTGCCCCGAGGTGGGCGTCAGCCCGAAGTAGCCCGCAAAAGCAAAATGCTGGCAGTGCATGATCTTCCCGCTCCGGCATTCCTTGCAGGCACCGCAGGATCGGCCCGGATTGACGTAAACACGGTCGCCGGGCGCAAATTCCCGGACGTCCGGGCCTACGGCTTCCACAACGCCCGCCGGATCCAGCCCAAAGATGGCCGGAAGCGCCGGCAACGGGTTCTGCGGAAACCAGGTGGTCCAATTCGCGAGGATGTTGGCGAGGTTGGGCACGATGTTGCAGCTGTGAACACGCACCCGGACATCCGCGCCGGTAGGTATCGGCAGCGGTACTTCTTCAATCACCATCGGTTCGCCGACGGCATGCATTCGGGCCGCTGTCATTGTCTGAGTCATTGTCATTCTGATCTCCTTTGATCCGGTGCGGACGCAATCCGTTGCCATCGTTCGATGTAACTGCTACGGTTCATTCAGTGAATCTCTTAGGTTCAGTGAATGAACTCAGTGAGGAGCATAACATCGGATTCGTTGAAAGGGGAAGAGAGACAGTGGAGACCTCGACTACCAGCAGCAGGGCTTTCCTGGCAGGTGAGGCCGGAGAGGCCGCACCCCTTGGCACCCTCGAGCGCGGCCTTTACCTGTTGGGGCTCTTTTCAACGGAACGGCCGGAATGGACGCTGCGTGAACTGCGGGAGGAATCCCAGTTGCCGAAGGCGACTGTGCGCCGCCTGATGCTCACGCTGGAACGGCTCGGATGGGTGGAGCAGGACGTGGCAGGCAACTACGCCCTTGGTCCGCGAATGCTTCAAAGCCTGTACGCGAAGACGTCGGCCAGTGTCCTCGTCAGCGAAGCCCGGCCCTACCTCGAAAGGCTGGCCCAGAGCACCACTGAATCCGCCCTCCTTTCGGTATGGGGCCACGAGGGAACACTGTCCCTTGACCTCGTCACAACGGAGCGCCATTTCAAACCGTTCACCTCGGCCGGCATGGTGGTCCACGGGCTGATGTCGGCCGACGCGAAGGTCCTTGTGGCGTTCGCGCCCGAGATGCTTTGGGACGCGCGCTATGCTTCCCTCTCACAAGCCATGCCCGCCGGAGTCACAGTGGATTCCATGCGGGCGAAATGGCGGGAGGTCCGCGCTGCCGGCGTCGCTTTCGACAACGAGGAATGGAAGCCAGGCGTCTGTGCAGTGGCGGCGCCGGTCCTCGGTGCCGACGGCTTTGTTCTCGCCTCCATCTCCCTGGTCATCCCCAGTGAGCGCGGTGGCAAGCAGGAGCTCGAACGCTACGCAGCCGCCGTCCGCGACGCTGCTGCAGCGCTCTCGCGGGTCCACATTGAGCGGAACCAGGCATTGGGAATGACTCCTGATGATGGTGATTCACAGGGCTGATTACTGCCCCAATTTGGGATGACTTCCCGTGATGCCGCGGCGCACGCATATGCGCAGGGGCATCACGGAGGCGCCCTACTGCCCTACGACGTCGAAATGATCTCCAATGAAGGATGCACATGACACTCGAAAATTCGCCGTTTGACTCGGATGTGCTGGTGGTCGGCACAGGTCCGATGGGCGCGACGACCGCGCTTGCGCTCGCGACATACGGCATACGCACACTGGCGGTCAGCAGGGAAAACTGGCTGGCCCACACTCCACGGGCGCACATCACCAACCTCCGTGCCATGGAAGTGCTCCGCAGCCTGGGCATCGAGGAGGAGGTGAAGCAGCAGGCAACCCCGTGGAACCTCATGGGCGAGACAAAGTTCATGACCAGTCTCGCGGGTCCGGAGATCGCGCGTCTTAGCAGCTACGGAACCGGAGACGACCGGCAGGGAGACTACCGTCAATCCAGTCCCTGCTCCATGGTGGACATCCCCCAGTCGGACCTGGAGCCGATTATCCTCAACAGTGCGGCGAAGCGGCGTGCATCGTTCGAATTCAACACCCTCTACCGCTCCAGCGTGCAGGACGACGACGGTGTCACCGTTACGCTTGAACACCGCCCCAGCGGGCGCGTCTACCAGCACCGCACCCGCTACCTGGTGGGTGCCGACGGGGCGCGGTCCCAAGTGGCCCAGGATGCCGGAATCC
The DNA here is from genome assembly GCF_026427775.1 of Arthrobacter sp. CDRTa11. Taxonomy (NCBI): domain Bacteria; kingdom Bacillati; phylum Actinomycetota; class Actinomycetes; order Micrococcales; family Micrococcaceae; genus Arthrobacter; species Arthrobacter sp. CDRTa11. Next base: position 2,688,180 of record NZ_CP044532.1, on the reverse strand, counting down.
CCATCGAGGGCGTCCTGGCGCGTGCCGGCACGGTGTACGCCCAGTTCCGTGGCGACCTCTCCAAGTACGTGGCGCACCGGCCATCGATCATGAACTGGATCGTCAACCAGGAGGCAGCCGTTGGTGAAATCGGCCTGGGGCTTCTGCGGGCCGTGCGGCCCTGGGACAACTGGATCGCAGGATGGGGGTTCGACATCTCGCAAGGAGATCCTGACCTCAGCTTTGAGACAGCACGGACCCGGATCAAGGCCTACATCGGCGACCCCGGCTTCGAGCCGGAAATCACCTCGGTAGGGCCTTGGTACGTCAACGAGGCCTACGCGCCCTACTACTCAAACAACCGCATCTTCTGCGGAGGGGACGCCACCCACCGCCATCCCCCGACCAACGGGCTCGGTTCAAACACCTGCATCCAGGACGCATTCAACCTGGCCTGGAAGCTTGCCTACGTCATCAAGGGCGATGCGGCCCCGTCACTGCTGGACTCCTACACCGAGGAACGGGCACCGATCGGTCGGCAAATCGTTGAGCGCGCGAACCAGTCGCGGCGGGAGTTTGCTCCCCTGAAGCAGGCATTCGCGGCAGAGCGTCCCGGCGGTCCGTCGGGTCTCGAAAAACTGACAGCCCCTACCGCGGACGGAGAAGCTGCCAGAGCAGAACTTGCACGCGCCCTGGAGCTCAGGAATTACGAGTTCAATGCCCAGGGCGTGGAGATGAACCACCGCTACGAATCCGGGGCAGTGGTTCCGGACACCGATGAGCCCGAGGTGTGGGCCCGCGACAAGGAACTATACGCGCAGGCCTCAAGCCGTCCAGGCGCGAAACTCCCCCACGCCTGGCTTGTGGACGCCTCCGGACACAGGGTCTCAACGCTGGATCTCGTGGGCGACGGCTATTTCACCCTATTAACCGGGCCGTCAGGCAGAGCATGGGTGGAGGCAGTCGTCGGGCTCGGGCACCCCCGCGTGCGGGCGAAGGTCATCGGTGCACCGGACTCGCAAGACCTCTATTTCGCGTGGCACAAGCTCCGCGGGACGGATGAAGACGGGGCATTGCTGGTGCGTCCCGACGGCGTCATCGCGTGGCGCTCCGTGCATTCGGTTGGAGAAGGGGCCCAGCAGGCGCTGTCCGAGGCCCTGACGGCCATCCTCGGAGTCAACATCTCGGACTTAAGCCATCAGGCCCCCATGGTGAATGTCCCGTGAGCAAACCCGAGGCCCTGCCGACGATCCCCGACGCGATGGCGCAGGAACTGGCCGCACTGTTGGGACAGGATGCCGTCCACGTCGAACGGACCCGGATCGACGACTTCAAGGACGATTATTGGCTCACCGGGGATGAAACCTACGCGGCGTCAGCCGTTGTACAGCCCACCACCACCGAACAGGTGCAGGGAATCCTGGAGATCGCACGGCGCTACGCCGTTCCGGTCTGGCCCCACAGCCAGGGGCGCAACCTGGGCCATGGAGGTGCGTCCCCGAAAGTCCGGGGGTCCATCCAGCTTGGTTTCCAGCGCATGAACCGGATCCTTGAAATCAACGAAGAGCTCGCCTATGCAGTGGTGGAGCCCGGAGTGACCTGGTTCGATCTGCACGACGCCGTACGCAGCAAGGGTTACGATCTCGCCACACCCTGTCCCGACCTTGGCTGGGGCTCCATCGTGGGCAACACCATGGACGGTGGCCACACGTACCAGCGCTACGGCGCAGACTACATGCTGGCCGCCGGCCTTGAAGTCGTGATGCCGGACGGTGCCATCCTGCGCACGGGGCAAGGCGCAATTCCTTCCAGCCCTGCCTGGCACACCTACAAGCGAAGCCTGGGCCCAAACCTCGAACCGATGTTCGTGCAGTCGAATTTCGGGATCGTCACCAGGATGGGCATCTGGCTGACGCGCCGGCCGGAATCCTTTGCACCCTTGCTCCTTGCCATCGACGACGAGGCGGACTTCGAGGCTGCCATCGACACCATCCGTGAGCTCCGCCTTGCCGGGCACCTGGAAGGCATGCCGGCGCTGTACTCCACTCTTCGGGCATGCCATATGTTGCGCGATGCACCGGTTGCAGGGCAGGAGCACCCTTTTACGGACTCAGAGCTGCACGAGATCGGGTTCCGTGCGGGAGTTGGTGCCTGGGCAGCACGCGCGGCTGTCTGGGGTGCACCGGAAATCGTAGATGCGAAAGTGCGCCGGATCCGTGAGGCCTGGGAGGCGATCCCCAGTGGCCGGGTAGAGGCCCGACGCACGTACTCGCCTGACGAGTACAACCAACTTGAGTCATCCGCCGAGCAAATCATGGCCGGCGAACCAACACTGAAGGCCATTGAGAACACTCCACCCAACATCGCCCATGTTGACGTATCCCCCGTGGTGCCCTTGCAGGGAACTGCGATGCGCGGCGTCATCGATGTTCTGCGGCGGGAGTTCAAGGCCGCCGGCCGCGATTTCGGCGCCGGCATCATGGTCACAGGGGAACGTTCTGCAGTGGTGATAGCCGGCGTCCGTTACGACAGGACGGATGAAAACTCCACCCGCTCGGCATTCGCCCTGGCCCGCAGCCTGATCCTCGAACTCGGAAAGCTGGGGATTGCTGACAGCCGCCCCCACCTGGAATTCATGGACCTGGCCGCCGCGGAGTACAGCTTCAACGACAACATCTACCGGCGTGTGGCCACCCAGATCAAGGACGCCCTCGATCCCGACGGGATCCTCTCCCCCGGCAGGCATGGCATCTGGCCAACCAACTTCGGCCAAGCCGGAACCCATACTTCGAAGGACCCCAGATGACACAGACACTGACCATAGACTGCCACGGCCACTTCACCACTGAGCCGGCTGACTTCCACGCCTACCGTGCCGAGCAGATCGCCCACGCCGAGGGCCGGGGGGAGGCTCCGGACCCCTACGGTGGAATTCCCGATGATGAACTGCGGGAGATCATTACGGCCAACCAGCTGAGGCTGCAGCGCGAACGGGGTTCAGATGTCACCATCCTTTCGCCCCGGGCAGCGGGGATGGGCCACCACGTACCCGGGCAGGACGCGGCCAACGAGTGGGCCCGGCTGTCCAACGACACGATCGCGAGGATCTGCGACCTCTTCCCGGAGAACTTCGCCGGCGTGTGCCAGCTCCCTCAGACTGTCGAAGGAGGACTGGGGCCGGTCATCGCCGAACTGGAACGCTGCGTCGAAGCCGGCTTCGTGGGGTGCAACCTCAATCCGGATCCCTCCGGGGGACGATGGTCCGCACCGCCGCTGACAGACCTCTGGTGGGACCCGCTTTGGGATGCCATGGAACGGCTCGACGTTCCGGCGATGATCCACGTTTCAGCTTCGTGTTCTCCGGCGCTCCACACCACCGGGGCACACTACCTGGCCGCCGACACCGCAGTGTTCATGCAACTGCTGGCCGGGGACCTCTTCGAGCGGCATCCCAACCTGCGCCTGGTGATACCCCATGGTGGAGGCGCCGTTCCATATCACTGGGGGCGCTACCGCGGCTTGTCAATCATGCTCGACAAGCCGCCACTGGCTGAGCACCTGATGCGCAACGTCTTCTTCGACACCTGCGTCTACCACCAGGAGGGTATCAACGCACTGTTCTCGGTCATTGACCCCTCAAACATCCTGTTCGGCTCGGAATTGCTTGGCGCGGTCAGAGCTGACGATCCGGAAACAGGCCACCCATTTGACGACACCAAGCGGTACGTGGAAGCCCTGCACCTTGACCATAAGGAACGTCAGGCCGTCCTCGGCGGAAATGCCCGCCGGATCTACCCCCGCCTCGATGCCCGACTCGCCGCCCAAGGGCGGTAAACCCCATGACACACGGAGGACACATGAGCAATTCATTCAAGAAAGTACGCTTTGCAGGGGCCGCCCAGGGATTCAACTGGCTGCCCGTATTCGTCGCCGACGAGCAGGGAATCTTCGCCCGGCATGGAATCAGCATCGAATACATGCGGCTGGGCTCAGTCGATAAAGCGACGGCGGCCGTGCGTGAAGGAACAGCAGACCTTGCGATCACCCCACCGGAAGGGGCCGTCGCCGATTTCGTCTCCGGTGGCACGCTGCGCATCGTCGGCTCCAACTCCGAACGCCTCCCGATGTCACTCGTGGCGCGGGCGGACATCGGGACACTTGAGGAGCTGCGCGGCAAGCGGATCGGCACGTCATCGCTTACCGAAGGCACCGCCATTTACACGCAGCTGATGCTCCGGGAAGCCGGCCTCAGCTATCCCCAGGATTACAGTTTCGTCCTCGCGGGCGTGCACACCACCCGCTGGACTGCCCTGCAGGAAAACGGGATCGACGCCGCCCCGCAGCCTGCACCCTGGAACTTCCTGGCGGAACGGTCCGGCTACAACCTGCTCGGCGAAGTTGCCGATGTTATTCCCGAAATCATCTTTGCTGCCATCATCGGCAATGAAGACTGGCTGCGTGAAAACAGCGAGCTGGTGCAGGACCTTGTCTCGGCCCTGTCCGAAGCCCATGACTTCGTCAACGACCCTGCCAACGACTCCGTCACGCTGCCCATTTACCAGCGCCTCACCACACCGGATGACGCAGAGCTCGCCGCCCGCGGCCTGAAGTACACCCGCGACCTCGGCATGTGGCCGGCAGGGCTCCGGGTGTCTCCCGTTGCGTTAGAGGCAACGATTGACGTCATGATCGGCTCCGGCCTTCTCCAGGACTCCGACAGGACCAACGCCGGCGGCGTCGTGGACAGCAACTTCACGGTAGGGGCATAACCATGGCACGCGTCATCAACACCATTGAACGGACCCCATCCGAAATCGCCTCGGCCTTCGCAGGGCTGGGAGTGGCCACAACACACGAGGCCCAGGAGCGCTCCGGACTTCTCCACTCGCGATTGCAGCCCCGCCAGTCGGACGCCGCCATTGCCGGCACGGCTGTCACCTGCGAGGTTGCCCCGGGCGATAACTGGATGATCCACGTGGCACTCGAGCAGGCACAGCCAGGGGACATCCTCGTGGTGACACCCACCTCGCCGTGTGACGACGGGTATTTCGGAGATCTGCTCGCAACGTCCGCCATGGCGCGCGGCGTCCGCGGCCTCGTCATCGATGCAGGCGTCCGGGACGTCGCGATACTCAGGAGTATGGGTTTTCCCGTCTGGAGCAAGGCGGTCAGCGCGCAGGGCACCGTCAAGGAGACTCTGGCCAACGTCCAGGTTCCCATTGTGTGCGGCGGCCAGCTCATCACTCCAGGCGACGTCATCGTCGCGGACGACGACGGTATCTGCGTTGTCCGCCGGGAGGATGCCGCTGCTGTCCTTGAAGCAGGCCTGCGCCGGGAGGCCGCTGAGGAAGAGAAGCGCGCCCTCTATGCCCAGGGACTCCTGAGCCTGGATGTGGTGAATGGAATGCGCACCCGCCTTGAGGCCAAGGGCCTGCAGTACCTTCGCTAGCCGACCCCACTTATCCCACGTTCGCTTGCGAACAAGGAAACGGAAATTTCAGATGACATCACAGGTAGAAACCTCAAGCGGCGCAGTTGCGTCCCTATCCCCCGACCCGGCCCTGCCGGCCCAAACAGCGCCCCAAACAGCGCCTCAAACAACGACGGGCACAGGAAGCGCATCACCCCGTACGGCCGCCCCGGCAACGAAGTCTGCAGGGCACGTCATCGTTGACGCCCTGGTGGCCCACGGCGTCAAGCGCACCCATATCGTTCCGGGCGAAAGCTTCCTTGACGTCCTGGACGGGCTGCACGGCTCGGACATCGAAACGATTGTTTGCCGCCACGAGGGCGGAGCCACCTACATGGCGGAAGCCGACGGGAAAATGAACCAACTGCCGGGTGTCGCGATGGTTACCCGGGGACCCGGTGCCGCCAATGCTCACGTCGGCCTGCACACCGCCTGGCAGGACTCCACGCCCATGGTCCTGTTTGTGGGGCTGATACCCTTCGCGCACCGGGACCGCGAGGCGTTCCAGGAATTCGACATCAAAGCCTGGTTCGACACCGGCGCCAAGCGTGTGATGGTCCTGGACCACGCCGAGCGTGCTTCCGAAATCGTCGCTGAGGCCTTCTTCGCCGCCATGAGCGGCAGGCCCGGCCCGGTGGTCATCGGCCTGCCCGAGGACGTCATCCGCAAACAGATTGATCCGACGCCGCACCCGCCCATCCCGGTGGCAACCGGCGGAATGACAGGCACCGATTCAGACGCCCTTTCCGCAGCCCTTGCCGCCTCAACCAAGCCACTGTTTGTCACCGGCGGGAACGACTGGACCCAGGAAGGCGCCGACCAGCTCACCGAATGGCTGGAAAAGCACCACATCCCTGCCGCCGCAGAGTGGCGCACCGAGGGTACTGTTCCATTCGATTCCCCCTCCTACGTTGGTCCTATCGGTTACGGCCGGCCCCGCCCCACCTACGACCTGCTGGAAGAAACCGACCTGCTCATCTTCGTTGGCACCGTCCCCGGCGACGTCATCACCGACGGATTCCTGTGCCGCCAGGACTGGAACAAAAAGAACTTCCTCGTCACCATCGATCCCTCCCTCCGGGGCCGCTCCGGCCCCGTTTCCTATCAGATCGTGGCCAAACCCGACGTGTTCATCCGCGACCTTGCCAAGATCCAGCTTCCGGTGAAAGAAGAGTGGAAAGCCTGGACAGGAAGGATGCGGGCCGAGCAGGTTGCCTTCGCCGCGCTCCCGCCGGCGACGCCGTCGGCCGGTCCGGCACGGATGGACACGCTGATGGCCAACCTCGTGCCCACGCTGCCTGCCGACGCGATGGTTACCCTCGGCGCCGGGGAGCACACCAACTGGGCACACCGCTACTTCCCTACCCAGCGTTATGCCTCGATGATCAGCGCCCGCAACGGCTCCATGGGCTACTCCGTTCCCTCCGCCATCGCGGCCTCCCTGGAATACCCCGGCAGGCGCGTGGTGACCATCGCCGGCGACGGGGAATTCCTCATGAACGGCCAGGAACTAGCCACCGCCGCGCAGTATGGAGCCACTCCTTTGGTCATCGTGATGGACAACCAGGAATACGGGACCATCCGCACCCACCAGGAACGGCACTACCCCGAACGGGTCTCCGGAACCCAGCTGAAAAACCCGGAATTCGCGCTCATGGCGCAGGCCTTCGGCGGCTTCGGAATAAAGGTGGAACGCGACGCCGATATCCCCGCCGCCATCGAAGCGGCCCTCAGCGCCATCGATGAAGAGCAGAGGTTCGCGCTCATCCACCTGGTGGTTGAGCAAAGGGTTAGAGCCTACTAAAGGCACCGCGGCAGGAAGCCGGCCTGCAGCTGCTTTCCACCTCCTGACTCCCCTTTTATGAACGGAAAAACATGTCTGTCCCCGTACTTAACGAACTGAAATTGCTGGACACCGTGCCCACCGGCCTGCTGATCGGCGGGCAATGGCGGGACGCGTCCGACGGCGGCACGTTTGACGTGCACGACCCCGCAACCGGTGACGTGCTCGCCACCCTCGCCTCCGCAACCAGCGAAGACGCCCTCGCCGCGCTGGACGCGGCTGACGCAGCGCAGGCATCCTGGGCCAGGACCGCACCCCGGGTTCGGGCGGAGATTCTCCGCCGTGCCTTTGACCTGGTCACCGAACGGGCCGAGGACTTCGCCCTGTTGATGACACTGGAAATGGGCAAACCCCTGGCCGAAGCCCGAGGCGAAGTCACCTACGGCGCCGAGTTCCTGCGCTGGTTCTCCGAAGAAGCCGTCCGCGACTACGGCCGCTACCTCACCACACCCGAGGGCAAGAACAAGATCCTGGTCCAGCACAAACCCGTCGGACCCTGCCTGCTCATCACGCCCTGGAACTTCCCGCTCGCGATGGCCACCCGCAAAGTCGCCCCGGCCGTCGCCGCAGGCTGCACCATGGTCCTCAAACCCGCCAAGCTCACCCCGCTGACCGCCCAGTACTTCGCGCAGACCATGCTCGACGCCGGCCTGCCCGCCGGCGTCCTGAACGTCGTGCCATCATCCTCCGCGTCGGGGATCTCCGGGCCACTGCTGAAGGATTCCCGGCTGCGGAAGGTCTCGTTCACCGGCTCCACCCCGGTGGGCAAAAGACTGATGGCCGACGCCGCACAGAACGTGCTCCGCACCTCGATGGAACTGGGCGGAAACGCGCCCTTCATAGTGTTCGAAGACGCCGACGTCGACAAGGCCGTCGAAGGCGCCATGGCTGCCAAGATGCGGAACATGGGAGAGGCCTGCACCGCCGCGAACAGGTTCCTCGTCCACGAATCCGTCGCCCAGGAATTCACCGCCAAATTCGCCGCCGCAATGGGCGCCCTGACCACCGGCCACGGAACCGACCCCAACAGCCAGGTGGGCCCGCTCATCGACGCCGGCGCCCGCGACGACGTGCACGCCCTCGTGGCAGCCGCCGTCGACGCCGGAGCAACAGCCGTCACCGGCGGAGCACCCGTAGACGGCCCCGGCTACTTCTACCACCCCACCGTCCTGGCCAACGTCCCCAACGACGCCGCCATCCTCCGCCAGGAAATCTTCGGCCCCGTCGCCCCCGTCACCACCTTCAGCACCGAAGAAGACGCCATCAGGCTCGCCAACGCCAGTGAATACGGCCTCGCCTCTTACGTCTACAGCCGGGACTTCAACAGGCTCCTGCGGGTGGCCGAACAGATCGAATTCGGCATGGTGGGCTTCAACGCCGGCGTCATCTCCAACGCCGCAGCACCCTTCGGCGGCGTCAAGCAATCAGGCCTCGGCCGCGAAGGCGGCTCCGAAGGCATCGCCGAATACACCACCACCCAATACATCGGCATCAACGACCCCTACACCAGCTAGTCCACACCGAAATGCCCTGACTTTCGACGGTGTGCAGAGTCACCTGCGGACGGGGCGGTCAATGGCCGCCCCGTCCCTTTTGCTGTGCGCTGATGTTGGCCGCCTCAGGGCCTGAACATCTTTCCCGTCCAGTGGGAAAGCGATGGTGACGCACTCTGTGACCAGCAAAACTTATAGAACATTGCAACGGACTTCCTGCATCGTTGGGAATCCCCGCAGTTCCTCCCCGATTTATCTTGGCGCGGCACTTCCGCGCACCCTGATTTCTCTCTAGGACCAGACATGACTGAAACAACAACGATGTTGGCAGCCCGGATGCACGACGTCTCTGCCCCGATGACCCTCGAACGGGTACCTCTTCCATCCCCCGGACCCCTGGACGTACGTATCAGGATCAAGGCCTGCAACATTGTCCCCAACCTGGCCAATGTGCTGCGGAACTGGACCACCTGGTTTCCGCAGAATCCGCTGCCCGCCCTTCCGGCCATCTTCGGGCTGGACCCTGCCGGCGTCGTGGATGAAGTTGGCCCCGGCGTGCAGGGCTTCAAGCCGGGAGACCGCGTTTATGTCAACCCGGGCCGCTACTGCGACTCCTGCCGCGAATGCCGTTCGAACAACCGGATGCACTGCCAGAACTTCGCGTTCGCCGGATACTTTGGCCTGACGCCCACCAGCGGAATGATGCTGGACCGGTATCCCTACGGCGGACTGGCGGAGTACATGATTGCCCCCCAGTATTCGCTGGTAAAGCTTCCGGCAAACGTGGGCTTTGAAACAGGGGCACGGCTTGGCTACCTGGGAACCGGCTATGCGGCCCTCCGCAAAGCGGGAGTCGGTTCCACCACCACAGTGCTGATCAACGGGATCAGCGGAACCCTTGGCCTGGGCGTTGCCCTGTTTGCCCTGGCCATGGGGGCACCGGCCGTGCTGGGTACCGGGCGCAACCGGGAACTGCTGGAGAAGGTCCAGGCCCTGGCCCCGGACCGAATCCGGACTCATTCCCTGTCCGATGGGCCCGTCAGCGACTGGGTAAAGTCCGTCACCGGCGAAGGCGTCGACGTTCACATCGACGCGCTGGGTCCGGGCGCTGACCACGAAATCTTCAATGAAGGGCTGAAATCGCTCCGGCGTGGCGGCGTGGCAGTCAACATCGGGGCCACGGCCGGCCTGGTCCCCATTGATGTGCACCACATGATGGACCAGCAGCTGCGTTTGATCGGATCGTGCTGGTTCAGCGCCGGCGAGGGCCAGGCGATGGCTGACATGGCCGGCTCGGGCGCCGTGGACCTTTCAGTTTTTGAGCACGTCGTTTTCCCGCTGGAAAAAGTCAATGAGGCCATTTCCGGCATATCGGCCCGCAACGGCGGATTCAGCAATTTCATTATTTCCCCGTCCTAACTGACGGACCTCAACTGCCACGCCTCCCGGATCACGTCGATGTGATCCGGAACAACTTGTAAAGGACCCGATGATGATTCCAACAACGCTCCGGCGTACCGAGACAGCAGCACCCACTCCACGCACCAAATCGTCCTACCTTCTGAACACGCTCATCGGCCTGGCCCTGATGGCGGTCATTTCGTTGCTCCCCGCACCGGCTCCCCTGACACCCACAGGCATGGCGGTGGTGGGTGTTTTCGTGGGAACCCTCTACCTCTGGACTACCGTTGACCTGGTGTGGCCCAGCGTCCTGGGCATCGCGCTGAGCGCCTTCTTTATCAACTCAGTCATGGAGCCGGCAGCGCTTCACGGAATTTGGAAGTCGCTGCAGGAGTCGGTGGGCAACTGGGTGGTGGCCTTTGTGATCGGCAGCCTGCTCCTGACCTACGCCCTCAATGAATCGGGCCTGACCAGCAGGATCGCCGATTGGTTCCTCTCCCGGCGGTGGGCGCGTCGAAGCCCCTGGGCTTTCACGTACACCTTGTTCGCCTGCGCGTTCTTCCTGGGCATGTTCCTTGACCTCATTCCCACGCTGGTGTTTATGATCGCCCTCCTCAATGCCGTCTTCCGCAAGCTCGGATACACCTACGGCGAGAAGTATCCGCTCGTGGTGATCATCGGCTGCACGTTCCTAATCAACATCGCATTCGCCATCACGCCGATTTCGCACCCCGTTACACTCATCGGCCTGGGTGTGTTTACCGGAGCTTCGGGAGGTGCTTCGATCGGATTCGTCGAGTACATGCTGGTAGGCATTCCGGTGGGCGTCGTCGCAGCCTGCCTCATTATCCTGTTCCTCCGCTACGTCGTTAAGCCGGGCATGGAGCGCTTCAACGACGTGGACTTCGCCGAACTGGCCACAGAAAACGCCACACCGCTAAGCCGCCGTGAAGTGGCCACGGCAGTCATTTTCTCCCTGGTGGTCATCACCTGGATCCTGCCGGGGCTCGTCAGCCTCATCGATCCGCAAGCGGGCATCGTCACCTTCTTTGACGAGATCACGCTGATTGTCCCCACACTCTTCGGCGTCATCCTTTTGATGCTCCTGCGCATTGACGGCAAACCACTCCTGGATCACACGTCGGCGCTCCGCACCGTCCCGTGGGGCGTCATCTCGCTGGTGGCCTGCGCGATGCTCTTTGGCACGCTGCTCACCGAGGATGCGGTGGGGCTGAACACCTTCCTGGTGGGCGCCCTCAGTCCGCTCTTCGCCTCCGGTATGAGCCCGCTCCTGGTAATGCTCGTAATGGTGCTGGCGATCGCGTTCATCACCAACGTGGCCAACCATGTTCCTGTGATCATCATGTTCGTCGCGGTGTGCGTTCCCCTTGCCGAAGTGCTGGGTGTGGACAACAGGCTGGTCGGCACGCTGGTGATCCTGGCAGCGCAGATGGGCTTCGCCCTGCCGTCATCCCTCGCATCGGTTGCCCTGATCTTCGGCGATCCCTGGGTCAAGCCGGGAGCCGTTGTACGGTACGGCGTGTATGCCACCCTGGTGTCCGCCCTCAGCATCGTCGTGATCGGGTACCCGCTCGCCACCCTGGTATTCGCCGGCGGATAGCCGCTGCCGGAAGCCAAGACCGAAAACCCGATGGAAAGGAGGGGAGGCTAAAAGCCTCCCCTCCTACTTCATCTGGTGCCTTCCCGCTATTGTTTGCCGCTCGGCGGTTCGTCATCCCGGCACATCCTGCGCTGATTAATGGCGCTCAAACAGTGTCCGTTGTCGCTTTCGCGTCTGTAGCCGCCTGCGCATATGACGCCGAAACCCGGCGGTACACCGGGGTCAGGAAGGCAAGCAACGCAGCCACCACCATGATGATCCCGGCGATCAGGAACACCAGGGCGATGCCGCGGGAGGTGCCCTCGCCCAGCAGCGGTGCCAGCTGGGCCGCGCCGTCGGCGGACCGCGCGTAGGGGATGATCCAGAACTGCGCGATGGGCGCAATCAGGAAGGAGGTAATCGGCGCTGCAGCCGACTCGAACGCCATGGCGAACCCGAACACCCTGCCCTGCCGCTGAAGCGGCACCACCTGCTGGATGACCGTTTGCTCGGCCGCCTCCACAACGGGTATCAGGACCAGGTACAGCCAGATGCCGGCGATGTACAGCCACGCCCATTCGCGCACCGTAAAGACAGCACCGAGGACCCCCATCACCACCACAGCGAGAAGCATGGTGCGCAACGGGTTGGGCCCCAGCCCGAACTTGCCCACCAGCGCGCCGCCAATGATGAAGCCGGTGGACCCCAGCGCAAAGACGGCTCCCCAGATCTCCACGGGGAACATCTCCAGCCCATACGGATCCATCAGCGCCATGTAAACGCCGCCAATAAAGTTGTTGAACGTTGAGAACAGGATCAGCGCAAACAGCCCGGCAACGGCCAACACCGCGGCGATGGAACCGCGCAGGTCGAAGGCGCCGTGCGCGTCCGTGGCGGCAACCCGTACTTCCTCCGGCATGCGCAGGAAGAGCAGGTGCGCGAAGGCCAGTACGGTGAGCACCACGGCGACAACAATGGTCCAGCCCATGCCCAGCAGCCCGATCGAGAGCCCCGAGAGCACTGAGGTGACGATAAAGGCCAGCCCCTGCACCATGCCAACCATCCCGTTCGCGTTGGCGCGCCGGTCCGGCTCGATGAGGATGGTGACGATGGTGGAGAGGGCCACGTTGCGCATGTTTTCCACGACAGCGCCCACCAGGATGATCAGCGTGAAGATCCAGAACCACGGCTGGGTCAGATCCAGCAGCTGTGCGGTGGGGGTCAGCAGGAACATGACCCCGGACAGCACGAACATCACCAGCGTGAAAGCGGCGGCGAAGCGCATCACAGCAAGCTTCCGGTAGCGGTCCACAAAGGTGCCAAAGCTGATGCTGGAAAGGGCGATCAACAGCATGTATGCGCCGCCAACCACCCCTGTGGCGATCACGTTGCGCGTCTCCAGGTACACCCAGAAGGTCAGGGCGAACCATAGATAGCTGGTGGTGATGTTCGCCAGGGCGGTGTTCACCAGAATCCCGGTGAAGGTGCGGGACCGCTCCTGCGTACTGCGCAAGGACGTGTCGACGGCGTCCGGGTCAACCAGGCCAGGGGCCTCCCCGTCCTCCACAGATGTGGAGGCGAAGGCCGAATCCTCGGGGTGGCCTGCACTGCTTTCTGAATCCGCAGCGGCCCTGCGCGGGGCCGGTTCCTGCTCGGTCATGCGTCCCAGTGTACTGAGAACCAGGACGTGCGGACAGGGTTGCCCGGTCCTCAATTACCGCAGTTTGGGTGGCCTTCGGACTTCTATTTATAGCGACTGCTTATGCCGACATATTCTGACTGTTTATGCCAACTGTTTATGCCTACGGCAGTATGCGCCGAAGGCGGGCCAGCAGCGTGGCGGCGAGCAACGCCGTCGTGATTTCCAGGGCGATGACCAGCAGGAGTCCGGCGGCGCCATTGACGCTTGCAGCGTCCGACGCCGGAACACGGCCATGCGCGTGGCCGCCTGCACCGCTGCCGGCCAGCAGCAGCCCGTGGAGGGCAACCATGCAGAGAGCACAGGCCATCACCCTGCGGAGGGCGCCCACCCTGCTGTGCCCCCAGATGTGCACAACGCAGGGCAGGCAGACCACCGCAAGAACCAGCATGAGGGCACCCAGCCAGGCGCCATGCCGGTTCGTGGCGGCAAGCCACAGATGCACGGCACTGGAGCCCGCCACCACCATGGCGCATAACCGCGGATGCAGGACGGGCCTGCCGGCTCGGGCCCGCCCCGGCGTCGTCGTCATTTCCCCGGTCCCGGCGGCCTGTACTAGTGGCAGGAGCCGGCGTTGCCGCCGCCGGCGCTGTGGCAGGTGCCTGAGGCCTGGCTTGCGTTGGCAGGAACATCCAGGACGGGGCTGCGGCCAAAGAAGCCTTCGGGGCGGAGCTTGAAGCCGACCGTGTCCACGGGCATGATGGGCCAGTCCTCCACGCGGGGGAAGTGGGTGAGGCCGAAGGTGTGCCAGAGGACGATGTCCTGGCCGTCGATGTCGCGGTCCTGGGCAATATAGGCGGGCAGGCCGGCTCCGCCGGAGTGCTGGTTCACGAAGTCCCCGGTTGGGTAGCGTTCCTCGTCTCGGTAGCGGGTGACCCACAGGTCCTTGGTGGCAAAGGCGGCACGGCGGGCGATGGAGGATTCCGGATCGGCCAGCAGGGTGGGCTGGTTCTGGCTGTGCAGCTTGTAGCCCACTGGCTCGCCCAGCCGGTTCTTCGACTCCGGGTTGGAGATGATCCAGGTCCTCCCTGCCCGGGCGTCGGCCTCCCGGCTGCCTTCACGCGTCAGGAGGGTGCGCTTCCGGGAAAAGGCGTTGCCGCGCTCATTGCCCGGGCCCATGGGCTGGCGGACCACGTCCTCCTCTTCCACCCTGTTCGTGAAGCCGTCGATGGCCATGTCCAGCCGGGCACTGAAGAGGTGCTGGTGGAAGGGTGCGCCAAGGCCGGGTGCCAGCTGGGAAATGTTGTCCGAGCCGCCCTCGGGGAACGCAGAGGTAAAGACGACGCCGGTGGCCTTGGCTTCGAACTCGATGGTGCCGTCCAGGTAGAGGTACCAGTAGAAGCCGTAGTCGTAGTTGCCGATGGTGGTGAAGAAGGAGATCACCAGGCGGCGGTTGCGGCGGGTGTAGTTGATCCCTGTCCAGAGGTCGGAGTGTTTGGACAGGATGCCCCAGTCCTCCTCGTGCATGCAGATGCCGTTGCGGATCTCCCGGGGGTTGCCGAAGGCGTCGCTGATCACCGGGCTGAGGTACGTGATGTCGCCCAGGCAGTCGCAGCCGAGCTCCAAGGAGTTGGCGTACTGGCCCACGAGGTATTCGCCGGTGTCAAAGTAGTTCTGCCAGGATCGGATGGGTGAGGGATCGCCGTACGGGACCACCATCTCGGCGATCGAGGCCCGGTTGATGATGGGACGCTTTCGGCCACCGTCCTGGAAGGCGAGGTTGTGGAGCACAACTCCTTCGCGGACATCGAAGCCGACGTCCACGCTCCATTTTTCCCACTCCACGTGGTTTCCGCCGGTCACGGTGAAGCTGGGGCCTTCGGGCTGGGTGATGCTGATGGGCTTCTGGGTGGTACGCAGGGGCCCGGTCAGTTCCGGATCGGTGTAGTTGCCGTGCTCCGACGGGATGGGCATCGCGCCGAGGTCGATGACCCGGGTGACTTCCTTGCTGACGACATCGACGTAGGCCACCAGCCCGTCCACGGGATGCGCCCAGGCGCTGTCCTCCGGGAAATCCTGCACAAAGGCCAGGCCACGCAGGATGCGCCGGCCCTTCTCTTCGGCGTACTCGAAAACCCCTGCGGAGAGCGGGGCAACGCGTACCTTGGTGACGTCGAGCCCGCGGTCCGCCAGCGCCTTTAGCCAGCGGTCATCCGCGGCCAGGAGCTGCTCCACCACCTCAAATTCCTCTTCCAGGACCGGCAGTTCGCCGGTCATCCCGGTATCCAGTTCGACGGCGGACACCACCTCCCGGCGGGTCACGGAGACCACTACGTCCGCGGGAGCTCCTCCAGAGATGTCATGGATAAAGATCCGGAACCGGCGGTCCCCGTCAGGGCCCGCGACGGCGGCGTCAGCATCGCCGTCGGCAGTCCCGTCGTCCACGGCAGCCCCGCCGTCGACAGTCCTCATGGCGGCAGCCCCACGGGCGGGGTCAAGCAGGCCCAGATAGGCGATGCGCTTCTCCGGGCCCAGGTGGCCGGCAGCGTGAAGGATGGCCTGGACCTCGGTGACCTCGCCGGCTGATGCCAGGCGGTACGGGGTTGCGGTGTCAGCTGCTGCAAGCGTCATGGGTGACCTTTGTCCGGGACCATGGCTGGTCGCGTTTTTATTTTCTATACTTGTAGAGAATAAGCGGTACGTAAGATGGCTCACAAGAGTCTGTGCGAAATATTTCCGGGAGCGGCCGCCGTGCCAAAGATTGTTGACCATGACGAACGCCGGCTGGAACTGGTGGATGCCACGTGGCGGATCATCGCCCGGCTGGGCATCGAAGGCGCCACCATGCGGGAAATTGCGCTGGAGGCAGGCTTCGCCAATGGCGCGCTCAAGCCGTACTTCCCCACTAAGGACAACCTCTTGGAATTCGCGTTCGGGCACGTCTTCAATAGGACCAACCAGCGCATAGCCACAGTGACAGAAGGAAAATCCGGGCTGCCCGCATTGCGGGCCTTTTGCCTGGAGGTGCTCCCCCTGGACGAGGAACGGGTGAACGAGGCGCGGATCGTCATCCCCTTTTGGCAGAAGGCTGTCAACGATCCGCAGAAGGCGGAGATCCACCGGCAGTCCATGGATGAGTGGCTTGCCGCCATCCGGCAATACCTCGCGCAGGCGCGGGAGGCGGGGGACGTCAAGGCAGACGTCGACGACGCCACACTGGCGAGCCAGCTCCTGAACATGCTGCTGGGCGCACAGATCGGGGCAGCATTGGGTCCCGGTCCCGGTCCCGGTGCCGGTGCCCGTGCCAGTACCGGCCTTGCCGATCAGCTGGAGGGGTTTCTTGCCCTGCTTGCCCGATAACTGAGCCCAACCAGGAGAACTCCGACGTGACCATTCCCCCTGAGATCGATACTCCGGAGATCATGATCGATCTCGACATCCTTGAACGGAATATCGAGCGGATGGCTGCTGCTGTCCGGGACAAGGGCCTCACCCTTCGCCCCCATGCCAAAACCCACAAGATCATCGAGATCGCGGCCCGGCAGATGGCCGCCGGGGCAGCCGGCCTGACCGTGGCAACCATTGGCGAGGCGGAGGTGTTCGCTGAGGCAGGAATCGAGGACATCTTCATCGCCTACCCGCTCTGGATTTCAACCCAAAAGGCTGAGCGGCTCCGGCGCCTGGCGTCAACCGCGAGGATCTCGGTGGGCGTGGACTCCGCAGCGGGGGCCACCAGGCTGGGATCAGGCCTCGGGCAAGCGTCCGGGAGGGTCAGTGTCCTGGTTGAGATCGACAGCGGCCATCACCGCAGCGGCACCATGCCAGAGGCAGCGGCGGCGGTTGCCGAAGCCGCGTCGCGGGCCGGACTGCAGGTTGCGGGCGTCTTCACCTTCCCCGGCCACAGCTACGCCCCTGGAATGCCGGCAGAGGCCGCCGCACAGGAGCAGCAGGCGCTGTTCCTGGCAGCCGAATCACTGGCGGCGGCAGGGTTCGAGGCCACCTGCCGAAGCGGAGGATCCACCCCGACGGCGTTGCTGACCGAGGGGTCTGTGGCCACGGAAGTGCGGCCCGGGGTTTACGTCTTCGGCGATGCGCAGCAGCTGGAGCTTGGACGCTGCGCCGTGGAGGACATTGCGCTGACGGTCGCTGCCACGGTGGTGAGCCACCATGAGACGTCCCCGGATGCCCCTGCTCGTTTCATCATCGACGCCGGCAGCAAGATCCTGGGCAGCGACAGGCCCGCATGGGCCACCGGCTTCGGGCGCCTGATGGACCACCCGGATGCCCGGATCACTGCCCTTTCAGAGCGCCATGCCACCGTGGAATGGTCTGAAAGCACAGTCAAGCCGGCCCTCGGTGACGGGGTGCGCGTTATCCCCAACCACGTCTGCCTGGCGATCAACCTGGCGGACGACGTCGCGGTAACCAGCCGTGGCACCCTCGTGGACCGTTGGGACGTCGTGGCGAGGGGCAGGAACAAGTAGCCGCCGGTAACCCCGCAACCGGGCACCGGCAACCCGCAAGCCGGCGACGCCCGGCGGCGGAAGGTCTTTTTTCGCCAAGCGTTGAAAAAAGACCGTTCCGGCGTTACCCTGAGTGGACTGTGTCTCAGGACACAGCCATGGGGGAACCCACGCTAAGCGGCCATCCGTCGTCAGGAACATCCATGCCAGCTGCAGTCCAGCCCGCCAGCCAGAACCTCACGTCCAGCGTTGCGCTGACGTTTGACCACTGGAAACACCTTGTTGCGGAGTCCTTTGTGCCACTCGCAGCCAGGACAGCAGACGTTGACGGGTTCCGCGGGCAGATGCGCGCCCGCGTGCTGGACCGGATGTCCGTCGTCGAAGTCTCCGCCTCCTCCCATGAGGTCCACCGCACCCCTGCCCTGATCGCCCAGACCAGCGAACGCTACTTCAAGCTCAACCTCCAGCTGGAGGGCACGGGACTGCTGATCCAGGACAACCGCGAGGCCCTTCTCCAGCCCGGCGACCTGGCCATCTACGACACCAGCCGCCCCTACACCCTCGCCTTCGAGGAAGAGGCCCGGATGATGGTGGTCATGTTCCCCTGCGATGCCCTCTCACTGCCCACCGACTATGTGGGCCAGCTCGCGGCGGTTCGAATGGCCGGCAGCACCGGCCTCAGCGGAATTGTGGGGCAGTTCATCCGGCAACTCTCAGAGAACCTTGACGTCCTGAGCGGACCCAGCGGTTCGCGGCTGGCAACAAACGCCCTGGACCTCGTGGCCACCATGCTGCACGCCGAAATGGACATCGCCCCGGACCGGATGAAGCCGCAGGCCCTCCTGGCCGTGTCGGTGCGCGAATACATCGAGGCCAACCTGTCCGATCCGCTGCTGTCACCGGCCAGCATTGCGGCCGCGCATTTCGTCTCCACGCGGCACCTGCACAACGTCTTCCACGAATC
The DNA here is from genome assembly GCF_026427775.1 of Arthrobacter sp. CDRTa11. NCBI lineage: Bacteria > Bacillati > Actinomycetota > Actinomycetes > Micrococcales > Micrococcaceae > Arthrobacter > Arthrobacter sp. CDRTa11. The sequence continues at coordinate 2,669,328 of NZ_CP044532.1, read as the reverse complement.
CGGAACCACCGTGGCCAGCTGGATCAGGACCCAGAGGCTGGAGGGTGCTCGCCGCGAACTGCGGGATCCGCTGCATGCCGGTCAGTCAGTAGGCGCCGTCGCTGCCCGTTGGGGTTTCCTCGACGCAGCGCATTTCAGCCGTATCTTCCGCGACGCCTTCGGCGTCTCCCCCAGCGACTGGCGCCGGAGCGCCTGACCGGCCCTGCCCAGCCTAAATAACCGCCACCGCAGAGCGATAAGCGACCTGCCGCAGTCGGGCGGTAAAACATCGTTCAATGGAAAGCATCCGGTGTAAGCAAATGGCCGGACGCGGAGTACTTCCGCGCCGGGCCGTGGCCGGTTTTGCTTCCCCCAGGGGGCACCTAGGTGTACCCAGGGAGGTTGGTAACGCGGCTGGCCGGTGGCTGACCTTTGAGTGAGGTGTGGCCTCGGCTGTGATTGTAGTGGTGCAGCCAGGATGGACAGGCGGCGACTCGCTCGCTTTCTGATCCGTAGGGTTTTGCGTATGCCCACTCTTCGAGCATGGTGCGGTTGAACCGTTCGACCTTGCCATTTGTTTGGGCCGGTGGGACGGGTCCGTTTGTGTTTGATGTCCGGGCCGAGGGCTTGGGCGAAGAGGCGGGAGCGGTAGCAGGAGCCGTTGTCTGTCAGGACCCGCGCCACTGTGATGCCGGCGGCTGCGAAGGCTTCGTTGGCCCGTTTCCAGAACGCTGCTGCGGTCTCCTTCTCGTCAGGCAGTATCTCGGTGTAGGCAAACCGTGAGTGGTCGTCGACCGCGTTGTGAAGGTAGCGTATCCCGGGCGCCGGTTCGTGACGGTGCCAGTCTTCTGGGGCGAGGGCGCTCGTCAGGAAGGGGCATCGTCCGGAACCGGCTTGGGTCGGATGGAGGGCGTGGTCCAGCCCCGGTCGGGTTCGGTGCGGCGGGCGCGACTCAGGCCCGAGTCGGGTTCGTACGGTTGGCGCGGCTCATACCCGATCAGGGCTTCACGTCAGGTGAGACGCTCGGTGAGTGAGTTGTCCGGCCAGGTGGGTGGTTCCCAGTCTTGGTGTTCGCTTTTGTAGTGTCGGCCGGTGGGTGAGGTCCAGCCGGGTGGTTCGTTTTTGCTGGCTGGGGTTGGTTGCCAGGCGGTGTTGTGTTTGAGGTGGTGGTGTTTTCGGCAGGGTTGGCCGAGGTTGCTGATTCCGGTGGTGCCGCCGTCAGCCCAGGCCAGGAGGTGGTCTGCATCGTTGTCCAGGGAGTGGTTGTTGCAGCCGGGGAAGGGGCATTTGGCGTCGCGGAGTCTGAGCCAGCGGCGCATTGCTGTGGTGAGCCGGTAGCTGGTTCGGCCGATTTCCAGTGGTGCGCCGTCGCGAGGGTCGGTCAGGACGCGGTGGAAGGAGCCGGCTCCGTTGGCGACCAGGTTCCGGGCCATGGAGGCGGGGATGGGGCCGTGGCCGTCGAGGGTGGCAGGTTCATCGGTCAGGCCCAGCAGTGAGAACACAGGCACGGTGACCAGTACCTGGGCCCGCGGCGGCGGGACCTGCCCGGCTGTGCGCTCTCCGGCGCGATCGGCAAGGCTATTTGCGCCCGTGGCGCTTCCTCCACCAATGAGTGAGCCGCTGTTGCTATGCCAGCTGGTAATTCCGTTGCTGCCGCCGCCGCTGCTCCCACCATCAAGGAGTGGGCCACTGTCGCTGGTGGTGGTTTCTCCGCTGAGGAGTGCGGTGGCGAGGGTGTCGGCGCGGAGTTGGGTGAGGGTGCGGGATTCGGTGGGGCTTTGGAGGGCCCGGGCTGTGGTGGTGGTGTGTTCCCAGATGGCGGCGGCCTGGTCTGCGGGGAGGTAGGCGGAGAGCCAGGCCATGCCGTCGCGGTCCGGGGTGTATTCGACCCGGCGGTCCAGGACGCACTTGGTGTGGCGGGTTTCGATGGAGACGGGGTGGTGGCGTTCGCGCCAGGTCCGGGCCCTGGCGCGGAACCGGGAGGGTGTGAGGTCCCCGGCAAGGCAGCTGCGGGCGGCGTTCGGGGCGTCGGGGTCCAGGAAGTGGGTTTCGAGGGCTGCGGCGCCGGCGGGGCCCAGGCCGGTGGTTTCATCGCAGAGGATCCGGGCGTGCTGCCATGAGATGGCCCCGGCCTGTAGGGCTGTCAGGGTGCGGGGCAGTTCGGTGCTCAGTTGGCGGGACTGGACCAGGAAGGCTGAGGCGGTGCCTTCGCTGATGGTCAGGACACAGGCGACCTCCGCGACCATGCCCATCTCCGCCACAGACTGGTCGTGCAGCGAGGCCGACGGGGGAAGCAGGCGGCGGCAGGCGTCCGCGTAGGCGGCGGCCGCGCGGGCCTTCCGGGCAGCGGCCCGGGCCTCATCACGGGCAGCCTCCGCCATGTCGGCCAGGCATTCCTCGGCCAAATCCCGCAACGGATCAGAACGTGCGTCAGGATCAAAACCGGCGCCAGAGCCTGGCTCAGCATCAAAGTCAGCGCCAGAACTATAACCAGAATCAGAACCTGTGTCGGCAGAGGAGGAGGCTGCTTCGATCAGGACCAAGGCAGCGCCAGGTGCGTCTACTGCCTCCACGACGTCCCCGTTGTCCATACCCTTAGCTTGTCAGTGGGCACCGACATTAACGGTCCCGAACCTCGCCTGCTCCCGGAGACGTCCCGCACCCGCAAACGCAGCAGGAAGACGCACTGAGCTGCTGCGGGGATTATCGGCCCCGCTCGTGCTCGATCCGCCTCGAGTTCATTTGTCTGACCTAACTGACGGAGTGCCCCAGGGTGGCAGCCACCCGGCGGCGCTCCACCTGGCCTTCCACCAGCACACCGGCCAGGAACAACACCGGAACCGCCACCAGCAGGGCAACTGCCGTCTCTGCGCTGCCGCCGATCAGCGACGTGAAGTTGCTGACCACAAGATACAGGACCCAGGCGAGCAACACGGACGCCAGCGCCGGGGCCAACAGGGTTTGCCAGAGCTGCCCGGAAACCCGTTCGCGGCGGAAGAAGGCGACGACGGCGAGGGAGCAGAGCATGTACAGCACCAGGAGTGCCGCAACCGCCAGCCCGCTGAACCACGAGAAGAGGGTCAAGACCGGGTCCAGTGCCAGAACGGCGAAGGGCGCCAACAGTACGACGGCGGTCGCCGTCTGGATCCAGGCAGCCGCGGCGGGTGCCTGGTGCCGGTTGGTCCGGGCAACGATTGCGGGCAGGGAACCGCGCAGAGCCAGCGAATGGAGGTAGCGGTTGATGCCGTTGTGGAAAGCGATGATCCCGGCAAGGAGGGAGGTAACCAACAGGATGCCGGTGGTCACTCCCGCCCAGGGCCCAAACAGCTCCACCATGGGCGTCAGGACAAAGGCGGTGGAGTCGCCGGATTCCAGGGCCGCACCGGCGGCATCGATCACCTGGGACGGGCCGTAGTAGCTGACCAGCATCCACGAGATGAAGGAGAAGAACACCGCAATAACACCCACCGACAGATAGGTAGCGCGGGCCACCGTCTTGTGGGCATCCTTGGCCTCGGCGGAGTAGATCGCCGTGGATTCGAAGCCGAACATGGAGGCCACCGCGAACATGATGGCAACACCGGGCGCACCGGACGCGATGGCTTCCGGCGAGAAGGACGCGGCCAGGCTCAGGCCCTCGGGACCACCGCCCCGGAACAGGACGGTGAAGCCGAACATCAGCAGGACGGCCACCTCCAGTCCCACCAGCAGGGCCAGGACCTTGGCGCCAAGTTCGATGTTCAGGGATCCCAGGACCTGGACGCCGGCCATCGTCACCAGAGCCAGCAGCCACCAGGGAATTTCCAGTCCGATTGACGCCAGCAGGCCGGAGAACGCGGCGCCGTAGAGTCCGTACATGGCGGCCTGGACCGTGCTGTACGCCAGCAACGCAAGCCAGGCCGCGCCGGCGCCGATCTTCCGCCCGAACGCGGCGGTGACGTAGGCGTAGAAGGCGCCGTTGGCCTGGATCTTGCGGCTCATCGCGACGAAGCCCACCGCGAAGATCACAATCACGATGCCAACAATCAGGTAGGCACCCGGGGCACCGGCGCCGTTGCCGAGTGCGGCCGCGAGCGGCGAGGCCCCGACGATCCCGGTGAGGGGCGCCTGGGCGGACAGGACAAAGAACAGGATGCCCATGACGCCGATGCTGCCGGCGCGGAGGGCTGTTGAGTGCTCGGTGCGCGGAGCGGCTTCGGTGGTCCGGGACTCGGAATTCGAAATACTCATTGGATCCTTCTTAACGGTCATGAGTGTTGGGGAAAGGGTGCCACCCGAGGGGGAAGGCAGCGTGAAATCCAGCATGGCAGCGGACGCGTGGTTCGCCTTGTCGAGCAGCGATCAGTTGTTGTTCCTCAGCGCAGCAGCAGTGGTGAGAGCGGCCTCCATGCCGCTCTCGATGGCGCCGTCGATGAAACCGCCCCAGCCGTTGGCGATGTCCGAGCCTGCAAACCGGACCAGGCCATGGGCTTCCTGCATGGCGGGCAGATGCCGGGACAGGAATCCGGTGGCGTGCATGGGCCACGTTTCACCGGACAGCGGATCCTCCACCCAGTTGTGGCTGGCCACGCCCGCCACTTCGGCTTCCGGGACAAGGCGCGCCAGCTGCTCCTGGACGGCTGCCGCGTCCTCCACATCGATTTTCGCGGCGTCCGGACCGAATCCCACCACGATGGTGTCGCCGTCGATGCCGTATTCCGCCTGGAAGAAATTCAGGGGCCAGTCGGCGCCGCCGAGGGCAACGAAGGGTGGGTGCTCCCCTTTCAGCCTGATCCAGACCTTGGCTCCCTTGGACACCTGGCCGAGGCTGAGTCCTTCGTTCTTGGCGGCGGACAGCGGCGGTTCGAAGCTCACCGCACGCATGGCATGCAGGGGCACGGTGATAATCGCGGTCCGCCCGCCGACGGTCCGTCCGTCGGTACTGTGGAGGGCCACCGAGGTGCCGGCGTCGTGCACACGGCCTACCGTGAAACCGTGTTCGACGCCGGCCCCCGAGTCCCGCAGGATCGCGTCGGCGAGGGCAGCAGTGCCGCCGACGATCTTGTAGGTGGCACAGGCCTCGAAGTTGACCGTCCAGTCCCCGTTGGTCAGGGCCACCCAGCGAAGGGCCTGGGTCAGGGCCGCATTGGCCAGCGGACCGTTGAAGTTTAAGGTCCAAAAGGACTCCAGGATGTCACGCTGGGCGCCGGCAGGGAACTGGGCGCGGATCCGGTCCTGGACGGACACATCGTCGATTGCCTTGAAATTGTCGCGGGACAGCGGCCTGAACGGCTCCGGAAAGTACTCGCGGGAGGACTTCACGAATTCGCCGTTCATCCCGCCAATGAGCCCGAGCAACTCCTCCGGCCCGCCCTCATGGCGGCGCCCGTCCCCCCACCAGAAGGCCCGTTCCGGCTCGGGGCTTGGCGTAGTGTCCAGGCCGTAGCGCTTCAGTTCGGCCCAGACATAGGGCTGGGTCCAGTGCACCCACGTGCCACCGATTTCCAGGTCGCGCCCCAGCCGGCGGTCCAGCCACGTTCGTCCTCCGATCCTGTCGCGGGCCTCCACGATACGGACGGACAGTCCTTGCCTGCTGAGTTCGCGGGCGGCCGTGAGTCCCGCGAAGCCGGCCCCGACCACGACAACGTCGTACAGATCTTCGTCCACTGCAGCCCCCTAGGAGTACACAAAGAATTCGACGGTGGGCGCCAGGACTTCCCACCTGGTGCGGACTCCCTTGTTGAAGGACGCTGCGCACCCGGCGGTCAGGTCATAGGAGTCCCCGTCCTCCAGATCGATGCGGAGGTGCCCTTCAACAAGGGAAATGGTCTCGTCGGCGTGGATCACCAGGTCGAAGGGCTCGGGCGCCTCCGCTGGAGTGACGTGCCAGTATCCGCAGGCGAGGTCCGGGCGGCCGCCCTCCCCAAAGCGGCGGACCCATTGGACCTGGCCAAGTTCGAAGGATTCATTCTTGTGGGGGTCGAGGGCGGAGGAAGTGGTGAAAGCAGGAGTTTCTGACACGTTGGGCTCCAAGGGGGACGGTACCGGCGGTTGGGCCGGGGCGGTAAGGGAGTTTCAGATGGGGCAGCGATGCGGTACTGGCAAACAGTGATCCGCATCACTTGTGAATCGAATCTAAGCACTTGCTTAGTTTAAGTCAAGAGGCGCTGCCTGAAGCTGGAGGCAATGGCTAGACTCGGCGTATGAAAAGCTCCGACGCCCCTGCCGCTCCATCCAAATACGGGACCGGCAAGGAAGCCCTGCTCCGTGCAGCCGTCGGAGTGGTGGCGGCCAAAGGCCTGCGTGGGCTCACATATCGTTCGGTGGCGGAAGCCGCAGGGGTGAACAACACACTGGTGGCCCACCATTTCGGGTCCCGCGACGCGTTGATCGCCGCGGCGCTGGACTGGGCGGCGGACCAGTCCATCAATGCGTCACAGCTGCGGGAAGCGGCAGCCGTGGGGCATTCCTTCACGAAGTCACTGCTGGAGCTCTTGCTGGCCGAACCGGAACTCCAGGTTTTCCAATACGAGATGATCCTCGAGGCCCGCCGCCGGCCTGAGCTGGCGGGCGCGGTCACCTCCCTCTACGAGAACTACGTCAACGCCCTGGCCGAGGGCCTCATGGCCTCCGGAGTCACGGAGAACGTGAGTGTTGTGGCCCGGACACTCTTCGCCGCGCTGGACGGCCTGGTGCTCCAGTACCTCGCGGGTGTGGACCGCGCACTCATCGCGGCGTCCCTCGAGGAAGTCCACGAAGTGCTGCTCCTCCGGACGGGCCCGCAACACTAAAAGGGAACCCCTGGGCAACTGTTCGCTTCACGTCAACCTCCATTCGCGGAGATACAAGACTGCCCGTGGGCGGCGGGGCAGACTCGGGGCATAGCCTCAGGCCATGCCGGCCGGTGCGCACTGCCTACTCGAAGTGGAGTAACCCATGGAAACGTACGACGCCCTGCTGGCCTCGATCACCCCGGACTCTGGCGAAACCCGGACCATCCTCGACCCCGCCACCGGCACGGTTGTCGGCCAGGCGCCGGTCCACAGCATTGAAGACCTTGAGAAGGCGGTTGCCGCCGCCCAGGCTGCGCAACCGGCCTGGGCCGGACTGGGCCACGACGCCCGGTCCGCCGCGCTCCTTAAGGCGGCCGACGCCGTCGAACGCTCAGCCGAGGAACTCGCCCGGCTGCTCTCCCGCGAGCAAGGAAAACCCCTCAATGGCCCGAACGCCAGGTTCGAGGTGGGCGCCTGCGCCGCCTGGCTGCGGGCAGCCGCCACCCTACCCCTGGAACCCGAGACGGTGGTGGACGACGGCGAAACGTACGCCGAGCTGCATTACCGGCCCATCGGCGTCGTCGGTGCCATCGGCCCATGGAACTGGCCCATGATGATCACCATCTGGCAGATCGCCCCGGCACTTCGGATGGGCAACGCCGTGGTGGTCAAGCCTTCCGAATACACCCCGCTCAGCGTCCTTGCCCTGGTCCACGTCCTGAACCAGGAAGTGCCCGAGGGTCTCCTGACCGTTGTGTCCGGCGGCCCGGAGGTGGGGGCGCGGCTGGCCGAACACCCGGCGATCGGCAAGATCATGTTCACCGGCTCCACCGCCACCGGACAGGCCATCATCAGGTCCTCGGCGGATACCGTGAAGCGGCTCACCCTGGAGCTGGGCGGCAACGACGCCGGCATTGTCCTGCCCGACGCCGATCCCGCCGCGATTGCCGAGGGCCTCTTCTGGGGCTCCTTCATCAACACCGGCCAGACCTGCGCTGCGCTGAAGCGCCTTTACGTCCACGACGACATCTATGACGCCGTCTGCGACGAGCTCACCAAGGTGGCCGCAGCTATGCCGATGGGCGTGGGACTCGAGGAAAGCAACGTCCTGGGCCCGCTGCAGAACAGGCAGCAGTTCGAGGTCGTGGCGCGGCTCGTTGAAGCTGCGCGCGGCTCCGGCGCTCGTGTACTGCTGGGAGGGAACCCGGACGCGGACCAGGCGGGCTTCTTCTACCCCGCCACGCTGGTGGCGGACATTAACAACAACAATCCGCTGGTGACCGAGGAGCAGTTCGGCCCCGCCCTGCCGATCATCCGCTACAGCACCGTAGACGAGGCTGTGGAGATGGCCAACGGGCTCGACGCCGGCCTGGGCGCCTCCGTCTGGTCCGCCGACGTCACCGAAGCCCGCAAGGTTGCCGCCCGCCTCGACGCCGGCACGGTCTGGATCAACAAGCACGGCGCCGTGGACCCCCGCGTCCCGTTCGGCGGTGCCAAGCAATCAGGCTACGGTCTGGAGTTCGGCGTCGAAGGGCTGAAAGCGCTCGGCGTTCCCCAGGTCATCAACGGCTGAGCTGCGCCCGCTGTACCACCAAAAGCCGCGCCCCCTCAGCAGGGGGCGCGGCTTTGTTGAATTCTGGGCAAGGTGGCCCGGCGCACATTTACTGTGCCGGCAGCACGGCCTTCACGTGGTCTGAGATCTCGGAGAGGATCTCCTCAACGGAGGCCGAGATGTTGATGGTGGCAGCCATGCTGATGAACATGACCGCGGAGACGAGGTGCGCGAGCTTTGCAGCATGCCCGGCCTCGACGCGCGGGTCCCGCCGCAACACCTCCGCAATGGCCTCTTCGGTCTGAACAGTCAGGGTGAGGGCGCTTCGGTGGTGCGGCTCCTCGGGGTCTCCGAACACCACTTCGCGAAGGTATGTCCGGCCATTGTCGATCTGCTTGCGGTTGCACTCCACCACAGGGCGGACGATGGCCATGACTGCCTGAAATACATCAGGGGTCCCTTCGGCGGCTTTTTTGCCACTCACCAGCGCTTCGGCGTAGGCGGAGTTCTGGACCAGCAGGAGCAGTTCAGCCTTGGTCTTGGCGTACAGGAACAAGGTCCCGGTGCCAATATCGGCCTTGTCGGCAATCTGCTGGGTGGTGACGTCATCGACACCATGCTGGGAAAAGAGCTCCAGTGCGGCGGCCGTGATGCGGTCCAGTTTCTCCTGCTTGTTCCGCTCACGCCGGCCAACCGATTGAGGGGCGACAGACATAAAGGTCTCCTCCGGGAATACATTCTGATCATGCTCAGTTATGAGTACAGTCACTGCTGATGGGCTCAAGGTTATTAGCCCATTCTCCCACGGCGGTACGAAGCCCTTGGGGGGCGGTGCTGGCACACGCCTAACCACGTGCCCCGGAGCTTTACCCATCAACACCAGCCGCGCCGACCGGTGCGGATGCAACCGTCACAAGAAAGTTCGTAAAATGCCCTCACTCAATGGAGCAGTTGTCCTCGTCACCGGAGCAAACGGCGGCATCGGAACCCACTTTGTCCACGATGCCCTCGCCCGAGGCGCCAGCAAGGTCTACGCCACCGCCCGCACGCCCCGAACCTGGGAGGACGAGCGCATCGTCCCGCTCACCCTCGACGTCACCGACCCCGCCTCCATCCAGGCAGCCGTGTTGGCGGCCGGCGATGTCACAGTCCTGATCAACAACGCCGGAGCCAACGTTTCCAGCCCCGGGATCCTCAGCCACACCGATGAGGAAATCCGGACCAACGTTGAGACCAACTTCCTCGGTCCGCTGTTCCTTGCCCGCGCCTTCGCGCCGATCCTCTCAGCGAAGGATGAATCGGCGATCATCAACATCCACTCCGCGCTGAGCTGGTACGCCGTCGCCGGAATCTACAGCGCCACCAAGGCAGCCCTCTGGTCGGCCACCAACTCCCTGCGCCTCGAACTCGCGCCCGCGGGAGTCCATGTGGTGGGAGTTCACGTCGGGTGGGTGGACACTGCCATGGCTGCGCACGCCACCGATCCCAAGATGGACCCGGCCGATCTGGTCCGCACCGTCCTGGATGCCGTCGAAGCGGGCGAGTACGAAGTCCTCGCGGATGAGACATCCGTCCAGCTCAAGGCCGGGCTCAGCGCTCCGATCGAGGCACTCTACCCGGAACTGACGGGCACGAAGACGGCGAGCCATTCATAACAGCAACCCGGCTGGCCCACCAGGACTAGGTGGAGGGAACAAGCCTGAAGGCGTAGCGGACGTCTGGACCACAAAAGTCTCGCGTGCATAGCCTACATCCCCCATGAGCTGACATGCCCTGAGTCTGATCCCCCCGCATCCTGCAGGGGCAGTAGCCAGGCTAGTCCTGGTAGTGCGGGAGGATGTGGCCATCCATCACATAGGTCAGGGCCGCGGACACGTCGTAGCCGTGGACGGCGGAGGCGTAGCCCGGTAGCCTCTCCGACAGCGCGGCGATCTCGTCGCCGGCGAAGAATGCCGCGCGGGTGGCTGCGTCGTTGAAGCCGAGGCTCAGCGAGGCGTGGAATCTCTGGTCGGAAGGGTTGTCGTGGGTGACGTTCGGGGTGGCCCAGAGCTTTTCGTTCCAGGGCATGAATACCTGGGTTCGGAGTTCTGTCATCGCGCCCGTGTTCGCGATCGTGGAGACAAGCTCGTCGGTGATGAACTTCCGGAACGCACGGGTGCCGGTGCCCTCCCGCCTCCTGAGGTAGATCAGGGCCCGCGCCCCGGTCTTCTGGCCGGGGCCGGCGACGTCGTACCAGCGAGTCGAGTTCGGCGGCCCGGCGTAGAGCAGGGTTCGGCGGAACACGTTGATCTCGTCCTGGTAGGCGAGGCGGGTCTGCTTCCGTCCCCGTAATGGCGAGAGGATGGAGGTGAAGGTAACCTCGGCCACCCCATCGATCCGCCGGTCTTCGGGAATGGCGGTCTGGACGCCGGGGGTGGCGGGCCACAACCCAGGATTGGTCGCGGCAAGGTGGATCTGGCGGTACTCGTCGAACCCCGGCGTCGGGGAGATGATCGTGGAGTGGGGACCCTTCCAGTAGTCCATCCCCTGCTGCCGGGGCTGGTCGCTGCGGATCCATAGCAGGATCGACGATGCGAATGGCTTCTTTTTGTGCGGAATCGTTGTGGGCATGTGCCCGTCCTTTCAGTGGGCTGCGGTTGCTGTCAGCGGGCGAGGAACTCGGCCGCGACGGGGGCGAACTTCTCGTGGAACTGGAAGATGCCGCCGTGGCCGGAGCCGGGGTAGATGATCAGTTCGGAATCTGTAATGCGGCGGTGAAGGTCCTCGGAGAGAACCGAGGGGACCATGCGGTCGTTGTCGCCGTTGGCGATCAGGGTGGGCTGGGTGATCGTGGACAGGTCAGCAGGCGTCGCGCGCCCCCACTTGCTGATTGCTTTGAGCTGGGTCTGGAAGGCTTTGATCTTGATAGGGGCGTCGCGGTGCTCCGTACGCTCCCCCAGCCGTTTCACGAATGCCTTCGCGGCCCGCTTGCCTTCGGCGTCACGGTTGAAGAAGAGAAATTCCTTGGCGTCGGCCCGGGTCAGGGCTGCGCGGAGGATGTCGAAGTAGGTGGTTCCGATGACCTTGTCCATGTCTTTTCCGCCCTTGGGTCCGGTGCCGGTGAGGACGAGCCTGCGGACGAGGCCGGGGTGTTTGAGGACCAGGGCCTGGGCCACCATGCCGCCAAGGGAGAAGGAGAAGATATCGATCTTCTGGTGCCCGAGGGCTGTGATGAACGAGTAGGCATCATCTGCCATTGCCTCGATGCTGTCGGGCACCTGTCCGGTGGAGGCGCCGACACCCTGGTTATTGAACGTGATGACGTGATGATTTTTGGCGATGGGATCGATGATCCGGGGGTCCCAGTTATCCAGGGTTGCCGCGAGGTGGACGAAAAAGATGACCGGAACGCCGCCCCTGGGCCCAAGTTCACGGTAGGCGTAGCTCACGCCGCCGGCGCTGATGGTACGGGCCGGGGCATTGGCGTAGGAGGTAATGACGGGCTCTTGCGGGGTTTCCTGTGTATTCATGATGGTGCTCCTGTGATGAGGGTTGCTGCGGTGGGTTGCGCTGTCGCGGTTAAGGGATGCTGATCACGGCCTTGCCGCGGATGCCGCCCTTTTCCAGGCCCTGAAAGGCTTCAACGGTCCGGTCGAAGGGGAAGACCCGTCCGACGACGGGACGCAGGGTGCCGTCCTCGATCAATGCGGTAATCTGGCGCAGCTGGTCGCCGCTGGCGCGCATGAACAGGAACTCGTAGCCGACGCCCAGCTTCCTGGCCTGACGGCGGATGCCTGCGCTCAGGGCCGCGACGGCAAGGCGGAGCACCGGATTCAGGCCTGCCTCACGGGCAAATGCCGGGTCGGGAGGCCCGGAGATCCCGATCGCCTTCCCGCCGGGCTTGAGCACGCGCAGGGACTTCTGAAGGTTTTCTCCGCCAAGGCTGTCCAGGACCAGGTCATAGCCGCTCAGTAGCTGTTCGAAGTCCTGGCTGCGGTAATCGATGACAGTGTCGGCGCCGAGTTCCCGCACGAAGTCCAGGTTGGCCGCGCTGGCTGTGGTGGCCACTGTTGCACCGAGATGCTTGGCCAGCTGGATGGCGATGGACCCAACTCCGCCGGCGCCGGCGTGGATCAGGACCTTCTGCCCGGGCCGAACCTGGCCGCGCTCAACGAGCGCCTGCCAAGCAGTCAGCGCCACCAGTGGAAGGGAGCCTGCCTCCTCCATGCTGATCGATTCCGGCTTGAGCGCCAGATCAGCCTCCGCAACGGCGATCCGCTCGGCGAACGTGCCGATCCGGTCCTGGTGGGGCCGTGCGTAAACCTCATCGCCCGGTTTGAATGCGCGGACCTTCAAGCCAACGCTGATGACGGTTCCGGCCACGTCGTTGCCCGGAATCAAAGGAAGCTTGTACGGCAGGATCTGCCTGAATTCACCCGCACGGATCTTCTCGTCAAGCACGTTCAAACCTGCTGCCTGCACTTGTACCAGCACATCCTGGTCCCCCATGGTGGGCTCGGGCACATCCGATTCCTGCAGTGGGCCTTTGTACTTCCTGATGACGAACGCTTTCATGGTCCGGCTCCTTTTCGGCTTCGTTGGTGAGTATACTCAATTATGAGTCCACTCAATATTAATGTCAAGGAGGTCGTCATGAGCCTAAGCGCGTCGCCCCTGGGACGTCGGGAGCGTTCTAAGCAGGACAAGAAGGAAAGAATCAGGGCAGCCGCCGGCGAACTGTTCGCGCTGCACGATGTGGGTACCGTGACAACCCAGCAGATTGCGGACCGGGCCGATATAGCCATCGGAACGCTCTATCTGTATGCCGCGACCAAGGCGGAGCTGTTAATCATGGTGCAGAACCAGAAATTCGCGACGGCGATCGATGATGGTCTGAGTGCGGCAGCGGCCGTTAAGGGCAGGCTGGACGCAGTGCTGGCGCTGCTCCACCCCGTGGTGATCTGCGTGCTCGAGCATGTTGAGAACGGCCGCTTTTATCTGAACGAGCTGGTATCCGGAGACCCTACCGAACCGTATCGGCGGGAAGGCCTAACGCTGGCGGCCCGGCTGGAGGATGGCCTCCGCGCCCTGCTCGGGCGAGACGGACGAATACGCGCCGGAGACGCCCGGATGCTGGCGCGGGTTATCACGGCAGTCCTCCACCTCAGCATCACCGGAACGGTCAATAGAGACCGTGCCGTCGATGACGTCATGGCAGACATTCAGGGGCAAATCCGGGCCGTCCTGGGTCAGTCCCCGCCGCAGGGCTGAGATTGAACGTCCAGGAACCTCCCTGCGCTTAGGCCGAGGAGCCTCACCAGCCGGAAAGCGCCATGATGGACGCCATCATAGCGTCAGGTCTGCTTCGCTGAGGGTGTTCACAACGTTCCGGCGTCAATGACAAAGCGGTAGCGCACGTCACTGGTGAGGACGCGCTCGTAGGCTTCGTTGATCTTGCTTGCCGGAATAACTTCCACCTCGGCCCCGAGGCCGTGGGCGGCGCAGAAGTCGAGCATTTCCTGGGTCTGGCGGATGCCGCCCATTTTGGATCCGGTGAGGTTGCGCCGGAACCCTGCAAGGGACCAGGTACGCAGGGTCAGCGGCTTCGGCGGCAGTCCGACCATAACCATGGTCCCTCCGACGGCGAGCAGCGACAGGTATTCGTCGACGTCGATTTCGGCGGAGACCGTGTTGATGACCAGGTCGAAATGATCCCTCAAGGCCTCGAAGGTGCCAGGATCCGCGGTGGCGTGGTAGCCCTGTGCTCCGAGCCGGAGCGCGTCATCCTGCTTCTTCAGTGACTGGCTGAGGACGGTGACGTCGGCGCCCAGGGCGGCCGCGATCTTGACGCCCATGTGTCCCAGCCCGCCCATCCCAATGATCCCCACGCGTTTGCCGGGTGCGGCGCCCCAGTTGCGCAGAGGTGAGTACATGGTGATCCCGGCGCATAGCAGCGGCGCGGCGGCTTCCAGCGGGATTCCATCAGGGATCCCCAGCACATAGTTTTCTTCCACCACGATGCTGGTGCTGTAGCCGCCGGCGGTCGGCAGGCCGTCCCGGCCCAGCGAGTTGTAGGTACTTACCGATCCGGCGAGGCAGTGCTGTTCCTCCCCCGCCCGGCAGTTGACGCATTCGCGGCAGGAATCCACAAAACAGCCCACGCCTACCCGGTCGCCCACCGCATGACGCGTGACCTTCTCCCCCACAGCCTCCACGACACCGGCAATCTCATGCCCAACGACCAGCGGATACTTCACCCCGGCCCAGTCGCCCCTCGCCGCATGGATGTCCGAGTGGCAGATCCCCGTGAACTTGATGGCGATCAGCACCTCAAACTCGCCCGGATCACGGCGTTCGATAGTGCCCGGCTCCAGGGGCGACGTGGCCGATGCGGCGATGTAGGCCTTGGCGAGGGTAGGCATTGGTTTCCTAGTTGGAGGGGAAGTTGTAGGAGGCGCCGGAGGCGTGGGTGGGTTCTGGCCAGCGGGAGGTGACTACTTTGCCGCGGGTGTAGAAGGAGACGCCTTCGGGGCCGTAGATGTGCTTGTCGCCAAAGAGTGAGGCTTTCCAGCCGCCGAAGGAGTGGTAGGCGACGGGGACGGGCAGGGGCACGTTGATGCCGATCATGCCGACGTTCACGGAGCGCTGGAACTTCCGGGCATGCGCGCCGGAGGAGGTGAAGATGGCGGTGCCGTTCCCGTACGGGTTGGCGTTGATCAGTCTGATCCCTTCCTCGAGGTCCTGAACGCGGACGACGACGAGGACGGGGCCGAAGATTTCCTCGGTGTAGGCGGTCATTTCGGTTTTGACGTGGTCGATCACGGTGGGGCCGACCCAGAAGCCGTCCTCGTGGCCGGGGACCACCAGGTCCCGGCCGTCCACCACCATCGCCGCGCCCGCGGTTTCGGCTTCGGTGACGATCCGTACGATCCGGTCCCGGGACTCGGGCGTGATGACGGGGCCCATTTCGGCGCCGGGTGCGGTGCCGTTGTTGACCTTCACGGCCAGGGCGCGCTCTTCGACCTTTTTGACGATCAGGTCCGCGGCGTCTCCGACGGCGACGGCGACGGAGAGGGCCATGCAGCGTTCCCCGGCGGAGCCGAAGGCGGCGGCGGCGAGGTGGTCTGCGGCGTTGTCCAGGTCGGCGTCCGGCATGACGATGGCGTGGTTTTTCGCCCCGCCCAGGGCCTGGACGCGTTTGCCGTGTTTGGTGGCGGTTTCCTGGACGTACTGGGCGATGGGGGTGGACCCAACGAAGGAGATTCCGTCCACGTCCGGGTGGGTGAGCAGCCCGTCCACGGTTTCCTTCCCGCCGTGCAGGACCTGGAACACGCCGTCGGGCAGGCCGGCGTCCTTCCACAGCTTCGCGAGCAGCATCGACGCTGACGGGTCGCGTTCGGACGGTTTCAGGATGAAGGCGTTGCCGGTCGCGATCGCCATTGGGGCCATCCACAGCGGCACCATCACGGGGAAGTTGAACGGGGTGATGCCGGCGACGACGCCGAGCGGTTCGCGGAAGGAAAACACGTCGATCCCGGTGGAGACCTGGTCCGAGTAGTCACCCTTGAGCAGCGTGGGGATCCCACAGGCGAACTCCACCACCTCCAGGCCGCGGGCGATCTCGCCCTTCGCATCCGAGAGGACCTTGCCGTGCTCGGCGGTGATCAGCGCCGCGAGCTCATCCACATGCGAAGCAACCAATTCGCGGAACTTGAACAGCACCGCCGTGCGCTTCGCCAGCGAAATGTCACCCCACGAATCAGCGGCGGCACGGGCAGCGGCCACCGTGGCCTCAAGATCCGCACGGTTCGCCAGCCGCAGCTCCCCTGACACCGCACCCGTAGCCGGGTTGAACACTGGCCGGGTGCGGTCGCCTTCACCGGGGCTTTCCGCGCCGTTGATGAAGTGGTTGATCAGTGTAGTCGTTGTTGACATGGTCACGGAAAAGCTCCTTATAAGCGAAGGGGTTCACGAAGTTTTGGTGCCCAGGCGGAATATGGACGGTAGTTGGCGGACTTCCACCCGCCGCCGAGGGCCTGTCGCGCCCCTGCTCCTAAAATCGATATTTGTTCTACTAAACAAATATTTAGTAGTCCCACTATGGGCTGGCAGGGCGTGCGATGTCAAGGAAACTCTGCCGCCTAAGCGTGTCGCTGGCAGCAGCTCAATGGACGAAGTCCGTTCAATAGCGTGACGGTCGAGCCCGTCACCTTGACAGTGTCGCGCTCTTCGGGCCACACTGTTCCTGACTTATCCAACTAAACTTAAGTTTAGTACAGGCAACCGGAAGTTTCCCCATGGCCAGCGAAACCGACCTTACTCAATCCCAACTAGGTGAACGGGTCCTCCAGTTTCGCTCACTTCGGCGCATGTCGCTCAAGGAACTGGGCGAAGCGAGCGGGACCACAGCCGGGTTTCTTAGCCAGCTTGAACGTGGCCTGACAAATGCAAGCGTTGGTGTCCTGCGGCGGATCGCGGCAGCTTTGGGCATGACACTGGCGGACCTTTTCGAGGAGCTGCCCGCGGGCTCTCCCCGCCTGTTGCGCCGCGAAGTCCGGCCGGAACTGCAGACTAGCGCGGGCATCCACAAATTTCTTATCTCCCAGCGGCCGCTGAGGCACCTGGAAGTTTACGCCGGAGAGTTTGAGCCGGGATCATCAACCGGGGACGAGCCGTATACCCACGGTGACGCGCAGGAGATCCTTTATGTGACAGCCGGCGAAATTGTCATCGAGCTGGATGGAGAGCCATACGCCATGCAGCAGGGCGACAGCATGGATTACATGTCCTCCTTACCGCACAGGATCATCAACAACAGCAGCAAGCCTGCTGAGGTTCTTTGGATAGTGAGCCCACCAACAAGCATCTAGTCCTCACCGTGCCGCATCGGCACGGACACGTGGTTTCCTTTGCAGCTGCCGGTGCCGGGCGACGGCGTCGGTGTTTCCACACCGGGCGCTGCAGTACCGCTGCCTGCCTGCTTTTGAGTTATCAACAAAAGCATTAAAACAACTCGGCCGGGCGCAGGTGCCTATCCGTTCGCCACCGCTCCAGGCAATAAACAATGCGAGCCCGCCGGCCGTGACAGCCTTGACCCGGGACAGGACGTCATCGCCTTCGGGGAAAAGGTGGAGGTGCGGCCGCGAGCCGTCATGGGTGGTGAGGGACACTCTCCCGGCGGCGCTGTCGAGGAGCGCATTGATGGCGGTGCATCTCTCCTCCACGGATTCGGCTGCAAAGGCCGGTTTCAGTTCCTCGGCCCATACCCGCAGGCCTCGTTCAGCCGTGTCATCCAGCCGGGGCTCCCGAATGCTGAATTCTTCCAGCACAGCCTCCAGATCCTGAGCTTCAGGGGCATTCACCAGGGCAGCTGCCAATTGAGCTCCCACCTGGTTTTCGTGACTGTAGGCCATCCCCTAACTGTAATGGTTGAACGGCATCAACCCATTACGAAATGCTTGATTCATGCACACACATCACTGGCAAGTCCAATCCCGGCACTCCACGTCCTCGGGGACCGTCACCTACTCCCACTGCCCCTGCGGCGCCCACACCATGCGGCTGAGGGAGGGCACTGAAAACCTCCTTGCCGCCGTCGTGAAAAAGTGACTCGCGCCCATCAGCCAATGACACATCAGACAGCCTCAGCTGCGCCACGGAAGCCCACGAACCGTTGGTAGCCGAAAGTCTTGTGGCTCTGCTTCCTGTCCTCGGACTCATCGGGGCCGGATTTGCCATGAGGGCCAGGAAGTTTCTCACATCCGAGTTCTGGCCCCAGGCTGAAAAGCTCTGCTACTACGTTCTCCTCCCCGCCCTGTTTGTCCACGGGACCGCTAACGCTGAACCCTCCCACCTGCCGATCGGTGCGATGGCCGCCGTCCTGGCCGGATCTGTGGTCCTGACTGCCACCGCACTGGTCCTGGTGCAGCGCCGGATCGGCTTCAACGGGCCAGCCTTCACCTCAGTGGTGCAGGGAAGCATCCGGTTCAACAACTACCTGGGGCTTTCCGTCGCTGTGGTCCTCTACGGGGAACATGGGGTGGCCCTGGCAGCCGTCACCAACGCAATTCTGGTCCCGGTGGTCAATGTGCTGTGCACCATCGCCTTTGCCCGCTATGGCAGCAAACCACTCTCGATCACCGGAACACTCCGGAGCCTGGGCACCAACCCCCTGATCCTCGCCTGCGCGGCCGGATTGGTACTCAACCTCTCAGGCTCCGGATTGCCGGCCGGGATACAGGACCTGGTCCGTGCACTAGGCAGCGCTTCGCTGCCCGTGGGCCTGCTCTGCGTCGGAGCTGCCCTCAAAATCAGCAGTCTCGGACGCAATTTACCACCCATTGCCTACGCCTCGGCCGTCAAATTCCTCGTCCTGCCCGGAATCGCCGCAGCAGCATGCGTTCTCATCGGGCTGGCCGGGCCGCCGGCCGGAATCATCGTCCTGTTCCTGGCGCTCCCTACCGCGTCCTCTGCCTACGTCATGGCCCAGGCCCTCGGCGGGGACTCCACCCTCATGGCATCGACTGTCACGCTGCAAACGATCGCCGGCGTTCTCTACCTGCCTTGCCTGCTGTTCCTGATCGCGTCCTTCACCGGATAGCGACCGGAGCGAAGGTGGCGGCGAGCTGCGCGCCAGTTACCTTTCGAGCCTGTCGGGTTTGTGACTTACTGCGACACAAGCACTCTATTGCGAATGATTCTTGATAAGTTGAGGAGTATTCCCCGGCACCCCGCACTTAAGGATCCACCATGTTCCCGGCCCTCCCCCTCGGCGGCAAAAGATGAGCCCGACGGCGGCGCGGAAGCCGCGCCCGAAACTCACCCGTCGGCGTCCTGCCAGGGTTGAACCTGCGCCGCAGCTGCTGCTGGCCAGCCAGCTGATCTTCAATATCGGCTTCTATGCAGTAGTGCCGTTCCTGGCAGTAGCCATGCGGAACGACTTCGGGATGGGCGCGATGGCCATCGGCATCGTACTTGGCGCTCGTACCTTCGCCCAGCAGGGTATGTTCCTGTTCGGCGGGGCATTGGCCGACCGGTGGGGAGCTCGGCAGTCAATGATCACGGGCTGCCTGGTACGGATTGCCGGCTTTCTGTTGCTCGTTTGGGCCACGGACTTTCCGCTGTTCCTGCTCGGTGCCATCATCACGGGTATCGGCGGGGCACTGTTTTCGCCTGCGCTGCAAAGCCTGGTGGCCGCCGCCGCGGAGGGCGGCACCGGCCGGGCGGGCAACCAGGAACCGGGAACCGAAGACGAGCGTGCGAACAGCGGCGCCGCACCGCAGAACAACAGAGCCTCTCTCTTTGCCTTGCTGGTGATCTGCGGCGAAGTAGGCGTGGTTGTCGGTCCGCTGCTGGGATCCCTTCTGCTCCATACCGGCTTCGACACTTCCCTGCTGGCCGGGTCCGCTGTCTTTGCAGTGATGGCCCTGGTCTTCTGGCTCTTCCTGCCCAAGGCTCCGGCCCAAGCGCCCAAAACCTCAGCGGACCTTTCGGGTCACGCGCCGCCGTCAGGCCTCTGGTCCTGCCTCAAGGACAAAAGGTTCATCGGGTTCGCCGCCTTCTACAGTGTCAACCTCCTGGCCACCAACCAGCTCTATTTCGGGCTTCCGGTAGAGCTGGAACGCACCGGGGCAGGGGTCCAGGCCCTGGCCGTCGTGTTCGCCTACGCGTCAGTCCTGACCATCACGCTTCAATGGCCCATAGCCCGGCTCATGCGCAAAGCCGGGCCGAAAACAGCGCTTCCCCTGGGATTTGCCCTGCAGTCCATGGGCTTCGCTTCCCTGGGAGTCCTGGCAGTGGTCCCTCCGCCCAGCGAACTTCCCATCCTGCCTGCCCTCCTGCTGGTGACAGGCCTCGCCCTCGGCAACATGTGCGTCACACCCATGGCGATGGGGCTGGTCCTGGAATTCTCCGCCGGACGGTCCACCGGCGCCTACTACGGCCTGCTCGCCAGCGCCGGGGGGCTCGCCGTCGTGATCGGCAACGCGGCCCTGGCCCCGCTTTACGAACTCGCCTACACGCCGTCGAGCACTGCACTCGCTCCATGGCTCCTGCTGTCCCTGCTGGGGGCGATAACGGCCACATTCATCCGCCGGTTCGTCCCCAAAACGCCCGCCAGGGTAAGCGTTCTGCGGGAAGCCCAAAATGCGTGACCTTCGTTCGCTTGGTCGGAAGGGTTAGTCGGCGGGGCTCCCGGCCACTTCCCGGGAGCCCGGCCAACTGCTGCTACTTTGCGGGATCAGCGGTTGATGAACGCCTGGATGGCACCGGCCACACCTGCAGGGTCCATGACATGGGCAAAGTGGCTCTGGCCTGGCATGCGGTGCCCGGTAACGTTCGCCAGTCTCTGCTGAAGATGCGTTGAGGCGCCAACCAGGTGTGTTGGGCTCGCCTCGCCAACCAGCAGCAGTGTGGAAACGTCGAGGTCCGCGTACTGCTGAATGAGGACATCGGTCAGATCAATTTCCCTGAGTTCACGTGTCCAGGTGGCGCTGAGGCCAACCATCCCTGCCCACAGCGGGGATGCAGCAAGTCCCTCGGTTTCCTCCGGGCTGATCCGCAGGAAGTGGGCGGCGGCGATCCGCATGGCCTTGTCCCCGTCACCCTCGTTCACCGCAGCGGCGTAATCCTCCAGCGCTGCTCCTGCCGTGGGTGCGTCGACAGGCAGCGGAGGCTCATAAAGCACCAGCGATGAAACTGACGCTCCGGTCCGAACAGCCTCAAGGGCGCAGATCGCGCCGTACGAGTGCCCCAGCAGTGCGGAACCCTCGCCGGCCACCTCCAGCAGGGCTTTGATGTCATCGGATTCTGTACCAAGAGCGTACTCCTCAGCGTCCGCGCTCAGCCCGCGGCCGCGGCGGTCCATCACGTACACCGTGTTGGTCCGGGCCAATTCAGCGGCAACGCCATGCCATTGGTCCCCGGTTGAGATGCTCCCGTGGACAAGGACGATGGGGCTGCCTGACCCTAGCCTGCGGTAGCCGATCAGCGTGCCGTCGGCGGATTGAACAGTGTGGGTGGTGATGTTCTCGGTTTGCATGGGACGCCCTTGTCATTTGATGGGTTGTTCGTTTGTTACGTGCGCGGGATTTAGCTTCTGCCGGCCGTGAACGGCCGGGCCTCAGCGTGCGACGGCGTCGGTGGAGGCAGCAGCAGGTTCTGCGGCTGCCTGCGCCGTGGTGGTGACGGCGGCCGCCTGAAGCCGTGGCACGGTCATGACCGCCAGCACGCCCACTGCTGCCGCAATGGCCCAGACCGAGAAGTTGATGAACGTTCCCAGGGATGCGGCCACAAGAACGCCGCCTCCCGAAATGGCCAGCACGGCGCCGATCCTGCCGATGCCCAGGGTGATGCCCAGTGCCGTGGCCCGTGTTGCCCCTGAAAAGTACGTCGCCACGAAGCCGTTGACCAGGATTTGTGCCCCCACCGAGCCGAATCCCACCACGGCGACCAGCAGGTACATCACCGGGAGTGGCATGATGCCGGATCCCATCAGGACCAGGGCGGCCCCGGAACTGGCGAAGGCTGTAGCGGTGACCGGCCGCGGGCCGAAACGGTCCGCGAGGCGCGATGAGACGAGCACCCCGATCACGGCACCGATATTAACTGTCAGGAGGAACGTCAGGGATGAGGCGAGCGAGTACTTGGCAATCACCATGAGCTGCGGAAGCCACGTGTTGAGGCCGTAGACCAAGGTCTGGCCACAGATTCCGGCCAGGCAAAAGAGGATCATCGCAGCCAGCAGGCGCCCGGTGAGCAGAGTGCGGAAGCGGCCGGCGACCGGCGCATCGCCTTCAACCCGCGCCGGCGGCAGCGGCTCCAGTCCATAATCGGCGGTGAGCCGTTCTGCCTGGGCCCGGTAGCCCCTGGCTGCGAGATAGGCAGGCGATTCGGGGAGGAACCAGAACAGCAGCGGGACGACGGTGACGAGGGGCAGGCCCCCCAGCGCAAGCATGCCCTGGAATCCAAGCATGCCGAGGAAAGCGAGGGACAGCAAAGCGGCCAGGATTCCCCCAACTGCGTAGCCGGAGAACATCAGGGCATTGTTGAAGTTGCGCCGGTTCGATTTGGAGAATTCCACGGTCAGGGCGATCGCCGTCGGGATGACCCCGCCCAGTCCGAGACCGGCCAGGAAGCGGAACAGCCCAAAGAGTTCCGGGGTGGGCGCCCAGGCGGTCAGCAACATCAGCAGGGAAAAGGATGCGATGGACACCATCATGACTTTCCTGCGGCCGACAATGTCGGTGAGGTAGCCGATGAGGATGGCACCAATGAACATGCCGGCCAGGGCGTAGCTTCCGATGGCGCCGGTCTGCACGGGGGTCAGTCCCCAGGGTTCATAGGCCAGCAGCTTGGGAACGATGGCCCCGTAGACCACCAGGTCATAGCCGTCGAACACGATGGCCAGGAAGCAAAGGAAGATAACGACGGCGGGAGATTTACGCGGACCGGCCGGCGCTGAATTTTGTGGGGAGAAAGCCATAAGGGACTCCAGGTGATATACACGACGTTGTGGCTGTGCCAGGGATGTGAGGGCCGTCTGTGATCTGACCCACATTGAATGTAACATAATTTAGAGGTCCGTCAAGAAGTTTGTTTCACTTCGATCGGTCGGACCGTTTTTGGCGGGTCTAATCGCCTTTGGCGGCTTGAATCGCCTTGGCAGGCCCAAGTTGGAGGATCTTATGCAGTGGAAGCCCAGAGCCCTGGTCCTGGACCTTTTCGGAGACTACCTCCGCTATGCGGGGAGCGAGGCCAGGCTTGCTGACCTCACGGAGCTGCTTTCCGTCTTCGATATTGAACCGGCGACGGTCCGCGTCACCCTCTCCCGCCTCCGCAACGAGGGCTGGTTCACCACCCGACGCGTCGGCCGCGAGACCGTATATTCGCTCACTCCGCACATGCTGGAGATTCTCGATGAGGGCCGTGAGCGGATTTTCCGGTACCGGGACGACAGCTGGGAGGGCCGCTGGACGATGGTGATCTACCAGGTTCCCGAATCCGAGCGGGCCGTCCGCGAAGAGCTGCGGAAGCGGCTTGCCTGGCATGGCTTTGGCCAGCTGTCACCGTCCACCTGGCTGAGTCCGCACGAACTGATGCCCGAAGCACGGGATTTGGCCGCAGAATATCCCTCGGCACGGATTGACGTCTTGTGGTGCGGAACCGGAGACCTTGAGCAGGACAGGGACCTGGCGGCGCGCTGTTGGGATCTTGAACAGCTGGGCGCCGATTATCAGGAGTTCATCAGCAGCTACTCCGCACTGAATGATGAGACTGGGAACGCGGTCAAGGACGGGCGCACAGCACTGATTGAGCGCATGCACGTGATCGGCGACTTTCGCCGGTTTCCCTTCCGCGACCCTCACCTGCCCCCGGCGCTGCAGCCACAGAACTGGCCCAGCAGTGAAGCGTATGGCCTTTTTGGCGCAATCCACCGCCAACTCGGGCCTGCGGCTACGGAGTTTGTGTCCGGCGTCATTGGCCAGCCGGTAGCGCCGGGCAGGGAAGTGCTGGCGTAGGCCGGACGTTCCGGTTACACTGTGGATATGTAACGCCAGCTTGACGGTCAACGGAAGTTAGTTACATACTGGGGAAGAGGCGTATCTCAACGGCTCCCCCACAACGTATTAGGTGGCAACGATGGCACTTCGCATAGCCTGCATAGGCGGCGGTCCCGGCGGACTCTTCTTCTCAACCCTGTTCAAGCAGACTGTTCCCGAGGCGGAAGTGGTCCTTTTCGAACGAAACCAGGCCAGCGACGCCTTCGGGTTCGGCGTTGTCTTCTCGGACGCAACACTGCGCCGGATCAACGATGCCGATCCTGTGGTCCTCAACGGCCTCCGGGACTATGGGACCCACTGGGATGACATCGAGGTGTGGCTCAAGGATGAGCGAAAGAGCTTTGCCGGCAACGGCATGGCCGCCATCTACCGCAAAACACTGCTGAAGCTCATGCAGGAACGGGCCGCGGAAGTCGGCGTCGACATGCGTTTCGGCGAGTTCGTACCCGACCTTTCCCGCCTGGACGGTTTCGACGTGATCGTGGGTGCCGACGGCGCCAACTCATCCACCCGCGAGCAGCTTGGCGAGAGCCTGGGCCACACCTCCGAGACGGCCACGGCCAAGTTCATCTGGTTCGGCACAACCTACAAGTTCGGCGGCCTGACCTTCGTTCACCGGCAAAGTGAGTTCGGCAACTTCGCCGTGCATGGCTACCCGATCAGCGAAGACCTCAGCACCTTCATTGTCGAAACCGACGAGGAGACGTGGCGGAAAGCTGGCCTGGACGAATTCGACGTCAGCCAGCCGCCAGGAACGTCGGACCTGAAGACGCAGCGGTTCCTGGAGAAGCTGTTCGCCGAAGACATTGCCGGCGAACCTTTGGTGGCCAACAACTCCCGGTGGGCGAATTTCCGCACCCGCCGTACGCGCAGCTGGCACAAGGGCAACGTTGTCCTGCTGGGCGACGCGGTGCACACGGCCCATTTCTCGGTTGGTTCCGGGACCAAGATGGCCATGGAAGACGCCATTACCCTGGTACGCGAAATCGCGGCGCACCAGGACGACCTGGAAACGGCGTTCACCAACTATGAAACCGAGCGCCAGCCGCAGGTGGCCAAAATCCAGAACCAGGCACGCGGCGGCCTGAGCTGGTGGGAACACTTCGCGAGGTACTACAACTCCTTCGAGCCCACACAGTTCACCTTCCACTTCTTCTCCCGCAGCATCGACGTCGACAAGATACGCCAGCGCGATCCAGGCCTGGTTGAGTCGGTGGAGCGGGATTGGCTCGCCCGGCACGGACACGCCCCGCTGGAAACACCCCTCCCGGCCGGATCCGTGCGCTTCGATTCGCGCCTGCTCACACTCACGCGCCATGCCGGCCGAGTTGCCCTGACCGGCAAGGGCGGGGTGGTTCCCCTTGTCATGAACCCGGCCGACGCCGACGCCGACACAGGCCTGCTGCTCACCGCACCGGACACCGAAGCAGGCCTGGCCGCCGCCTTCGATCAGCTGCCGGCCCGGGCAGCTGTCATTGTTGTCACCGGCGGTAACCCATTCACCCGCATCCTGCTCTCCGAGGAAGCCCGCCTGGGCCGTGGCCTGACCAGCGTCATCGTGGACGATCAAGGCCCGGCCTCAGCTTTGACACTGGTCCTCTCCGGCCGCGCAGACGCCACCGCAACTTCCCTTCCGGAGGCCTCGAATGCATAATCTCTCTCCCCTGTTCGCACCCCGCGGCATCATCGTGGTGGGCGCCTCATCCAGCCCTGCAAAGTTGGGGGCGGTCATGGCGCAGTCCTTGCTGGGCTATGCCGGCCCCGTGGAACTGGTGAACAGCCGCGGTGAGAACGGCATGCATGACAGCATCGCCAAAGCCTCGACCGCCATCCCGAATGGACCCGATCTGGCCGTGCTGTGTGTGCCCGCCGCAGCCACCGCCCAGGCACTGCGTGAGAGTGCAGCCAACGGGGCCAAGGCAGCGCTCGTCTGTGCCGGCGGGTTCGCCGAAGCCGGCGGCCCGGGCCTCGAATACAGCCGCGACGTGGAGGCAGCCGTCCAGGAGACAGGTATCCGCCTGCTGGGACCGAACACCTCCGGCTTTTTTGTGCCGCACCGGAACCTGCGGGCCAGCTTCGTCCCCGGCGTCGCCGGGCTGGAACCCGGCTCGGTGGCCGTAGTGGCCGCCAGCGGCGGGGTCAACCACGTCCTGGCCTTCCAGCTGCAGCGGGCAGGAGTGGGCGTCAGCCTCGGCGTCGGCATCGGCGCGGGCACGGACATCACCGCCCCGGACGTCCTGGACTACCTGATCTCCGACGTCCAGACCAAAGCCGTGGCACTGCACCTTGAAACGGTGGCGGATGGCCCGGCCCTTGTCGACGCCGTCTCACGCCTGAGTGCCGTCAAACCGGTGGTTGCGCTGGTGGTGGGACGCAACGACGTCTCCGAATTTGCCCAGTCCCATACCGGAGCGCTGGCCACGTCCTGGCGCTCCACCCGTGCTGTGCTTAAGCAAGCAGGCGCGGTGATCGTCGACGACGAAAACCAGCTGGTTGCCGCCGTCACCGCCCTGGCAGGCCGCCGTTTGGCACCCGCCGCCGATCCCGGCGTCGGACTGGTCACCGGGCAGGCAGGCCCGGGCCTGCTGATCGCCGATGCCCTGCACAGCGCAGGCGTGGCCATGCCACGCCTTTCCCAGCGCAGCCAGGACATCTTCGGGACGCTGCTGCCGCCTCTGACGTTCCAGGCCAATCCGGTAGACACCGGCAGGCCGGGGCCAGGCTATGAAAAAATCCTGGCGGCAGTTGCCGGGGATCCCGCCGTCGACGTCGTTGCGGTTTACGGGCTCACGGAGCCGGTCACGGATCTCCCCATGTCTGTGGCCGCTTCGGGGGCGGCCAACGACCTGCCCTTCCTGGTGGGAGTCGACGGCCCCGACGGCGATGTTGAACTCGCCCGGAAGTCCGCCCAGCAGCATGACCTGCCGCTGATCAGCGGGCCGACAAACCTCGCCCACGGCATTACCGCCCTGGTGAACGACGCACGGGGCCAGTTCCTGCGGGCCCAGCCGGCAGCCGGAGCATTCGTTTGGCCCGACATCCAGGGCCCGTGGGACGAAAACCGCGCCAAGGACCTGCTCGGTGCACTGGGCATCGCCACCCCCTCCCGGCGCAGCTGCGGCAGCCGGGCAGCCGCCCACGAAGCCCTCGCCGAACTTGGCGGACCGGTTGCCGTGAAGTTGCTCGACGCCGCCGTCCTGCACAAAACGGAGATCGGCGGGGTGCACCTCGGGGTCAAATCCGCTGAGGCCATGGACCACGCCCTGGACGCGCTTGAATCCGCAGGCGCACACGAATTCCTGATCGAGGCGATGGCAGCCCCCGGCGTCGATTTGGTGGTGGGAGCGCGCCGCGATCCGGTCTTTGGCCCCATCATTGTCCTTGGCCTGGGCGGAACTGCCGCCGAGGTCATCGCAGATATTTCCATCCGCTCGGCGCCGCTGCCGGCCCGAACCGCTGAGGGCATGCCGGGAGAGCTCCAGTCCCGCGAACTCCTGTACGGTTTCCGGTCAGGCCCTACGCTCGACACCGCGGAGCTGGCCGGCATCCTGGCAACGCTCGGAGACGCCCTCTGCGCAAACGAAGACATCGCGGAGATCGAAATCAACCCCCTGCGCCTCACGCATGCCGGGCTCGTCGCGCTGGACGCCGTAGTAATCAATGTCAAGGAGGACATGAAGTGACAAGTCGAACCAGCGAAGGCACTGTCCCCTGGCCGGCAGACCTCGCTGCGGAATACCGCCGCAAGGGGTATTGGGAAGACCGTCCACTGGGCGCCTACATCCTGGACACTGCCGGCAGGCTCCCTGAAAAGACCGCGGTGGTGGACGGTGACGTGCGGCTCAGCTACGCAGAGCTGGCGGACAGAATGGATGCCGCGGCAGAACGCCTGCTGCAGCTGGGCCTCCAACCTGATGACCGCATGATGATCCAGCTGCCCAATGGCTGGCAGTTCGCCGTGCTGACGCTCGCCTGCTTCAGGGCCGGAATCATCCCCGTCATGGCACTGCCCGCCCACCGGAAATACGAACTGTCCTTCCTGACAGAACTGTCCGAATCCCGCGCGATCGCCGTGCCGGACATCATCAAGGACTTCGACCACCAGGCTCTTGCCGAAGAGCTGGCGGGAACCGTCTCCTCCCTGGAGACCATCCTGGTTTCCGGAACGGCGCGACCTGGCAACATCATGCTCGAGGAGATTCTGGCCCCCGGGGACGACGTCTCGGGCGCCCGCGCCAGGCTGGACGCCAACCCGCCCTCGCCGGATTCGCCGGCGTTGTTCCTGCTGTCAGGCGGGACAACCGGACTGCCCAAACTCATCACCCGGACCCACAACGACTACGCCTACAACATCAAGGCCACGTCGGTGCCCACTGCAGTCACAGAAGACACCGTCTACCTGGGAACGCTGCCCGCAAGCCATAACTTCCCGCTCGCCTGTCCGGGCATCCTGGGCATCCTGTTCGCCGGCGGCCGCGTGGTGATGCTGCCAAGCCCCGAACCGCGCAAGGCCTTCGCCACCATTGAACGGGAGAAAGTGACGCTGTCCACTGCCGTCCCGGCGGTGGCACAGCGCTGGATCGAATACCAGCAGGAAACGAATTCTGACCAGCTCGCCAGCCTGCAGGTGCTCCAGGTGGGCGGATCGCGGCTGGCCGACGAAATTGCCCTGAAGGTGAAACCCGTCCTGGGCGCCGTCCTGCAGCAGGTCTTCGGCATGGCGGAGGGCCTGATCAACACCACCAGGCTGGACGACCCTGAAGACGTCATCTGCCGGACCCAGGGCCGCCCGGTCTCCGAGGCAGATGAGATCCGGATCGTTGACGAGGCCGGCAACGACCTGCCTGACGGGGTCCCCGGGTCCATCCTGACCCGGGGACCCTACACCCCGCGCGGCTACTACCGCGCACCGGAAGCCAATGCACGCGCCTTCACCCCGTATGGCTGGTACGCCAGCGGGGACATCGTGGAACGCCGCCCGGACGGCAACCTGATTGTCCAGGGCCGGGACAAGGACATGATCAACAGGGGCGGCGAGAAGATCTCGGCCGAGGAAATCGAAAGCCTGGTCTACCGCATCGAGGATGTGACCATGGCAGCCGCTGTGGCCATGCCGGATCCGCTGCTGGGTGAAAGGTTGTGCCTCTACATCACCGTCAAGCCCGGCCGTGCCGTCACCCTGGAGCAGGTCCAGGAACTGCTGCGGAATACAGGGGTGGCCGCCTTCAAGATTCCCGAGTACCTCGTGGTGCTTGATGAGCTGCCCACCACAAAGGTTGGCAAGATCAACAAAAAGGACCTGCGCGCAGACATCACTGAGCGCCTCGCCGCCACCAGCGCCGAGAGTGGACGAATCTAAACCCTTCTGAAACCGATCGGTTTATGGTTCGCCCGCATCGTGTTAACCTCTCAGTGTGACCACTGAGACTAAGCCAAGTACCCGAGAACGTCTGCTCGAGGCGGTGGCAACGCTGACGTACCGCGACGGCGTGGGCATCGGTGTCGAGGCGCTGTGCAGGGCTGCGGGGGTATCGAAACGCTCCCTGTACCAGCTCTTCGAGAGTAAGGACGAACTGCTCGCAGCAAGCCTGAAAGAGCGCGCGTCTGCCTTCGTGGCTGGGCTCCTGCCCCCAGCCGATGATGGCCGTCCTCATCGCCAGCGGATCCTCTACGTCTTTGAGCGCGTGGAATCGCAGGCAAGTTCGCCCGAGTTTCGCGGCTGCAGGTACCTGGCCGTGCAGGTCGAACTCAAGGATCCGGGCCACCCTGCAAGCAGGGTGGCCCGGCAGGTCAAGGCAAACCTGACTGAGTTTTTCCGTTCGGAAGCCGAACAGGGCGGCGCCAGCGATCCCGAGCTGCTGGCGCGGCAGCTAAGCCTGGTTTTCGATGGAGCCAGCGCCAGGGCGGGAATTCAAGTGGACAATCTGACCGGCCTCATCGTTCCCACGGCAGCCACGCTGCTGGACGCTGGAGACATGCACTGAGAGCTGTTGATTTGCGATATGGAAACCGATCGGTTTACAGTAGGTGAAACCGATCGGTTTCTTTATTCCCCGGACAGCAGAGACGGCAGAAACGTTCATGGAGGCAGAAATGGCATCACCACAGAAGGTAGCGCTCGTAACGGGGGCCTCTACAGGGATTGGCAAGGCGGCCGCCGTCGCGCTTGTTGAGGCAGGTTTCAACGTCATCGGCACAAGCCGCAACGCGTCGAAGGCAGAGCCGCTTGCCGGCGTAAAATTTGTCGACCTCGACGTGGCCAATGACGCATCGGTCAAAAACGTAGTCGCGGAGATCATGCAGTCGCACGGGCGCATCGATGTCCTGGTGAACAATGCAGGTATCGGATCTTCCGGCGCAGCGGAGGAAAGTTCCACGGCGCAGGCCCAGCACGTCTTCGATATCAACGTGTTTGGCGTCATCCGTGTGACCAACGCAGTCCTTCCGATCATGCGGGCCCAGAAGAGCGGCCGCATCGTGAACCTTTCGTCGATCCTTGGGATCATCCCGCAACCGTACATGGCCGTGTATTCGGCATCGAAGCATGCTGTGGAGGGGTACTCCGAATCCCTCGATCACGAGCTCCGCGAGTTCGGCGTGCGCGTCACGCTGGTCCAGCCCGCGTGGACCAACACCTCCTTTGAGGCCAACGCCATCAGGCCTGACCGGCCGCTACCTGTGTACGCCGAGCGGCGCCGGGTGTTTGAGGAATTCTCAATCAGCCAGATCAAGGATGGTGACGACGCCACGACGGTGGCAAAGGCGATCGTCGCCGCCGCTACTGACACCAACCCCAATATGCGGTACGCAGGCGGCTCACGGACCGCCAGCGTGTCCAAGATGCGCCGTTTTGTGCCCGCCCGCATGTTCGACAGGCAGCTGCGAAAGCTCAACAAACTGCCCGCCTGATGCTGTTGCGCAGCTTCCACGTCAAGAATGGGAGCTTCCCGTGTCAGCCGTGACCTTTGAACAAGTCCTCTGGACCGATAAGCGTGCCGTGGCGCTCCAGCGGATACTCGAGGAGGACCTTCATGGCAGGTATGCCCACCATCTGCAGCCGGGTCCCGGACGGGACGCTGCGCTCCGGGCCTTGGCTGTTGATCCGGATGACGTGCTGGCCACCGTACTGGCCATATCGGGTGATACGGGACCGGTGGCCCACGCCGCCCTGCGGTCGCTCAACGGGGAGTGGGAAGTCAAGCGCGTCGTGGTGCTGAAGAGTGAGCGCGGCCGCGGAGTTGCCAGCATGCTGATGGGTGAGATCGAAGCGACCGCTGCACGCGGCGGAGCCCTGCGGGTCATTCTTCAGACCGGTGATAATCAGCCGGAAGCTGTGGCCCTCTACGCGAAGCTGGGCTACAAGCGCATCCCGGTCTACGAGCCCTATGCAAGTGCCATACCCTTCTCTTTTTGCTTTGAAAAGCGTCTTAGATAGCCAAGGTCTTTGCAGCTCCCGCACAGGGCAACGTGCTTCCATCGCAGCCCCGCGGCCGTATCTGAGGAGCGCTGGCGCCCGGGCCGGCCGCAGATGCAGCCGGCCCGGGATCCATGAGCTAGTAACCCGCGGTCAGTGCAGGTCGAAGCGGTCCAGCTCCATGACCTTCACCCAGGCCGCCACGAAGTCGTTCACGAACTTTTCTTTGCCGTCCTCACTCGCGTAGACCTCGGCCAGTGCCCGGAGCTGGGAGTTGGAGCCGAACACCAGGTCCACCGGTGTGGCGGTCCACTTCAGCTCGCCGGTGCCCACGTCGCTGATCTCGTAGACGTTCTCCTCGCCTTCAGACGCCTTCCACTTGGTCCCCGGCGAGAGCAAGTTGACGAAGAAGTCATTCGTCAGGACCTGTGGCCTGTCGGTCAGGACACCGTGGCTGGAACCGCCAACGTTGGTGCCGAGGGCACGCATGCCGCCGATGAGCGCCGTCATCTCCGGCGCCGACAGGTCCAGCAGGTACGCCTTGTCCAGCAGGAGGGTCTCCGGCTGGAGCTTCTCGCCCGGGCGTACATAGTTGCGGAACCCGTCCGCCCGAGGCTTTAGGTACTGGAAGGACTCGACGTCGGTCTGCTCCTGCGCGGCGTCGGTCCGGCCCGGCCGGAACGGCACCGTCACGGCGAAGCCGGCGTCGTTCGCTGCCTTCTCCACCGCGGCGCAGCCACCAAGAACGATCAGGTCCGCCAGCGAGACCTTCTTGCCGTCCGCCTCGCCGGAGTTGAACTGCTGCTGCACCCTCTCAAGCGCCTGTACCGCCGTCGCTGTCTGCCCGCCTTCGTTGATCTCCCAGCTGCGCTGGGGTTCCAGCCGGATGCGCGCACCGTTGGCGCCGCCGCGCCTGTCGGTCTTGCGGTACGTGGATGCGGCGGCCCAGGCCGTGCCGGCGAGCTGGGAAACCGACAGGCCGGAGTCCAGGAGCTGGGCCTTGAGCGAGGCTATGTCCTGCTCGCCGATCAGCTGGTGGTCTACCTCCGGGACAGGGTCCTGCCAGAGCTGGGCCTCCGGCACCCAGGGCCCGAGCATGTGCGGCCCAACAGGGCCCATGTCGCGGTGCAGCAGCTTGTACCAGGCCTTCGCGAACGCGAGGGCGAACTCGTCCGGGTTCGCCAGGAAGCGCCGCCCTATTTCCCCATAGATGGGGTCGAAGCGCAGCGACAGATCCGTGGTCAGCATCGTGGGCCGGTGCTTTTTCTCGGGGTCGTGGGCGTCCGGGATGATCTCCGGGGCATCCTTGGCAACCCACTGGTGGGCGCCGGCGGGACTCTTGACAAGCTCCCACTCGTATTCGAACAGGATTTCCAGGAAGCGGTTGCTCCACTGCGTGGGACGGTCCGTCCAGGTGACCTCGAGGCCGGAGGTGATCGTGTCGCCGCCCTTGCCGCTGCCGTACGTGCTGAGCCAGCCCAGTCCCTGCGCCTCGAGGTCCCCGGCCTCCGGCTCGGGACCCACATGCGCATCGGCGTCACCGGCGCCGTGGGTCTTGCCGAATGTGTGGCCACCGGCGATCAGTGCGAAGGTCTCCTCGTCGTTCATCGCCATCCGCTTGAACGTCTCGCGGATATAGGCTGCGGCGAGTTTGGGATCCGGGTTGCCCATCGGCCCCTCGGGGTTGACGTAGATCAGGCCCATTTCGGTGGAGCCGACATCCTCAGCCATCTTGCCTTCGCCGATGTACCGCTCGTCGCCGAGCCAGGTGTCCTCTGGCCCCCAGAAGATCTCCTCGGGTTCCCACACGTCCTCGCGGCCGAAGGCGAAGCCGAAAGTCTTGAAGCCCATCGATTCGAGGGCGACGTTGCCCGCGAGGACGATCAGGTCGGCCCAGGAGATTCTTTGGCCGTACTTCTGCTTCACAGGCCACAGGAGCCGGCGGGCCTTGTCGAGGTTTGCGTTGTCCGGCCAGCTGTTGAGCGGAGCGAACCGCTGGCTGCCGTCCCCTGCACCCCCGCGGCCATCGTGGACGCGGTAGGTGCCGGCGGCGTGCCAGCTCATCCGGATCATCAGGCCGCCGTAGTGGCCGAAGTCAGCAGGCCACCAGTCCTGCGAGGTGGTCAGAACCTGAACGATGTCCTGCTTGAGCGCCTCGACGTCGAGCTGCTGGAACGCCTCGCGGTACCTGAAGGTGGGGCCCAGCGGGTTGCCCGCCTGGTTGTGAGCGTGGAGCACCGAGAGGTCCAGCTGGTTGGGCCACCAGTCGGCGACAGTCCGGGGCCGGTGCCCCTTTGGCTGCGGCGAATCGATCGCCGGATTTTCGCTCTCGCTGCCGTGCGAGGTGACGCTGTCGTGGTCAACCGGGCACCCGCCATCAACCTTGCGGTCCAGGCCTTGGGCGCTTCCCGGGGTGGGGACCGGGGGGCGGTCCTGAGGATCGGTCATGTGCTTCCTTCCATATGGCCGAGGC
Organism: Arthrobacter sp. CDRTa11; assembly: GCF_026427775.1. Taxonomy (NCBI): domain Bacteria; kingdom Bacillati; phylum Actinomycetota; class Actinomycetes; order Micrococcales; family Micrococcaceae; genus Arthrobacter; species Arthrobacter sp. CDRTa11. The sequence goes on along the minus strand of NZ_CP044532.1, from coordinate 2,635,619 downwards.
CGTGGTCGGACTCGGGCAGCCGGTTCAACTCTCCTATTGGATCACTTATGCATCAGGGCGTGTAGGGGGCAATGGCCAACATGCAGGTGCACTGGCGTTGTGAAGGCGTCAGGAGTAGCGTCGTTTGCGTCCACGCGGTCAGCAACGAAACGCCGGGGGCTGGCCGCCGCTCAGGTGTACGAAGTCTGTTGAAGGAGCCGGCAATGGCTGGTTGGAATGCCGACACGGCGGCCGGGCCGCTTGGGGCAGGGACAGTGACGTTGGTTGAGGGATCGTCCTTCTGTATTTCTTCGGCCAATGGGGACATCCATCCTGACCTTCCGCATGGAGTCTTCCACCGCGACACCCGCATCCTCTCACACTGGACCCTGACCGTTAACGGCCTGGCGCTGGAGCCCCTGGCTGCGGAATTGAAGGAGCCATACCGGGCGTTGTTCGCATGCCGGGTGCCCCGTTCGGATGGATATGCTGACAGCCCCCTGATTGTGGAACGCCTCCGCGAGGTGGGAGCCGGGATTCTGGAACGGATCACCATCCGCAACTATTCGGGGGTTCCTGCCGAGTGTGAGGTGGCACTGGCCGTGGGTTCGGATTTCGCTGATCTCTTTGAGGTGAAGGAGGCAAGGGTTCAGCGGCGCTGGGAAGAGAGCCGTTTCCCGGAAGGCGATTCGTTGTCAGTGCGAGGCATGTGGGAGGGCGTCCACAAGGCGGTCATGGTCAAAGCCGAAGGAGCCAGTGCTACAGCCGACGGCGTGACTTACCGCGTAACCGTCCCGGCCTATGATCAGTGGACAGCCCAGCTGACTGTTGTTCCTGCACTCGAGGACGCTGATCCTGAACCCAAGGCGTTCGGCCATCCGACGCCCGGCGAAATGTCGCCCCGGGACAGACGCCGCCAGGAGTGGGTGGCGAAGATTCCGGTGCTGCAGATGGGAAACCGCTCCATAGAACGTACCCTGCGGCGCAGCTACGACGATCTGGGTGCGCTGAGAATCGAGGACCCCGAGCATCCGGAGCGCGTGGTGGTGGCGGCCGGTGCGCCATGGTTCATGACCCTGTTTGGGCGGGACTCGCTGTGGGCGTCGGAAATGGCTTTGCCCGTGGACCCTTCCCTGGCGTTGGGCACGCTGAAGACGTTGGCCGACCGGCAGGGCACTGTGGTGGACCCCATGAGCGAGGAAGAGCCGGGCAAGATCCTGCACGAGGTCCGCCTCGGAGTTTCCAGCGGCCTGGCGTTGGGAGGCAAGTCCGCCTACTACGGCAGCGTTGACGCAACCCCGCTGTTCGTGCTTGCCGTGGGAGGTGTAAGCCGCTGGGGATTTGCCAAGGAGACGATTAACGCGCTGCTGCCCAACGCAGACCGGGCGCTGGACTGGATCAGGGACTACGGGGACCGGGATGGTGACGGGTTTGTTGAGTATAAGCGCCTGAACGAACACGGATTAATCAACCAGGGCTGGAAAGACTCCTGGGACGGGATCAACTTCGCCGATGGCCGGCTGGCCGAACCTCCGATCGCACTGTGCGAGGTGCAGGCATACGTCCACGGGGCCTACGTGGCGCGGGCCTGGATGGCCTATGACGCCGGGGACCTGGACCTCGCCGCGGATCTTCGGGACCGCGCCGCACGGCTGAAGCAGCGCTTCAATGAACAGTTCTGGCTTCCGGACAAGGGTTACTACGCCGTGGCCCTGGACCGGGACAAACGGCCGGTGGACGCCTGCGCATCGAATATGGGGCATTGCCTCTGGTTTGGACTCATTGACGAGGATAAGGCGCCGCTGGTTGTGGAGCGGTTGATGTCTCCGGAAATGTTTAGCGGCTGGGGTGTCCGGACGTTGGCCAGCGACATGCGCGCCTACAACCCCGCAAGCTACCACAACGGCTCGGTGTGGCCCCACGACAACGCCCTGATCGTGGCAGGGCTGATGCGCTACGGATTTGTGGAGGAAGCGCAGAAGATTGCCACGGCATTATTGGAAGCGGCTGAATTCTCTGACGGCCGCCTCCCTGAATTGTTCTGTGGCTTCAGCCGTGACCAGTTTGCGCGGCCTGTTCCCTACCCGACCGCCTGCTCGCCGCAGGCATGGGCCGCCACCACACCGATCCTTCTGGTCACCAGCCTCATGCGCTACGACGCCCACATTTCCCAGGGCGGCCTGTGGCTTGACCCCGCGCTTCCAGACTCCTATGGCGACGTCCATATCAGCAACGCCCCCATGGGAGCCGGCAGGATCACCATCGACATCTCCGGGTCCACAGCCTCAGTGCACGGGATGCCCGAAGGCGTTGAAGTACACCATGGCCAACGGCCCTGGATCACCGACCTGGTGGAACAGGCCAAACTCCGCCCGGAGGATTAGGCCCACACCTGGTAGCCGCTTCGCTTGTCAAACAGCTTTCGGGTCCGGCTGCCTTCCGCCGCGATCCAAAGAATCGCATCATCCTCAGCCGCTTGCTCCACCCTCCCGGTCAGGATGTGCTCCCCCAGCAGCCAAACCTCCACGGTGCGCCCGGCGAGCATACGCCAGTCATTGCGGAGGCCGCGGCCCTCTTCAGTCTTGATTGCGGACCCTGCCATCGGATTACCGTCACCTGCCGCGTTCGGCGGGGCGGTGCGGCTCCGGGCAGGTCAGCATTCGATCACGTTCACCGCGAGGCCACCCCGTGAGGTTTCCTTGTATTTGTCCTTCATGTCCGCGCCGGTTTCCCTCATGGTCTTGATGGCCTTATCCAGGGACACTTTGTGGCTGCCGTCGCCGTGCAGGGCAAGGCGCGCGGCGTTGATGGCTTTGACACTGGCGATCGCGTTCCGTTCGATGCAGGGGATCTGCACCAGACCGCCCACGGGGTCGCAGGTCAGGCCAAGGTTGTGTTCGATCCCCACTTCGGCGGCGTTTTCCACCTGTGCAGGCGATCCGCCGAGGACCTCACAAAGGCCGGCTGCTGCCATGGAGCAGGCAGAACCCACCTCACCCTGGCAGCCCACTTCGGCGCCGGAGATGGAGGCATTGATTTTGAACAGGATTCCGACGGCGGCCGCGGCCAGCAGGAAGCGGACCACACCGTCGTCGTTGGCGCCGGGAACGAACTTCTCGTAGTAGTGCAGCACCGCCGGGACGATGCCTGCCGCGCCGTTCGTCGGTGCGGTCACAATCCGGCCGCCGGCCGCGTTCTCCTCGTTGACCGCCAGGGCGAACAGATTCACCCATTCCATCGCACGGAGCGGGTCGGTCACCCCAGTGTCCGCTGTCAGGGTTTTGAATAACGACGGCGCCCGCCGCCTGACGTTCAGTCCGCCCGGAAGGATTCCTTCCGCGGCGCAGCCGTTGTCCACGCATTGGCGCATCACGGCCCAGAGAGCCAGCAGCTTCTCACGGAGTTCCGCTTCGCTGCGCCAGGTGAGTTCGTTGGCGAGCATTACATCGGAGATGGACATGCCTTCGCGGCTGCAAATCTCCAGAAGCTGGTCCGCCGTGGTGAACGGATAGGGCAGGACGGTGGTGTCGGCCACTACCCGGTCCCCGGCGTCGGCGTCCCCGTCAACGACGAAGCCGCCCCCAATCGAATAGAAGCTTCGCTCGCTGAGCACGGCTCCTGAATGGTCCAGGGCGCGGAACGTCATGCCGTTGGGGTGGGCCGGGAGGGACTTGCGCCGGTGCAGCACCACATCCTCGTCCCAGTTGAAGTCCACCCGGTGGTCCCCGCCCACCCACAACTCAGCGTCGAGGGCGGCGGCGGCCACCTGGTCATCAGCCGTGGAGGTGTCCACGGTTTCCGGATCCAGCCCCTTGAAGCCCAGGACCACGGCCTTGTCCGAGCCGTGGCCCCGCCCGGTGGCCCCGAGGGAGCCGTACAGTTCGGCCTGCACGCGTTTGGTGGAGCTCAGGTGTCCGTCGTCTTTGAGCCCGTCGGCGAACAGCTTCGCTGCCCGCATCGGGCCGACCGTATGTGAGGACGACGGCCCGATGCCAACGGAAAACAGGTCAAGGACGCTGAGCGCCATTAGGGAACCTCAGGGGACGCGTACTCCCGCATGCCGTCGAGGAGCCAGCGGCCCAGGAACTCGGCGAACGAGGCACGGGGGAAGATCCGGTAGCTCTCGTCGCCTGTCTTCCACAGGATCGCGGGGATGTTGCCGATCTCCGTGGACAGCGCCGTGCCGGCCTTGAACCCGCGGGGGTGCAGGTCCAGGGCGCAGCCCTTTTCCAAGACTGCCCGGGCCCGCGGGCCGGTGAGTTCGAAGGTGGTGCGGTTGGCGGACAGGTCCAGCACCTGGCCTTCGCCGTCGCCGAGGGCTTCCTTCAGTGCCTGGATGAGGTCACCGCCGAGCGACTCGTGGGCGTCCACTGGTGCCACCACCAGGAATTCCTCGGGTCCGAGCCAGAGCACGGAGGTGTCGCCGGTTCCGCTCACGGCCCCGCATGTTTCGGGCAAGCCGCCGGTGACTGACGCGATCCGCTGCCCGGCCTCGCTGTCCCGGCTAGCCCGGAGGCCCACCATGGTCAGGAAGGTGATTTCGCTCAGTTCCACAATGCCGAGGACGGAGCCGGTTTCAAAGGCTGTCCGAAGCACTGCGGCCGGGCTGGTTCGCAGGGCCAGGTTCGTCTCGTGCGAGGTTTTGGGTGCTGCTGTTTCAGCCATCTTTACGGGTCCCTTCAGGGTCAAAAAGTACGGTTTCTGCGACAACAACGTCAACGAGCTGGTTGCCGGCGGCGGCCACCAGCGTCTCGCCGATCCGGTTGCGGCCGTTCTTGACCAGTGCCAGGGCGAAGGACCTGCCCAGGGCCGCGCTCTGGTAGCTGGAGGTGACAAATCCCTGCATGGGCACGGGGCCGTAGGCCTGCGTCACCGGGATGCCCTTTTCCACCAGCTGGGTGCCTTCCGGCAACCGGATGGTGCCGTCAACGGGCAGCACGCTGACCAGGTGCTTGCGGTCCTCGCGCCGGGCGTCGGCACGGGCGTAGGAGCGCTTGCCGATAAAGTCCTTGGCTTTGGAGACGATCCATTCCATCCCGGCATCCTGCGGGGTGACGGTGCCGTCCGTGTCCTGGCCAACGATCGGGTAGCCCTTTTCGGCGCGGAGCACGTGCATGGTCTCGGTGCCGTAGGGGGTGATGTTGAACTCGGCGCCCGCCGCGGCCACGGCTTCCCAGGTGTTCAGCCCGTACCAGGCCGGTACGTTGATCTCGTAGGCCAGCTCACCGGAGAACGAGATCCGGCAGACCCGGGCGCTGACGCCGGAGGCCAGCGTGGTTTCGCGGAAGGTCATGAACGGGAAGGCTTCTGCTTCCAGTCCACCGTTGGCGGCGAGCTCCGGTGCCACCTTCGCCAGGACCGCGCGGGACTTGGGTCCGACGACGGCAATGGTGCTCCACTGTTCGGTCACCGAGGTGCAGTGCACGTCCAGTTCCGGCCACTCGGTCTGCAGCCATTCCTCCAGCCAGTCCAGCACCTTGGCGGCGCCGCCGGTGGTGGTGGTCATAAAGAAGCGGTCCTCGTCCAGGCGCAGGGTCACGCCGTCGTCGAAGATCATGCCGTCTGCCTGGCACATCACGCCGTAGCGTGCGGAACCGGGCGCGAGCTTCTTGAAGGCGTTGGTGTAGATCCGGTTGAGGAACTCGCCTGCATCCTTGCCACGGATTTCGATCTTGCCGAGCGTGGTGGCGTCCATAAAGCCAACGGATTCGCGGACGGCGGCGCATTCACGCAGCACAGCCTCATCCATGTCCTCGCCGCCCTGCGGGTAGTACCAGGGACGCTTCCACTGTCCGACGTCCTCGAACAGGGCGCCCTTGTCTACGTGCCACGGGTGGATGGAGGTGACGCGGGCGGGGTCGAACAGTTCGCCGCGCTGGCGTCCTGCGAGGGCCGCGAACGCCACGGGGGTAAACGGTGCCCGGTACGTGGTGGTGCCGATGTCGCCGATGCCCCGCGAGGCTTCGCCTGCCTGGCGCAGTGCCGCGGCAATAACGCCGATCGCGTTGACGCCGGAGGTCTTGCCCTGGTCATTTGCCGTGCTGATGGAGGTGTAGCGCTTGATGTGCTCCACGGACCGCATGCCGGCGCCGGTGGAGCGCAGGACGTCTGCGACGCTCTGGTCCCGCTGGAAGTCCACGAAGTGGTGGTGCCAGTCATCCGGAGTGCCGTTCTCCCCCGGAACCAGCCACAGCTGGCGGGTGGGGGCTGAGGCCTTCGGCTCGGCGATCGGAGAAGGCTCGACGGTAGATTCGAAGCCGGCGGCAATGGCGGCCATCGCACCGCCCGAGATGCCCTCGGTGAGGCAGTCGGCGAGTTCGAAGCTGCCGCGGCCGGAGCCGATGGTCTGCTGGTTCGGGACGACGGTGCTGGGCACGAAAGCTGCCAGGTCATCGTCCCAGCGCAGCTTGCCCTGCCGCTGGGAGTGGAGGTGCACCAGCGGGCTCCAGCCGCCGGACACGGCCAGCAGGTCGCAGTCGATCTCTTCGACACCGGAGGTGAGTTCGCCGTCGTCGTTGATGCTTCGAACGGTAACGCCGTCCAGCCGGCCATCGGCAGAAGCGGACGTGTTGGCCACCGCGCTGCCAATCAGCACGCGCGTGCCGGCTTCGACGGCGGCAGCAGCCACCGCTGTCAGCTGGGTGCGGGCGTCCACGACGGCGGCGATCCTGACGCCGGCGGCGCGCAGGTCAGCGGCCAGGGCGTAGGCGCTGTCGTTGGTGGTGCTGATGACCACGCGCTGCCCGACTGCTATCGCGTAGCGGTTGAGGTAGCTGCGGACGGCCGAGGCGAGCATGATGCCGGGGCGGTCATTGTTCTCGAACACCAGCGGGCGCTCGTGGGCGCCGGGGGCCAGCACCACCTGGCTGGCGCGGATGTGCCAGATCCTCTGCCGGGACACACCGGAGGCGGCCGGTGTGGACAGGTGGTCGGTGCGGTTCTGGACGGCGATCACATAGTTGGCGTCGTAGGCGCCGAAGGCGGTGGTGCGGTTCAGGACGGTGGATTCGGCGCCGGAGACGAGCTCGGCTTCGACGTCTGCCACCCATTCGAGCGCGGGCTTGCCTTCAATGGTCTCGGCCAGTCCGGCTGCGGTGGAACCGGACAGCAGGGAGCCGCCCAGTTCGGGCTGGTCGTCGAGCAGCATCACGCGGGCGCCGGTGCGGACAGCTTCACGGGCAGCGGCCAGGCCGGCAGGCCCGCCGCCGATCACCAGGACGTCGGTGTGGACGTACTTCTTGTCGTACTCGGCCCGGTCCTCTTCCGGATCCAGCTTGCCAAGGCCGTTGAGGAGTTCCGCCTTGAGGCCGTCCACCAGGGTGACAGCGGTGGCGGGGAGCATGGACTCAGCGACGTGGCCGGGGAACCGGGGAGCCACCTTGACCAGAGCGTTGGATTCCTCCACACCCGCGGACATGATGCCGCGGGGCCGGTCTTCGTAGAGCGAGTTGCCGACGGCGATCCGGCCGTTGGCGAGCAGGGCCGAAGCCAGCGTGTCACCGGGGTGGCCGGTGAATTCTTCGCCGTCCACGGTGAAACGCCAGGAGATGGTGCGGTCAATGCGTCCGCCGGCGGCGAGGCGGGCGTTCTGGGAAGTCACTTGGTTGCTCCTTCCGGGGCGGTGGTGCTGGGGGGTGCTGTGCTTGTGGCAATGCTGGTTGCAGCGATGCTCGGCCCGGCACTACCTGTGGTGGTGCTGTCCGGGGCCGTACTGGCGGTACCGGATTCGCTGGCTGCCGGGGCCGGGGCGGCTTTGTCCGGACGGGGCGTGCCCATTGGATAGACCGCCTGGATTTCGTAGGTGACCGTGTCGCGGAGCATGTTGAACCACTGGCGGCAGCCGGTGCTGTGGAGCCAGCGTTCGGCGAAGGCGCCCTTGGTGTTGTCCCGGTAGAACAGGAACTCGGCCCATTCGCGGTCGTTCAGTTCGTTCGGGTTTTCCGGGTAGGCCACGTGGGCCTGGCCGCCGTAGTGGAACTCGGTCTCGTCGCGGGAGCCGCAGTTGGGGCATGAAATGAGGAGCATGTCCGGACTCTCTTCTAGTGGGCCACGGCGGCTGCGCCGTGTTCATCGATCAGGGCGCCGGTTTCGAACCGCTCCAGCGCAAACGGCTTGTTCAGGTGGTGCGGCGTTCCCGTGGCGATGGTGTGGGCAAAGGTGAGGCCCGCGGCAGGGGTGCCCTTGAAGCCGCCGGTGCCCCAGCCGCAGTTCACGAACATGTTGTCCACCGGAGTGGTTCCCACGATCGGGGAAGCATCCAGTGTGGTGTCAACGATGCCGCCCCAGGTCCGGAGCACATGCGCCCGGGCAAAGATCGGGAAAAGCTCGACGGCGGCAGCCATCTGGTGCTCGATCACATGGAAGGACCCGCGCTGGCCGTAGCCGTTGTAGGAGTCCACGCCGGCGCCCATCACCAGTTCGCCCTTGTGTGCCTGGGAAACGTAGACGTGCACGTGGTTGGACATCACCACGGTGGGGTGCACCGGTTCGTGCAGTTCGGAGACCAGCGCCTGCAGTGGGTGGGACTGGATAGGAAGCCGGAAGCCTGCCATCTCGGCCAGGACCGAGCTGTGCCCGGCGGCGCACAGGCCCACCTTTTCCGTATTGATGGTGCCTTGGTTGGTCTTGACGCCGGTGACGCGGTTGCCGTCCTTGATGAAGCCGGTGACTTCGCAGTTCTGGATGATGTCTACGCCCAGTTCGTCGCACTTGCGGGCGAAGGCCCAGGCCACGTGGTCGTGCTTGGCGATGCCTGCCCGGGGCTGGTAAGTGGCGCCCATGACGGGGTAGCGGATGTTATCGCTGATGTTCAGGATGGGGCAGAGTTCCTTGACCTGCTGCGGGTCCAGCCACTCGGCGTCCACGCCGTTGAGCTTGTTGGCGCCCACCCGCCGCATGCTTTCACGGACGTCACCCAGGGTGTGGGCGAGGTTCATGACGCCGCGCTGGCTGAACAGGAAGTCGTATTCGAGTTCCTCCGGCAGGATTTCCCAGAGTTTGAGGGCGTGCTCGTAGATGGCCGCGCTCTCGTCCCAGAGGTAGTTGGAACGGATGATGGTGGTGTTCCGGGCCATGTTGCCGCCGGCCAGCCATCCCTTTTCGAGGACAGCGATGTTGGTCATGCCGTGGTTCTTGGCCAGGAAGTAGGCGGTGGCCAGCCCGTGTCCGCCGCCGCCAACGATCACGGCATCGTAGGAAGATTTGGGCTCGGGGTTCCGCCAGAGGAAATCGGGGTGCTCCGGAAGCAAATCGGCCATCATGCCACCTCGTTCGAGTCAGAGGAAAGGTTGGGGTAGAGCGGGAACTTTCCGGCCAGGATTTCAACCCGCTGCCGAAGTTCTGCCACGGTCTCTTCATTGAAATCGTGCTTAAGGGCTGCGGCGATAATGTCCGCGACCTCGGTGAACTCGGCCTGCCCGAACCCACGCGTGGCCAGTGCCGGCGTGCCGATACGAAGACCGGAGGAAACCATCGGGGGACGCGGGTCGAAGGGCACAGCGTTCCGGTTAACGGTGATCCCGATCCGGTGCAGGCGGTCTTCGCCCTGCTGGCCGTCCAGTTCCGAATTGCGCAGATCGACCAGGACCAGGTGCACGTCGGTACCACCGCTGACCACGGTCACACCGGACTCTGCAACGTCGGCAGCCAGTATGCGTTCTGCGATGATGCGGGCGCCTTCCAGGGTGCGTTCCTGGCGGTCGCGGAACTCCGGCTCAGCAGCGAGCTTGAACGCCACGGCCTTCGCGGCAATGACGTGCTCCAGCGGGCCGCCCTGCTGTCCCGGGAACACTGCGGAGTTGACCTTCTTGGCGATGCCGGCGTCGTTGGTCAGGATCACTCCACCGCGCGGGCCGCCAAGGGTCTTGTGGGTGGTGCTGGTAACGATGTGGGCGTGAGGCACGGGGTTGGGGTGCAGTCCTGCAGCCACCAGGCCGGCGAAGTGGGCCATGTCCACCATCAGGTAGGCGCCCACCAGGTCAGCGATGCGGCGGAATTCGGCGAAGTCCAGCTGGCGGGAGTACGCGGACCAGCCGGCGACGATCAGCTTCGGCTTGTTCTCAACCGCCAGGCGCTCCACTTCCGACATGTCGATCTGCATGGAGTCTTCATCGACGCCATACGGGACCACCTTGTAGAGCTTGCCGGAGAAATTGATCTTCATGCCGTGCGTCAGATGGCCACCGTGAGCCAGGTTCAGGCCCAGGATGGTGTCACCGGGCTGGATCAGGGCGAACATCGCCGCTGCGTTGGCCTGCGCACCGGAGTGGGGCTGGACGTTGGCGAATTCGGAACCGAAGAGGGACTTGAGGCGGTCGATGGCCAGCTGCTCCACCACGTCAACGTGTTCGCAGCCGCCGTAATAGCGCTTGCCCGGGTACCCCTCGGCGTACTTGTTGGTCAGTACGGATCCCTGCGCCTCCATGACGGCAGTCGGCGCAAAGTTTTCGGAGGCGATCATCTCCAGCGTGCCCTGCTGGCGCAGCAGTTCCTGCTCCACAGCGGCGTGGATAGCAGGATCCGTCTCTGCAAGCGTGCGGGTCAGAACGTCGACCATCATTTCTCCCTAGCTGTTGCCTAATATCCTGTTGATATATTAGTTGCGTGACTCAAGTATGCTATCCGGATATGTGGGTGTCAACAGATTCGGCGCGATATTCCGGAAACGCCAAAAGCGCAGCCCGAGGGCCGCGCTTGAAGGTAATAGCCGGAAGGGCGAGGCCCAGGCTAGGTGAAGAGAGCCCTGCGGACGGCATCCTCGAAGCCGCTGACGTGAATCCTCGCGAGCTCGGCGGCGCGCGCCTCGTCCCCGTCAATCACTGCACCGAGCAGATCCACATGCTCATGCACGTGGCGGGCGAGGTCAGGAAGGCGATCAAGCACCATGCACCAGATACGGGTGGCGAGGTTGTCATAGCGGACCAGGACGTCTTCGAGGTGGGGATTGGCCGCAGCAGCGTAGATCCCCTGGTGCACACGTGCATCCAGCCGCAGGGTTTCCACGACGGAGGCGGCATGCGTATCGAACGACTCAACCGCCCGCAATACAGCGCGCAGCTGCTCGCGCTGCTGCTCTGTGGCAACCCGGGCAGCACGGGATGCTGCAAGCGGTTCAAGCTGGGTCCGGATTTCGGAAATAAAAGCGAGATCAGTGACCTCCACCCGGGTGGCAAAAGTTCCCCTGCGCGGATACGAAACAACCAGCCGGTCCAGCTCCAGCCGCTTCAAGGCTTCGCGGACGGGAGTACGCCCCATGCCAAGGTCCCTGGCGAGGTGGTCGTCATTGAGGAGATCCCCCGGCTTGATGTCCAGCATCAGCAGGCGGTCACGGATGCGCTCGTAGGCCACTTCCGCCAACGACTTCTTAACAGCCTCATCTGCAGGTGCCAAAACTTCAACTGCCACAACCGGGCCCCTTTCCGTTCGGGCAAACAGCCTATTGACCTTGCCCACTGACCAGTATACGCTGATTCACAACCCTAATATATCAGTTCATGAACTGCGAATATATCTAATGGGAAGATACCTAAAAGGAGGAGACATGACCCTAATGGCTACAGACTCATCAACCAGCACGCTGACTCACACAGAGCCTCGCGTGGAAGAAGCCAAGGCCCAGAAGTTCGTACTCACACTGTCGTGCGTCGAACGTGCCGGAATTGTCCAGGCGGTCACCACTTTTCTCTTCGAACGTGGCTTCAACATCGACGAGCACCAGCAGTTCGACGACGGGCTGCGCCAGACGCTGCACCTGCGCACCGCATTCTCGGGTTCCCCTGACTACACGCCGGAGAGGCTCCAGGAGGAGTTCAACGCGATCGCGGACCGTTTCGAGATGAAGTTCAGCTTCCATGACCAGACCAAGCAGCGCGTCCTGGTCATGGTGTCCAAGTTCGGTCACTGCCTCAATGACCTGATCTTCCGCTGGCGGGGTGGCAGCCTGGGCGGCGACATCGTCCTCATTGTTTCCAACCACGAAACCCACCGGGCCATGGCCGAGGCCGCCGGCCTCCCCTTCCTCTACGTCCCGGTGACACCCGAGACGAAGGCAGATGCCGAACAGCGCCTGCTGGACCTCATCGACGAATATGACATCGACCTCGTGGTGCTGGCCCGCTACATGCAGGTGCTGTCCGACGACCTCTGCCGCGCCCTTGAGGGCCGCGCCATCAACATCCACCACTCGTTCCTGCCCGGGTTCAAGGGTGCACGCCCGTACCACCAGGCGTACGATCGTGGCGTCAAGCTGGTGGGCGCTACAGCCCACTACGTGACCGCAGAACTGGATGAGGGGCCCATCATCGAACAGGAAGTCATCCGGGTGGACCACAGTTATGGACCGACCGCCCTTTCCACAGTTGGGCAGGATGCCGAAGCCCTGGCGCTGTCCCGTGCCGTGAGGTGGCACTGCGAGCACCGTGTGTTGCTGGATCAAACCAGCACCGTCGTGTTCCGGTAAGCACCACCACCACATCAGCAGAGAACACACGAAAACCAGCAGGAGAAACCACATGGCTTCCACGCCAAGCATTGTCATTATTGGAGCTGGAATCGTCGGCACGAACCTTGCCGATGAACTGGTCACACGGGGTTGGAACAACATCACTGTCCTGGACCAGGGACCCCTGAATATGCCCGGCGGCTCCACGTCCCACGCCCCCGGCCTCGTTTTTCAGACCAACCCTTCGAAGACCATGGCACTTTTCGCCAAGTACACGGTGGAAAAGCTCCTGTCCCTCACGGAGGACGGCCAAAGCTGTTTCAACCAGGTGGGCGGCCTTGAAGTTGCCACCACCGAGACCCGCCTCACGGACCTGAAGCGGAAGCTTGGCTATGCTGCCGCTTGGGGTATCGAAGGCAAGATCCTCTCCCGCGCCGAGTGCAAGGAGCTTTACCCGCTTCTGAATGAAGAGGACATCTTGGGCGGCCTCCATGTACCTACCGACGGCCTGGCCCTGGCTGCCCGCGCAGTCCAGTTGCTCATCAAGCGCACCGAAGCAGCCGGCGTGAAGTACATCGGCAACACCGAGGTGACCGGGATCGAACAGTCCAACCGCCGCGTCACCGGCGTCGAGACCGCCGACGGCGTGATCCCGGCGGACATCGTGGTTTCCTGCGCAGGCTTCTGGGGCGCCAAGGTGGGCGAGCTGATCGGCATGTCCGTCCCGCTCCTCCCGCTGGCCCACCAGTACGTCAAGACAACGCCGGTTCCCGCCCAGAAGGGTAAGAACGAACTGCCCAACGGCGCCCAGCTCCCCATCCTGCGCCACCAGGACCAGGACCTCTACTACCGCGAGCACGGCGACCGCTACGGCATCGGCTCCTACGCACACCGGCCCATGCCCGTGGACCTGGACGAACTGGGCAGCTACGAGCCCAGCAGCATCAGCGAACACAACATGCCTTCCCGCCTGGACTTCACCCTGGATGACTTCCTTCCCGCATGGGAAGCAACCAAGCAGATCCTGCCGGCACTGCGTGAAAGCGAAATCGAGGATGGCTTCAACGGCATCTTCTCCTTCACCCCGGACGGCGGCTCCCTGGTGGGCGAGTCCAAGGAAGTGGACGGCTTCTTCGTTGCCGAGGCCGTGTGGGTCACACACTCCGCCGGCATCGCCCGTGCCGTGGCAGAGCTCCTCGTGGACGGAAAGTCGCAGATTGACCTCGGCGACTGCGATATCCACCGCTTCGAAGAGGTCCAGCTGACCCCCGAGTACGTCAGCGAGACCTCCCAGCAGAACTTCGTGGAAATCTACGATGTCCTGCACCCGCTGCAGCCCAAGCTCTCTCCGCGCAATCTTCGCGTCAGCCCCTTCCACGCCCGCCACAAGCAGCTGGGCGGCGTCTTCCTGGAGGGCGGCGGCTGGGAGCGCCCCTACTGGTTCGAAGCCAACGCGGAACTGCTCAAGGAGATGCCTGACGAATGGCAGCCGCCGGCACGTGACGCCTGGTCCGGGATGTTCAGCTCGCCCATCGCCGCCGCCGAAGCCTGGAAGACCCGCACCGCGGTGGCCATGTACGACATGACTCCGCTCAAGCGCCTTGAGGTCTCCGGCCCCGGAGCCATGAAGCTGCTGCAGGAGCTGACCACCGCCGACATGACCAAGAAGCCGGGGGCCGTCACCTACACCCTCCTGCTGGACCACGCAGGCGGGATCCGAAGCGACATCACCGTGGCCCGCCTGAGCGAAGACACCTTCCAGCTCGGAGCCAACGGAAACATCGACACCGCCTACTTTGAGCGGGCCGCCCGCCACCAGACGGAAAACGGGACCGCCAGCGACTGGGTCCAGGTTCGCGACACCACCGGCGGCACCTGCTGCATCGGCCTGTGGGGGCCCCTCGCCCGGGACCTCATCAGCACCGTCAGCAGTGACGATTTCTCCAACGACGGCCTGAAATACTTCCGGTCCAAGAAGGTGGTCATCGGCGGCGTCACCGTCACGGCAATGCGCCTGTCCTATGTCGGCGAGCTGGGCTGGGAACTGTACACCAGCGCAGACAACGGACAGCGCCTGTGGGATGCACTGTGGAAGGCCGGGCAGCCGTTCGGCGTTATCGCCGCGGGCCGTGCCGCGTTCAGCTCGCTGCGCCTGGAAAAGGGCTACCGCTCGTGGGGCACCGACATGACCACCGAACACGACCCGCTGGAAGCCGGGCTTGGTTTCGCCGTGAAGATGACCAAGGACAACTTCGTCGGAAAGGCAGCGCTGGAAGGCCGGACCGAGGAAAACTCCGCCCGCCGTCTTCGCTGCCTGACCGTCGACGACGGCCGCAGCATTGTGCTGGGCAAGGAACCTGTGTTCTACAAGGACCAGGCAGTCGGCTACGTCACCAGCGCCGCTTACGGCTATACCGTAGCCAAGCCGATCGCGTACGCGTACCTCCCCGCCGCTGTGTCCATTGGTGACTCGGTCGAGATCGAATACTTTGGCCGGCGTATCCAGGCCACAGTCACGGCCGATCCGCTGTACGACCCCACCATGACCAGGCTCCGCGGCTAACAGCGCCGGGCCATTCACAGGCACGCGGCCCGGACTCATTTCCCTCGCAACCAGAGTCCGGGCCGCTGCTTTGCCATGGCCTGCCACTACCCCAGTCCCCAGCCCGGTCGACTCGAGCCTCAGCCCAGGAAGACACATGATCAGTTCAGAAACAATAAACGGCTACCTCACCAGACTTTCCTCGCGTGAACCCACCCCTGGCGGCGGCGCAGCCGCGGCCGTCCACGCAGCCCAGGGGGCGGCACTGGTCGCCATGGTGGCCAGGTACTCCACCGGCCCGAAGTACGAGCAGCACGCCGAACTCGTGACCAGGGTCATCGCCTCCGCCGACCAGCTGGTGGTCGAGGCCCTGCGCCTCGCAGACGCGGACCAGCATGCCTTCCAGGGCGTCATCGATGCGTACAAACTTCCCGCCGGCACTGACGAGCTCAAGGCTGCACGAACAGCATCCATCCAGGACGCGCTGATCCTGGCCGCCACCACGCCGGCGCAACTCATCCTTCTTGCCGGGGCCGTTGTGGATCTTGCCACCGAACTTTTCGAGGTGGCCAATGCCAACGTAATCAGTGACGTCGCTGCCGCCGTCGACGCAGCACGGGCAGCCGCCACCACTGCGCGGGTGAACATCGACATCAATGTGGTTGCCATCAAGGACACTGAAGCCCGCTCCCGGCTGGCTGGCCAGACAGACGGCCTTGAGGAAAAGGTCATCCTGGCAGCCGACTCACTGGCGAAGCGGGTTCGGGAAAGGATCCTCGGTTGAGCACCACACTTCTCTCCGGACGTGCACTGGCCGGCCTCACGCAGCAAAAGGCCTCCGACGCCGCCAGGGCTCTCGAAATCGACGGCCTCCGCCCTACGCTTGCGGTGGTTGTGGCCACCGACGACGGCTCCACACACTGGTATGTGCGGTCAATCGAACGGGCCGCAGAAAGCGCAGGCATCATGTGCCGCATTGTGGACCTTGGCCACGATGCCACCGGACAGGTTCTGGCGTCTGTCCTTAAGGATCTCAGCGCCGAGCCATCGGTAAACGGCATCATCCTGCAGACGCCGCTGCCTCCCGGCGTCGATGCAGATGCGCTGGTTGGACACATCGCCCCTGAAAAGGACATCGACGGCGCGAATCCACTGAGCCTGGGCCGGCTGGCAGTCGGCCAGCCCTCGTTTGCCCCCGCAACGGCACGGGCCGTCGTCGAGATCCTCGATCACTTCGACATCCCGGTGGCGGGCCGGAACGTCGTGGTGATTGGACGTTCAGCCGTTGTGGGAAAGCCGCTGTCGCTGTTGCTTATGGAACGTGACGCCGCGGTCACCGTCTGCCACTCCCGGTCAGGGCCGCTGGAGAAATACACCAGGACGGCCGACGTCGTGGTCGTCGCTGCCGGGCGCATCGGCCTGCTCACCGGCAGCCATATTTCCTCCGAGGCCGTAGTGATCGACGTCGGCACCAACGTCCTTCCCGACGGATCCCTGGTGGGGGACGTGGATCAAGCCAGTGTCCGGGGCGTCGCTGCGGCACTGACACCTGTTCCGGGCGGTGTCGGGTCAGTCACCACGTCCCTGCTTCTCCTGCACACCGTTGAGGCCGCGCGGGAACAGTCGCGGGCCTTGCTCACGGCAACGGCCGGGTAGTCCTGCCCAGGGCTACAGGACGGCCCTGATCAGGTTCTCGAAGTCCGCCACGTGCTTGCTGGTCAGCCGGGAAGCAGCGTCGGAATCCCCATCCGCAATGCATTCAAGAAGCTCAATGTGCTGGGCAATATGCTCAGAGACAGGAGGCAGTTTCTCCAGCACAAGGCTCCAGATGCGCGTCGCCAGATTGTCATAGCGGATGAGGACGTCTTCAAGGTGCCTGCTTCCTGTAGCCCGGTAGATCATCCGGTGGACGCGCATATCGAGGCGCATAAGGTCCCGCTGGGAATGCAGCTGCGGCAGGACCTCACCCACCTCATTGGCGAATTCCTTGATCTCCTGCCGCAGCTGCGGCGAAGCCATCCGTGCGGCCCGCGCTGCTGCGGCAGGTTCCAGAAGCTGCCGTATTTCGGAGATTTCCGCCAAGTCGGTGATGTCCACCCCTGCCGCGAATGTTCCGCGGCGGGGATAGGCCACCACCAGATGGTCACTTTCAAGGCGCTTCATGGCTTCGCGAATGGGCGTCCTTCCCACGCCGAGCCGACGGGAAATCGCGTCGTCGTTAAGGGGCTCGCCAGGCTTGATGTCCAGGAGTATCAGTTCATCGCTGAGTGCCCTGTAGGCGAAGTCGGCGAAGGACTCGTCCTCCTGCCTCTCTGACAGGTACGAGCTTGCTGTGTCCGACGGTAATTCTCCACCGCTTGCCATTGTTATGTCTCCTCCTGAGGTAAGCACGGGGCCTTGACGCGAAGGCCTCATGAACATAGTAGAACTGATATATCAATATCTCCTAACTAATTTCTCAACCGTCTGGGGGTTCTGCTGAAGATCCCCTATCTCGGCAGAACTAAAGGGAGGATTTTTGTTGCTTTCCAGCTCCAGATAGAAGGCTGAGTCCGATGGTTAGAGGTCAAAAAATCTCTGGACAATGGCTGGGGGCCTGCCCTACGATGTATCTGATATATCTTTAGTAACCAAGTAGAAATATCAGCTACTTCATGTCTGGTGATTGGGGATGCTGTGCCACACGGCACGGCATCTTACTGACAGCCTTCATCCTCGCGAAGGATGAGCTGTCCCGTGCCCGTGAATGGTGCTTCGGTGGCCTGAAACCTGGGGAGGTATCCTCATCGAAGCACCGCTTTCGGGCAACGGGGCAGCGCCGGCAACTTAGCCGGACACGTGCAAGGCAGGCCGAGATGGCAGGCCTGGCACCAAATCCCAGCACCACCCCCAAGCCCAAGGAGTGTCCATGTCCGGAAACAGAGCAGTCGCCTACAAAGAACCCGGCGTTGTTGAAATCATCAATACCGACTACCCGTCGTTCGAACTCAAGGACGGCCCCGGCGTCAATCCGGAGAATGTGGGCCGGAAAGTGCCCCACGGTGCCATCCTGCGCACGGTAACCACCAACATCTGCGGCTCGGACCAGCACATGGTGCGTGGCCGGACCACCGCTCCCAAGGACCTCGTCCTCGGCCATGAAATTACCGGCGAAGTGGTGGAAGTCGGCCCGGACGTGGAGTTCATCAAGGTGGGAGACATTGTCTCCGTACCGTTCAACATCTCCTGTGGCCGCTGCCGGAACTGCAAGGAGCGCAAGACGGGCATCTGCCTGAACGTCAACCCGGACCGCCCGGGAAGCGCCTACGGTTATGTGGACATGGGCGGCTGGGTGGGTGGCCAGGCAGAATACGTGCTGGTCCCCTACGCTGACTGGAACCTGCTCAGGTTCCCGGACCGCGACCAGGCCCTGGAAAAGATCATGGACCTGACCATGCTTTCCGATATCTTCCCCACTGGCTTCCACGGCGCAGTGACCGCCGGAGTCGGCGTCGGTTCCACTGTCTACATCGCCGGGGCAGGTCCTGTCGGCCTGGCGGCTGCCGTCGGTGCACAGCTGCTCGGTGCCGCGGTGGTCATTGTCGGTGACATGAACGAAGGCCGCCTGGCCCAGGCCAGGTCCTTCGGTTGTGAAACAGTGAACGTGTCCAAGGGCGATCCCAAGGACCAGATTGAACAGATCCTTGGCGTGCCGGAAGTGGACTGTGGCGTGGACGCCGTGGGATTCGAAGCCCGCGGACATGGCAAGGACGCCTCCCACGAAGCGCCGGCCACTGTGCTGAACTCCCTTATGGACATCACCGCCGCAGGTGGCGCACTGGGCATCCCGGGACTGTACGTGACCGGGGATCCCGGGGGAATCGACGATGCAGCCCAGCATGGATCCCTCTCCCTGTCGCTGGGCACCGGCTGGGCAAAATCCTTGTCCTTCACCACCGGACAGTGCCCCGTGATGAACTACAACCGCCAACTGATGATGGCCATCCTGCATGACAAGGTGCAGATCGCCAAGGCAGTGAACGCCAAGGCAATCCCGCTCGAAGAAGCGCCGCGCGGCTACGCCGAATTCGACGCCGGTTCGGCAACAAAGTTCGTCCTGAACCCGAACGGATACGTCAAGGCGTAGGACGCCGGCTGACGGGGCCGGGGAACGGCGGGGTTCGCACTACGTGGTGCCAGCCCCGCCGTTCCCCTGCCCGCACCTTTGAGAGCATCACCATCTTCAGAAAAGGGGGCACCATTGCTCGCCGAAGACATCGCCATGAGTGGCGGCACCTTGGAGTTCTCCCCTGCCTCTAGCGCTTCCGGACGGGCCTCCCCCACTTGGGCAGAGGCCCGCCAGCTGGCGTTCGATTGCGCTGTCCCGCTTCCGCCGGTGGATGTTCCGCTCTCATCGGCAGCCGGCCACACGCTGACCCGCGATGTCGCCGCCCTGCAAGAGCTCCCCCATTACCAGTCCTCCGCCATGGACGGCTGGGCCGTCAGCGGTTGCGGCCCGTGGCTCCTCACCGACGATGAGCACTTCCTGCCGCCCGGGCGGGCCAGGGTCATAGCCACCGGCGGACTGGTACCTGCGGGCGCCACGTCAATACTCCGCAAGGAGAGCGGCGCGGTCCACCAGGACGCTGACGGCAGCGCCCTCCTGGAGCTCAACGGCAGCGCCAAGGATGGCGAACCTGGACGGGGCCAGCACATCCGTCCTGCAGGCGAAGAAGCTGCGGCCGGTGACGTGCTGATCCCTGCCGGCACAAAACTGAACCCTGGCCACATTGCGCTTGCCGCTGTGGCTGGGCATGACACTCTGCAGGTGCAGCGCAAACCGGTGGTCGGAATCGTCCTGACCGGTTCCGAAGTAGTCACCGAGGGCGTTCCGGAACCGGGACACGTCAGGGACACTTTTGGTCCCCAGCTGGGCACAGTCATTTCCCTGCTGGGCGGCACATCCGCCGGTTCCCTGCGGATCGGGGATTCCTATCATGAATGGCTAGGGGCACTTGGCGGTTCAGAATCAATCCCCGGGCCCCTGCCGGACGTGACCATAACCACTGGCGGAACCGGGTGTTCCGGGACAGACCATTTCCGAGGTGCCATCAGCGCTCTCGGCGGTCAGTTGCTCCTGGATGGCATCGCCATGCGGCCCGGCCACCCGGCTGTCCTGGCCGTCCTCCCGAACGGCCGCTTCGTCGTCGGACTGCCCGGTAATCCCTTGGCAGCAATGATGGCCCTCATCACCATTGGCGCGCCACTGCTGGAGGCACTCGGAGGACAGCCCCTGGGCGCCGTCGGGCAGGTGACATCAGCCGCTGACGTTGATCCCTCCCCCGGCCGTACGCGCCTGATTCCCTGCAGGTTCATCGAGGGCCTGGCCTTCCCGGCCTCGCATACGGGGCCCGGCATGGTCCGGGGACTTGCCTGGGCCGATGGTGTCATGGCAGTTCCTTCCGCAGGGGTTCTGTCCGGCGAGCCGGTTCCTGTGCTCCCCCTCCCCTGGACGCAGCACAACGAGATGATCCTTTCCGCTACCAAGCACCTACGGAGCACCACATGGCACGCATGACGCAGCGCCGCAAAATCCATCGCTTCCACCTGGACGGTTCCGGCACCGAATACCCGGTACGGTTCAAGGAGGACGTACTTGCCGCCGAGGAGCCCCTGGAGATCCGTATCGGCGGCCGGTCTTTCGCGGTCACCATGAGGACCCCTGGGGACGATTTTGACCTTGTGGCGGGGTTCCTGGTCTCAGAAGGCATCATCAGCTCCCACTCCGAGCTGGTGTCGATGCGCTTTTGCGCCGGAGATGCCGGCGGAGAACAAACTTACAACGTCATCGAGGCCCAGCTGGCGCCTGATGTGGCCATGCCAGACACGATGCGGCATGTCTACACGTCAAGCTCCTGTGGCATCTGCGGGACGGACTCCATCGAATCCGTCCGCAAGACACTTCGCTTCGATCCTGCCCAGGACCCACTGCGGATTCCTGTGGATGTCCTGGCCGAACTCCCGGAGCGGCTTCGCGAGGCCCAGGCAGTGTTCGACAAGACGGGCGGCGTCCACGCTGCCGGCCTGTTCAGGGTGGACGGCGCCGGCCCGGAACTCCTCTGTCTCCGGGAGGATGTTGGACGCCACAACGCAGTGGACAAGGTTGTCGGTTGGGCGCTGCGCCAAAACCTGTTGCCATTGAGCGGCACCGTCCTCCAGGTTTCGGGGCGCGCTTCCTTCGAGCTTGTCCAAAAGGCCGCCATGGCCGGCATCCCCGTCCTGTCTGCCGTCAGCGCGCCCTCAAGCCTGGCCGCCGACCTCGCCGTCGAGACCGGAGTGACCCTGGTTGGATTTAGCCGGGGACACAGCCTGAATGTCTACGCAGGCCGGGAACGGCTGGGCCGCCCGCAAAAGCTCAGCCGGGAGGAGGCCTATGCCGGGCCCTGACAGACCACACAGCAGCCGTCACGACGATTCGTGACGGGTGCGCGGTTAAGGCAGCTGTGGCCTAAGGTAATGGGCAATTTTCGGGCCACCCCGGCACAGGCGATGTTTCGGGGCAATTGCGGCCCGCTCACCATTCCGGTCTAGGATCAATCACAAAGAGGACGTTTCACCCTCTTGATTGGCCACAGGAAGACGCAGGTGTGGATCATGGCCTCAAATGACCCTGACGTCCCAAAGGGTGCCAATGGGCAGGCCGGGGGTGTGCAGTCCGTCGACCGTGCCCTCCAGATCCTCGATATCCTCTCCCGGGACGGACACGCGGGCGTCAGCGACATCGCGGAGGAAATGGGCGTCCACAAGTCCACCGTCTTTCGGCTGCTCGAATCACTGGTTGGCCCTGAGATGGTCCAGCAGAACACCGGACGCGGCAAGTATCAGCTTGGCTTCGGCATCCTCCGCCTCGCCGCCTCCATCCCGGCGCGCCTCAGCCTGGTGCGGGAGGCCAGGCCAATCCTGGAAGACCTGGCGCAGCAGAGCAAGGAAACGGTTAACCTGGCAGTCCTGCGATCAGGCTATGCCGTCAACGTCGACCAGGCCCTGGGACCCTCCAGCCTCGCCACACACGACTGGGTAGGTGGACTGACCCCACTCCATGCCACGTCCAGTGGCAAGGTTTTTTTGGCCGCACTGCCGGCTGATGAGCGTCGGCGGATCCTGGATGAGGTCGGGCTGTCCGCCCGGACGCCGCGCACCATCACGGACCGGGATGTCCTGGAAAAGCAGCTGCTCGATGTGGCCCGCAACGGATATGCGGAGACAAGCGAGGAACTCGAGATCGGCCTGAATGCGATCGCCGTTCCCGTGTTTAACCACGTGGGCGCGGTCATCGGATCAGTAAGCATTTCGGGACCTGCGTTCCGCTTCGACACCGCAAAACTGCCGGGGCTCATCACGTCCCTCCGCGAGGCGGGACTGCAGATCAGCGCGAAAATGGGCTACACACAAAGGTAACCCCGCACTCCGGCAAGTTGGGGTCACCGTTGAAATGGGGATCTGACCGACAGACCAGGGCGCTTCATTTCGACCTGCTCGTTGATGCACACCTTGCCACCACCGGGCCCGCAGATGTTGCAAATCTGTGCATCTTCCCATTCAAAAAGCGCTTCTTACGCAACAACACTCACGATATGCAACAGCGTGGCGCATGCCACGCTTGGTGTCAAGATCCGCTAAAGGTGACAGAAATGTCTTGACATCTTGGTGTGGCGTAGCGCACTCTGTTGCTGAGCGCGAATTGTGTTGTTCCATGCGGAACGACACGAGGCAGCCGACCTTTACCGTTTTCAACCTGATTCCTGACCCCGAAGAGGTGCACCATGCACAAGGCCTGCACGCTCAGTGAGCTTGCGCCAGGGGAGGCGCTGTGGCTGGATACAGCTCCACCGATTGCCGTCTTTCACACGGAAGACGGCAATCTATTTGACATGGATGACACCTGCACTGATCAGGATGCATTATTGGCAGAGGGCATGTGGAGCATTGCTGGGTGGAGTGCCCGTTACATGCATCCCGCTTCAAACTGCATTCAGGCAAAATCGATTCGCCGCCAGCCAAGCGGCCGGTCCGAACCCATGAGGTCATGGGTGCCGGTGGCGACATCATGGTCGTCAAGCTCAGGGAAGCCCCCAACCTTCCTCCCGGCCGGACAGTCAACGGCCACATCTAAAAACACGCAGTCCATGACTCCCAAGCAAAGGACGAAATCATGGCTATAAACAGTGACATCAAACCCCCCAAGAAACCTCCCGTCAGCGAAAGCAATGCGGAGAGCCAAAGAATCGGGGAGCTGGCTTCAGACGATGGGGTCGAAGCAGTTCTCCTCATTCCTGCGGACGGAGCTGCCAGCACTTTGCCGGATTCAGAAGAATACGACCAGATCCTCGAAGAGCTGCGCTCCGCCAAAACCGAGCACGCCGTTTCGGCACGCCGGAATACCAAACTGACCCTCGATAAGGTCACCTTCGGGATCACGGGAGTCATCGCCGTTGCCTTCGTGATTTGGGGATTCGTCGGCCGGGACAGCCTCTCCGCGTCCTCGACCGGTGCCCTGAACTGGGTGATGGAATACACAGGATGGCTGTTTATGGTCCTGGCGTCCCTGTTCGTGGTGTTCGTCCTGTGGCTTGCCCTGGGCAAGTTCGGCAACATCCCGCTGGGCAAGGACGGCGAGAAGCCTGAATTCCGCACCATCTCCTGGGTGGCGATGATGTTCGCTGCAGGCATGGGCATCGGGCTTATGTTCTACGGCGTTGCCGAACCGCTCTACCACTACATTTCGCCGCCGCCGGGAACAGTTGACGGCAGCACTCCGGCTGCCATCCAGACCGCCATGGCCACCTCAATCTTCCACTGGACGCTGCACCCCTGGGCCATGTACGCCGTGGTGGGCATCGCCATGGCCTACGGAACCTACCGCTTGGGCCGCAAACAGCTGATCTCCGCCGCGTTTACCTCCCTGTTTGGCATCCGCGTAGTTGAAGGTCCGGTCGGCAAATTTATCAACATCCTTGCCATTTTCGCGACGCTTTTCGGCACAGCGGCATCGCTGGGCCTTGGCGCCCTGCAAATCGGCAGCGGCATGACGTCCAACGGCTGGATGGGAGAAATCGGCACCCCGGTGCTCGTGGCCATCGTGGCCGTCCTGACAACCTGTTTCGTCGCCTCCGCAGTTTCCGGCATCAGCCGCGGAATCCAGTGGCTCTCCAACATCAACATGGTCCTGGCCGTGGTCCTGGCCCTGATCGTCTTCGTTGCAGGACCCACCCTGTTCATTCTCAACCTGATCCCCGCAGCTGTTGGCGACTACGCCAGGGACCTGGCGGAAATGTCTTCCCGCACCGAAGCAGTCGGCGACGAGGCGCTGCGCAGCTGGATGTCTGGCTGGACCATCTTCTACTGGGCCTGGTGGGTGTCCTGGACGCCCTTCGTGGGCATGTTCATTGCCCGCATCAGCCGCGGACGCACCATCCGCCAGTTTGTCACCGGCGTACTGCTGGTGCCCAGCGTCGTCAGTGTGATCTGGTTCGGCATCTTCGGCGGCACCGCCTTCCATGTGCAGCAGGAAGCCGACAAGGCTGGCACCCCCGGCCTGGTAACCATGGTCGACGGCGCCCCGACCGTTAGCTTCGACGGAGCCCTTTTCGATCTGGTCAAGAACCTGGGAATGCCCGCCTGGGCAGTCGGCGCAGTCATCGTCCTGGCGATGGTCCTGGTGGGAATCTTCTTTATCACCGGCGCAGACGCGGCCTCCATCGTGATGGGATCACTCAGCTCCAATGGCGCCGAGGAACCCCGCCGGGGAGTGGTCATCTTCTGGGGCACCCTCACCGGGGCCGTAGCCGCCGTTATGCTCTTGGCGGGCGGAGACGTACCCTCCGAAGCCCTGTCCGGGCTCCAACGCATCACCATCGTCGCTGCCCTTCCGTTCGTGATCGTGATGCTGCTGCTCTGCTTCGCCCTCGTCAAGGACCTCCGCCGCGACCCGCTGGCACTGCGGCAGCGTCTGGCCACCAACGTCATGGAACGTGCAATCCGTACCGGCGTGGAGCAACACGGCCTTGTCCAGTTCGACCTCGTAACAAGGCACGAGTGCGCGGAAAAGTGCTCGGAATCGGACTGCATTGGCGGGACTCCCACCGGAAGCGTTCCGACCGTCGGTGCCAAGCATGCGGACCGGGACAGTAACTAGCTGTCCACCCGTCAGTAGCACCTTGCGCCCCGGTGGCACGGGCCTTCCAGGCCCGTGCCACCGGGGCGCACCCACTCCCCCGAAAAAGCAACAGCAAAGGTTATGTACATGGCGGTTCAGCTGGGCATCCCGGTACTGCGCCAGGACAACAACAGTCAGGGGTCCGCGGCCGAACCGCGCCTGATGGGACTACCTGCGGGGCTCCTGGATCGCTTCGGGAGGCAGGCCACCGACATGCGCCTGTCGCTGACCGACAAATGCAACCTGCGCTGCACCTACTGCATGCCCGCCGAGGGCCTTCAATGGCTGTCGAAGCAGGCTGTGATGACGGCCGAGGAGATCGTGCGGATCGTCGGTCTGGGAGTGAACCGCCTGGGAGTCCGGGAGCTGCGGCTGACCGGCGGCGAACCACTGGTCCGTGCTGACCTGGTGGATATCATCAGGACCCTTCGCCAACACCATCCGGACCTGCCCATCTCCATGACAACCAATGCAGTGGGGTTGGACAAGAAGGCCGGCCAACTCAAACG
Source organism: Arthrobacter sp. CDRTa11 (assembly GCF_026427775.1). Taxonomy (NCBI): domain Bacteria; kingdom Bacillati; phylum Actinomycetota; class Actinomycetes; order Micrococcales; family Micrococcaceae; genus Arthrobacter; species Arthrobacter sp. CDRTa11. The sequence goes on along the minus strand of NZ_CP044532.1, from coordinate 2,609,955 downwards.
GGCGGGCCTGACACGCATCAACGTATCGCTTGACTCCCTGCATGCGGAGACCTTCGCGCAGCTGACCCGCCGCCCGTTCCTGGACCAGGTCCTGGCTGGGGTTGAGGCTGCCGATGCTGCTGGTCTTGGACCCATCAAACTCAATGCAGTGCTCATGCGCGGGATCAATGACACCGAATCCCCCAGATTGTTGGCGTGGGCGCTGGAGCGCGGCTACGAATTGCGCTTTATCGAACAGATGCCGCTCGACGCGGACCATGGCTGGACCCGCCGGGACATGATCAGCGCGTCCGAGATCCGGGACCTCCTCGCCGACGACTTTGTGCTGTACCCGGATCCCAGGGAGCGTAGCGGCGCCCCCGCCGAACGGTTCCAGGTCCAGCGGCGCGAATCGGCGACGGGCCAGCCCAGCGGCGCCGTCCTTGGCACCGTAGGCATCATTGCCTCCGTCACCGAACCGTTTTGCGGTGACTGCCGCCGGACGCGCATCACCGCCGACGGAAAGATCATGAGCTGTTTGTTCTCGCGCCAGGAATTCGACCTGTTGGGGCTGCTTCGCTCCGAGGCCGACGACGACCAGCTCATCAGCCGCTGGCAGGAGGCCATGTGGGCCAAGCCCAAGGCCCATGGGATGGACCACGCGGGATTGGAAGCGGACGACTTCGTCCAATCAGACCGCAGCATGAGTGCTATCGGAGGCTAAGCGAGGCCTTAAGCAGAACTTAGGCAAATCCTGCTTAAATCTGGCCCGTGGCCTGTCCGATTCTTGATCCCGGCCCGGCAATGTGGCATGTAGCAAAGCCAATGCACAGGGCCAAGCGAAGGACAGGATCATGAACAGCAAGGCGCTACTCACCAGTCAGCATTCCGACAGCCACTGGACCGCGAACGACCTGAAGGAAAAGCTTGGTCGGGGGCTGGAATCCGATCCGGGGCTGGCTGAATTCCTCGCCGCAGCCCCTGACATGGCACGCGCTCTCAAAGCCGTCCTGAACCTGGACCTTGGCGTCATTGCCGAGCGGCTGGTGCGGGCTGAGATTGGCGCCATCCTGCACTAAGGACGTACGGCACGGATCGGCCTGTGTCTATGAACTTGGCTGCAACGCGGATCCGAGTCCCAGGCCGTGGAGCCCGCTGACTGCCGCCCTCAATGTCCAGAGCGCAGGGGTGCCGCTCAAGGCAGGCATTACCTCTCCCCTGATGATGAACCTCGCGTCACTCGGATCCCCAGCGGCTGACCACCATCCGGTGCTCGGGCAGTGGTGACCAGTGCGTGTGGCTTCATCGAGCAGGAGAGTCGAAGTGGCCGGGCGACGTTTCTTCATGACAATTCCTTCACTGAGAGGGCCGGCGGGTTCCGGCTTGGTACTGCATGTGCCCAGCGTACCAATTGTCAACAATCTACGATAGCCCCGGTCGTGATTTTTATTTTGCCTCCGGAAGGGATGTGGTTCAACGGGTAAAGGCACTCTCGCCCGTCAGGGCGCGGCCGATGATGAGTGCATTGATTTCGTGGGTGCCCTCGTAGGAGTAGACGGCCTCGGCGTCAGCGTGGAAGCGGGCTACGTCGGTGTCCAGGGTAATGCCGTTGCCGCCCACCACTTCACGGGCCAGCGCCACGGTTTCGCGCATCAGCAAGCTGGTTTGCATCTTGGCCAGGGCAGAGTCCTGGTCCCGGTAGATGCTCCTGGCCTGCTGCTCCGTCAGGCGGACCACCAAAGACAGGCTGGCGGTGATGTTTCCTGCCATCCGGGCCAGTTTCTCCTGGACCAGTTGGAAGGAACCTATGGGCCTGCCGAACTGGCGGCGTTCCTTGACGTAGGCCAGGGCGGCCTCGAACGCGCCGGCCTGCATTCCGGTCGCGATCCAGGCAACATCTGAACGCATCGCCCTCAACATCGCGGCGACGTCCTTGAACGAGTTCACGTTCTGCAGCCGCATGGACTCCGGAACCCGAACACCATCCAGGGTGATGTGTGCGTTCTGCATCAATCGCAGCGCGGTCTTACGGTAGATCTTCTCCAAGGTCACGCCTGGCGCGGTCCGGTCGACGAGGAAGGCCTTGACCTGGCCATCTGCGACGTCGCGGGCGAACACCGCGAGCACGTCGGCGGTGGACGCACCACCGATCCAGCGCTTGGCGCCGTCAATGACCCAGCTTCCGCCGTCGGCGTCTGCCTCGAAACGCGCGGTGGTGGCGAGTCCTCCGGCGATGTCCGAACCGTGCTCAGGTTCGGTCAGGGCGAAGACGCCCTTGAGGGAGAAGTCGATGACCTTGGGCATCCACTCGCGCTGCTGCGCCTCAGTGGCACCAACGCGGATGGCGGTCCGGAAGAGTCCGGCCTGCGCGGTGTACCAAGTGGCCAACGAAGCGTCCGTTCGGGCAAGCTCAAAGACCCGGAAGCCATGGTACATCCCCCGCACCGGGGTTCGTTCTGCACCTTCGGCGCCGGTCAGGTCCGCGGGCTCCATGATGTCAAGATCGATCAACGGCTGCGCCAGCTGCTCTGGGAACTCCCCCCGCTCCCAGTACTCGGCCAGCAGCGGCTTGGCCTGTTCGTCAAGGAAATTCCGGAGCCGCGCCAAAACCTGGCGTTCGTCAGAGGTGAGCAGAGCCTCAGCGTCATAGAAATCCGAGATCTCATACAGCCGTTCGGACGCCCCCGGTCCCGCTGGCGCGTGTTGTGCGGCACCCAAACCGGGTCCCGCCGTCGTACTGGTGCTGTTCATTTCAGGCTCCCGGTCCAACCAGCGCGTGGCAGTATGCAACATTGCTGTTCAAACTCATAGACTGCTCCCTCGTATGCAGTAACCGGCGCATGCAGTAACCGGCGGAGACCGGTTGGGCGATCCCATCCCGTTGGTGAGGCCCTCATAATCAATGAAGCAATAGACTATTGAGAAAGTCAATGATCTTGGAGGCATCAGAAACCCACAAAAGTTCAACAAAAATGTGAATTTGAATGCTCACTGGGCACCGTCAGAGTTATCCTCAAAGTGCGTATCCGGATGCGGGGGCTAGGCGCACCCGCGGTGCAGCTGCCGCGGGCAAGTTTCATGATGTACATCCACACCGGGGAAACCCGGCGGATTTCAAAAGGAAACGAGCATGGGCCGTCGACGCGCAGCAATTGACCCGAGCTATCCGCGCTGGGTCTGGATCACTGCGGGGGCAACCGTTGCCCTCCTCATTGTTGGCGGCGCATTCATACTGCGAACGCTCCTCTTTGCCCCGGGGCCGGGGCTGGGCGGGCCTTCAGCCGGGCCTGGCAACGTACCTCCGGCCGGCGAGCCTTTGGCGCAGGACAGTCCCGCCGCCGTTGCCGGGGCCTCTCCCTGCATTTCCCTGAACATCTTCACTTCGCTGGAGAATGCGGAGATGGTACGGTCCATGGCGGCCGAGTATACGGCGAAGCCCCGCAGCGTGGACGGCAAATGCGTGACACCGGCCGTGACCCAGGAAAAATCGGGGGTCGCAGCCAGCAAGGTTGCCGCTCAGTTCCCGGGGGTTCCGGCCGGCGAGAGGCCAGCCATCTGGCTGCCCGACTCCTCCGCGTGGTTACGAATCGCAAGGGAAGGTGCCGGCGGAAGCCCTGTCCCTGAGGAGGGAACCAGCCTGGGGCGGAGTGCGGTGGTGGTGGCCATGCCCGAGACGATGGCCGGTGCCCTCGGCTGGGACAGCAAACCGCCGTCGTGGTCTGAGGTGTTCAAGATGGCGGAGGACCGGGACGCCTGGGAGCGTCTCGGCCATGCCGACTGGGGGAAGTTCAAGTTCGGGAAGGCCAGTCCGCTCGTCTCGACGGCGGGCCTGATGGCTCTTACTGCTTCCTACGGTGCCGCCGGAGGCAGCCTTGGGGGTGTGGACGCCATGGACCTGGAAGCATCGTCCCTTAAGGAGAAAGTGCGCGCCGTGGAATTGGGTACCAGCCACTACATGGCCACCCCCGAGCATTTCCTGTGGCACGCCAGGGAGGCTGACGACGCCGGGAACGTCTCGGAATTCCTCTCCGCCGTGATCGTGGATGAAAAGTCTGTCTGGGACTACAACCGGGGAGTGGTCAGCGAGGACGGAATCACGAAGAAGTCCGCTCCCCCACCCAAGCAGCCCCTCCGTGCCATCTATCCCAACGACGGCGTGCATGTGGCTGACAACCCGGCAGTAATACTTGACGGGGACTGGGTGGGGAGCCAGCAGCGCCTGGCAGCCGAGGATTTCCTCAGGTTCGCAGTGACGGAACAGGGCCAAAACGTTGTGAAGGCGTCCGGCTACCGGACAGTCCAGGGGAAGCTGGATGCCGCAGTGGCGGGAACCGGACGGTACGCTGAGGCGCTGCAGCCGCTGCCACTGCCCAAGGCGGGGGCGCTTGTAGCCATGCAGGACAGTTTCCCTGAGGTCCGCAAGCGGGCCAGGGCCCTGTTCCTGCTGGATGTCTCGGAGTCCATGGTGCAGGAAGCCGGCGTGACCAAGCTGCAGCGGGCCAAGGATGCCGTCCGGAAGGCACTGGATCACTTCACGGGTGATGATGAGGTTGGACTGGCTGCTTTCTCCCATGTGGGCGACGGCCCCTTGCAGCCTGGCGTTGTCAGCCCGGTGGCACCATTCAAGACCAACAAGGAAGACCTCCTCGCCAAGCTCAACGAGCTCAAGGCCGTGGACGCCACGCCTCTCTTCGAAGCGGTGAGCCGCTTCACCGGCGAACAGGCCAAGGACTACAAAGACACCTTCATCAACACCATCGTGCTTTTGAGCGACGGCAAGAACGACACAACCCACCCGGGAGACCTGGGCGGGCTCTCCGAACAGTTGGGCCATCAGAACCACTCGACGCCGGTGCTGGTCTTTACGCTCGCTTACGGGCCCGACGCCGACGTCCCCACGCTGCTGGAAATCGCCCAGGCCAGCGGGGCGCACTACTACGACGCCACCGATCCGAACAGGCTCGAAGAGGTGCTCGGCGAGCTGGTGACCAGTTTCTAGGCCGTGACTCACATGCGCCATCAGGGGCTGGCACTGAGTGGTTGCCCTTGGGCATTATGGATGAGTGACCCGCGACGAGGACATCCCTCCGCACTTCTACGGCGAGCTGATCGAGACGACGGCCCGGTTTGTCGCGTGGAATGTCTGGGGGCTGTACGGTCCATGGCAGGAGCGTGAGGCCGCAATCATCACCACCTTGGCAAACGCCCGCCCTGACGTCGTAGTTCTGGCCGAGTCGTGGGCACGGGCCGAAGACAGCCAGTGCGCGAGGCTGGCCGGCCCGCTCGGGTTGCCGCACTATGCCTTCAGCGGCGTGCCGGCGCAGGAAGACGCCTCCGCGCTGTCCGGCGTCGCGGTGATGTCGCGGTGGCCCATCACCTCCCAAGCCAGCATTTCGTTCGGTGGCCTGCGTGCGCAGCACGCCAAACTGTCCGGGCCGCGCGGGCCGATCCAGGTGTGTGGCGTGGTGATGGACGCCTGGTGGCTCGATCAAAGCCAGCAACGCCAGGAAGCAGTGAGGGGTTTGCTCACCGACCTGCACGAGTCCCAGGACGATCGAACCCCGCTGGTCGTCTGCGGAGATTTCAACGCCGATCCGGACAGTGACGAAATGCGCATGATGACGGGCCGGGCAGCGGCGCCCGTCCCCGGTATGGCCTTCTACGACGCATGGGAAGTGGCCGGCCCAGGTGGCCAAGGCTTTACCTGGTCCAACAGCAACCCCTGGGCCACCCAACTGCTCTGGCCGGACCGCCGGATCGACTACATCTTCACGGCCACACCACGGCGCGGCGGAGCCGGCCATCCGCTCTCCGCGGCGCTGCTTGGCACCGGCCCGGCGCACGGCACGTACGCGTCGGACCACTTCGCGGTACAGGCCGACGTCCGCTATTAACAAACCCTCACAGCAGCCGATCCCGCGACCGGGCTTGACCGCTACCATGGTCTGTTTTTCTGAGCCAGAGGAGTTTAACCTCTGTCGTATGGACGAACCACATTCACTGGCCGTTGTGGTTGCGCATCCGGATGATGACGCGTACGGCTGCGCGGGCTCGATCGCCCTGCATGAGAACGACCCCGGGTTCCGGTTCTGCCTGGTGCTGGCGACCGACGGAGGGGCCGGGCAGATCGCGGACGGCGTCCCCACCACGCCTCAGGAGCTGGGTGCCTGGCGGCGAAGGGAAAGTATCAGCGCATGGCAGGCCCACGGCACCATTCCGGACCGGCACGAGTGGCTGGACTACCAGGACGGTCACGTCGCCGAAGTGGGCTTCGAGGAGCTGGTCGGGAGGATTCTGGCCATCCTGCTCCAGGAACGCCCGCAGGTAGTGGTGACGTTCGGGCCGGACGGAATTACAGGGCACCGGGACCACATTGCGGTGGGCAGGGCCACGGATGAAGCCTTCGCACGGGCACGTGAGGTGCCTGGCCCTGGTTTGAAACGCCTCGTTCACGGTGCCTTACGCGCGTCCACCTTTGAACGCTGGAACCAGAGGCGGCAACAACTGGGCCTGGAGCCCTGGGACCCTGCCCGCGAGTACCACCTGCGCCCGGTTCCCGACGAATGGATCGACATCGAGGTGGACACCAGCCAGGTAGCGCATCGAACAGTCGCAGGCCTCATGGAGCACAAATCCCAGCGGCACGTCATCGTCGACCCCGGGGTGACTGAGCGCCGGTGGGCCAGAATTGTGTCCCGGGAATCGTCGGTCATGGTGTGGCCGGCCAGGCAGCCCGGCAGTCCACTGCTGACCGACCTGTTTGAAGGACTCTGAGCCATGACTGTTACTTTCAACCACACCATCGTTTATGCAACAGACAAGCACCGTTCGGCGGAGTTCCTGGCCAGCGTGCTCGGGCTGCCGGAACCCCAAGCCGTATGGTCCTTCATGACAGTTAGCCTCGAGCATGGAGTGGCCCTCGATTTCGCCACCGCAGACCGGCCCATCGCCCCGCAGCACTACGCCTTCCTGGTCAGCGAGGAGGACTTCGACGGAATCTTCGGAAGGATCCAGGCCCAGGGCATCGCCTACTGGGCGGACCCGGGACGGTCCCGCCCGCAGCAAATCAACCACAACGACGGCGGCCGTGGCGTCTATTTCGCGGATCCTGACGGGCATTTCCTCGAGGCGATCACCCGTCCGTACGGATCGGGTGCTGCCTGAGGTGCTGGTACTCAATCTGCGATCTCCGGTAATAACCTCACCGGCACGTGCCCTCGCCATGGCACTGCACGTTCGTAGGCTAACGCGATAGCCAGTATCTGGGCATCCGCGAACTCGTGCCCCATGAGGTGCAGGCCCACTGGATGCCCGCCGGCGAATCCGCATGGCACACTCAATCCGGGCATGCCCAGGAGGTTTGCGGGTGAGAGCATCCGGAGGGCGGCAGCCAGTGAGTCCTCCCCCGTCGCCCCTGTCAGCTCAGAGGACATTGCAGAAGCGAGGGGTGCGATCGCCGGCAAAGTGGGCGACACCAGAGCATGGACCTCCGCTCGCCGCATTGTTTCCGCGACTTTGTCCTGAAGGTACTTCCGTACGTCCCAAGCCAAACGAACGTCTGCTGGTGAAATGAGGGCTCCTGTCTCAATCATGATGCGTGTGCCCGAAAGATACCGGGCGGGGTCCCGGCGCAGCCGTTCGCGGTGATGCCCGATGGCTTCGGAGAGGGAAATGGCCAGGCTGGCAGGCAATGCCATATCGAGTTCGGGCAGGGGTACGTCCACGATTTCCATCCCGAGATCCTGCAGGACGGTGAGGGCGCCTTCCACGCACTTCACCACTGCGGCTGAAACGCCCCATTCGCCCCAGATGCCCCGGTCGACGGCGAGCCTCACGGGAGTTGGCAATTCTTCGCCTGGCAACAACGTCGAGCCGCCGAGCCGGGACAGCGCCATTGGGTCCAACATCCCCTCGAAGAGGATGGCACAGTCCTCGACGCTGCGGGCGATCGGCCCTATGTGGTCGAGGGAGTGGCTGACGTTAAGCACACCGGAAGTATCCACCAGGCCTGTTGTGGGCTTGAGGCCCACCAGTCCATTGACGGCGGCAGGGTTGCGGACGGATCCTCCCGTATCTGTCCCCAGGGCACCCAGCGCACTGCCCACGGCAACAGCCACCCCGGACCCAACGCTCGATCCACCGGCGTAACGATCGTGCCCCCAAGGGTTCCGGGGCGGAGGAGTCCCCTGTCCGAAGGCGAACTCATGTGTCTCGAGCTTTCCAAGGATCACGGCCCCATGACCTCGGAGTTGTCGGACGGCACCGGCATCCCGGTCGGCGATGTTGCCGCGCAGGGAGATTGAGCCGCCCTCTGTTGGCATGCCCTGAACGTCTATCACGTCCTTGATCCCAACGGGAATGCCGTGAAGGGGACCGCTCAACGCGCCTGTCCTGGCTTTAGTGTCAGCTGTCATTGCAGCAGCGCGTGCCGCAGGTTCATCCACGTAGGCCCAGGCACGGGCATATTCCTCGGTGTCCTGCAGCCTCGAAAGGACGGAGTCCAGAAGATCAGCTGCTGAAAGCTGGCCCTCCCGGATTAGACGGCTTGCCTCTTCGATGCCGAGTTCCCACGCTTCAGTCATTGCTGGTCCCGTTCTTCTTCTGCCCTGACGCTTTCGAAGGTCCTGCGGAGCTGGTCCATGCCGCTGCGGAAATCGGTATAGGCACGTTCCACCGCGGGCAGATCGTCCCGGGCGATGGCATCGCCGACGATCTCGCTGATGATCTTGAAATGCTGGCTTTCCCGCACTTCGCGCGAGTCTTCAGGCTGGATCATCTGTGTGCCTCTGATGTAAGGTGTCCATCCCTGACCACACAGACGCCGTCAACAAAGACGAACCGCACGTCGCGAAAATCCTCCGAGTTTGTCACAACAACATCCCCCATACGGCCGGCTTCCAGCGTGCCGCTGTTTGGCGCGATCCCCGGAATCAGTGCGGCCACTGCAGAGGTGGCCATAGCAATGGCGCCTGCGAGCGTCCGATGGCCCCGGGACATCACGTCCTGTACCGCTGAGATGAGTTCGTCGTGTTCTCCATCCCGCCCATAGTCAGTGCCAAGGACTGAAACCAGGTTCGGGCTGCTGAGGAGCAGATCCCAATGCTCCCGAGTTGTGACGGTGTGCTTACGGTGCAAAAGGTCAAAAACTGATGCCTCGGCAGCCCAGCCGTAATCCCGGCCCAATGCAGCCAGCTCCCGGGCTTCAGAAGGAGTGTGGGATGGGTGATTGGCGTGCGCTGCTATCACTTGCATTCCGTTTCCGTGGGTTTCCGTCATCAGCTCCCGCAGCACCTTTGAGGTTGCAGACGCACTGTGCACGATGGCCGGTACACCGAACCGGGCCGACTCGATCACTCCCTCCCTGATGCCATTGATGGCAGGAACGAATGACGGCAGCACGCACTCCGCCACCAGCGTTTTTAGCGCCTCAATCGTGATGCGGCCGGATAGTCCGGCGTCTTGGGCCGCAGCTGTCAGTTCAGCCTGGTCAAAAGCCTCGACGTCGATAAACCGGCCCAGGACTGCTTCCTTGATCCGCCGCGACTGGGAGATTGAAATTCGGACTCCGGTCAGCTTCTCGATGGCAGCCGGGATATAGACAAGGTCCTGGCCTCCTCCGCCGAGCGTTTGCCCTCCCCCAAGTTCGCCGATTGCAATGGCTCCGTCTTCAAGCATCCTTTCAACAGTCAGCCCACGCACCTGCGGGGTCAGGCCTCCTCCATCCGCCATTGATGCAGCTACAAGGCATTCCGGAAGGTGGGTTGTTGCCCCACGCACATGGACGGCATGGCGACGGTCAGCCACACGGACGTCTTCCATGCTGGCGAAGCCGCAAAGGTTAAGGACAGTGGTTGTGCCGGCTAGGAGGTGGCGGTCAAGGTTGCCCATCCACTTCTCCTCCGGCAGAGCGGCCGCGGCGCTCGGAAAGAGGGCACCGGGCGTCACACCATGAGTGTGGCAATTAATCAGGCCAGGCATCACCAGGCAACCGCTGGCGTCGATGGTTTCTCCCTCGAAGTCCGTCTCCGGGCTCCAGCGCTCCGCTACTTCAACGATCCGCCCGTCGCGAATCACAACAGCCCCCGAGGTGATCACTCCGCTGCCGTCACCGGTGACAACGGTGCCGTCCCGAATAAGCGTGGACATCTGCTTCCTCCTGCGCTATTTTCATCATATCGAAGTTGCTTCACTATAGCGTCCGCTTCCACGTTTTCGGAACCCTCGAAGGAGAGTGCAGAAATGGCCCAATCGAGTTCCTCCCGCGACTTCATTGGCTATGGTGAGTCTCCCCCCGAGTTCCTCTGGCCCGGAGATGCGCGCGTCGCCGTGTCCCTTGTTATCAATGTTGAGGAAGGCGCGGAGCGAAGCATTGCGCGGGGCGATCCCGCCAATGACCTGGGTGCGCACTGGATCCCGGCCCGGGCATCGGCAGAGCGGAATCTCACGCTGGAGTCCGCCTTCGAATACGGCTCCCGGGCCGGCATCTGGCGGCTGCTGAGAATCCTTCGGAAGCACGATGTCCGGGCCACCGCGTTCTGCTGCGCAATGGCGCTCCAGCTAAATCCGGAAATCGGTGCGGCGCTGGTGCGCGACGGCCATGAGATTGCTGACCATGGCTACCAGTGGGACACCCATACCGGTCTCACTGACGAGGAAGAAGCGCGGTTAGTAGCGTCTTCCTGCGAGTCGATCAAAGCCGCCACAGGGCGTGAACCCACCACCTGGTATTCCCGCGACGGGCTCAAGCCCGGAACGAGGCGGCTGCTGGCGGACGAAGGATTCGCGTACGAGTCGAACAGTTTTAACGACGATCTCCCCCATTGGGGATCAGGACCGGAGAATCCTCGCCTCCCGGTGCTGCCGTATGCCGGAGACACCAACGATTCGGGCCTGCTCAGGCAGTTTCCCACCGGCGATTCGTTCGCCAATCACCTCGTGGGAGCCCTCGAAATGATGCTTGTCGACGCACGGAGCGGCGCTTCGGTCATGAGTGTGGGACTTCATCCACGACTCATCGGAAGGCCTGCCTACGCAGGCGCCGTGGATAAGTACCTCACGCACGCTCGGGGCAAGCCGGTCTGGTTCGCTACACGCGTGGAGATTGTCAGCGCCTGGTTGAAGACCATGGAAAAGGCTTCCAGGTAACCAGCCCGCCAACTGACGCGGGCGCTTCACCCAAGCTGCGCCTAAGACGCTGCCAGCAGCTTTCCCCACCCCTGGATCGGCCGGCCAACTCCGGCGACCCGAAGCAGCTGCCAGAGCGTGGCAAGCGCACTATCGATAACCGGCACCCCGAAACGCCGCTCCAAATCGGCCGCTAGATACCCCGAGCGCAGATTTGTCCCCACGCAAACTACTGCCTCGGCGTCGTACTCAAACGCCGGCAGCATCAGGTTCTGAATATCGCTGTGGCCCAGCCTGGAGATCTCAGGGTTTGACATGGTGTAGGCCGGCACGGAGACAGCGATGACGTTCACGCCGTGGCCGGCGTACTCTCGCTGGATCATGTTGGCAATGCCAAGCGGACCCGGAAATACGACGGCGATACGGCTCACCGCGAGCGCGCTGCAAGCCTCAAGAATGGCAAGCGAAGCTGTGGTTGCGGGAGCGCCGGTGACATCTTTTAGTTCTTGGCAGAGGGCGCGGTCGCCGTCGATGCCTGTCCATGAGCCGGAGGTTCCGTGAAAGGCAGCCGCGTCTATCTCCGCTTCGGCAAGCAGTGCGGGGGCGGCGCCCAGCACGCTCAGGTCGACGGCGTCGTCGAGGTTTGGCGGCAGCCGGAACCGGCTGTAGTGGACTCCAAGGTCGGGCTGCTGCGCCAGGACAGCGGCGGTCATCGACTCCGCATTTGAGTTTGATGAGGGCACAAGAATGCCCAGTCGCGATTTCGGCCCGGGGACGTCCATGCCCCTAGTGGGCCTTGCCCAGGGAAGGAGGGGTGGAGATAGCGAGCATTACCGCAGCCGAACTCGTGTGGTTGCTCCACCAGTGTGGAAGGGAAGCGTCGTAGGTCAGGCTGTCCCCCGTTTCAAGAACGAAGTCCCTGCCTCCAATAGTTGCGACCAGCGTGCCGGCTTGGAGAATGACACACTCTTCCCCCTCATGGGAGTGCGGGACGTGGGAGCCGTCGAAGTTTGCGGGGATTGTCATGGTGATGACTCCGAGCTTCCGCTCGGCATCGGGAACGATCAGCTCCATGATGATCCCCTGCGAGGGGATCTCTATCCGCCGCCTGTCTGCGCGGCGAACCAGCATGTGGTCTTCGCCGTCGTTGGGGTCGGTAAACATACTGGCCAACGGCAGGTCCAGTGAATTCGCCAGGCGTAGGAGCGTAGCGAATGAGGGATTGCCGATACCCCGCTCGATCTGGCTGATCAGCCCAGCACTGATGCCCGCCCGCTCCGCCAGTTCCTCAACCGTGAACCTCCCCAGCCGCTGCTGTTTCACCATTGCTCCGAGGTGGGTGATCCAGAAGTCGCGTTCGACCGATTCGGTTGCCTCATTGCTTGCTGTCTCTGTGGCTTCCACAACGACTCCTTCATTAGTCCTTGGCTGTCCGTCAGTATATCGAAGATGATCAGGCGCAGGAGGCATGCAATGCAAGGGTTTTTTGACTCCTGCCAGCCCGCCCAAAGTACGTCACGCGTTACGCGATTCTGCATAGCCGGTGAGCACCACGCCCAACTCCTTTTCCCAGTAGACTGCGCAGCGATCAGCTCCCCGGTCAAAGACGCTGGTTGCCGAGGCTATGCCCGGCGCTGGGAGACCGATGCTGCCACCTACTGCGGAAATGACATCCACTACGCGCTGAACAGCCTCCTGCACTGCCTCCGGCCGCGGATCTCCGTGTCGGTAGAGATCGGCGGCAAGATCAGTCGGACCCACCCATCCGCCGCCAAAGGCCTCACTTGCGGTAAATTCCTTCACCCGGTTCACGGCTTCCACTGTTTCGAAAAGGACAGTCAGCAAGGGAGCGCGGGAAAAGTCCTTGCCAAACGCTGAAGCCGGAGTTACCTGCTTTGGGCGGGAACCAGCCGGTGCGTACGTTGTAGCCACCTGGGCCTGTTCCAGTTCGTCCACAGTCCGCACCTGGGGCAACACGATCTCCGCGACCCCAGTGTTCGCGAAAGCCACGAGCGTGTTCACCTGAAGGTCCGGCACGCGCACTGCTACGTGAACCCCGGAGCCCGCAAGACGCTGCACAACGTCAGCACACTGGTTAACTGTCATCCCGGTCTGCTCAGCATCGAGAACTACGAAGTCCACGGCAGCATGTGCGAGGAGTGCGAGCAGGGTGGGAGTCGGATCAGCGGTGATGATCCCAACACTCCTCTTGGGTGCAATCCCGGACTGCAGAGTCATGATGCTCCTCCTTTTATTGTGCGGGGGTATACGTGGAGCGGAAAGACTTGGTCACTCGTCCGGTACGAATTGCCAGTCCGCCGGCTTGCTGACTCCCACCACCAGGTCCACGTTCTCCTGGCTGTCGTTGGTGATGCCATGAGTCGTCCCCCGCGGAATATAGATACCGTCGCCCGGCTTGGCTCTGTACGTCGTGTCGCCCAAGTGGACAATGGGAGCCCCTTTAAGCACAACGTAGAACTCTGAGGCATCCGGATGGTGGTGGCACAGGTGGTGCTGCCCTGGGAGGATCCTTCCCCAGCTGACACATAGGTCATCGGAGCCACTGAGGTCCCTGGAAATGAGCGTGCTGACCAGCCCTTGGTCCTGTTGACCCTTTAGCCCAATCTTCTCCAGGGGTTGGAAGCCTTGCTCATGGACGTTGTGGACGAGCTTTTCCAGATTGATCACGGACGTTTCGCCCCTTCCCTGTTTCATGCCACGCCTTCAAATGCTGATTCAGACCGGACAGCGTCCGCCGGGACCGGCGGGTGCTCAATCCACCAACGGGCGATGTCCTCGCGGGTAGCAAACCAAACGCCATCCTGGGCCAGCGCATACTCAAGGAATCGACGAACCCCATGCGCCACGCTGGGGCGGCCGCCGATCCTCAAGTGCAGCCCTACGGACATCATCTTCGGTACGGTCTCCCCCTCGATCAGGAGGCAATCGAGGGTGTCCTTCAGAACGTTGAAGAAGTCTTCTGAGGTGCCTAAGCTGCCATTTCCCCAGAAACGGGCATCATTGGTGTCCCCCGAGTAAGGGACCACCAGATGCTTCGAAGAACCTGCCTGCACATGGTAGGGAAGGTCATCGGCGTATGAGTTGGAGTCGTAAAGAAAGCCTTCCTGGACAAGAAGGGCCCGGGTGTTCTCCGTGATGCCTTCCCGGACGTACCATCCCACCGGCTTTACGCCCGATACAGTCTCAATGGCTGCCAGTGCCTTGCGAAGTTCAGCCTGCTCCTCTGCCGGCGTCATACCCACAGTGCCACGCCACTTGTAGCCGTGGGCGCAGATCTCATGACCATCCCGCACGATTGCACGGGCCGCCTCAGGGTTCCTTTCAAGGGCAGCCCCGCAAGCCATGACAGTTGCCGGGATGCTGTACTCGCGGAACATGCCGAGGTAGCGCCAGATCCCCACACGGCTGCCGTATTCGAAGAAGGACTCCTTCATCAGGCTCCGGCGCGAGGGATCCGCGGACCAGCCGCCGAAGATCGATACATCCTCGTCCCGCTCGTCACCGGCTTCGATGGAGCTCTCTGCCCCCTCCTCGTAGTTCAGCACCATGGAAACAGCCACCTTGGCGCCATGGGGCCACGTAACAACGGGAGGGTTCTCCCCGTATCCAATCAGGTCCCGCATTGTTTCACTCCTTGGTGTTCGTGGCATATCGTTTTCATTATATTGACGAGTCTTCACTTTACAATGCCAGCCCTTCATAGACCTCTCGGTGGGCGGCGAGCGACGTCCTCAACATTCCTTCGACGTCGTCTATGACGTTGCCGTGCGCGGGGCCAATAAGCCTGGTGGGAAATGTCGCCAGTGTCTCTTCGATGCCTTGAAAGGCTTTTCCCACATCGACGAACTTGGTCCAGTAGAGGGCCCTGCCGGTTCCATAGGCGGCCTGGTCCACGGTCGGCGGAACCGGCATCTCGCTGCTGAGCAGGCGGCACTGCCCCGGAAGATGCACGGGCTCTTCGTCGTCATCCGGCGCAGGAATGTCGTGGATGTAGGAAAAGCCATCGGAAACAAACATCATCCCTGCACCAGAGTCGTGGCCCCAAAGGGTGTTCTCGAGATCCCGGATGAATGCCGGGAGAAAGCGGAATTCCCGGCCGCCAAGATCCAGGACTTCCCCAGCGGCTTTGGCCACGAGCCGATCCCGGTATTCAGGGAAATGCAGTGCGTAGTCCCGGATATCCCCGACCAGGAGAGCCGAGGGGTACCGGGCCAACAAGGTTGGAACATTGCCTGCATGCGGGATCTCCGGATGGGTGGGGAAGATGAAGTCCAGGGGACGCCCGGCCAGTGCTTGATCCAGTTGTGCCAGGACGGTATCCCGGTGGGCCGGATCCCCCGTGTCCACCAGGATCGAAGCCCGGGACCCGACCACCAGATAGGCGGAGACATGATAATGGACTTCCTGGCCTTCCGCGTTGGCCGAAAGGCATCCACCCAGCCAGCTGACGCCGTCGCCGATGACCCGGCCTTCTGTGAGGTCCGTCCCGGTGATGTCGCCGCTCATTGGAGTCCTGACTTTCGAATTGCTGAAGCCAGCGCGTCCGCCTCGGCGGCACATTCTTCAAGCCCAAGGAACGGCCCGCCATAACCTGGCCCTATTGCCGCCACGTTCCGTTCCCGCACTATCTTCGAAACGTCGTCGGCGATGCCCCGGGTGTCCGCTTCAGTGAACCAACGGAATTTCCGCAACCCGTCCTCAGGCCGGGAAAGGCCGTCGGAACGAGTGTAGGAGCCATGTGTGAACGCATCCGAGGTGAGGAGCGCACCGGAGGCTTTGTCAAAGATCCACAGCGTTGGGAGGAGCCGCATGAGTGGCGACACGAACTCCAGCGTCACGCCATCAGCTACCTCCGATTCCAGCGAGGTTCCCGGGCTGACCATGATCCGGCGGGCCGCCGCCGTCGACCTTGGCACCGTTATTCCGCCTGTGTACCAAACAGCTTCCACACGGAAGCGGGCTTCAATGGCAGGAAGGTTCAGGCAGCATTCCATCTCGGTCCTGGTCAGGACGACGACGAGTGGCTCCCCCGGCTCAACCAGGGACTCGAGCTGCCGGATGACCTCGGCTTCATGGAGGCGGATACCAGTGTCCACCAGGACCGAAGCATCATTTCCTTTTATCAGGTAGCAGTTGACTGGTTGCCTGGTGCGAAGCCCCTGCGGGCACCAACTGACCAGATCGTCGAGTTCGATGTCTGCGCCCAGCCGGTACACCCGGTCTCCGATGAGGTTATACGCACCGCTTCTCAGCCTCGCCGCGCCCGCATCCGGGACCGTCTGGGCTGTGTTTGGCTTCATGGCGTTCACCTGGTTCCTGGTTTCAGGCCGCGCCGGCCGAGTCCCAAACAGTAATCGCCTGGTCCAAGGTACACACGTCGTGCCGGGCCCTCATCACGGTCAGTGCCGCATCGTGAATGACGGTGTCGTAAGCTCCCACCGCGTCTTCGATGAGGACCGCGTAGAAATCGTTGTGCACGGCGTCGCGCAGGGTAGCCTCGACGCATCCGCCGGTTGAGACTCCAACCAGTGCCACCGATTCAATGCCCTGGCTCCGAAGGAGCAGCGACAGTTCAGTACCAACAAAGGCACTGGGCCGCCGCTTGGTGATGATCACTTCGTCTTCTTCGGGCTTGCACTCGGCACAGAACTCGGTGGCCGGGTCACCCTTCAGGCTTAGCCTGCCCAGATCGATGGGCCGGCCATTGGCAGCCGTGTACAAGGCACGGAGCCATGCGGGCGGAGAGCTGGCGCCGTCGGGCAGGTTTTCGACCCGGATATGGAAAACAGGGACCCGGTTCTTCCTGGCTGCAGCGATGGCGCGGCCGCAGCGTTCGGCGACTGCGGGCATCATGCTGAGGTCGTGGCCGGATTCACCGATCACGCCGCCTGCATGGACCGCACCCTCCTGCATGTCGATGACAACGAGGGCTGTGGTGGACGGGTCGAGCAGTTCCTGCAAAGTGTCGCGGACCTGCTTGCCGCAGATAGTAATCATGGGAGGTTCCTTTGATGTGGGGTGCCGGCCGGGTTCGACGGCCGGCACCACGCGTGGGACTCGGACCTTGCGGGGTCTGGACTTTTCCGCTTACCGGCCGAGGGCGTTGAAGTAGATCTGTCCGTTGGTCAGGGGAACGGCTCCTGGAAGCCCATCCTTGGTGACCAGCACTCCCCGGGTCTCGACCAGTGACAGGATTGCCGCACCCTCGTCCACCAGGGAGGCCATCTTCTTGAGGAGTCCGTCCCGCTTTTCGGCTTCTTCGTCAGGAGTTGCAGCCAGCTCGCTGCGCGCCTTGTCGAATTCGGGGTTCGACCAACCTGTGCTGTTGCTCGGGGCGCCGGTTCCATAGAACGCGTAGCTGTAGAAGGCCGGGTCCGCAATCACGATCGGCTCCGCGTAGAGGACCGCCTGATAGCGGCCTTCCAGGAGTGCCGTCGAGAAGTCGGTGGAGCTGGCCACATTCTGCAGCTGGACGTCGATGCCCACTTCCTTGAGCATGGACTGGATGAGGACTGCCGACTTGGCAGCCACAGGCCCGGGGCGGGTAGCGCTGTAGCTCAGGGTCAGCGGGAATCCGTTGCCGTACCCTGCCTCGGTCAGCAGCTTCTTGGCTTCGGCCTTGTCGAATTTGTAGGTGGGGGAACCCTCGACCATGGGGAAGATGGATCCGGCGGGTTCACCGAAGCCGGCGTATGCGCCCTTGACCAATGAATCCCGGTCAATGGCCATGGACAGTGCATGGCGGACCTTGGGGTCAGCCAAGGGGCCGGTCTTGGTGTTGATCATCATCGTGTCACGAGTCTGGCTGGGGCAGTTCAGGACAGTAACGCCAGGTGCCTTCTCCAAGGACTTGTACTGGTCGTACTCGAATCCGTTCGCTACCTGCACTTCGCCTGTTTCAACCAGTTGGCTACGGGTGGCAGTACTTTGGACGGCTTTGACCGAAACACGCTTAACCGCACCCCGCTCGCCCTCCCAATTCGGATCCGCTGTCAGGGTCAACGATGCGCCGGGCGAGAATTCTTCAAGCTTCCAGCCGCTGTAATCAGCGAGGTTCTTGGAGAGCCAGTTGTTGGCCGTGGGATCTTCCGGCGTGATGTGCTTTTTGGCCTCGGTGCTGTCGTGGACATAGAACAGGTTGTTCTGCAGGGATTCTTCCGTGTACGACGTCAGTCCTGCAGTGTTGAGTTGGATGGTCCGATCATCAATCACCTTGACCAGGTCCTCAACGTTGAAGCCACTGCTCTTGAGGGTTCCGCGCATGACGGGCTGGCGCTGCATGCCGATATCGAAGCTCCACCGGACGTCCTCCGCCGAAAGCTTGTTGCCGAACTGGCTGGTGAGGTCGCGCAGCTTGACGACGACACCTGTGCCGTCCTCACTGGGCTCCGCACTTTCGGCCAGCCTGCCGGCAACCTCGGTGGAGGGCTCTGGGCATGTCTTCCCGTCGCTCTCTCCGACTTTGTACTGTAGGAGCTGGGAGCCGAGGCCGCTGAGCACGACGTGCGAAGCGCTGCCTCCCCAAGGTGCTGGTGTGAGGCTGTCCGGCAGTGCGCCGACCGCTACTACGATGTTTTCGACGGCGGTGTTGTCTTGGGTCTGTGGGCTGGAATTCCCGCAGCCAACGAGGGACGTGGCGAGGGCAACGGCTGCGCCCCCGGTGATCATACGCAGAGTTTTCATTACATGACTCCATTTATTGGGTGGATGCTACGGCTGTGCGGTCTCGTAGCGGTAAGCCCGCTTGTGGCCTGCCCGAATGATGGGCTCCACCTCGCGGATATTGCTGATGAAGTTGCCATGGGTAGGGGCAACGGACTGGACGCCAAGGTCATCAATAAGATGAAGAACACGGTCGTATACTGCGTCAGCGTCATTGGCGAAACGTGCCCAGTAAAGGGCGCTGCCGGTAAAGAACGCTGCATTTTCGACGGCGATAGGGACCTGCAGCTCCCCGGTGGTGAGTCCACACTCCCCGGGAAGATGAACCGGGTCTTCGTCGTCCAGCTCCGGACGGTGCATGTAGCAGAAACCGTCCGCAGTGAAGAGGACTCCAGCCTGTGGCGCAAAGCCCCACTGGGTGTTGGGCAGGTCCCTGATCAGGGCCTCCACCACCATGAACTCCTGTCCGCCAAGGTCCACCTTGTCCCCAGGCACCTTTGCGTGGAGGTTTGGCTCGATCTGCGGATAAAAGAGGTGGTAGTCGCGGACGTCGCCAATCACCTGGATCTGCGGATATTTCTCCACAAGCCGGGGGAGGTTGCCTGTGTGGGGCAACTCAGGGTGCGTCGGGAAGACGTATGTCAGCTCCTTTCCGTCCAGAAGCCCGTCCAGTGTGCGGGAAATGATGGGCCAACTCGATGGGTTACCGGTGTCGACCAGGATTGACGAATGGTCGCCCTGGACCAGGTAGGTGGAGTTGTGGCCGTGGATGACACGGTCTTCCAAATGGAAGGGAAGGCAGGAGCTCATCCATGTGACGCCCTTCGCGACGGTTCGCGGCAGGTCACTGCTCATAGTTTCAACGAGTTCTTCCATGATGGTCTCCTAAACCAGCTGCGGGGTAAGCGCGTCGAGCATGAAGCCAAGGTGGCGGCGGACCACGTCGCGTCCTTTGAGTACGCATCCGCGGGACGGGGCGATGATTTCCGGATCTAAGGCGTCGAACTTCTCCTGCAGCCATTCCCGCAGGGGTCCGCACGTGGAGCGCGGAATCCATTCATATTTCGCGTACAGATGGCCGGCGACCTGTTCCACTGTGGTGGCGTCCTCCACCGTCGAGTCGATGATGCGCGCGCCATCCGGGCGCTCCATCATGCCATGCGTGAATGTGTCAGAGGTGAAGAGGGTGCCGGTCTCCTGGTCCCAGCCCCAGAAGGTAGGCAGCAGGCGAAGCAGCGGCGATTCGACCTCAAGGACGCGGCCGGGAGCTATTTCGATTTCTGCGGCACGGGCGACGGAGTCTCCTTCTTCGGTCCGCTGGGCGTCGATCTGGTGGCGGCGCCCGCGCAGTGCCAGGCGGCTCAGGTCATCGAAAGCGTCAAACGGGTTGATGACCCCGCCGGTGAAGAGCCTTTCGATGTCGAACCTGCCGGCTATGGGCTCGAGGTTTGACACACAGTCCATCTCACTCCTGGTGAAGAACATGGACACTCCCCCGCCTTCGCCAATCAGCTGCGCGAGATCCTCGAGGATTTCCTGGCTATGGACTGCAAGTCCTGAATCGACGAGGAGCCGGGAGGAACCTTCTGTAAGGAGGTAGGCGTTGGAGGGCTGAAAGCCTGTTGCACCTTCGGGCACCCAACTCACCCTGCCATCAAGCGGAATGATTCCGCCCAGGACCACCAACTTGTCTTCATACAATGTAGTGAACATATCTTCAATCTATTGAATATGAGGGGAATGTCAAGGGTTTTCTGGAGGGTTAGTTCGACTTTTTAACCCTGAGGCACGTTTGGCGGCACAACCGGTTCAACAACAGGCGTTGCAGCTTGGGCAGCCGGGTCCGATGCAGAGCTTCTGAGGGGGCGCTTGGCACTGCGGAGCACGTTGTTGCGCGTGCGTGGATCCAGCAAAGTGATGAGGGAATCCAGGAGCACGTACCCGAGGAGGCTTGTAGCGCCCATAATCAAGACGAAGCCCTGAATGACAGGAACGTCGCCCTTAAGTACGCCATCCAGGGACCAGCCGCCAACGCCGGGCCACGAAAACACGCTTTCCACGATTGCGGCACCACTGAGGGCAGCGGCAAACAGCAGAACCATGTACGTCATCAATGAACCGCGGACGTCGCTGAGGGCGTATCGGAACACCTGCAGGGGTCTGAGGCCGCAGGCCCTCGCGAATTCAATCTGAGGAGAATTGAGGACCTGGAGAAGGCCGGTGCGAACGGTTTTACCGAAGGGCGCAGCGAAGAACAATCCCATGGTGATGATGGGCAGGACGGCCCTGCTGAGGATGGAGTTCACGGTGCTCCACTGACCGGCGATCACGGCATCCAGCGCCACGGAGCCGGTCACCTTGGGTGGCGGAATTTCGGAGCTCGAAAGCATCCCGAGCGGGGCTGGAGCCAAATGCAGTTGCTGATAGAAGATAAAGAGCAGAAGCAGCGCCAGAACAAACTCCGGCATTGCCATAAGGACTGATACGCCGGCAGTGAAGGCTTTGTCCGCTCCACGACCGTAGCGGTATGCAGCGAGTGTTCCCATTCCCATACCGATCACCAGGGCCAGGAGGAGGCCGGGCACCAGATAGACGAGGGTGTTTGGCAAGCGGGTCCAAATCTCCGCTGAGACGGAGCTTCCGGTGAAGAATGACTGTCCCAGATCGCCCTGCAGCGTCCTGCTGATGTAGTCCAGGTACCGCTCCCAGAATGGCTTGTCCAGGCCAAGCTGGGCATGGATCCGTGCGACATCAGAAGGAGTGGCGTATTCGCCCAAAAGTGCTACTGCGGGATCACCGGGCAGCAAGGATACGAGGCCAAAACTAAGTGTGATCAGGCCCAGGAGCAGCAGGAAGGCTATGACAAGCCTGGACAGGATGTAGCGGATCATGCCGTTGCCGCCTTAGCTTCAGGGGAATACGGAACGGGAGGCAGTGCTGCAGCCATAAGCGCCTGCGTGTAGGGCTGTTGGGGATTGGATAAGACCTCATGAGTGGTGCCTGTTTCGACGAACTGTCCGTGGTGCATCACTGCCACACGCGAGCAAAAGTGCCGGACCGTCTCAATGTCATGGGAGATGAAGACGTAGGTAAGGTCCCTCGCCACCTGCAGCTTGGCGAGCATGCGGAGGATGGAGGCCCGGATGGTCAGGTCCAGGGACGACGTCGGCTCGTCCAGCACCACCAAGGTTGGATCCGTGACGAGGCACCGCGCTATGCCTACCCTTTGCTGCTGTCCCCCGCTGAGGTTGGCCGGGCGCCGATTCAGGAACTCTTCCGAGAGCCCCACCTCATTCAACGTTTCGATCACGCGCTGCAACCGTTCCGTGCGGGAGCCGTAGGTCTTCGAGACGACGAGCGGCTCCTCAACGATCTGACGGATGGTGAGCCGCGGGTTGAGCGAAGCAAATGGTTCCTGGAAGACGATCTGCCATCTCCGTCGCCTCTTCCGCAACTGCGCCTTCGACAGCGCCCTGATGTCCTCGCCTTCGAGGAATATCGAGCCGGAGTCGGCTTCGTTGAGCCGGAGTATCAAGCGGCCCAGAGTGGACTTACCGGAGCCACTTTCGCCGATGATCCCGAGCGTTTCGCCGCGCTCCACCCCGAAGGAGACTCCGTCGACTGCAGTCACGGTGGTTCCCTGGGGAGTGCGAAAAGTCTTGCGCACGTCCTTCATTTCAATGATGGCCACAGTCACACACTCCTGGACTCAGTAAGCTGGGAATTGTCTGCATCCCCCGGCGTTTTAGTCTCCGAAGGAAAAGCATGCTTGGCGCCGCCAGGCTCCCCAGCCTCCGGCCGGACCACTGAATCCAACAGCGAGACGGTGTAGGGGTCCTGCGGGCGCACGAACACCTCTGAAACGGGACCTTGTTCTACGATGTTTCCCCGGTACATCACCAGGACCCGGTCGCAATAGTTCGACACCACACCAAGATCATGGGTCACGATGAGCATGGAGCGCCCATTGTCTCTCGTCAGCCTCGTGAGGGTATCGAGGACCTGCCGCTGAACGGTCAGGTCGAGGGCAGTCGTCGGTTCATCAGCAATGATCAAACCCGGGTTCAGATACAAAGCCATGGCAATCACAACGCGCTGGGCCATCCCGCCGCTAAGTTCATGAGCGTAGCCGCGCAGCACGCGCTCCGGATCGTTGACTCCCGTTGAAGCCAGCAGGTCCCGGGCCCGCTCCCTTGAGGAACGGTCTGTGGGAAGCCCGTGGGCCTTGGCAATGTTTGCGAATTGTCGCTCAATGCGCACCACTGGGTTTAACGCACTGAATGGATTCTGCGCCACGAACCCGATTTCCTTGCCGCGAATTTGGCGGATTTGGTGTTCCGAGAGGCTGATAAGGTCCTGGCCGGCAAACTCGGCAGTGCCCGACATGACCCGCCCGGGCGGCATCAGCAGCTTGATCACTGACCGCACCACTGTGGACTTTCCTGATCCTGATTCACCTACAATGCCAACGATTTCGTTGCCGCCGATCTCGAAGGAGATTCCGTGGAGGGCCCTGATGACCTGATCCCGGGAATGGAACTCGGTCACGAGGTCCCGTACCTGAAGTCCTGTCATTACCGCACCCGCTCCACTCGTTCGATCTTTGTTTCGATTGCGCCGGCGATGATGTTCAGTGATCCGATGGCTAGGAGCATAGCTGCGGTGGGAAATGCTGCAGCCCACCACTCGCCCCTAATCAGCATGCTGACTCCGTCGTTGATCATGGCTCCCCACGTCGGCGTAGGCGGGCTGACACCTACCCCCAGGAAGTTCAGGGCCGCGATGGTGCCCAGCGCGTTGGCAGCGGTAAGTGTCGCCTGCACCAGGACTACGCCATAGGCGTTGCGGAAGATGTGGTTGAAGGCAATCCGGATCGGGGAACACCCGATTGCGGCTGCCGCTTCAACGTATCTGGCGGATCGGAGGGCCATGGCGGCTGCCCTGGATAGCCGCACGAAGCGTGGGGCAGCCACAACGGCAATCGCCAGGATGACGTCGGTTGGCCCGCCGCCCATGAGCTTAATGGAGACAACAGCGATAACGATGATTGGCAGCGCGGCGAACGCATCGATGACGCGCATGATGGCGTCCCCCAAACGGCCGCTCGTGGCGAACAGCCCGAGTGGGACACCAACTATGAGCGACAGCCCAGTTGCCGCCAATGCGATGGGAAGGTCCAGCTTTGCGGCCTCTATTGTTCGGGAGAAGATATCCATCCCGTTTCCATCCGTGCCGAACCAGTGGGTCCCGTTGGGCGCGATGCCGATTGAGTTCGTATCCGGACGGAAGGGATCGTGCGGCATCGGTACCACCAGCGCCATGACCGGCAGGAGCACAATAATGGCGACTGCGACGGCGGTCATGATGGCGCTCGAGCGACGGAACAGAAGGGTCTGGCCACGCCGGGCCCACCCAGAGACACGCAGTCCCGGAGATGTGCGTGGGAGTCCCTGAATACTCATGGCGCCTCCCCATTGGGGCTCACCGAGTCTAAAGCAAACCCGTAATGGGTGATGACCAGCGGCTGTTGCATGTGCAGCTCCCTCATCGACGGCTTTACATGCGGGTATGCCGCATCCCAAAGCCTCATCACTTTATTGAATTCGACTCTAGCGCGATGGTAGGAAGAATGCACCCCCTTTCATGCAATTTATTGAAGACCAGCGAACTATAGCCTTCAGGGGGCGCGGCAAGACTTGGCACGAGGGGCCACTTTTGGCTGGAGCTAATGGGAATCCATTGACACAAAGGCCCGAGGGTCTTCATTATAGTGATTAACCAACAACCTTGAATGAAGATGCCCCGGCATCTTCCAGTTGACCAGCCGCCAAACGCGCTTCAACGAGCAAAAGAGGAACGGAAGAGAGCCATGCCGAGCACGCAAGAAGCCGCAGCAATCGCCAACACGAAGCCCACTATGACAAGGCAGCACGTCAAGTATTTGCTGAAGGATGGCGAGCTGGTGGAGTACGACGACGCCCGGCTCCATGTATTGAGCACAACACTTAAGTACGGAGTCGGAGTTTTTGAAGGCTTCCGTGCGTACTGGAGTGAAGATGACCAGCAGCTTTACGCGTTCCGGGTGGCTGACCATATGCGCCGTCTAGTTGACTCCATGAGGGTAGTTGAGATCGACGGACCGCAGGATACGGAAGCACTGGTGCACCAGCTGCTCGGACTGATCCGGGCCAACGAGCTCCGTGGGAACCTGCACATGCGGGCGCAGGTTTTCGTCGACTCCGATGACGGGAAGCCTGAGGACACCGGACCGTCCACTGTTTTCATGGCGGCGATTCCCATGGGCAACTACTTCGGGGCCACCGGACTTAACGTGCAGATCAGCTCCTGGGCACGCCTTTCGGACCGCTCCATGCCACCAAGGATTAAGTCCATCGCCAATTACCAAAACGGCAGGCTCGCGCTATTGGAAGCCAAGCGGAACGGCTACGATGCCGCACTCTTGTTGACAGAAAACGGCCATGTTGCCGAAGGGGCAGGCTACAACGTCTTTATGGTGCGCCAAGGACGCCTGTGCACGCCGCCCGTTACTGAAAGCATCCTTGAAGGAATCACCCGGGACAGCGTGCTGCACCTGGCCCGGACTGAGCTGGGCATGGACGTTGACATCCGTCCTATTGACCGTACCGAGCTCTACTCCGCGGATGAGATTTTCGTTTGCGGAAGCGCGGCCGAGGTCAACCACGTGGCCTCTGTTGACCGCACCACCATTGGCCAGGGAACAGCAGGAACTGTCACACAAAGTCTGCTGGACCTGTACCGAAAGGCCGTGATCGGCAGGGCTGCCGCGGACCAAGGCTGGGCAAGCCCGGTCTACCCCTCCTAGGACGTGACCATGATGCATAAGTTTCAGACGCTCAACCACTCTGTCCGTGCTGGTTTTGAAGATGCGTCCGGATCCTTCACTGCAGAAACAGCCCCAATCCTCGAGGTGCAGCAGGGGGAACCCTTTTGGCTTGATGCCAGGAGTCTGCTGACCGGTGGCCTTTTCGAGCGGACCGGTGAGTACGAAAAACTCTCTATCCCGGTTACTGGCCCTGTCGCTGTCCGTGGAGTGAAGCCCGGAGACACCTTGCGAATAGATGTCCATGAGATCAGCATCGCGGAGCGCGGGGCCATGGTTACCCTTCCCGGACGGGGCGGCTTCAGCGGCGGCTTGGGCCGTGCTGGCCGCGTTGTGGAGATCGCTGACGGCGACGTCCTGTTCGACGAAGGCATCACCATCCCGGTTCGTCCAATGGTGGGCAAAATCGGCGTCGCACCCGCCGGCTCAGCCCCGAACTCCAGCACGGTTGGAATCCATGGCGGCAATATGGACTGCAAGGACCTGACGGCGGGGTCCGCCGTCGTCCTCCCGGTTCAAGTGCATGACGCAATGCTTTTCGCCGGCGATCTGCATGCCGCCCAAGGGGACGGCGAGTGTTCGCTGACTGCCGTAGAGGTTGAGGGCAGCGTGCTCCTTTCTTGCGCAGTGGTCCCGGACGCCGGAATCCGCCGGCCAGTCATCCTCTCCAGCGGGTCGGTGATCACCATTGGCGACGGCGACACGCTAGACGAAGCGGCAAGGCTTGCCCTGGACGACATGCTGGCCCTCCTCCAGACCGACCGCCAGTGGTCCCGGGAAAAGACGGCGATGCTGTTGAGCGCTGCAGCCGACGTTTCGGTGTCCCAACTCGTCAACGCGAGGGTTTCGGCAAAAGTCTCCCTCGCTATGCGGTACTTCAGCTCAGCGCCTTTCACCATCGACCCTTCCGACTCTACGAATGCGCAGGTCTCCGATGCTTGATCTTCTCCTGACCAATGGACTGGTCGTCACCCCCTCCGGCGCCCGGCGCCTTGATATCGGCATCTCCGATGGACGGATCGTCTCCCTCCGTGAGCCCGGTGTTGGTACACCCGACCAGGCGATCCGCCAGGTCGACCTTCGCGGCCAGCTGGTTGTGCCCGGAGGCGTGGACCCCCATGTGCACACAGGAGATGTACTGCCGACCGCGGCGGAGAGCGGAATCAGGGCCTTCGGACCGGACCGGGTGAGTGAAGGCGCAATCTACGGCGGAACAACCACCCTGGTTGACTTCGCCCATTGGAAGCCCGGCGATGAACTCTCGGAATCGTTCGCGCGAAAGTCCGCAACGTGGGAAGGGATTACCTACACGGACTACGCATTGCACGGGACTTTCAAGGAACCGGAAATCCCCTTCGAGGTGCTTGAGCAGATCCCCGACGCCATCGCCGCCGGCCATGGCAGCTACAAAGTGTGGATGACCAACACCACTCCGACGCGTCCCCGGCAGAAGACCGACCTCGGAAACATGTGGGGGCTCATGGAGCAGACCGCCGCCGCCGGTGCGATGCTGGCGGTCCATGCGGAGGACGACGACATCGTCATGTACTCCTACAAGAAGCTGCAACGCGAGGGCAAGATCGGCCTGGAGTACATGCACCACGCCCACAACAACCTGTCTGAAAAACTCTCGTTCCAGCGGGCAATAACCCTGGCCGAACATGTGGGAGCACCCATCTACCTGATGCACGTGAGCGCCCGTGAAGGCGTGGAAGCCATTCAGGAGGCACGCGGAAAGGGCCAGCCCGTCTACGGTGAAATCCTCCCCCACTACGCCTACTTCACCGCGGATGACTACCGCCAGGAGAATGGCGCGATCTACCATACATACCCCTCGCTGAAGTCAGCCGAGGACCGGGATTCAATGTGGAAAGCCTTGCTGGACGGCTCGCTCAGTACCCTCGCCACTGACGGCGTATGCACAGATTTCGAAGTGAAGACCCGCGGAAAGACCATTCTCGATGCCACCGGCGGCCATGCCGGCGTCGAAATGCGGATGGCCGTCGCCTATACCGAGGGAGTCTCCAAGCGAGGGCTGGACCTCACGCGGTTTGTCGACATCACCTCAGCCAATGCCGCCAAAATCCTGGGGTTGTATCCGCAAAAGGGAGTGATCGCGATCGGCAGCGATGCCGACCTGGCCGTACTCGACACAACCGTGGATCGAAGGATCACGGCATCGGACCTGCATGAAGCGGACTACACGCCGTGGGAAGGCTATCGGGTGGCAGCCTGGGCGAGCATGACGATCCTTCGGGGACAGGTCATTGTTGAAGAGCGCCAACTGAAAATGGGTCCCGAAGGCAGGCTCCTCAAGCAACGTGTGTCCAAGGACGTGCTTAACAGGCCAGCCTGCTGAAAGCTGGACATTTTCTGCGGTTGGGAGGAGCGCCCCGGTTTAGGCCGGCATGTTTACCTGGTTACGGGTTCGGTGGCATCGAGCAGGGAAAGTTCGTTTCGATAGGGCATGCCTTCCCAGTCACCTGGCACCAGGCAGGCAAACGCCCCGGTGCGGACTGCGGTGAGCAGCCGCTGGGAAACGCTCTCGTCACGGAGCCACTCCGCCAGGTAGCCAGCGACGAATGCATCACCGGCTCCTACCGTGTCGATGGCCTCAACCTGGATTGCGGGCTGATGGTATTCAATGCCATCGACAAGAGCGGCACATCCCGCCGCGCCCAGCTTGATCACAACTTCGGCGGGGCCGAGTTTCGCCAGCCGCTCGGCAAGGTGAAGGGGATTTTCGGCGCAGTCCACCACGATCGCCGCCTCCTCTTCGCCTGCGAAAACCACGTCCGCCTGACTGATCAGACTCTTATAGGCGGATTTCGCCTCCTGCATGGACCACAGAGACGCGCGGTAGTTGAGGTCAAAGGAAACCTTGACACCAGCGGCTTTTGCACAGTCGATGGCGTGCTGCACCGCTTCGGCTGCGGATCTGGACAAAGCGGGCGTGATGCCTGTCAGGTGCAACAGACGTGCCCCGGCAATGAGGCCGGTGGGAATGTCATCCACGCAGAGCCGTGAACCCGCGCTGTTGGCCCGGTAGTAGGACACCCTGGTGCTGGATGCTGTGCGGCGCTCCTTGATCATGAGCCCCGTGGGGGCGCCGCCGTCCCGGGCGCAGACAACTTCCACCCCCTCCGCCAGGAGTTCGCGGCGGACCAGGTTTCCGAGCGTGTCATCTCCGAGTCGGCCTACCCAGGCCACGGAGATGTCCAGCCGTTTGAGGGCAATGGCCACGTTGCTTTCCGCACCGCCGATGCCGAGCGTAAACGACCCGGCGTGTGGCAATGGACCGACCGTCTCCGGATTGAAAAGAGCCATGGACTCGCCCATAGTCACAACTTCGGGCGCGCCTGTTGCACGCTCGCGTGGCAGCGTTGTCCTTGCGGCCGCTGGGGCTTCAGCATCCGGGCCGGTGTTCCAGGTAGGTGTGGTCATGGCTCAGTCCTGCCGGATTGCCGTGGCAAGGGCAACCGCTTGTTCGCTGAGTGCACCGATCCGCGCGAAGTCCTTGGACTGGATTGCGGCCCGCGGCACCATCCAGCTGCCGCCCGCTGCCACTACGTTGGGTATGTTCAGGTAAGTGGCGAGGTTGTCCGGGTTTATTCCGCCTGTGGGGATCACCTGCAGGGAACCGAACGGTTCCAGCAGTGCTTGGACGGCGGACGGACCTCCCGAAACTGAC